>CAZDJZ010000004.1:0-166545 GCA_964505785.1 uncultured Eubacteriales bacterium
AGCCAATTCGGCTGTGTTAATGCGGCACATATTTCCGTCTATTGCGATATGCTGAATGGGCTGGATCGGTTTTATTGAGTGAAAATAAAAAAATTCGCACAAATTCAACCGATTCCCCCAAAAAATCAATACATCCCATATGTCCGTCTAAACGAAGATTATAGGAATCTTCCTGTTTTTGCAACAACTTGATAAATGATGACCTATAGGAGCCTGTCGACAGGACTCAGGACGCCTTGTCCTCCGCGATTCAGAACATGAGTATAAATCATGGTTGTTCTGACATCCTTATGCCCGAGTCGTTCCTGGACTGTTCTGATGTCATATCCATCCTCTATGAGGTGGGTGGCAAGGGAGCCTGCCGGGCTGTTTGGCGCGAATCAGTCCTTCGAGAAGACCGAGATCACGATTTAGCACATGCCGGTATAGAAAAACCAGGGCGCATAGTTTTACGCACCCGCTTGGTCCTGGGTATGGGCTCATGGGTTTTCTCCTTTTGGGTATCTTGGATCATGTCACTAAAGTCCTTGAGCCGGTAACTGTTGCCATCGATGTTGAAGATATGCGCTTTATGGAACAGCCGGTCCAGGATGGCAATGGTGGCCATCTCCTCTGCGGAAGAGATTGTTGTATACCTCACGTTTGACCCGGCAGCAGTCCAGCGCCGGCGCCCATCGACCCTTCGGTTCATTACCCTGAAGGAACTGGCTGCGGGGAACGTTGGCTCGGCATCGGACGCATCCGTGAATTTTCGCCGCTGGCCGCTTTGGTGGTCAGGGAAGGATTTAACCGGAAGACAGCTTTGAGCGGCAACCTTTTTAAAATTCCCTGCGTATATATTATTGAATGACAGTAAAACCTTTTTGAATCTGATGGTGAAAATTGTGAAGAAATCAAGAATAATTTTATATGCGGGACTCATTGGAATTCTAATCAGCCCGGGTTTTTCCGGTCAGAATAAGAGTGACCGGACACCGGAGGAACGCAGCATTCCGGCAGTCAGGCTCGACCAAAGAGTGGAGATTGACGGTCGATTGAAAGAACCTGTTTGGCAGCGCGAAGGCACCGGCGGTTTTATTCAATCTGACCCCATTGACGGAGCAGAGCCAACCGAAAAAACCCTGGTTTGGGTGGCCTATGACAGGGATGCGCTTTATGTCGCTGCCCGTATGTTCGATTCCAAACCCGGACACATAACTTCCCGGCTGGGCCGGCGCGACATACATCTCCGGCAGTGAAGAGAGAATTCTGCAGCTGCAGAATTCATCGCTGCATTATTTTCAGCGGCCGGATGCCGATCATGTCTCTCTGAACGAAACGGCCACTGCTTTAAGCGGGTGGGGCGGCCGGTTTCAGATCAATAAGCAGAAGGGGCAAACCTTGTTCAATTTTGCCCTGGGCGCTTTATCTCCCGGATTCGATCCTAATGACGCCGGTTTTCAGGGCGGCAGCTCGGATATTATTAATTCTCATCTGGTGGTCGGTCAAATCTGGCCCCATCCCGGAAAGGTTTTTCGCAATTTTGTTCTGGGGGGAGGACCCTTTGTGACCTATGATTTCGGCGGAACCAGGACCACAGGCAGCGGAGCTTTGATGCTTTGCGAAGGTCAATTGCTTAACTATTGGCGTTTTTCTTCCATGATCGCCTTTAATCCGGAATCTATCAGCACAACCATGACCCGGGGCGGCCCACAGGTTAAAGTTCCCTTTGGATATCAAGGTGACTTCAGTATAAGAACGGATTCCAGGAAACAGTTTGTGTTTTCCGTTTCAACCGGCACGTACGGACGTCCGGAAATTGACTCTCTTCGCCGGAATTACGGCTTCAGTGTTTCATGGAAACCGCGCACCAATTTTGATTTATCCGCTGGGCCGTCTTACATGATGAACCGGACCGGCTATCAGTGGATTAGAAAGGTTGACGACCCTGTTAT
This sequence comes from uncultured Eubacteriales bacterium, assembly GCA_964505785.1. GTDB lineage: Bacteria > Acidobacteriota > Aminicenantia > Aminicenantales > Aminicenantaceae > CAYRTV01. Next base: position 1,935 of record CAZDJZ010000004.1, read on the forward strand.
GGCGGAAACCTTTGGGGCCCGTTATGTGTTTGGGCGTCTCCGGCAGGAAGTTATCTCTGCCGAGATCCGCTTAAACTGGATTTTTACTCCCAAGCTGACATTGCAGGCCTATCTCCAGCCGTTTTTAGCTGTTGGAAAATATGACCGCTTTAAAGAATTAGCCCGGCCGGGAAGCTCTGATTACAATGTGTATGGACTGGATACGGGAACGGTTGAATATACCGATAATTTTTATACTGTAGACCCGGATGGACCCGGCAGAGCGTCCGGGTTTTCGTTTTATAATCCGGACTTTAATTTCAAATCACTCCGGGGTACCGTCGTTCTGCGCTGGGAATATCATCCTGGGTCATTGGTCTACTTTGTGTGGACTCAAAACCGCATGGATTATTCGCATCCCGGCGAACTGCAGCTGGGCCGTGACCTGGGTGATCTGTTCATGGCCCCGGGCAATAATATTTTCCTGCTGAAAATGACTTACCGCTGGAATATGTAGCGGAAATCCTTATGTTCTCATGTCCTGAATCGGGAAGGGCGAGGCGTATATGTCCCACTGACCGGCTGAAACGGAAGATCACACTTGATTTTTCTTGAATGCTCACAATGATTGTTGATAGTATTTTTTTTGGCATCTCCTCGTGTCAAGCTCAGGAGAGTGTTTAAAATCCCTTTCGGGGTAAGAGAGCCGCGAGAGTTCAATCATAAAAATAGGATTATATCTTTCATTTCTGAAATATGAAAAATGAATATTTTGAGGTTCTTTTAATAATTTGAATTTTAATTCTTTAAACATTTCGTACCATTTCTCTTTATAGGGGAAATTATAAGCACAATTAATATTGGCTTCCAAATTCGTCATATAATCAGTAAAAGTCAATAACTTTTTAGAAAACTCACTATACACAGCATGATCTTTGATAATTATATATTTTTTGCTGACTCTTTTTAGTTCTTTTAAACTAGCTTTGATATCTTTTGTATGATGTAAAACATCAAGACTTACAACAACATCAAAAGTATTGCTCTTATATGGAATTTTTTTGCCATCATAAATTTTTCTTGGAATTTGACACGATCTATCTCCCTGAACATCAATTCCAACAATTTTCACACTAGGTTTTATTCTCATAATTGCTTCTGCGACTTTTCCATCATCGCATCCATAATCAAGTACATATGAATTGTCTGGAATTAATTTTGAGATTTCTCTAACTAAAGCTTTCTTAAAACTAGGATTTAATTTTTTTCTATTAAAAACCAAAACAAGCTTCAGCAATATTTTTAATAAGTCCACTTTATCTTTTCACCCTTACTATTTGCGCCTCGTATCCGCTTGTTCGGGGTCGGGACCGACGAACGCATTGATATCACGGCAGCAAACGTAATTTTCGGACCGTTTTAATCCGCGCTCTCCCGAAAGGGGATCAATCGGCCGGACAATGCGCGGACTCGAGGATGCGCCGGAAGACCGGCTCGTACTGTTTAAACTTGGCCGAAGTCGGAGTACCGCAGTTAATGTATTCGATTGCCGCCCCTTGCCCAAACGATGTGGATGCTTCATACTCGAATACAAGCGCCAGGTTGCTCTTCGCCTCCGCCATGTAACCGTCCTTTTCACACACCGTCACCGGGGTTTTGTTCAGAAGAGCCGAACCGAACATCGACTTAAACTCGTCCTCCGCGGTCTTTCCCTCTGGTATCATCCGGGTGCCGATTACGCAAAAGATGTTGGGTGCACCCGTCATAGAATTGGCAGCCTCTTCCGGATAGTAAAAACCAGAATCGTCGACCCAGTCTTCAGGAATGGAAAGGCTCCATTGACCGTCAGAGACCGTCTTCCATCCAGACGGGACGATGGTTTCAGCCGGCGCTTTGCCCTGTGCAGAAGCCGGTGAAGTCGTGGTTTCTTTTTGTCCGGACACTGCGTCCGCGTCATTCGAATTAGCGTTACAGCCAACGAGGACCAGGGCGCAGATCAACAAGCCCAGAGTCACGGATGAAAATGTTCTTTTCTTTTGAAACATGTTCTGTTCTCCTTTCGTTACAGGTCTCACATAAGATTAGGTGTGCTAATGAAAAAACAAAAAAGCAGCTTCCTCGTTTGTTATACAGAAAAAAGAAAAGGCAAGTCAACAAATAATCCCCAGTAAGGAGAGAAGAGCCGAAAATCTGCGTCTTCTTTATTCTCAGTCTTGGCCGCACTTGCGATAGTCGTTCACGTCACCGAAGTCCTGATCCTTCATCTTGTTCGAATCCTCGTCCGGTTGACGTATGTATGCCCATGCCCAGCTGGAAAAGCCGTTAGGTTTTTTCAGGCGGTTGTCCATGCGCAGGCAGTGCCGATCAAGAAGAGAAAGGTGACAGGGACACCCGATCTCTGACTGCTTAGATTCAATAAAAACTGAATTTCCCTGTTGGGGGATCCCTACTCCAGCGTCACATCCACATACACCGAATGATGCTCGTAGGTCTCAAAGAACGGCTTAAGCTCCAGTTCGCCGATGGTAAAGCGCAGGGCGGCCGGATCGCCGTCGATTGAGCGGGCGATGTCCTCTGCGTCAAGTGTCACCGCGCGCCAGGCCGGTAGGGGGCCTTCCTCCTGGACGGCCAGCAGGACCGGGCCGTAGAAAATACTGGCGAGATTCGGCATATCCATAACCGGTTCGAGGCGGAAGGAGAAGGGCATGCGGAGGGTGATGGTGTCGCCGTCTTTCCAATCGCGTTTGAGAGTCAGATAAGAGCCGGGCTCAGCCTGGACATTTTCCTCTTGTCCGTTTATCTTGACGAAAAATCCCTGGGTCGCCCAGGCGGGAACACGGAGTTTAAGCGCGAATGGGGAGACGCCTGAAACCTTGAGTGTGACCGAGTCGGCATACGGGAAATTCGTGTTCTGGGTGACAGATACGCCTCGTTCTTCCCAGTTGACGGTGGACGGCACATAAAGATTGACATAAAGGGCCTGGTTGCCGGTACTTTTAAAGTAGATCGAATCCTGCAGCTTGGTGTTGCTTTCAAGAGCGGTGCCATTGCAGCAGGTGAAGCCGTCCATGTCCTCATTGGAGAACCGCTTGCGGGCTCCCGGGTTGAGGGGGACATGGTAGGTGTTGCCGGCGTTATCCTCTGCCACGGAGGCCAGGATGTGGTTGTAGAGGCCCTGTTCGTAGTAATCCATATACCGGGGGTCGGGATCAAAGAAGAAGAGCTGGCGGCTGAGCTTGAGCATGTTGTAGGTGGCACAGGTCTCGTTCTGCCCGCCCATGTTGAAGCCGTTTTGGGAGAGGGTGTCCGGCTCGGCTGTGAAGCATTCGGCGTTCTGGGGGTTTTTGGCTCCGCCGACACCGCCTATATTGTACATGTAGTGATGCCGGACCTTGGTCCAGAAATTATCCGCTACGTTGCGGTAGTCCGGAATCCCGGACATCCGGTAGGTCTCCATGGCGCCTATGATCTGGGGGATGTGCTGATTGGCGTGGCGGGTACGGATGGTGTCGACGTTTTTGGCCAGGCCGTGGCTGTGTTCGGCATCGCCGAAGAAGAACTTGGTGTTGTCGAAAAGCCGGGCGCAGGCCAAAAAATCCGGGTTGCCGGTAAGCCGGGAGAGGCGGGCCATGACTTCGTTCATGCCGCCGTATTCGCCGGCGATATAGCGGTTCCACATGGCAATACGGGTGTCCGCCGGCACGGCTTTAAGCCGCGTGTACGTCCAGGTGCCCATCCCTTCGGCGATCTCCAGGGCTTTCGGATTACCGCCGACTTCATAGCAGTCGAGCAGTCCGGCCAGGATCTTATGCAGGGTGTAGTAAGGGGCCCAGATCTGGTCATTGGTCGAGCCGTAAGTGGCGCCCTTTTCCAGCATGATGAACTGGTCGGGCGGGTAGGCGCTTATGAAGCCTTCCCCCCAGTTCCAGTAATCGCGGCGGATGCCGTCTTCGCTCAGATCGGAATCGCAGCTGGTTTTCCCGGGACCGGGCGGAATGGCGAGGGGGTCGGCGTTATGCGGTCCTCCGGGTTCGGCGGGACGGCCTGATTTTTGGGCCAGGTCGTAGAGTGTGTCGATCATATAGTTCATTTTTTTAAGGAAACCGGCCTGGAGGCTCTCATCGTAGACGGAACCGGCGTAGGCCTGGGCCAGGGCGGAGAGATAATGGCCGCTGGCGTGGCCGCGGAGGCGGGAAGTCTGGCTGTCCCAGCTGCCCAGCTGCTCGGTGCCTTCAGGCTGGGGCCGGCCGAAGGCGTCGCGGAAGTTGTAGAGGAAGTTATCGGGATTGACGGTGGAGAGGCCGGCGATAAATTTATCGCGGTTTTTGATAAAGGGGGTTTTCCGTCCGTCGGCAAAGGGCTTCAGGCCAACACGGCCCAGAGGGAACGGTTCCACCTTCATCTCCGGTTTCTCAAGAGCTGCGGCGGGTTCGGCCGGTTTGACCGTAACGACGGCTTTGGGTTCAAAAGGAGTGCCCGGCACAACACCGGTCAGGGTATAGGTCCCGGGTTCAAGGACCGCGCTGTTATCGGCGGGCGCAGGCCAGAGGACCCGGACCTGCGGGCCGGCGGCGCCTTGTTCATAGACGCTGGGAATATAAGCGGGCAGTCTGGGCAGGACACCCGCTGTGGTTTCAATGGCGATATCGGGAACATTGGTCAGTCCTTTGATGAGGGCCAGGGAGCGGAGCTCCGGCGCCTCAGGCTCCACCGCTCTCTCCCGTCTTTGTCCTCCGCCTTCTCCGAAGGCGACGGCTCTAGCCTGGTCTTCGCTTAAGGCGATGTTGTAGAGCCGCAGATGGCGGAGATGGGCCTCCATGGCCGGTTTATCAGCGCTTGCCGCCTGTCCGATCAGAAGCCGGTTATTTTCGGGATTATCCCAGGCCAGAACGTCTTCCAGGCTGAGTGTTATATTATCTGCCTGGCCAACCTCGCGGCCCATGACATAGCCGGTCAGTGTCCGGTGGAAGGCGTCGAGGACGATGGTCACATGGAACCAGCGTCCGGGGGATCTGAACCGGGCGGAAAACCCCTGGCCGGCATCTTCGCCGCCGTCTGTTATACGGACACGAAGGCCGTTGTCTATGTCGGGGCCGTTAAGCTCACAGTAAAAGCCGCGGCCGGGAGATCCTTCGAAATCAAAGAGCCTCTGGCCGGGTTTTTCGGCGATGAGATGGACCCAGCAGGAAATACTCAGGCTGTCGACCCCGGCTAACGTCTTCCCGGGAATGCGGAGGGCGCTGCCCTGGAGGGCGAGGACCTTGTCAAAGGGACTGTGCTCGGTATAGGAAGGCTCGTCTCCTATGACTTCGGCGTGGAACTGGTTGCGGGACCGGTCCTGTGTATTGCCGTCAAAGACATAGCGGGCGATCAGGGCCGTCTCGCCGATGCCGTCGAGGATTTGGTCTCCCTCGCTCTGGGCGGGAAGCCGGGTTGTGCCGAACCACAGGACAAGTCCGGTTATGAGGATAAGGATAAATGCCGGGGTCATTTTTTTCATGATGCGTCCTCCCAATATGGTCATTTTTCCAGATATCTAATATACCAAAGAAATGGGCTTAATATAAAGTATTTAGAAGGAGACGGCTTCCACATGTCATCCTGAGGAACGAAGTGACGTAAGGATCTTGTGCTGCATCGTGTGAATGAGAGGGAGGCGATTCTTTTTGCCGAGGCCGTACAAGATCCTCACGGCCTGCTAGCGCAGGCCTCAGGATGACATGGGGGGGATGATGAATCGGGGCCGGCTGCTCGTGCAGGCGCAGTCTAAGATTCCCGTCACTCCGTTCCGGGAATGACATGAGGAAGGCGGCGGCATGGCCCGGGGATGACATCCACATATCATCCTGAGGAACGAAGTGACGAAGGATCTTGTGCTGTGTCGTTTGGATGAGACGGGACCGATTCCAAGAATCGAGGCAGTCTAAGATTCCCGTCGCTTCGCTCCGGGAATGACATGAGGGCGCCGCGGCCTCAGGATGACATGGAGGCGGCCTGGGGATGACATGGGGAACGCTGCGCGATTTGGGAACGACATTGGGGGAGCAACAGCGAAGTAAATTGAAAATAAATGCATAATGTGATAATTTTTTCTCAGGATGCAAAAGAAACAAATTCCCCTGAGCGAGAAGCAGCGTATTATCAAAGAAATGGCTTCCCGGATAAAAAAGAGAAAAAATATTATATTTGCCTACATTTTTGGTTCGTTTGTTCGGGATGATGAATTTTCTGATATTGATATCGGAATCTTTTGCAAAAAGCTTGAGAATATTGATCCTCTGAGTTTCGAATTCGAACTGGAAAAGGACATCAATTCCATTACTAAATTTCCGGTGGATGTGCGTATCATCAATCATGCTCCGGTATCCTTCGTATTTGCTGTGATAAAAGAGGGGCTGCTGGTGAAAGATGAAGACCCTAACAAAAGGGCTGACTTCGAGGGGATGATTTTTAAGAAATATGCGGATTTTGCCATTTACCGGAAACGGTATTTAAGAGAGGTCTTAAATGCCCCAATATGAATCGGACAGAATACGCAAGCTCGTTTCCCAGATGAGGGAAGCCGTCAGCCAGCTCAAAAGATTGAAAAAATACGAAAAAAACGTTTTTTTAAATGACCCGGATAAAATCGGGAGCGCCAAGTATAATTTCATTGTAGCCATCGAAGCCGCCATTGATATGTGTAACCACATCATTTCCCGCAATGGATACCGGTCTCCTGAAGATTACTCTGATACTTTTGCCGTTCTTGGAGAGCAAGGGGCCTTTGACTGTTCATTTACCAATGAATTGAAAGACATGGCAAAGTTCAGAAACAGACTTGTCCATATATATTGGGAAATTGATGACGATAAGATCTATGAAATTTTATTGACGCGGCTGGATGATTTTAAATATTTCCTGGATAAGCTGGCTGAATTCCTCAACTTAGCCGAGCTTTCTTAGCGATATAACCTTAATTGCACCGCCGTCTAAGATTCCCGTCACTCCGTTCCGGGAATGACATGAGGGGGCGGCGGCGTGGCCTGGGGATGACATAAATGTGTCATCCTGAGGAACGAAGTGACGTAAGGATCTTGTACTGCTTCGTATAATGAAGCAGTGGCGAAATATTTGGCGCGAGGCCGTACAAGATCCTCACGGCCTGCTAGCGCAGGCCTCAGGATGACATGGGGTTAACCATAAGCGTGGGCGCGGAGGAAAATGATGCCCAGGCGGCGGGGGTCTTCGGGGGAAAGCTGACGGGCGGGAGATTGGATGCGGATGCGGTAGAGGTTGAATTGGTCCAAAGGCTGTTTGATCGTTATCTCCTCCACTTGTCCCGGGTGAGCGGCGGTTTTTGTGTACTCGGTGGCGGGATTGAATGTGTCTTGGCCGGGATGGTACCTGGATAGGAAAATATCAACCTTATCACCGGCTTGGGGAAAGACCAGGTGAAACCTCAATTCACTGGCAGCGGGTAATCGGTTGAAAAAATAAAGACTGGAATCGCCGGTGCTCCAGCGGCCGCCCTGGTTTAACAGTTCCGGTTCATATTCATGCCAGTCCGTGCCCAGGGCCTTGAGTTCCTGCTTCTGGCCGGAAAGGGCCGTCCGGGAAAACACAAAAAGCTTCCCCTTGCAGCGGCGGCAGGTTTTAAACTGCATAGCATCTTCCGCCAGAAGGCGGCGTTTTTTCTGATTCCAGAAAGACAAGACATCCATCTCTTCAATATGCCCCATCGCGAGGTCGCTGTCATAATCCAGGCAGCAGCCGGTCAGCGTGCCGTCTGAAAGCATCACCAGGCTTTCGGCGAGAGAACAGCGCATGGGGGTTTTTCGTTCTTCTATAAAAAAGAACGTATCGTCCGGAAGAATTTGCCGCAGGAAGTCCGGCTTCTGGTTCCATAAGCCGAATTGCTTGACCCGGAGGAACACACCGGGGGCCGCCATATGGCCCCAGTATGCAGCTTCGCTTAGAGAATCAACATCGCCGGGGATATCTTTTATATCCAGGCTGATCTTTCCTCTCTTAATCTCCAGGGCACATTCTTTATGAGCGGTTTTATCCTGGCGGCCGTATTCTTCCGGATAAAGCCGGGATAATTTTCGGCTTTCCTGGTCCAGTTTTTCCGCCAGGACACGGAACCTCCGGTTTACATCATAGCGGGGCAGAATGTGCGGAAAGGTCGCCGCATCATCCAGATATAAAAGTCCGGACTGCCGCCACACGGCGTCGGAACCCAGGTGAAATTCAATCCGGCTGCGGCTGGGGCGGGTAAATTTCGTTTCCATGGCCCGGGAACAGAGGCTTACGCACCGGTCATCTTTCATCTGCGGGTCGAAGCTGACCACCAGGCAGCCTGGCTCATGGGCCAGGAGTTTTTTCAGCTGTGCCGGGTCGGATAGCGCTTTACTGCTGACCACGGTTACGGGTAATCCATAGCTGGATGCTGTTTTCAGGTGTTGAAAAAACCGGGGATTTTTAAGGGGCTCCCCCAGCACATGGAAATGGGTAGAGGGTGTAAATCCGCAGGCCTTAAGGCCATCGATAAATGTATGAAACCATTCGGGTTTGAGGTGAAGGGGGCTTCTTTTGGAAATCCCGGAGGGACAGAAGCGGCAGTGCCCGCCGCAGATATTGGTGATTTCCACAAAGGCATGGGACGGCGGTGCGGGGAATTCATGAGGCTTACTGATCATTTGATTTTATATAACCCAGGGTTTTCAATTTATCCAGGACGGATTGGGGGATATCGCCGCTTGCGGGGATTCTGCCGTTACTGCTTTTATAGACGGCCATCAATCTCTGGAAATAGGTCCGGGTTACAGGATACCCGGTATACACATTCATTTTTTCATCCGGGTCTTTAATAAGATCAAAAAGCGAAGGCATTTCCCGGGTTTCGATAAATTTATATCCGCATCCCCGCATGCCCCTGGTCCTGTGGGCATTCTCCATATATACCGGCTGATAGGGAATGTTTCCGCCCAGAATCAGGGGACACAGGTCTCGTCCCAAATAGGCGGGGGATATGTCCAGATTAAATAAACGGCACAGAGTGGGGGCCATATCCGCCAGACTGGCTTGAGTATCGATTCTTCGGGGCTCGATGCCGTATTTTGACGGGAAACGGATGATGAAGGGGATATGGACCATTTCATCAAACACCGTGGTGTTATGGAACAGCCGGCCGTGCTGATTAAAGGCTTCCCCGTGGTCGGAGGTGACCGCGATGACGGCTTCCTCGGCGATGCCGCTTTTTTCAAGGTGGGATATGATCTTCCGGGCCATATCATCGGCAAACCGGATATTGGCGTCATACATGTCGAGCCAGAACTGCACTTGTTCGGGAGTCAGTTCGATCTCTCCCTGGAGGACTTTCTGGACATTTGTTTCATCCGGCATGATGAGCCCGGGCTTGTGCTTTGCATAGACCCGGTACTTTTCCGGCGGCATGTACGGCGTGTGGGGCGGGATAAGGTGAATATAGATGAAGCGCTGCTTCTCTTCAGGCTGTGCGTAGATCTCTTTCAGCATGTCGATCACCGCATAGGGATTCTCGCGGTAATCGTGCTGATCATAGACATAGTCAAATCCTCTATCCAGTCCGAAAGGGGGGCCCAGAAAAGGATGATCGGTCACCAGGCAAGTCTGAATGCCCTGCTGGGAGAAGAATTCGGGGAGGGTGGTGATTTTCGGGTTCAGCCGGTTCTCTTTGGTGATCAAGTGGTGGTCCGGCATAAACCGGGAAGTGAAAAGGGCGGCGGTGGAGGCCAATGTGTAGGGGGCGTTGGCAAACATTTGATCAAAGACCAGGGCATCTCGCGCCCATTGGTCAAGAAAGGGGGTGGTTTCCCGGTGGTATCCGTAGAGGCCGGCATGGCCGGCATTAAAGGCGTCCAGGACGATGTAGATCACATCGGTTTTTTTGCTTCTTTCCATCCGGCGCGGATTCCCGCGGGAACGGATCAATTCGATGCCGCGCCAGCGCACCATGGCGGGTGTCTTTGGCTGGGAGGGATCCGCTTCGGGGGCCTCAACCCAGAAAGAAAGCCGCGCCGGGCCCGGTGCGAAGGGTGTCAAGTCGATTTCATGTTGACCGGATTCTTGAAATATATAAGACTGTGAAGGCGCCCTGTCGGTGTCCACCGTCACCTTGACGACCATATCCTCCCGGGCTGAATCAAAGTCAAAGGCCAGCCGGGTGCCGGGAGGGACCGCTTCGTAAAAACATAATTTCGTGCCCGGCGTCTGGACGACGGCGTCGCCTTGTCTGAAGACGGCGGTCTCCCGATCCTCCAGTCCGTGAAACACGATCTTTTTAAACATGACCGACACTTTTCTCGCGTCGACAGAGACTTTCATCTCCCGGGGGCTTCTAGCGTAAGCGAACTCAAACCGCAGCCGGTTGGTTCCTTCCTTCAGATGCTGCTTTGGCAGGGCCACCTGGCAGGATGCCTTATCGGATTGCAGCGCGAGCTCTTCCAGGAAAAAGGAGTTTAAAAAGACCTTCATCTTCTGCTGCTCTCCGGATTGAACCGCAAGGGGATGGCAGTGGATCGTACAGCTTACGCCTTCTTTGGAAGCGGATATAAATTCTACTTCGCTGTGAAGCCCCTCCGCCCAGCGGTGGCCCGCTTCGGGGATAGACCAGCCGGAAAGAAGATGATGAAAGATATTCTCTGAAAAATCCAGGACCTTGGTCTCAGTCATTTTCGCGGCAGCCTCAAATTTCCCCAGCAGATCCCGGCGGATCCATTCGTCTTGATTTCCCGGCCGGCAAACAGTGTTGAGAAGAACCAGGAGACACAGCAGGCACCCTGTGAGCAGGCGACGTTTCATGGTGTTGCGGTTCATTGGCTAAATCCTCCGATGGCGGGATAAAGGGGGGACGCGGCCCTTTCGCTTCCGCCCGGTTATGGCTGCACTTAATGAAGATATACTGCCCGAGATCCAGATGCCGGCTCTCAAACATGGCGATTACAGGCTCTATGCGGGGCCATGCCTCCGGGGGTACGGCCGGTTTTATCGCCGCGTCGGCGGTAAAGGAATCATCCAGCTTGAATCCGGCATAAGACAGTAATTGATAGAGTTCATGCCGGCTGTATTCCCGGTTATGCCGCCCGTATAGGCCATTGGCGTGATAGGGGTCATGGATATTGACACCGCATATGAGCTTATAGACTTTATCCAGGCTGCATGCATTGGGGGTGGTCAGGATAAAGGCCCCGTCCTTTTTTAAAACCCGTTTGATTTCTCTGAGGGCAAAAACGGGGCTGGCGATAAGATGTTCGATCACCTCGCTGAGCAGCACGAAGTCAAAGGCCTCATCCGGGAAAGGCAGCGGCGTGTTTTCAATATTCAGATGGTGGAAATTGAGGGTGGTTTTTTTCTCATCTCCGCTCAGGATATCCGGGTATAACACCTGCTGCGATAACGGGCCTTCGAATTGTTCGCCGAAAAAATTGGTCAGTGTCAGTTTGAATCCAAAAAAAAGCCTCAGGAAGATGGTCAATTTATAGGGATTACTCCCGATTTCAAGCAGTTGGGCGCCCTCTTGATCGGGGATCAATCCGGCCGTGTAGAGAATGCGCCGGTAGGCCTCTTGGCCGTATTGCCGCATCTGCTCCGGGTCGGCGTCATCCGGCCGGATGGATAAGATCAGCCGGCGGACGTCCCGGGTGTCATATTCTTGCAGGAACCGGGCTTGGGGATTCAGAACAGCCTGCAGCTCGTCTAAAGTCAGGAACTGATTACTGTCCATTTTCCCACACGACCCTTTCAATGGATTCCTCCATGATTCTTCGGGTTCCATTCCGCCGGTGGTTTGCCTGCACATAGGTGTGGCCCTGTTCCCCCAGCCGGTTTTTTTCCTCATCGCCTACGTGAAGCAGGATCTTTTCAAATTCCTGGTATCCGTTATACCAGAGCCCCCCCTGGGAAAGACTGCACTGACGGACCATCACCCCGCACTTGGCCGTTACCAGGACCGGCCGTTTGACATTCCAGGCCTCAAGCAGCACCAGCGACAGGCTCTCGTAGGCGGACGGATTGACCAGCCATTCGCATCCGGCGAGGGCGTCCCATTTGGTTTGAGTATCCACGTATCCGAGGCTTATGACGGCCGGGTGCTTCGGTACATTCATGGCGCCTTTACCGATTAAGACCAGCTTGGTTCGGCAGGCATTCCGGCAGCAGAAATTGATGAAAAAGTGGATCAGCTCCAGGCAGCCTTTGCTGGCATCCAGCCGGCCGACGTACAGCAGGTAGGGGCTCCGGATGTCATATTTTTCGCGGAAGCGCTCCGGTGAATACCGCGGGGGCGGGCTCACCGGGATTTGGATCACCGGACCCGATAATCCGGCATGGGGAAAGCGGCTGGTCAAAAATTCTTTTTCCCCTTCACTCAGGAAAATAAATCCCCGGGGCAGGTCAAAAAACCAGTCCCATATTCCCATTTTGATCATCCACTCATCATGGGCTGTCGGCACCAGAATGGATTTTTCCGCCACCTCAGGCAGCCCGAAATAGGTGGACGCGTAGAGATATGTAAAAAACACAAAGGCGTCATATTTGCGGTGTCTTTTTTTTATGTGCCGCAAGAGGGATTTTGAGACCGGGCCCTGCGCAATCATCCAGGCTTCCTGCTGCGCGGCATCCGCTTCCTCCAGATTCCGGTTCAGCTGTACGGAGATTTGATTAAAGACCTCCGTATCCCGCACCTGGTCCACCGGGAAGCGCACAACCGCCGCTTCATCCAAACGGCTTTTTCCCGCGGGATAATGGTTTTCCCAGGTAGTGTAATCTTTTGCACAGGTGGTTAAAATGTCGATATCCCAGGAATCTTTCATCATACCGGCCAGCTGCAGGCAGAGTTTCTCCGCGCCGCCGCTGACTTCCCGGCCGCAGCGCTGAACCACAAAGGCGACTTTTCTTTTGGCCGGCTTTTCCGCTTCCAGCCGGGGAAGGACGTTCCCGGGAAGAAAAGCGGCTCTTCTCCGCCTTTGGCCGGCAATAATCCGGTTCCGGTGCTCCGGTTCATGGATCATGCGATAGGCCTTGTGGGCTAGACTTTTCCAGTCGCTTTTATCCGTAAACATGGCCCCGGCAGGACCCAGGGTCTCAGGGACCGCTGCGGCCCTGTAGGCCAGAACCGGAACGTCAAACCACATGCTTTCAATAAGCGGAACGCCAAATCCCTCGTGCGCGCTCATGGACCAGAACAGATCCGCGCACCGGTAATAGGCATGGAGCCGGGATTGATCCACCTTTCCGGTAATAAACACCTTGCGGTGCAGTTTGTATTTTAGAATCAGCGACAGCAGATGATGGTAATACCCGTCATCCGGCAGGGCTTTCCCGATCAGATGCAGCTTGGCGCCGGGGTCCAGCTCCAGGTAACGAACAAAGGCCTCGATCAGATGATGCTGGCACTTGTTGGGGGCGATCCGCCCCACAAAGATGAGGTGGGAGCCTTTTCCCTGCAATGTGCCCATCAACTGCGGGTCCGGGGGCGTATTCCAGACGGCGGGGTCAATGACGATCGGCAGCACCCCTGTGTGTTTAAACCCCGCCTCCTTAAGCTCCCCGGTGTTGTAGGCGGAATCCCCGTATCCGGTGTTCAGATGCTGGGCGAGAGTCTTTAAGGCCAGGCGACCCTCTTTGAGCAGGGCGGCAAACCGCGGGTCGTGAGCAAAATAATGCGCCGGGGTGACATTATGGTAGACCAGAGCTTTGGGCCCCTGGTGCTTTTGGATAAAATCCAAAAGTTCCGTGCCGATCGAATGGTGGTAGATGACAGCGTCGGCGTCCCACAAGCAATCCGGATGGAACCGGTTGGCCGTGTTCTCTCCGGGCTCGGTGTGACAGGTAAAAATATCCGACTTATATCCTTTCTGAAGCAGGTATTGCCGTATCTGGAAAGCCTGCCGGGAGATGGCGTCGCCGTAGGCATAAACGGGCATGATCTGATGGATGGTTTTACCGGTGCCCCGGCTGTGCCGGAGGGGAGCGCTGTCGTCCATATCGCGCAGAATTTTTTCATACCGGTCGATCACCACGTCCCAATCGGCATGGCGTCGGGCGTAGGCGTATCCCTTCCGGCCCATTCTGCGCAATTCCCGTTTCCGCATTTGGCTGAGTCGATGGAAGACATCGCCCCACTCTGAAGCAGCGGCGGCGGACAACCCGCCCTGGGATTCCTTCACCAGCCCAGCCGTTGCCAGGCATCTGCTGTTTACTGCGACCGGTTTCCGGGCCAGCCAGGCTTCCATAATGACCCGGGAATAGCTTTCATTGAAGCTGGGATTGACCAGAGCCAGGCAGTGCTCAAGGAGGGCCTGTTTTTCTTTTTCACCGACCTCTCCTCTGTCTTCAATCCCTGCAGCTGGGTCGTTGTAGGAGCCGGTTCCCGGCCCGCATAAAATGAGTTTAAGCGGACTGTCCGGGTGTCTGTTCTTGTAAGCACCAAAGACCTCCGCCAGGAAGCCGGTGTTTTTCATGGGGTCCCGTTTCCCGATATAAAAGAGGTAGGGGGCGTTGTTTGTCCGAGAAAGAACATCCGGTTTTCCCGTCCTCTCCGCCGGCCGCTCCACGCCGGTTCCCACCAGGTGTCCCTTTTGATTGATCACGGGCCCGTAAAGGGATCGCGCCAGCTTCCATTCTCCTTCGGTATGAAAAAGCACCGCCCGGGCCCAGCGGAAAATTTCTCCGGCCGCAGGCAGGTAAGCGTAGGCCTCATCGTGCAGGCAGGGCTGCAGCAGCGCCTTCTTCGCCACCAGCGGCAGGCCTTGGAGAATCGGCCCGTAAAGATAGGGAATAAAGAGAAAAGCATGGTACCGGGATTGATTTTCTTCCAGGTAACGAAGCAGGGGGCGGGAGTTTATATTCTCCCGGATAAAAACCTGTTCCAGGCTGGGGCTTACCGGAGAACATCCGGGCAGGAGCCGCTCCGGCGAATGATTGAGAAGGATCCGGTTTACCCGATCGAAATCCGCAAAATTCTGTGAATCTACGCTGAATCGTCGGACTGCGACATCCCCGTCTGTGGTCTCGCCCGGTTCATATTGATCCTCGCCCCAGGGAGCAAAAAAGGATTCACAGCAGGTGGTCAGCACCTCGACTTTATATCCCCGGTCCCGCAGCCGGTGGGCGATTTGGCGGGCGGTCCGTTCCGCGCCGCCGGCGCTTTTTTCGCCGAACCAGGGCGTGACAACGGCCACCGGTTTCATGGCTTTGTCCCTGTCAGGAGATAGTCGAAGGCCCGTTTCTCCAGGGAGCTCTCTTCGGATGCATCCGGGCTGTCGGCTCCAGGATTAAGGTACTGGACATCATTGCACAAAAATCCGGTGCTCTGCACCAGCTTCCGGATCAGCATGGACGGCAGGGGTTTCTGATGGGTCGGGTCGAGATAAAAAGTATGGGAGCTGACATTGATATTTTCCGGGTTGGGTGTTTCCAGCAGGAAGAGCCCGCCGGGTTTGAGAACCCGGAATATCTCCCTCAGCAGTTCCGCCAGTTTCGGAAAGGGCAAATGCTCGATCAAATGAAGGGCGCTGATTCCCATGATCGAGTTATCGGCCTGGTCTTTTAGATGCGCCAGGGCTTCCGCCTCCGCTGCTTCCAATCCATTCTCGATACACGCTTCCACATGATGGGGCATCATATCGATGCCCCGAGCGCGGATGCCGTGCTGCTCCAGAATCTCCAGCCATTCACCCCGGCCGCAGCCGATATCCAGTATCCATTCCCCGCGGCCGTTAAATAATCCGGTGTCCATCACCTCTTTAAGGTTAGGTGCCAGCCGTTTCTTTACATCATCATACGCGCCGCGGAAGCGGTCATAAAGGTCGGAATAGAGCGGCCCAAGGTCTTTTTTCAGCATCCTTTCGGGATAAACCACCTCCGCCAGGGATTCGATACGGGCGGCTTCTTGGCCGATCTTCTTTTCTAAATGCTGAAGCTCTCTTTCCACATCCGCTGTATCCGCTTTATTGGCGATAAGCCTCTTTATTAAAAAGATCTGTTCCTTTTGCTCCCGGACCATAGGCTCCAAGTCCGCGAGCCCCTGCAGGGAAGACAGGCGTTCATTGACCGTCCAGTGCCAGTCCACAACGTCCTTGAGCTTAGCCCGGATTTGCCGGTTTTCGCGGTCAAGGTTGTCCCACTGCCACCCTTCGGCCGCCTGTGCCCGGCTTATTCTCGCCTGGAGCCGTGCTGCCCATCCCGGAAAAATGAGCATTTTCAGCAGAAAATTGGCCGCCTCCCCCGCCAACGGAATCTTTTTTATCCGCTGGCGGAAACGATACAGGCCAAGTCCCCTGATTCTGGTCTGGGAAAAGGCTTCCGGAGCGGTCTTCTTCAGTTCAGCCGCCACCTCCGCCCTGGTTTTCTTGCCTTCCCTCAAAGCCTGGAGATAGGGCGCCATATCCGCTTCCTCCGGATACACACCCCGGGAAAGGAAAAAGACTCTGGCGACAAAGGATTGGTCCGGCAGCACCAGCAGGTCCTCAATATGGCATTCCCCGCCGGCAACCTCCACTAAGGGTTTTTTCTGGCGCTGGGCGGGTTCCAGTTCCCGGATTTTCGGCAGCAGGTCCACAATCCGTACTTCCCTGGCTTCGCCTTCCTCGGAATAGCGCAGTTCCCGTAAAATGTCTTCCTTGGATTTTGCCCCGTTTTGCAGGCTGCCCAGGTGGGTTGCAATCCCCTGTTCATCGGGTATCCTTTTTAAAATGCCCTGGTAAGCCCGCAAAATGAATTCTTTTCCGTCATATTTCAGGAAATCCTCGATTTGATAAAAGTCCTTTTGCGGATCAAGAGATGAGTTGACGGTTTGGTTGGCGATCTCTTTTTGCTCCCGGGTGGGTGTCAATCCTTTTATCGTGATTCCCCGCATCTGTCCTTCAGGGGAAAAGCGAAGCTGGCTCAATACATCGTGCTTGGTCAGCTTTCCGGAGGCCATCTGTGAAACATAGTGTCTTCGGCCCTCCGAATCCGGATCCCGGCCCAAGATAATGTTATAGGCGCAATCCACGAATTCATCGCCGTTATAAACCAGGAAATCCTTTACATCCATCCGGGAATCCAGGACGGGAAGCGGGCCTTGGGTGTCTTTGTGATCCGGTGCTTTTTTCGGGACCGTTTTCAGATTTGTGATCCGGTTGATCAGCTGGTTGACGTCAATGCTTTTATTATTCATTGTTCTGATTCATCCAGGCTTAATACTATAAAAATAAACGGCTCTTGTCATTAAGGAAGGATAAAAAGTTGCGTCATCCTGGAGGGCCTTGCATTTTGTCATTGCGGGCGGCCGCAGGCCGCGTGGCAATCTTAGGCAGGGGCGCCGAATGATGCAGAACCGTCTTCAAAGATCGAAGCAGTCTAAGATTCCCGTCGCTTCGCTCCGGGAATGACATGGGGAGGGCAACGGCGTGGCCTGGGAATGACATGGGGAGGGCGGCCTCAGGATGACATGGAGGTGCCTTCCTGAAAAGAGGCCGGTTTATAGATAATCCTGGGGTAAATGAAGGATATCGTGTCTGGTTTAATTATAAGATTATTTACCAGGATCTGAATATAAAGCAGAAAGCCACTTTTTAAAAAAGACATCTACAATAAAATAACTTCCACTCTCCTTAGTTATTAAATCTTTCGAAATTAAGCTTTGCATAACTCTCTGAAAACTTGATGCCGACCCCAGATTGAATCGATTTAAAAATTCACTGGAATATACTTTTTCATCTTTACCTGCCAATGACAAGGCTACGAGAGCTTTTTTTTGCTTCCTCGTGAGTAAATCCATTGTTGCTTCATATGTGGGAGATTCTCTTTTTAAGAGCAATTCAAGACTTTTATCTAAAATGTTTTTATCAACATTTTTCTTATCAAATATCATTTCCCATATTATGTGACAAAAATATTGCATGTAATAGGGATGAGAATCGCATATTGATACTATTTCTTTAGTCAATTCATCAGAAATTGTTTTTCCGCTTGATTCAAATCGTTTTTTGATAAATTCTTCAAGATCTTTATCCGATATTTTGTTTAAGGGAAAAGATTTGGCGCTTCTGTAAAATGGATTATTTGGATTATTAAACATATCCAATATCAAATGTTTTTTGCTGCCCATGAAAATATACGAAATATTATTATGAGATTGAATTGAAGTCCGAATAATCTTTATAATTCGATCATTTTCTAATTGATCAAGCTGCTGGAACTCATCGCAAACAACAGCCGCCCTTTTACCTTTACTTTCAACATAGCGACTCAAACTCCCTAGGGCGTCTTTAGTGGAAGGTATTATTTCATTTTTATCGATATCTAGAGAAAGAGACGGCTGTCCTCTTTCATCAAAACCAACTTGCGGCCTAATATTCTTAAAAAAACCTGCTATGGTTCTCATTTTTTTACGAATATTTCCGAAAATTGAATTTGCAATAGCATCAGCATAAATTTTAACAAAATCTTCCTCAGATAAAACGGAGTATAAGTCTGCATAAATTGTAATAATTCCCTTGTTTCGTGCCTTTCTTAAAACTTCCTTAATTAAAGAAGTTTTCCCAAATCTCCTAGGAGAAAAAACCATAACATTCTGACTGTTCTCAATGTCCCGGCTGAGCTCTTTAATTTCATTTTTTCTATTGCAAAAATTCTCTCCCGACACTTCTTTCCCATATACAAAAGGGTTTTTCATCTTGATCTCTCTATATTACGCAAAATGCGTTACGCTTAATGCGTAATATAGTTTATTATTCATTAAAAGTCAATTCAATATATTACGCAAAATGCGTTACTCTTAATGCGTAATAGCCTCATCATACATATGACACTTTGGTCAAGTCAATGAGGAATGCTTATTTTTCCCCTTCTCATGGCCTGCTGACACAGGCCTCAGGATGACATGGGCCGGCTGCTCGTGCAAGCGCCGTCTAAGATTCCCGTCGCTTCGCTTTGGGAATGACATGAGGGAGCGCTTCGGGAATGACATGGGGAGGGCAGCGGCATAGCCTGGGGATGACATGGGGAGGGCGGCCCCTGCGATCCCCTACTGTCCGGAAGCCGTCGCGGCTGGTTTTTCCCGGATGCCGAGATAATAGGCCGCGTTGGCGTCGGGGTCAATCACTGGCTTGATGCGGCCCGGCAGGGCGCTCAATACGGTGTTGACTCCGGGGCCGTGTCCCGCCAAGTAGCTCCAGCCGTGAATGACGATACCGATTGTCACCGCCCCTTCATGCCGGCCGGTGCCGAAGGCATTATAATGGTTGCGGATGGCTACGACATCCCCAAGCCGGAGCTTCTCTAAATTATAGCGTTTGACGGTATCGGGACAGGTTGTCTGAATGTCGTAATCCGAGGTCTCAACAAACGAGGCGCCTAGTCCCGAACCCATGATGCGGCCCGGAATTTCCATTACCACCGGGACAACCAGCCGGCCGTCATCAATGGCAATGCCCATCTTTTCCAGAAGTTCCGGAGAGATCATGTTGACCCGGACATCCTCGAAGCCCTCGATCTTCAGACCGACTGCCCTGGCCTTGACCTGGAACTTGTCATCCAGGGACAGTTTGTCCAGCACGTCCTTGGGAAACCAGAGTATGTCGCGCGCAGGCGAGTGGCGGCCGATATAGTATCCTTTGGCGCCTTTGGCTTCGCCGGTCAGGACCTTGGCCGGATTGCCGATCCCGGACAGGATGGCGATGGCGCATGCGGCGGCACTGTCGGCGTCGCGGCCGTAAGTGGAGACGTCGGGCTCCACATGGTCTGAGCTTGCCCAGCCGTAGGCGGGGTCTCCGAGTGATACCGTGTAGTTTATCGAATGCATGCCGATGCCGATTCTCGGGCTTCCGTCATACGTGACATTATAGTCTGCGGCGCGTGCCGGAATGGGAATTGACTCGACCGCGGTTGTGATCAGCTTGTCCTTGTTGGTCTTCAGAACGCCCGGCTCGGAGGCGGGGCTCGGACGGGGAGCTTTCGTATTTATCTTGATGCCCAGGAAGTTCCCGATATTGGCCTCGGGGTCGATCCGGGAAGTCAGCCGTCCCTCTTTGGTAGAAAGAACCGGTGTAACAGCGATGCCCTGGCCGGCCATATCACTCGGCCCGGAGGTGATAACGCCGATGACCGCGCCGCCTTTATAATAACCGTTGCCATAGACACTCTGTACATCCTCGAGAAAAACGATATCTCCGAAGCGGAGATCCTTCAGCCCGTATTTTTCAATGTCGGGAGGGTAGCAGGTCTGAATATATCCCCGGCCCATGAGATCCCCGGGTATCTTTTTGACGACAGGGACCTCAATGAGGCCGGCCGGCGTCTGAGAGGCGAGACTTTCCAGAACTTCGGGCGCTAAATTATGGACAAAGACATCCTCAAACCCGTTGATCTTAAGCCCAACTCCTACGGACTTGGACAGCATGACATTGCCGATCGTCAGCTTGTCCAGGACAGCGTCCTCAAAATGAACGAGAGCGAAGCCGCGCATCTTGCCCGTTATGATGCCTTTTTCCCCTTTGGCCGGGCCGGACAGCAGTTTCACTTCGTTTCCGATGCAAACCTGAGAGACCCAGGCTCCCCGGGAACGGGCATCAGGGCCGTTGCCTTCGACCGCAACCCCCATGGTCGCCCTGTCCCCGCTGGCCCATCCGAAAATCGGGTCGCCGATTTTCAGGTTATAATTGATGCCGCCGGTCCCAACCAGCACCTTGGGTGTTCCGTCCCAGGTGACGGCGTACGACGTGGAAGGCTGGGCCGGAGCGATTTGGCCCTGGACTGCAATAGTCAGCAGCGTGTCCTTGTTGGTGGTTACAGGTTTCCGGTCAGCCTGTCCCGCTGAGGCCGTTAAGTCCGGCGCACACAGGAAAACGACCAGCATCAGTGAAAGCACTGCAGCGAAAAACAATCTGTTCTTTTTCATTTTACTCCTCTTTTTTATTTTTTTATTCATAAAAAAATTGCGGTGTTTTTGCAATCTCGACCCGTGAATAATTCAGGCTAACTTTCTATAATAAAAATAAAAGACCGCACAAATCAATATATAATTCAAATAATTCGGTCCGGCTTTGTTAAATTCTTTATAATATGCCCTCTTTCTTGTTTCCGCTGTTCTTATTCTCTCGTCGTCCGCGGCGCAGGAAGCACGGTGACGGCATGGCCGGCACAACAAAAAGATTGACTTTAAAATGTCCTCTCATTAACATAAATTTGAATTATTTTTTGAATCTCATAGGGAAAGGACGTTATTCATGTTTCACTTCAGAGAGGGATTAGCCGCATCAACCTTCTTGTGTTTCTTTATTTGTTCTCTGTTTGTTTTCGCCTGTGGAGGAGATTCGGGCAATCCGGATAAGACCGCCGCATCCTCTCAGGCTTCCGGGACAACGGCCGCTGAAGATCCTGGGGCAGTACCTAAAGGCTGGAAAGAGGCTTCCTACGAAGAATTTATTTTTTTGATTCCCCAGGACTGGAAAGAAGAAAGCGATGTAGGCGTGTGGTTTCCGTCTTCCGAAAACTTTGACATGGGCCTGCCGAATATCTCTCTCCAGTGCGGAGACATGCCGGTTATGCCGGGACAGAGCGTGGATGGACAACTAAAAGAACTTCTTCACGGCTCTGACCCCACCCTCAAAACACCGGTTAACAAATGTGATATTCCGGGCCATATCAGGGAAGCCCAGGATGATTTCGGCCTGAAACATGTGGCGCTCACCCTGGAGGAACAGGCCGGCGGTGACATGATCATGGTTCATTTCTTCAACTGCCGGGTTCCCGCCGCCCAGTATGATGAATATGCAGAGATTTTCCGAAAAATCCTGGATTCCGTGCGCTGCATATCCTGACAGCACGCCGATAAAATCCGTAAGGAGAAATTATGCCTTTATTTAAGCCGGGACGAAATTTCGTCCTTATTGTTCTTATTATATTCACGGTTTTTACCTTCCGGGAAACCATTTTTGCCAAGCGTCCGCCTAACTTGGTCAACTTGAAAATCGAATTGAAGGCCGAGATCAAATACAAAAAGGAGCGGGGAAAAGCCATTCCCGTTGCCATGATCATTAACGGCCGGTCTTTCGACTTCGTCAAGCAAGGAGGCAAATGGGGGATCAAGGCTCCATTAAAGGAAATCCTGGAAAAATCGCCTGAATGCCGTGAGGCCGTTCACCTGGCCACAGGAGAGATCGTCCTCACAAAAATCCGCGACCTCATCGGCGGAGACCGGGCTAAGGCGGAGCAATTCGTCAAAGACTTCAGGGCTCTCAAAAAGAAAGCACCGGAAAACACAAATGCCTGGCCGGACGGGGGACCTTTCTCCAACGAGAACAATTCCGCCGCTTTTTATCCGTCCACATCGAGTAAAGCCTTCACCCAGCAGAGCATGGTGTCCGCTTACAGCCAGATGCTGAATTCCGAGGCCTTTCTCTATCCCCAGGTTCAGCCCGATCCCCAAAGCGGATGGTGGTTTTTAAGCGAGGAAGATGAAGGAGGCGGAGGGGAAGAGGAAGATGATGAGGAACTGGGCTTGTTCGGCTGGGTGGGCGTTCTGCTTTTCGTGTTGGCGGTGCTGGTTGCTCCAATTGTTGCCGCCGTATGGGTGGCGACCACGGCCATCACCTTCGCAAGTCTTGCGATTGCAGCAATGGCCACAATGGGAGCACAAGTGGCAGCGAGCATTGTCACCGGTCATCTATTGACTATCGACCATATCCTGTCGGGAAAACCGATTGCCGAATTCTACGATTAGGCCGGGCTGAAAAAAGAGGAGGAGCAAAGAAGGGATCTTTTATGCCGGGATGCGCTTTTGCGTCGCCTAAGAGGCCCGCCGCTTCGCTCCGGATATGACATGAGACTTATCTCCATCGTTCATGGTGTATTATGGATCAGTTAAAGGCAAAGCTTTACGAGATTATTTTTGAAGCGGATACCAAGGCGGGTAAGCTATTTGATATCGCGTTGCTTGTGATTATTCTCTTAAGCGTCTTTCTGGTTATCCTGGACAGCGTTCCGGAAATCAGCAAAAACCATCACGATGTGTTTGTTTTTTTTGAATTAGCCATAACCGGAATCTTTACCATGGAATACATTCTCCGCGTCATTATTGTGAAAAAACCGTTGCGGTATATTTTCAGTTTTTACGGTATCGTGGATTTTTTAGCCGTAATTCCAACCTACTTGGGATTGCTTATATCTGGATACCACAGCCTGCTCGTGATAAGGGCTCTCAGGCTGCTGCGGGTATTCCGTATTCTTAAACTGACACGTTACAGTGCGGCCGGCCGCACCTTGGCCCGGGCCGTTTGGACGAGCCGGGAAAAAATAGGTGTTTTCATTTTATTCATGTTCATTCTGGTCTCGATTTTGGGCACTCTCATGTACATGATTGAAGGAGAAGCAAGCGGATTTGAGAATATCCCCATCAGCATTTATTGGGCTGTTGTTACGCTTACCACCGTTGGATACGGAGATTTAAGCCCCGTTACGCCGCTTGGAAGATTTCTGGCCACTGTCATCATGTTAACCGGATATTCCATCATTGTTGTGCCTGCCGGTATTGTGACTTCCGAAATAATAAGGCCTTCGATACCAAAAAACACGAAAGTTTGCTCCGGCTGCCTGCATAGCAGGCATGATGATGATGCCGCTTTCTGTAAAAAATGCGGAACCAGGCTGATTGGATAAGTCCGGTTATCTGCCTGAAACGGGATTCAGTGGTATTTTATCCCCTTGCGTACCGGCCCGTTTCATGGTAAATAGATTTTTATGGTCATCACAATCCTTCAAATCGCTCTCGGGTTTTTTGCCGTGCTGTTTGGGAGTGTCTTTTTCACCGACTTCTTTAAGCATAAAGACGAGGTCACCCAGAAGAAATGGCCGGGGCTGCTCGGCGTCGGCTTTATCACCAATTTCTTTGACACCTTGGGAATCGGAAGTTTCGCGCCGCAGACGGCGCTGTTTAAATTCTTCCACATGGTAAATGATAAGTATATTCCGGGAACCCTCAATGTGGGGAATACGCTCCCGGTTATGCTGCAGGCGTTTATTTTTATCTCCGTCGTGAAAGTCGATCCGGTGACCCTGGTCAGCATGATCGTGGCGGCCCAGGCCGGGGCGGTGATCGGAGCCGGGATCGTGTCCAAGCTGCCGGTGAGAAAGATTCAGATCGGGCTGGGAGTAGCGCTTTTGGTGGTGGCCTTTACCCTCTTTGCCGGACTGATGGAATGGTTTCCCAGCGGCGGTACGGCTGTGGGATTGACGGGGCTGAGCCTTATTATTGCCGTAGTCGTGAGTTTCGTCCTGGGCTCCCTGCATGCCATCGGCATCGGGTTCTATGCGCCGTGTATGGCGCTGGTCTATTCCCTGGGCATGAATCCCCGGGCCGCCTTTCCGATCATGATGGGCTCGGCCGCCATGCTGATGCCGGCTGCGAGCCTGAAGTTCATCAAAGAAAAAGCCCATGACCGCAAGGCCTCGGTTGCCTTGACCACTCTGGGTGTCGTGGGTGTCATCCTGGCCGCCTATCTCGTCACTTCGCTCCCGCTCGAGCTCCTCAAATGGGTGGTGCTCTTTGTGCTCATCTATACGGCAGTGACGATGTTCCGGTCGGCGGCCGAGTGAATATCTCAGCAATACAAGTGAGGCGAGATCATTCTTATTCCAAAAAAGAATAGCTCATCAAAGCCGAGCTGGTTCCTAATCGCAGATAACTGGTCAGGCCGTTTCTTCTCTTTGATTTTTTATTGACTGCCTTTGTTTTTCATAGGTATGATGAGGTATCGATGCAGATTGACTTATATCTGGATGTTGACGGCGTTATTGTCGGTAGGAATCATGCAGGCAATAAGGCAATCATCCCGAATATCGAGGATATCCTTCTATACACCAAGGAACATTTTCACTGCTGCTGGCTAACAACACACGGCAGGTACAGCACGGACGATGTTATTAAATATTTGAGTCTCTATTCCCAGGACATCAATCTTTCGCTTTTTGTTCATATCGAAGCCGTCAGATGGAATACGCTTAAAACAGAGGCCATTGATTTTTCCAGGCCGTTTATCTGGATCGATGACCAGCTGCTCCAGGCTGAGGTCCGGATACTCAAAGAAAAGGCATGCCTAGAGAATTGGCTCTTTGTTGATACCTGTCAAAACATAAACGGCTTGACTGTGGAAAAAATCGAAAAAAAAAGACAGGCAATCTCACTGCGAAATCAAAGCAAAAAATAAGCCCAGCTTATAATAAAGAAGGAGATTTGAAATGCGCTGGCTATATATGTTTCTTTTAAAAAAATCGACGGGAGAGCCGAAATTTGATATGGCTTTCAACATTGGAAATTCAAATAAGCCGAAATACCGCAAACCGCTGCTGAAGCTTTTGCAAAGCCCGGATACGGAAACCAGTTATGCCGCAGCATATGCATTGGGATTGATGGAAGAAGGAAAGGCATTTGAAACGCTGATCCAGATGGCCGGCAAGCCGAAAACTTGGATTCCGGATAAACATTTTGAGAAAGTTACTAGTGCTCTATTATCGTCTGTTAACTTAGACGATCCAGCCATGCTCTCAACTCTGTTCAGCGCTCTGGAAAAAAACTCACACCGAAAACATGATGCTGCCCGAAGTCTTTCATATAAAAAAACCACACCCGCGCTTTTAAAACAATTCGCTCATCTCGCCGTTCATGACAGCGATAAAGACGTCCGCGAATTAGCTCATAAATATCTAAAAAAACATGATGTCTTGTCCCTGTACGAAAAAGAATTAAACAAGACGGACCTGGATACAAAAATTATTGCCCAAAAAGCATATAGATATGAATTAGCCAAAAAAGATATTGAGGAATTAGCCAAACGGCTTTCGCATAAGGATCCCCGAATGAGAAAGCACGCAGCGGAATATCTTAAGAAAATCGATTGGGTGCCCCTGAATAAATCAGAGGAGGCAAGGCTATTAGTGGCCGTACAGGATTGGAAAAAAGCTCAGGATTTCGGGCCGCCGGCTGCTGCTCCTCTTAAGGAAGCCATCGGATCAGAGATCGACTATGGGCTCACCGGCAAGGAAAGGCTCTGGAGCCAGGATCTAACCATGTTTAAATTTTATTCCAAAAAAGAGGAACTGGAGCCTATGGTCAAATCCGTTAGAAAAAGCGCGGCGGATGCTTTGGTGAAAGTGGGAGGGAAAGAATCAGTTGAGGCTTTTATTTCAATCCTGGATCATCCGGATAACCAAATTAAAACGCTGGCCCTCTCCTCGTTGGGGAACATAGGAGATCCGGCCGTCGTCAAACCGATAGCCTTACGGCTTGAAAAGTGGAACAAAACGCTGACCAACACTGCGGTTTTAGCCCTGAGTAAAATTGGAGGAAAAGAAGCCGTGCACACTTTGATCAAGCTGCTCAAGCATGACAGCCACTACGTACGTTCATCAGCCATAAAAGGATTGGGCAAACTCAAAGACAAAGAGGCGGCGGCACCGCTGCACGATATTCTTTTGGGAGGCTGGGATGAAGCCGAAGAAAATATCGAGTTAGCCGCGAAAGCTCTGGGACAAATCGGATCAAAAGACTCTGTCACTGCCCTTTCTAAGGCCATCAGCGATGAACGCTATCCGGCTTTTAAAGAATCCGTATCGGCCCTGGCCTCAATCAGCGGCCCTCAGGCCAAAGCTTCCCTTGAAAATACTTATGAAACAAGGAAAGTGAGAAAAGGAATAAAAGGCGGAAGAAGCCAATTCGGCGAGGAGCTGCTTTTTCTGCTGGATGAATATTACCGTGGCTGGGGCGATGAGGCTTTCGACTGGATATTCGATCTTTATATGAATCATAAGCCTCGCGGATTAGAGCTCACGGAACAACAAAAATTATTTAATAAAATCAAAGATATGATTATTTCCATTGGAGATCCCCGTGCGCTTGATCCGCTGCTGGAAAAAATTAATGCCTCCTCCGTCTCTATATCTATTTTGCGGTTAACAGCCGAATTCCTTGAAAAAAATGCCGGGAAATTCGAGACGGAAAAACTCAAAGAATGCCTGAAAATCCCAAAAAGGGAAGATGTCAAATACCGTATAGACAAAGAACCTGAAGACTATCGCCCGTATGGACTGTAAACAAGTAAGATGAAAAATTTCGCCCGGACGGAGCTTAAGCGAAGGGGCGAGGCGGTGTAGATCGAACACTTCTCAAAATATTCAAAACAAGAATAAATTATGATTGATGCATAAAAATCCTATTTCCGAAAGATTTTGATCCTGTCCAAAATCAATGCTGCACTGCCCGGTGGACTGCAGGGTCGGATGTTATATTATTTGCTGTGGCTCCATACACCATAATCTCACCGCTTCCGGAGACAACGTCTACTTTAATCCACGTATTAGCATAGCTGCTGCCTGGATAAGGAACTCCCGCCTCCGTAAACGGATTAAATGCCTGATATTGGCGGCCGGAGAAGGTTTTCGTAAAGGTTGTTCCAATTGTAGAGCCGTCACCGGAAATGAGAGTAAATTCTACTTCAACTGATTCATTGGTGGGATTGAATCCACCTAAAGCTGTGCGGAAAGTATCATCATTGACAAGATTCTGCACCATGAGCGAGCGTTCCAATGAGGCTGTGTTGGCAGCATTAAGATTAAGTCCTTGGAAGGTTTTGGAATAATCCCCATTAGAAGTCCTGGCCATAACTTGAATCTTATGGTTCTCATCCTGCGTCACAAACTCAACCGCTCCCACTTTGCCGTAGTAGCTGAAATCTGCGTCCAAAGTATCGAGCGTATTAAGCAGATTGGCTGTTTTGCCGCTGACACCGGCCCCGCTTCCTGTAAAAAGTACAATCGGTCCGCGCCGTTCACCGGTTACACAATTAAAATACACGGAGATTTCTGAACCTCCGGTTATGTCAGTAATCTGGACTTCTGTCATCCAGGTGCCGCCTCCAGTAGCCGGAGCCCATAGCACTTCCGGTATCACTTGATAATTCCATGGTGAATTGTAACCGCCGATATCTGAAAATTGAGCCGCCATGTGTACTGCAGGATCCGAGGTGACATTATTAGCTGTCGCACCATAGCTCATCAGTTTTCCCGTGCCGGATGTGGGTGTGATTTTCAACCATGCATTATTAAACGAGTTGGATGGATAAGGAACGCCGGCTTCTTCGAATAAATTAACTGCCTGATATTGGCGGCTTGTGAAAGTCTTAGTGAACGTTGTTCCTATCGTGTTGCCTGATCCATTTATTAACTCATATTCCACTGTAATAGAATCATCGGTAGGATTAAATCCGCCGTATGCTGTCCGGAAAGAAGCATTTGAAGCCAAATTCTGGATCATCATCACCCGGCCGCTTCCGGCGGTGTTGTCGGCATTGTTATTTAATCCGGGAAATGTCTTGGAATAATCACCATTTTTGGTTCGGGCGATGACATGGATTTTATGGCCGTCATTCTGAGTGAAAAATTCGAGGGCCCCAACCTGCCCGTAATAACTGAAGCCAGAATCAATTTGTTCCAGAATATTCAGGAAATTATCAGCTTTGGCACTGACACCGGCCCCCGCTCCTGTGAAGAGAACAAACGGCCCGCGCCTGGCTCCGGAGGCGCTGTTAAATATGACCGATACCTCAGAACCCCCGGTCACATCCGTGATTTGGACTTCCGTCATCCAAGTGCCGCCCCCCGTTGCCGGGGCCCACAATGCTTCCGGTATCACTTGATAAGCAGAGGGCGAGCTGTATTTGGCGGTAGTGTAATCCTGGTCTAAATAATCTGCCGCCACGGATACGTAGCTTCGATTATAGGGCTCAAAACTGTAACCGGCTAAAACCGGTGTTGCCGTACCGGACCAGCCATTGCCCACAGTGCTCAAATAATTCCCGGATGCATTTGTTCCAGGGGAGCCCGGCAGTCCTGATAAAAGCACGTCTGGCAATCCGAGCCCGTCTTCACTCACACTTCCGGATATCTCAATGATATTTGCGTTTACAGCGGCAATATAGTCTTGGGTTTGATCTGAAGTCACATTTGTGTAATTCACGCTAGCCGGACTGAAACTATACCCGCCAAGCGCCGGAGTAACGACCCCGGACCAGCCATAATCAACTTCACTGGCATAATATCCGGCTGCATCGGTGACAGGTGTTGAAGGCAGGCCGTTCATATAAACACCGGATAGGCCAACCGCACTTAAAGTTATCGTGCCGCTTATATCCGGCTGGATGGTATTAAAACTCCATTCCGGGCTGCTCGACTGTGAGCACGCGTTTTTGGCTGTCACCTGCCAATAATAAGTCTCTTGAGGAGACAATGTTCCGGGATCATATTCACTGACGCTCACATTGAGAGCAAAGGGAGGTGGGGAGGTCGTGCCAAAATACACATCATAGGATACGGCCTTCGCAGCATCCTCCCAATCCAAATCAACATCTACAGGCTGATCAACCGAAGCATCTGAAGGTGACAATAAATTAAAAGCAGAAAGCTCAATGCATAGAAATAATTTGGAAACAATGGCATCTCCGCTGCCGGCATTCGCCTGCTGGAAAGGAAGTTGAGTCGGAAAATCATCGCCGGAGGAGCCACCTGCTATATAGGCATAACCGTTTGCGTCAACGGCAATACCTTCTCCACGATCATATCCGCTTCCTCCTAGATATGTTGAGTATTCCAGGTCGCTTCCGCTCGAGTTTAATTTCATTACTAGGACATCGTTACTTCCCCCCCAAGATGCTTGGATTGGATACTTCGTAGGAAAATCGGCACTTTTGGTTTGCCCGGTTATATATATATAACCGCTGCTATCAAGGGCTATCCCGTTTCCTTCATCCGAATCGCTTCCACCTAAATATGTTGAGAATTCGAGACTATTCCCGGCAGAATTCAATTTTGCTGCAAAGACATCATAGTTTCCCGCATTTGACTCTTGAAGGTAATTGATTACAGGGAAATCAGTACTGGAGGTATATCCGGTTATATACGCGCAAGCGCTTGAATCTAAAACTATATCATGTCCATAATCACTATCATTCCCTCCTAAATAGGTTGAGTATATAAGACTTGTACCATCTGTGCTGAATTTTGTTATGAATACATCGTCTTCATCTGCTAAAGCCGCTTGTATTGGATTCTCTGTAGGAAAATCCGTGCTGCTTGTTCGTCCGGTGAGATATGCATAGCCCCCGGAATCTACGGCGACACTGAATGCCCAATCAAAATAATTACCACCAAGATAGGTCGAATATTCTAAACTATTGCCGCTGGAAGATAATTTTGCCAGGAAAGCATCTCCATTACCGGCTTGGGTCGCTTGAAATGAATCATTTGTTGGAAAATCAGTACTGTCAGTTATCCCGACAACATAAGCATGTCCATTCGCATCAACGCTTATACCAGAACCTACGTCAGAATCATTTCCACCCAAATAAGTGGAATATTCCAACATACTGCCGTCAACGTTTAATTTAGCAATAAACACATCTTCGATTCCAGAAAAAGCCGCTTGGAATGGATTTGAAGTTGGGAAATCCGTACTTCTCGTCGTTCCTGTCACATAAACGAAGCCACTCGAATCCAATGTTATCCCGGATCCAAAATCACTAGAGTTTCCGCCCAAATAAGTGGAATATACAAGGCTGTCTCCGCTCGAAGAGAATTTCGTCACAAAAGCATCCATGGAACCGGCATAATCCGGTTGTAAAGGATCAAGAATAGGAAAATCTGCGGCTCCAGCTCCTCCAATCACATAAGCACATCCTTGGGAATCGACTACAATATCCATTCCAGCGTCATAACCGGAACCGCCTAAGTATGTAGAATATTCTAAAGTGACTATTGGATCTATGACTAAAGGCTGAGAATGGTCATAAACATCAATCTCAAAACCGAATATATTTTCATCAACTTGCTTATACTCTGTGTTTACGGCGGATTTTTTGTCCTCAATAATTTGATATGCATATGGTTTTTGGTGCTTTATTTCCCCAAACTGTCCATAAATCACCAAATTTCCATTCTCATCTATTTCAATCTTTTCACTGTCCTTTATCGAAAACTGAATAATCTGCGGATCCACACCTGGTTTCAATATCCAATCATATTCAATATTTTTATCTTTACCATACACTTTAACATCCACTCCCGGATAGATATCTTCAAACTGAATGGACTTTGAGGCTTGAACGCCGGATACCCAATTAGATTTGTCATTTCCAATAAAATAATTGACTCTATATTCCGTCTTTTGGAGAGGTTTTATATCAAAATTAGGATTAGTGTTTAAAAAATTCAGGTTCGATAATAATCGTCGGCTGCCAAT
The DNA here is from genome assembly GCA_964505785.1 of uncultured Eubacteriales bacterium. Lineage (GTDB taxonomy): Bacteria > Acidobacteriota > Aminicenantia > Aminicenantales > Aminicenantaceae > CAYRTV01. Next base: position 33,205 of record CAZDJZ010000004.1, read on the forward strand.
GTCAAAAACCATCCCCTCATCCGTCACCCAGAGAGTATATGAAGATGTTTTGGCATAATAACGCACCTTTTGATTGACTTGTCCTTTGTTTGGGATGAAATACAGAGGGATATTCCCAAATTTATTATCATTTATATTTTCATAAATCTTCATTTTCTCATAATTGGCCCTGATACCTTTATCATAGTTTACTTCTTTTGCCCGACTCGACACGATCTCTCCCAGAAAAATCAAAACCATTAAGACGATAAAAATTACACCAAGAACCTTTTTCATGACCACTCCTTCAATATTTAATTTGGATTGCACATTAATTAATTAGCGGTTGCTTTTGCCTTATTCAAGGATTATTGTCGGGATGACACAAGATGGCCTCTAATGGCCTCAAATGACACAAAAGAAGTTGAAGAATAAATTTATGTGTAAAGAGAATTACCAGCCATTCCGCATAGCCGGTTCCGCCACCCATCTTTGCCCATTATAGTAACGGACTTGATCTGGCAATTTTTCAATATAGGTCTCATATGGAATTTCCCCGATTAATTGCTGATCCTTTGCCTTCTTGAAAAGCAGCTCAAAATTATGTGAATCGCGTATGTCCACTAACCTGAATTCACTGTCAAACCGATAATCAAGAACAGCGGGATAGGTTAGGAAAGAGAAAAGCTCATTACTCCGCTTTCGGATATATCCAACTGTCTCAATGGCCGATGCAGTTTGAGATGCCGCCGTATAAGGCAATCGAATATAATACTTCTCCGAACCCTGCTCCATTGCCGCACACGCATACTCTCCCGTATTGGGAGAACAGCCGGAGATATCTTCCATGTCGAGAACCGCAATAAACGGGCCGTCAAATTGGTTATTCACACCGCCGGTTATAATCTCTTTCCGCCCATCCTGATTTAAATCCTCAAAAACAAGATCAGCAAACCGGCCGGAATTCCAGTATTCCCCCAGCATCTTTCCTCCGCTATTAAGCAGGAGCAATTGCGTCGGGAACTCATCGCATTGATTGGAACACAGCACGATCTCCAGCAATCCGTCTCCATTTAAGTCATGGCTTTGGAAATTGGCCACACGGTATTCATTGGAATAGACTTTTGAGCCGAACGTCATTTCCCTCCCGGTTTGAACCTGCCAGAGTATTTCCCCTTCTTCAGAAAAACAGAAAACCCGGCCATCGGGCATATCATATATGCTGAATAAAACTTCCTTTTTATTATCCTTATTTATATCCCGGAACTGGATTATCGGCAATAGTCTTTTATTTTCTTCTATCTTCCCATTCTGAAATTTCTTCCTGTACATGGATTCATTTAGATTCGCGTTTAATCCAAAATCATGCCGCCACAGCTCATATCCTTCCTGATTTAAGACAATAAGCGTGGATTGGAAGATATCAAAATCATACGGCACCCGGTCAAAAGTAAAGTAATGAATGATAAAATATCCGAAAGCTGTCATTGTTCCGATGATCAATAGGATGAGCACGGCCCGGTAAAAATAGCCGGCTTTGGTTTTCCCGGAATTTCCTGCATCCCGGTCCGCAAGCCAACTATCCAATTCATCTTTATATGCAAAAACCCGGGGTCTTGCGCCTTCACCAATTCGATGAACGGGCATGCCGTAATCCTTTTCCCACCGGCGGGCTGTCCGGATACCGCAATCTAAATAGGATGCAATCTCTTTCCATGAGCTAAGAAGGTCATCCTTTTTTTCGACCATTTTTAGAATTAATTTAATACAATCGGACAATAATCAGGTTCACCTGATCTCTATCAAAAAAAAGCATATCAAGTGAGGAAGGGTTTATTTTTACCTAATCTGTATTAAACTTCAATATTTTTCTTTTGCTGGTTTTTTTTTGCCCAATGAATTTCACCCAAACACCATCCGCGAACTCTGACGCTTCATACTCCCCCTCACCCCACCTCAAATACTCTCGATGTCCCGCTGAAGGATTTGATGCGCGGAAACCCCAAGAGCCGCTTCCGCTCGCCGAAATAGCGGATGCGGTATGTCCCCGGGGCCTGGTCGGCCGGTATCGTCCATTCAATGGTGACAACGGAGCTCGCGAATCGCAGCCGTTTCCATTTAAAAGACGTACAGGTATCCCTGTCCGTGTAGACCGTCTCCCAATCCCCTTCCTGCAGCTTCTCGACCCGCAAGTAGGTATCCATCGTCCGCAAATCATTTGCAGGATGAGCCCCCTAGAATGTAACAGATGCAGTTTCCCCGGGACTTAAACTCGATTCCGGCTGCTTCAGCACCTCCCCGTATTTTCTCCACAGCGGCTTGCAATCAAACCAGACGCGGAAATGTGAAACCGCCAGTTTGCCGCTGTAATCCTCCGGCTGCGGCCCCGGGGGGACGGTATTTCCCTGCACCATGGCTTCGGCCAATTTCCGGTTCTCCTGCTGATAGGCCTCGAGGGTCCAGGGCCCGAAAAGTGTGGAAGCCCCTTCATAGTGCTGCCTGGCGTATTCTTCCCGGGTGGTCGTGCAGCTGCTGTACGCCCCCGCATAAGGGGCGACGACTGCATAGAAGCTACAGAACCCGGAAAAAGTGATGATTTGTCAATCCGGAATCAAATGTTATCGTTTCACGGCAGCCGGCTTTCCGACCGGCTCGGCCGATGAGATTGTCCGCAAAGTCCCCCTTATTATTGCGGTAATCTGCGAGACCGGCCGTTAGGAGATCCTTATTCTCGAATTGGAATTGGCTGGTTCGCAAAATATTCTCGAGAACAATGGCAATCTTCTGATATGAATATCCATAAGCAGTCTCTAATACCCATACCAGCTCACACATGACAATATCCGAGATAAAAAAGACATAACCTTCGGATAGTCCTTTCTCGATCTCTTCGACAGCCTTCCTGGATTGACCGGGATCATCTTGGGTGAGAAATCTAACAAGTATATTTGTGTCCAGACCGATCATTTGGATTTTCCCGCCCTTTTTCGAACCGCTTTTTCCATTTCATCAAGGGAGACAGGTTTGCGGCCCAGTTCTTTCAATTGTCCCTTCAGCTCACGGACATCCAATGTAACAGGCCGCACATAGACCTCTCCATCCTCCCGGATGACAAAATCGATTTTGTCTCCCGGATTGAGATGCATATAATCCCTGATCTTTTTGGGCACAACGCACTGTCCTTTTGTCGTTATCGTTGATTCAGCCATGGCATTATTTCTTACTTTATCGATTATTTCTTACTTAAGAGTAAGAATTTGAGGATTAAATGTCAAGAAAAATCAATCGGACTTAAATAAAGAAACGGTTGCGCTTCATTCGGCGAAGCCGTCTAAGACCCTCACGGTCTGCTCCACAGACCTCAGGATGACAGCCGCGGAATCCCCTCACCCAGACCGATCAGCACCTTGTAATTCGACACTCCGGCCCAGGCAGCCAGGTCATCGGCGGTGATACGTTCGTAAAATCACCCCTATTGAGCGTTATCGGATTCTCTTAAAGTCCACCCTTCGCTTCCGGCGTTAAGCAGCGCATTGAACACAAAGGCATAGACACCGCGATTGGTATCCCGCCAGAAGGGATTGAAGGTGAACATCACCACCCGGCCTTGGCCGAGGGGGACATCCACGATGGCGGCTTTGCCTTTGATGTCCTTTTCGCCCTTCACAATTCCGCTTAAGCACAGGTCTCCTTCTTCGGCATAGCTAAGGACGACGTGTTTTTTCATATCCTCGGACACGGACAGAAGCGGCCCGGAATGGCGGCGAAGCACAGCCGGCTCCTTGGGATAGCCATAGGCGATGGGGTGGGTATCATTGACCACTTCGCATCTGAGAATGGAACCGGGATTATGGAACTGGCTGGAGGTGCGGGCATAATCAAGCCCCCGGACAAAGCCGAAATCCAGGGCCACGCGCACGGAGTTTTGAAGCAGAATCAGCTGCCCGCCGTCTTCGACAAAGCGTTTAAGCTCAATCACACCTTCAAGGCCCATGCCGCCGGTTATATCCGGGCCGGCATCCGGGGTGCCCAGGTGCTTGAACTCATCGCTTTGGACATAGGCCAGGGGGCCGTCGTCTTCGGGATCGATGCCGAAAACGATGTCAGCACCGCTGCGGCCTCGGGAATTGCTGAAAACAATGGCGTCGAACTTGTCCCGCAGGCGGCCCTGCCGCACATGGTCTTTATTTATCGAAGTGAAGGGGATGCCGAGCTGATCAAAGGCAAACCGCACCCAGCCGTCATCCTGGGTCGAGGCCCAGGTGTGGAAAACCGCGATCCGCGGGACAGGGAGTTCATGTGCCGCGACTTCAGGCATGCGGGCGCAGGCGGTCACAGCCAGGCCGGCTGCGGCGGCCGCGTTTTCTACGGTCTGGTGGAGATCGGACGACGCGTCTGAAACCGGAATGATCAGCGACCCGGCATCGAAGTCCCGGCCCTGCAATTTAAAGGGTGCTTCAGCTGCAAGGACCGTGTAATCCTTAAGCTTCATCCGCAGAGGCAGCAGGGTGTTGACGGTACCGTGGTTGATGATATAGGCGGCGGACTTGGCTTCTTTCACACCGTCTCTTTTGCCTTGATAGGTTATATTCTGTGTGACCGGCTGGAGCGAAACATCAAAAATGGCTTCATCTTTTATCTCAACTGTCTCCACGCCCATATTCAGGCCCAGGGTCCAGCCGCAGTCATCATAGGCCGGGTCTGCGTCGGGCGGGTAAGCTTGGGTCTCAAGCAGGACTTGGGCCAGGTTGCCGTAAGGCTGGTCCAGGCGGACGACGTAAGAGCCGGCCGGGTATTCCGCGTCTTTAAGCTTGATCTTGGAATCTGTTTGATGGATCTCGATCTTCTGCTTAAGCAATACATTGATCAAGTAGGCGGTGTCGACCGGATCTTTTTGGCCTGAAGGTATGATGTAGGCATAAGGCGGTTCCGCTTTGCCTTTGGTGTAGGACTCGAAACCCCGCTTCCAGAAGTTTTTAAGGAAAAACTCCTTTTGGGAAGCCACAATATGTTCGGCCAGGAGGGTGCCTGTGATCTGGTAATTTAAGTTATTGCGGAGAGACCACAGAACCTTCTCATACGGGGGCACAGGCCGGTACCAAGCCTTTTCGCGGCGGCGCTCGCCCACTTCCCGTTCCATGGTGACGGGGATGGCGTTGCCGAAGGTTTCATAAAAATGAAACGTGGCATTGTGGTTGGAGGCGATAGAAGCCATAAAGTTCGGGCTCCAGGAGGTGTTGCTGAAATCATGGGTATGGGCGCCGGGCATGCCGAAGGCGTTCATCTGGGTGACTTCCCACCAGGCGATGAGATTCCGTTCGGAATCCATGGTCGGAAGAAAATTCGAGGGGCCGTTAGCGGAGGAGAAGAACAGATACGGTACGGATTCATGGTTGTCCTGGAACACGATCGGCAGCCAGTCATAGTAGAGGGAGGCGATATGCTGCATCTCCACCTGGGACATGGTGATCATGTCCCGGTTGTTGTCATGAAAGACATAACGGCTCCAGTAGGGAGAGTGGGTGATCTTGTCGTATTCTTTGACACCCTGATTGTATTTATAATACCAGTCGGTGTGTTTATCATGGCCGTCCGGTTCCACCGAGGGGACGATGAGGACGATCATATTCTTCCGGATCTTTTTGACCGTGGGGTTATCATCGACGGCCAGGCGGTAGGCTAATTCCATGGCCGCTTCGGCGGCGCCTGATTCGGTAGAATGCATATTGCAGGCAAGAAGGTAAACGGGAATGATCTGGTCGATAAGCGCGTCGGCTTCTTTTTCGGTCTTGACTATACGGGGGTCGGCCAGGCGGACCATAAGCTTTTTGTTTTGAGCCAGGGCGTCCATGTTGGCGGCGTCAGTGACGACGACCGCCACCATCTCCCTGCCTTCCCATGTGTCGCCCATGGATTCCACCTGCACATTAGGCGAAGCATCAGCCAGGGCGCGCATGTAGCGGACAATATCCGCGTAATAGGTCAGCTTGTCCGGAGCACCTGCGATATAGCCGAGGACATCCAGCGGTGTGGGGATGCCTTCTACGCGGGGAAGGTAGTTGGTCATGGGGCTGAGGAATTCGGGCTTGGTCGTGGCTTCTTTTATAAGCCGGGTGTATTCCTCATCAACCGGCTGTTCCGATTGGGCGAGTGCCGGTGCTACTAATACAGCCGCGGTGAAAACGGCAAGACAGAAGGCCGCGGCGGCTTTAAGGATTGACTTGGGAGAATGTTTATAAAAAGACATGAGAACCTCCCGGGCCGGATTCCGTGAAGCCGGACCGTTATTTCTTAGATTTTAAAGGATTTATTAGACCACACTTTGGCGGGGGATTCAATCTATGTCATTCCCGGAGCAGAGCGACGGGAATCTTAGAGTGCTTCGTTTCTTGGTGCCGATGCCGTCTCATTCAGCGAAGCCGTCTAAGATCCCCTTCACCGCTTCGCGGCTCGGGGATGACAAGGGTGAGTCATTCCCGGTACGGCCCCGATTGTCATCCTGAGCGGAGCGGCAGCATACCCCCCCCTTGTCATCCTGAGGCCTGCGGCAGCAGGCCGTGAGGATCTCATGCTGCCTCCCTCCAGGCGAACCGGCCCCAGATTCATCATACGAAGCAGTACAAGATCCTTACGTCACTTCGTTCCTCAGAATGACAGAAGACGTCCTCAGGGTGACAATTCTATGTCATTCCCGGAGCAGAGCGACGTAGGAATCTTAGAGTGCCTCGCTCATGGAAACAGAACCGTCTCTTTTACCGAAGCCGTTTGGGATTCTTCGGGCTTCTGTGAAGCCCTCAGAATGACATAAAGGATGTCAGGTCTATAGTTGACCAGAGCTGTCTTTGAAGTATACTATTGTTAATTGTTTCGAATCAGGCGGGAAGAACATGAAAGAGGAAAATCATGAAAAGCAAAATTTTAATCCTGGTTTTTGTTGTATGCGTCATTTTAATGCTCATGAGCTGCCGGGGCGATAAGAGCGATCAGGCAGAATGGCAGGGATCTATTGAAGAAAAAGACGGTGTCCGCATCGTCCATAATCCGGAGGCGCCTTTTTATGGAAAGCTGGAGCTGGACCTGGAGCAAGACTTAAGCATAGGCAATGAAGAAGATGAGCCGTATTTTTTCTACAGGGCTTTCCGGATGGGTGTTGACTCCGAAGGAAATATCTATGTGATGGATGCCGGCAACTCCCGGATTCAGAAGTTTGATCCAAAAGGGGAATACGTTCAGACCATCGGGAAAAAGGGACAGGGCCCCGGTGAATTTGACAGCATGTACGGATTCTATATAGATCAAGAGGATCAAATCTATGTGTCAAGCGGTACGAAAATCCAGAAATTCACTGCAGACGGCTCTTTTGAAAAAGGCATCCCTCTTGCCAACCGCATTTTTAATTTTTGGATATCCCCGGATAATACTATTTACGGAGTCACCTCCGCCACCAGGGAAGACAGCCGGATAAGGCAAATCGTCAAAGTCAATATAGAGGGGAAAGAACTGGAGGAAATCGCTCATTTTGCCGAAGTTAAGGCGGTCAACCGGAAAGGCGAAGGGGGACAGCAGATGGCTTTTGTCCTAATGCACAATTATAACCACGAGCTGTCTATATCGCCTTTTAAGTACACCAGCCTCCTTTACGGCTATTCCGGAGATTACCGGCTCTCCCGGCTTAATGCCCAGGGCGTGCTTGATTTAATCATAAATAAGGAAGAACCCTATCATTCAATAAGCGGCCGGGAAAAAGATGAAATCGTCGAGGGAATCAGAAACCATATGGCTCAGCGCAACACGCAATGGCCGGAAGATGTGATCATGGAGGCATGCCAGTTTCCGGATCACCGCCCGTTTTTCTCCGGCATAACCGCTGACGATCAAGGACGCATTTATGTACACAGGGGAAAATCCGTCATCGATGAGGATGAGATTCAAGAGTTCGATATATTCAGTGCGGACGGCATTTATTTGTACAGGACCGAGCTTGATTTCGTTCCCCAAGCGGTAAAAGACGGCTTCCTTTACAGGATCGAGTCAGATGAAGACACAGGTACGATCAAGGTCATCAGATACAGAATAAACAATTGGGAGGAGATTCGGGCTTCTATGTCGTAGTGCTTTGATGAGCCTTTATTCATCCTCTTCCCGGGGGACATCAGTATTATTTCCATCTTAATTCATTCTTAACAATATTAGTGTAAATTAAAGTTTGAAAATGACACCTATTGTCATTCCCGATGAGTCTCCGCTTGTCATCCTGAGCGAAGCGAAGGATCCCAAAGTGCTTCGCCCGGAGAAACGGTGCCGCTTCAACAGCACGAGGCCGTTTAGGATTCTTCGTCGCTTCACTCCTCAGAATGACATGAGGGCATCCTCAGGATGACAAGGACTTTATTTAAATGAGTAAGGCTCAAAGGAAAAATCAATGAACAAAAAGAAAGTTTTGTTTCTATGTACTGGCAACACGGCACGGAGTCAAATGGGAGAAGCGATTATGAGGCGGATCGCCGGGGACCGTTTTGATGTGTATTCCGCCGGACTAAAACCCGGAGAGATTCATCCTCTGACCATCAAAGTGATGGAAGAGAAAGGCTATGACATGAGCGGACACAGGTCAAAGCCGCTGAGCGAATATTTGGGCAAAGAACATTTCACTTATCTTTTTATTGTCTGTGAAGAGACAAACAAAAACTGTCCGGCTCTCATGCCCGGTATCAGCAAACGGGTTTTCATGCGGTTTGAAGACCCGGCCGCCTTCAAGGGGGACGAACAAGCCAAACTGGAGAAATTCCGCGAGATCCGGGACCAGATTGAAGCCCGGCTTAAAGACTGGGTCGAAGAAGTCTCCTAATTCCGCTGTATTTTTCACATTGCCGTAGCCGCCGTTTTATTTCTCTGTTTAATATACACATGACAGAAGATATCTTTGGCAAGGGCCGGCTTTGCGATGTCTTTGATGCCAAGGCAGGTATGTGGATGACTTCTATCTATGGCGTTATGCGAAGCTTTTAGCGATTTCAGGTGACACAATTTTCGTCAACGAACCCGATTTTGAAACCGGCCTTATTTCTATCGTGAAGTACCGGATACTCAATTAGTCCAGCCCGTAATTGAACAGGGAAAAACCCGTTTATTCCCCTTCCCGCTTGGCTGTGATATCCTGTTTCTATTAAAAAAGAGAGTACCCCATGAAAACAAACCATCTGAATCACAGGTCCGGCCTAAGAAGCATCCTACCCATAATCACAACCGTCTTTATATTATTTTTTTTATTACATGCCACTTACGGCTATCCCGAACAAAAAGACAGCAAGACCCCATCCCAAACCATCAACAGCTTCCTCGATGCCTTAATGCAGACAACCTCACTCACAAGCCCCTATTACGAACACTATGACATCTCGCCGGACGGCCGCTGGGCGGCATTTACCATTCAGCGGCCCTTTGCTGAGGATGACATCTATCCCATGGGAGACCTGCGGCGCCTGCCTGGCGGCATCCCGGTGACCTTTGTAAGGCAGGACATCTGGGTGGCGGAGATTGAAACCGGAAAAACAAAACGCATCACCAAGGGCAAGACCGATAAGCAAAGCTTCTGGCATCCGGTGTGGGCACCCAATTCCCGGGACCTGGCTTTTTATGGGGACCACGAGGGAACGATCCGTCTTTTTATCTGCCGGAACGCCGTAACAGACCCGGAGATAACGATGCCGGACACATTTATCATAAAATCCTCTCTTTTCAGAAGAGATATCCCAAGGTGGACGGCGAGGGGCCATCTGCTTATTCCCCTGTTGCAGGAAAGGGACAGGGACTTAAACCCTGGAATCGATGATAATCCCCGCTATGTCATTCCTGAGCTTTACCGGACGTTTCTCAACCCGGAAGCAGGGCCGACAGCGGACGTGCTCAGCACCCGGGACCCGGATGATCTAAGCCAGACGCTGAGCGCGGAAAACCGGGCCGACCTGGGAATGCTTAAGGCCGGATCGCAGAAGATCCGCCGCTTGACACAAGGCCTGGATGTCACGTTGTGGGAGCTGTCACCTGACAGAACAAATCTGGCCTTTAAAGTATTTAAGGAAATAAAAACTGGGACAATGACCTGGATATTTGATCTCTATGTGATGGAACTTGAAAACGGAACACCGCGGCTGCTTATGGAGGATGTAGAAAACGGCCTCTTGTGGTCGCCTGACGGAACCAGGCTTTTAGAGAGAAAAAAGAGGCATTTATATGCCGTTGATATACGGAACGGTGATGCAATCCGGGTGACGCCGGAGCAGGATACTGATCCGGTGCTGCCGCCGCCGGATATGGAACAGCTGAGCGCGTCTTCATATATTTGGGGGCCGCAGGGAGACTATATTCTGGGCCGCAATAAAGCGGGCTGGCGGCTTTTTTCAGCGGACGGCTCCGGTTCTCACCAGGTGTTTGAGAAGACCGGTGCTCCGGTCCAAAGCATTTTCCGGGAAGAAGGCCGCGGCCATGCCTTCAGTCCGGACGAGCGGAGTGTGCTCGTTGAGACAGGAGATCGGGTTGTCCAGGTGGATCTGGAAAGCGGCGATATGACGGAAACCGGATTTCCCGAATATAGCTCGGTTTATGACCTGACCCAATCCGGGGAGGATACTGTTTTTCTTTTTTCGCGTAAGGACCGGGATGTGACCGATCTGTGGGTTACGGCCGGCAAGGAGCCGGTCCGGCTGACCGAACTCAATCCGGAACTCAAGGCACTGCCGCGGGGCGAGTCCCGACTTATCCATTACCGAAGCCAGGATGGGGAAGAACTCAAAGGCGCGCTGCTGCTTCCTCCGGATTATGAGGAAGGGAAAAAGTATCCCATGGCGGCCTTTGTTTACGGCGGCTCCGTGGTGAATTCTGCGGAGGGTGCTTTTTCGCTGGGATTCAGTCCTGTGAGTAGCATACAGCAGCTTCTCTCCCGCTGCGGGTATATCGTGCTCAAGCCGAGTATTCCGCTGGGCCCGGCCGGCGAGAAGGGATCGCCCTTTCAAAATATCCCTAAATCCGTCGTGCCGGCAGTCAATAAGGTAGTGGAGATGGGTCTAGCTGACCCTGAGCGTTTAGGGGCCATCGGTCAAAGCTACGGCGGATATACGGTTAATGCCCTTATCACCCAGACTGGGATCTTTCAGGCGGCAGCAGCCCTTGCGGGGATCAGCGATCTTATCAGCAATTACGGTGTCTTTGACGCCCGTTACCGCTACACCGGAGGAGCCTCCTCCTTTTTCTCCTCCTGGTCTGAAGGTGGACAGGGGCGCATGGGAACACCTCCCTGGAACGACAGGATGCGGTGGGTGGAAAATTCGCCTGTTTTTTACCTGGACAGGATTACAACACCCCTTCTTTTAATCCACGGGGATTTGGATTTTGTGGCCATTCAGCAGGCGGAGGAAATGTTTTCCGGGCTCAAGCGTCTGGGCAAAGAAGCTGAGTTTGTGCGCTACTTCGGGGAAGGCCATGTGCTGAGCAAGCCGGTCAATATCCGGGACTCCTGGCATAGAGTTGCGGCATGGTTTGACCGGTATTTGAAAAAGCAGCATGGCTGCAGCTATTGATCCTCTAACCTAAAGCCCGGCCAGGAAGTTTGGATTTTGCCAAGAATTCGGAAAATTATCCATTGACATCGCTCTATATGCGACTAAACTATATATAAAGATCACAAAGGCGTTGATGAATAAAAAGTCTATTCTTTATGCTGCATTTTGTCTTCCGGCAGTGTGTTTCTGTATCCTTGGTCTTTTCGGCTGCCGGGGGGATTCCGGGTCCGTAGGCCGGTACGTTTTTATCGACGGAGGTGCTCACCGGGGTCAGACCATCCGTGCTTTTGAAAAAAGCGATCTATGGGCTGCTCATGATTGGGATATATATGCATTTGAATGCAATCCTCGGCTGGCTGCCTTTTTAGAGGAAAAATTTGCTGACAGAATGGATGTGAAGATCATCAATAAGGCCATGTGGATTCACAGTCAGGGGGTAGAGTTTTATTCCGGCAAAACCGACCTGGGCGGCAATGTAATCGGGAACCGCTATACGAAAAAAACCATAGGGAAAATCCGTGTAGCGTCAGTTGATTTCGGAGATTGGCTCAAAGAAAATTTCACTTTAGCCGATACAGTCTATGTCAAGCTGGATATCGAAGGCGCGGAATATGCTCTTTTAGATAAAATGCTCCGTGACCGGTCCGTCCGCTATGTCGATAAGTTTTTCCTGGAATTCCATAGTGCGATCATGGACAGCATCACAGAAGCGAAGGACAGAGAACTGCTGGAAAAGATAAGAGGACTCGGCATCCCGGTTGAGACAAAAGAACCCGGTTCAAAAGAGGGAGAATATTTTTCCTGACACGTAGAATTTATTTCCCTGCTTTCTTCTCTTATGATAAGCTGAATACAGCATGAATGAGGGGAGAGGCATATGACAATCAAACGATGTATCCGTGCATTATTTGCCCTGCTTTTAATCACAGCGCCGGTCTTCGGACAGTCAGCCGCGGAACGGCTGACCGCTGAGATCGCTGGTCATTATTTATATAAATAAGGGGGGTGGACCTCGATGACAACGTTTTATGAAGAATTTGTGGAATGCGGAGTCTGCGGGAGTGCGAGCCCGCAGAAAATTTTAGGATCTTTTTCAACAACGGGCCCTCCGGATTTGGATTTAAGGCAGAACTCCCCTGGGTTTGATCCGATACACTTCATGATCCAGCGCTGTTCTTTTTGCGGATACTGTTCCCGGGATTTGTCGGATGGGACAGAGGCCTTACAGGAGATCATTAAAGGGACGGCGTATCAAGAGCAATTGAATAATGCCGATTATCCGGAGATGGGGAACTCGTATTTATGTTCGGCAATGATTCAGGAGAAGACAGGCCGTTTGCCGGAAGCGGTTTGGGATACTATTCATGCTGCCTGGGTCTGTGATGATAATGGGCATGAAGAACAAGCCAGGACCTGCCGGATTAAGGCTTCCAAGCTTATAACCAGCCTTGAAGAGGATGAGACCTTAACTCAAGATAAGATGACCGACCTTTGTGTACACGCGGACCTGCTGCGCCGCGCCGGGAAATTCAAACGGGCGGCGGAATTAGTCGAAGAAGGCCTGGTCCGCAGTGATGATGAAATGCTCGTGCGCATTCTGCTTTTTGAAGAGAAGCTGATTAAAGAGAGGGATGCGGGCCGGCATGGGGTTGGTGAGGTGGTGTGAGGGGATACATGTTGGCAAATATACCGCCAATGATATGAAAGGGGAAAGATGATATCATAATATTAGCCTGGATTATTCACGGGCCGAGATTGCCGCAGATTTCGGTTTGCGGCGAGGAAGTCGTGGTACTTCACTACAACGAGCAACAAACCGGAAAATGCTGTGGGATTAGGCCCGCCTGAAGGGGTGAAAAATTGCGGTTATAATATAAATGGGCAAATGAAAAACTTTCCATTTGAACTTTTTATAAAAATCATGTTAATCACTGATAAAAAAGAATTTGCAAAAATTATGAATAATTCAGGTTAGGGAATAATTGTGAAAAACCTAACATTATCAACAATAAGGCAATCGAAAAGTTCCAGTCTTTTCTTTACCATTATTCTTGCGGCACTCCTTTTAGCGGGCTGCACTTCACCGGAATCCCCCGATTTGGAGGGAGGAATACTTGCAACATTCGATGTTCTGGGAGAAAAGTACAGTATCTTTATCACCAATGAGGATACCATTGATGATGTCTTCGCCCTGGAGGCGGGTACCAGCAATGCAGCCATTCCTTCGGGCAAACTGCTCAGAGGCCAGGTCTCCTACAATAAGCCTTGGAGCTGGCATATTGATTCGGAAGACATCGTGATGGCGGAAATGACGATTGAGCTCTGCGACGGGCTGCCCTCCCATGTCGAGGAGAACCTCGATTATTGGGTGGATACGGTTGGGCGTTTCTGCCCCTGGTCAGCCGAGCTGGTTGAGATTGAAGACTACCGGTAGCAGCCTTCTTTACTCGACTATCAGACACTGACTTTTTCTCTGGCAAAGCCAGTCTAAGATCCTCACAGCCTGCTGACGCAGGCATCAGGATGACATAAGGGAGGCAAGGCCGTCTAAAATCCCCTTGGCCGCAGCGCAAACCGTTGCTTCATGGTCCGGCCCCGTTTATAATGTGTTCGGTAAAGGACCAGGATGAAACATTTAAAATTTAAAGTCACTCTTTTCGCTGTCATTTTTGTGAGTATCTTGTTTATTGGGACCGTCAGTTTTTCCATTCTGGAAGATACATCCCTGACAGATGCCTTTTATTTCACAATCGCCACCATTTCCACCGTCGGCTACGGAGATGTCCATCCCCTGACAAATACGGGTAAAATCCTGGCCGTATTTATCATCATTGTAGGGGTCGGTGCCTTCCTGGGGATTGTGGCCAATTCACTGGAAATCATACTGAGCATCAGAGAGAAAAAGCTGCGGCATGAAAAGATCAATATGCTCATCGGTGTTTTTTACAGTAAGGCCGGCAATGAGCTGATTACCTTGCTGTCGGAATTTGATAACAGTCTGGATAAAATTCAAAAACATCTGGTGCTTAATATCGACTGCACCATCCGCAGTTTTGATGCGATTAGAAAAAAATTACTGAAATACCGCCATAGCCTGGAAATGAAAAAATCCGATTTCCCGCCATTGAAGAAATTTCTGACCGAACGGAGGGATTTTTTCCTCCGGCTTATGGAGAACCCTCACATATTGGAGCATGAATCCTTCGCAGACCTCCTGATGGCCGTGTTTCACCTGACAGAAGAACTGGAACACCGGAAGAACATAGAAGAATTGCCGAAATCCGATCTGGATCACATGACCAATGATACGGCCCGGGTCTATACTTTACTGATTGCCCAATGGCTGGATTACATGCAGCATTTAAAAAAGAATTATCCTTATCTCTTCTCCCTGGCCATCCGGATCAATCCCTTTAATCCGGAAGCGTCTGCGGTGGTCCGCGAATCGTAGGGCATGGTTTTTAGAGAAAGATTCAAGGAGAGGCGGTTATGTCAGAATTTTTACGACAACGGTTAACACTGGGACGGAGCGGTTTGAAAGCCGGGCCGCTGGGGCTGGCTTCATCCTACGGCACTCCGGCCCGGGGACTGGAAGAAGCCTTTGAAGCGGGGTGTAACTATTTTTACTGGGGCGCTTTGCGCAGAAAAGGAATGGCGCAGGCTATCCGGAATATCGCGTCTCGCGGCAAACGGGATGAACTTATTGTGGTGCTTCAGGTTTTCCTGCACTGCCCCTGGGCGGTGGAGAAAAGTCTCCGCCGGGGCCTAAAAAAACTCGGACTGGATTACACGGACGTTCTGCTTCTCAGCTGGTACAGACGCCCCCCGTCTTCCAAAATCATGAACGCCGTTGAAAATCTGAAACAAGCCGGCGCTTTCCGCTGCCTGGGGATGTCTTCCCATCACCGGGCATTATTTCCTCAGTTATCCCGGGATCACCGGTTCGATATTATCCATCTGCGTTACAACGCCGCTCACCGGGGAGCAGAGCAGGATGTTTTTCCTCTTATGCCCGAAAACCGTCCCGGAACAGTAGTGTTCCAGGCCACAAAGCGGATGGCGCTGTCGAAATCCCGGCGGATTCCCGCCGGCGAAAAAAGACCGTCCGCCGGAGACTGCTACCGCTTTGTTCTAACCCACCCTCAAGTGGATGTGGCGGTCACGGCGCCGTCTAAAATCAAATATCTCAGGGACAACCTGCGGCAAACAGCTCAGGGGCATATGAATCAGGATGAAATGAGATGGATGCGGCGGATCGGGGATTATGTATACTCATAATGGGGTTAAGATAAACCCCGCAGCAGAGGCAAAAAGACCAATACAGCTGCGAACACAAAGAGGCTGAGCCCAAAGCCGGCTTTGATATAATCCGCCGGCGTATAATTACCCGCCCCCATTACGAGCAGGTTGGATTGCTGCGCCACCGGTGTCAGGAAACCGTTCGATGACCCAAGAACAACCGCGATAAGCAGGGTTCCCGGATCGAGGCCCAGGGAAAAAGCCGCTTGGAGGGCCACAGGAATCATCAGGACCGCCGCCGTAATATGCGATGTTGCCAGGGCGAGCAGGGTGGACAATAAAAAGACGGACCCCAGTAACAACAGTTCCCGGCCGCTGGAGAAGGGAATGAGCACGTCCTCCACAAAAGCCTCTATCAGCCCCGTCTTAACCATCGCCGCACCCAGGGAAAGGAACCCTCCGATCATAATGACAAGACGCCATTCAATTGCCCGGTATGCATCGGAAGGGTCGAGGCACCGGGTCAAGACCATAAGTCCTGCCGCCGCCAGAGCGGCCAGGGATACAGTCAGCAGGCCCATGGCCACAGAAGCTATCATGGCCGCCAAGATAACTCCCGCTGTCAGCATCTTAGCTGCCGGCTGATGCTGTTCGGGAACATCCGTCCCTGAAACTAAAATGAATTCTTCCGAAAAGGCCAGCGGCCGGATTTTCCCCCAGGCACCCCGGACGAGAAGAGCGTCTCCGAATTGGAGCTTTTCCTCGCCTAAATGAGCCCGGATCGGCCTTCCCCGCCTCCAAATACCTATAACGGTCAGCCCGAATTTTTCCCGCATTTGAATATCCTCAAGGGTCTTGCCCACATAGGCGGAACGGGGCGAAAGAACAATTTCAGCGATCCCGATATTACCGGACAGCAGTTCCTCCGGTTTCAGGCGGTCCCGCTGAACAATCTCAAGGCCGAAATCCCGGGAGGCTGCCTCGACGTCATCCTCTCTCCCCTGAACAAGCAGCCGGTCTCCTTTCTGGATCAGATCTTCTTTTGAGGGATAGAAGCGGCTCTCTCCATACCGGGCGATACCGATGACGTTTATCCCAAAACGGTGTCCCAGATCGCTCTTTTTGAGACTCTTTCCAACCAGGGATCTTCCCTCGATAACCTCGAGTTCAAACAACCGCTCGTCAAGACGGTAGATGGACGGCAGCTTTTCAGGCGGGATAGTCCCGCGCATCTTGGTATCCGGCGGCCGGTTCGGGAGAAATCTCCGGCCGGCTAAGACCATGTAAGCGATCCCCAGCACCGTTACGATAAGGCCTATCGGCGTCAAAGCAAAAAATCCCAGGTCTTTTCCCATTGCCGTCTCGAAGGCCGAACCGGCGATGATATTAGGCTGGGACCCGACGATCGTTAACATCCCTCCGAGAATTGTTCCATACGCAAGGGGAATAAGCAGGCGGGAAGGGGCGAGCCCGGATTTATGGCCAAGAGCCATAACAGCCGGGAGGAGAACCGCTGCGGCGGCAACATTTGAAATGACGGAAGAAAGAAGCGCCCCTGCAGTCATGACGGTCACTACAGCCCAGGCTTCATTTCGCCGGCAGAGCTTCATCAGGTGCCGTCCTATCAATCCCGAAACCCCGGTTTGCCTGAGCCCTCCGCTGACAACAAACATGGCGGCCACAGCGACTACCCCAGGGCTGCCGAAGCCGGCAAAGGCTTCCTCGACCGTAAGCATCCTGGAAAAGAGAAGAGCCAGCAGGATGATGACCGCGACAAGATCCCCGTTGAGACGGACCACGAGCAGCAGGAATACGGCCGCGGCGAGAAGAAGGATTAAAAAAACCATAGCTAAAATTTCCGGGCGGTATTTATACAAAATTGCGTGTAAAATTTTGCGGACACAGGTAAAATAGTAAACTTAGTTGAGCGAAAATGTCAATCTGTGTTTAGAAAAGGAGATGACTGAATGAAAAAAGCAATCATTTTTATCCTCGCTGTTTTGGTAACCGGGTGCCTGACTTTTGCCGGGACCCAAAAAATCTACTGGGGTGATTCCGTGCCTGACAATTGGAGCGGTGACTGGCCCGACAAATACCTGACGATCCCGGAAAAGACGGATTTCGAGCGGACTTCCTCAGCCATAGATATCCTGGAATTCATCAATGCCTGCCGCTGGAACAGCGAATACCTGCATGTTATCAACATGTATACCAGCCCCTTGGGCCGGAACTGTCCGGTGGTTGTATTGGCAAATCCGAGGGTAACAAATCCAAGGGAAGCCGCAGAATCCGGGAAGCCGGTCATCTACATTCAGGGTAATATACATCCCTGGGAGGCGGAAGCCAAAGAAGCGACCCTCATGCTCATGCGGGAGATTCTTTTCGGACAAGGGACACATCTCCTGGATGATCTGATTATTATGATTTGTCCAAACTTCAATGTGGACGGCAACGAAATTCTTAACCTGAACCAAGGGACCCCTCATGTCATCGGCCGGAACACCAATGCCGACGGCCTTAACCTTAACCGCGACGCGGTTAAAGTCGAAACCGTCGAAGTCGAAGGACTTTACCGGTCGATATTGAACCGCTGGGATCCGGTATTGTTCTATGACGGCCACGCCATGGGCCGGGTCCAGCACGGCTATGCCATGGGGTATGCCGCCTGCACGGTGCCGGCCGCCCACCCCAACCCGCGCAATTACGTGTTCGAACAATTATTTCCGGAAGTCCGCGACTCCGTGCGCGAAAACTTCGGCCTGGAGATGTTCACCCACTGCGGTTTCGATCAGGGCTGGCCGCCAACGGAATGGTCGCACCTTGAAGGCTGGTGGTCCAATGAAGCAAAGTTTGTGGTCAACGCCTACGGCCTTAGAAACCGGATGAGCATCCTGGCTGAATCGCCCGGACATGAATCCTTTGAACGAAAAATATATGCCCATTATGCTTTCATCATGGAGATTCTGGAATACGCCGGCAAGCATGGACAGGAGATGCAGGACATCTGCCGCCGGGCGGACCAGGAGGTAGTGGATAAGGTAAAGGCTGAAGCTGAAAGCGGACAGCTCAAAAATTTCCTGGCCGGGAAATATGAATCTTACGGAAAAGTCGATGTACTGGCGTATAAAGAACCCAATAATAAGTATTATGTTCCGGGAACAAGCGTCCGGGCAAAAATCGCCCCGCATATGCTGGAGCCCCCGGAGCTGGTTAAAGGACTGGAGTTTCTGACTAAACCTGTCGGCACGGATGAAGCTCCGATGCCGCGGGGCTATTTGATTCCGGAGGATATGGAATTCCTGGCAGAAAAGCTGCGCACCCATAATGTCAAGGTGGAAATCCTCGAACAGCCGGTCACAGTCATGGGCGAGGAATTCATCATCGAAGAAATCGGGAAGCTCCCGCCGTCCAGAATGATGGGCCCCATGGTCAAACTGGAGGGTGAATTTCAAAAGGCGCCGGGAAAGACATTTCCGGCCGGGACATTTCACGTGGACATGGCGCAGCCGCTGGCTAATCTGGCTTTTTATCTGCTGGAACCCCAGGCCGCCGACGGCTTTGTCGGGTGGGGTGTTTTTGATGATTTTCTTAAATCAGTCAGCGCCGGCGATGCGTACCCGGTTTTTAAATACTATAAGTTTCAGTGAGAGTCTAATGGGGTCTGACCCCATTCGGGGGTTTCGTGGTGCGACCCCATCGGGACGTTATTATTCCAGCTCAATAACCGTCTTCTCCCCGATCCGGCATTCGATGGATTTGGCCCAGGCATAGCGTTCGCCGTAGCCGTAATTAAGCAGAATATCAAAGGTCCCGGCGGGACATTCACATCCGGGGCCTTCAATGGAATATAATTCCAGGTCTTTATCTTCTTTGAGACCGATCTTACCGGCTGCGCCTTCCCGGTAAAAGTGGATCATATCAGGTCTGGAACCGCTTGCGCTCCGCACCTCGATTTCCGAACCGTGAATATTGACCGTTACATTGGTCCGAATACCTTCTTTTAGTTCGATGCCGTTCAGCCAGATTTCATAGCCGAATCCGGCGCAGCTTATATCCATTTCCAGAAAAAGATCATAGGTGCCGGGTGCGATTCTATGGGTCTGGTCATTGATGGACTCGGCCGGTTCGAGCCGCTGGGAATGGCTGCCGGGATTGTATATATGCGGATAGATGGTCGGGCCTCTTTCTCCGGCATATATCTCGGAAAAAGCGCTGTATGCGGCCAGACCGCCTTTGGCCTTCTCCTCTTCCGTGATATCGATGCTCACTTCATTGAAAACAGCCGAGACCGTGGTGGATTGAGCTTTTTCCACCTGGATATTCGATATTTTGAAGCTGATTGTGCCCTTATTGCCTTTGAGCGGCAAAGTGCAGACGGCAGAATAGGTGCCGGGATCGATGTGATAAACGCCGGGTTGACCCTCCAGGCATGCTGCTGGCTGCCCCTCCGAAGCCATCAGCTCAAAGGTATTCTCTCCAGCCAGCATATCCGCAACCGAATAGGCATTGAGCTTAAGCTCCGCCTGGTTTTCATTATCGAATTCCTCTGTCTGTTCAGAGATAAAAACAAAATTCCAGCCATTATCGGTCACGACCTCAATGCCGTTTTCCAAAGCATAATGATAATCAGATATGCTTTGGGCGGCTGTGTTTACGACGAAGAATAATGTGAAACATAATAAAACAAAAATTAAACGTATACATCTCATGAACCTCTCCTTTCGTGCTTATTTCACCATAACGCATATAGGGAGTGATTTCAAATAATGAAATTCAGATAGTTCTCGCGGTTGACGACTTGGGATTCTTCGGGCTTCTGCAAAGCCCTCAGAATGACAGACGTCTGTCATTCCCGGAGCGAAACGGCGGGAATCCTGGACGGCGCTGGCATGAGGAGACAATTGTGCTTCATCAGGCGAAGCAGTCTAAGATCCTCACGGCCTGCTTCGCAGGTCTCAGGATGATATACGAAAAGAAAAGTTTCCCTTGTTTATCGCAACAAAATTAGGCATATTAGAGACAACGATGAGGAGGTCATTATGCCGTTTACAACGCTATTTATCGCCCATGCTCCGGATGCAGACTACACCAAACACCGGAGCACGATTGAGACAGGGAAATATAAGCTTTTCACCGTAATCGTGAAAAGCCAGAAAGAGGCCTTGGAAGTCGCTAAAGACTTCTATAAAAAGGAAGGCATCGAGTCAATTCTGCTCTGCCCGGGTTTCACCCACTCGGATATCGCGGAGATGTTCCAGGCGCTCGACGGCCGGGTATCCATCAATGTCGCCCGGGGCGACGGACCCAGCAGCCGCATCGCCATGGAGGCCATGCAGAGAGCGGATTTTATTAAATTCGGCGAATGAATGACTCCCATGTCATCCTCAGGATAATAATGTATTATGCTTTTATTAAATGATATATAATATTCAGTACTTAAGGAGAACTTTTATTATGAAAACCAAAGGATTTGCTGTTGTTTCAATCATAATCATTTGCAGCTTGATAGCCGCCGGGATGGTTTCATCACCTTTTCAGCCGGCGCAGGCCCAGGACAATGTTCTCGAACGGCTTGAAAAAATCGCCGTCATCGAGCAGAAAGTCATGATGCCGATGCGCGACGGAGTGCGGCTGTCTACGGATATCTACAGGCCGAAAACCGATGAACCGGTCCCGGTCATTCTGTCCAAAACCCCTTATAACTTCAATCCCTGGGGAGACGGTGAGCTCAATATCCGTTCTTACGGGCGCGCGCTTGAATACGTCAGCCGCGGTTATGCCTATGTGGTTCAAAACGAGCGCGGGCGGTATTATTCGGAGGGGGAATGGAGGATCTTGGGCGCGCCCACAACCGACGGCTATGATGCCATCGAGTGGCTGGCCGAACAGCCCTGGTCAAATGGCAAAGTGGGTCTTATCGGATGCTCCTCATCAGCCGAATGGCAGATGGCGGTGGCGGCTCTAGACCCGCCCGGGCTGGCGGCGATTGTGCCCATGGGATTCGGCGCCGGTATCGGCAAAGTGGGCGAATACTATGAGCAGGGCAATTTCTACCGGGGCGGTGTCCATCAGATGCTGATGACCGCCTGGATGTATGATTACGGCTTCATCCAAGCGGCGGCCCACCGGCCGGTCTTTCCAGCGGACATGACCCGGGAAGAGCGGGTTAAAGTAGCGAAATATTATGATCTGGCCGCAGAAATCCCGGAAGTGGAATGGTCGGACGCCCTTTGGCATTTGCCGCTGGCGGATATTGTAAAAAAGCAAGGCGGTCCGGACAGCATCTATGATGATATGATCCGCCGCAAACCCAATGACCCGGACTGGTATACCGGCGGCCTGTTCCATGAAGACATGTCACCCGGTTTCGGAGCCCCGGCCTTATGGTTTATCTCCTGGTATGATATCTCAATAAGTCCCAACCTGGCCTTGGTCAATCATGTGCGCGCCAATGCCGAAGATCCGGACGTGGCGAATAATCAATTTACGGTCATTTCTCCGGTCCTGCACTGCGGTTTCAGCCGGGGCGGCAAGGATATCATGGTCGGTGAACGGCTTATGAAGGATGCCGGATTTCATACCAATACGCTTGTCAACAGATGGTTCGACTTCTGGCTTAAGGGAAAAGACAATGACGTCGCCGAAGAAACACCCAAAGTCCAGTACTTCACTATGGGCATTAATGAATGGCGCTCATCCGCGGCCTGGCCTCCGGAAAACGCCGAGATGGTCACCTTTTATCTTGACAGCGAAGGGGAAGCCAACAGTGTATTCGGCGACGGGCTTCTGACTAGGGACAAGCCAGGGGCGAAAGACAAGCCGGATGCCTTTACTTATGATCCCCACTATCCCGTGCCCATGAACGGCGGCGGCTTCTGCTGTCTGGGCAGCAAGTATGAAGCCGGCGCTTTTGACCAGCGCCAAATCGAAGCCCGTGATGATGTTCTGGTTTACTCGACCGAACCGCTCAAAGAAGGGATTGAGGTCACAGGGCCGGTGGAAATAACACTGTACGTCTCATCGGATGCGAAGGACACGGATTTTACTGTCAAGCTGGTGGATGTCTACCCAGACGGCACAGCTTATAATATTTGCGACACCATCCAGCGCGTCCGCTACCGCGAAGGCTATGACAAAGAGGTCTTTATGGAAGAAGGCGTGGTCTACAAGGTCCCGGTCAGCACCATGAACACCAGTAATTATTTCGCTCCCGGCCACCAAATCCGCATTGAAGTCTCAAGCAGCAATTTCCCCCGCTACGCACGCAATCTCAACACCGGCGGCGACAACACCACAGAGACGCATGCCGTCAAAGCCCATAACAAAGTCTATCATTCCAGTACGTACCCCTCACAGATCCGGGTGTCGGTCGTAAAATAAAATCCAGCCCGCGACCTGGCTGACTTCTTCGATGCTGCGGGGCAATTTTTTTATGAATAGTTCAGGCTAAGTGATTTCAAATGATGAAATTCAGGTAGTTTTCCCGGTTGATGACCTGAAACTCAGCTTTGGGATAAGCTTCTTTGAACGACTTGGGGGCACGGGTCTTTCCCTGCCATTTAAACTCATAGGCAAAAAGCCGGCCTTCCCTTTCTTCCAGGTAATCGATTTCCTTTTGCTGCCAGGTCCGCCAAAAATAGGAATTGGCGGGAATTTCCTGATAGGATAATTTTTTTAATCTTTCAATGATTAAAAAATTTTCCCATAGCTTCCCGAGGTCATTGCGCAGCTCAAGCGGATTCAAATTGGCAATTAATGAATTCCTGATGCCGGTATCGAAGAAATAATATTTTGATTTTTTGCTTATTTCGTTACGGAGATTTCGGCTGTAACCTCTCAGTGTGAATAAAACAAAATTCTTTTCCAGCAGATCAATGTAGCGTGAAACCGTTTTATAATCGATTCCCAGTTTCTGCCCTATTTCATTTAAAGAGACTTGGCTTCCTATTTGAAAAGCAAGAAGCCGTAATAAATCAACGAGGATCTTTGAGCTCTTTACTCTGTCCAGCGCCAATATATCCTTCAATAAGTAAGACGATGTAATTTCATTCAGAATTCTTGTTTTAGCCTTTTTTTCCTCTGTCGCAGTGACTTCAGGATATGTGCCGTAAATAAGATAATTCTCCAGATTTATGCGCAGCTCAAAAGGATTATACAGCTTTTGGAGTTCCATTTGCGACACCGGGTATAGAGTTAAAGTGATTTTCCTTCCTGTAAGCGGCTCTCCGATTTGTCCCGCCAAATCAAAAGATGACGAACCAGTCGCTATGACATGAATCCCTGGAATCTGATCAACTATGATTTTAAGCCCGCTGCCCACAGCCGGGATCTTCTGGGCTTCATCAATAGCAAGCAGCTCATACCCGGATGCATAATCTTTGATTTTTTGGAAATCCTGGGACTCAATAATTTCTCTTATGCGGATGTCTTCCCCAAAATCTATCCGGTATTTCAGCTCAGTTCTATCTAAATAGTCATTCAAGAGTGTTGTTTTGCCTACCTGGCGGGGTCCATAAAGAACCAGCACCTTATTCGGTTTCAGATATGAATCCAAATTGCTGTAAAACCTGGGGATTTTCATTAAAAGAAAAATACCATAATCCTGTTTATTTGTCAATTTTCAGGATTGCTAATCCTTAAAATAACATTATTTTTAGGAATGAGTCAATCCCTAAACACGCATTTTGGGGCCCAAAACGGCTCTTTAAGATTACGGCCGCTGCTTAAGCCGGTCTAAAATCTGAAGCATGCATTCTTTCTGCATAAATTCTTCGACTTCCTCGATGCTGCGGGAAAGGCCTTCCGTCAGGTTGATGTAACCGGTTCCGGTGATGGCTATGGTATCCTCCAGCCGGAGGCTGATCTCCTCTTCGAGATGGATGTATTTCATGATAAAATGGTCATGGTTCCAGGCAGTACAAAACTAAACACAATGAATTTAAGGAGGAGGAAAATCACATGAGTCAGAAAGTTCTAGTCACTTACGCATCCAAACACGGAGCTACAGCGGAAATAGCGGAAAAAATCGGAGCTGTGCTCAAAGAAAAAGGATTAGAAACTGATGTCCTCCCTGTCAACGATGTTTCCGGCCCGGCCTCTTATTCGGCGGTGGTGCTGGGGAGCGCGGTGTATGTCGGAGGTTGGCGTAAAGAGGCCGCCAAATTTCTGAAGGGCAATGAAGATATTCTTAAGGAAAAGCCGTTTTGGATTTTTTCCAGCGGTCCGACCGGAGAAGGAGATGCGGCGGAATTGATGCAGGGCTGGGACTTTCCCAAAAAACTGCTGCCGGTTATCGACAGAATCAATCCAAAAGGAAGAGCTGTTTTCCATGGAGACCTGAATCCACAAAAACTCAGTTCCATGGAAAAATGGATGACCAAGAAAGTCAAAGCCCCTATTGGGGACTTCCGCGATTGGGATGCCATAACCGCCTGGGCATCCGACATCGCAGCTGCGCTTAAATAACACAACTCACTTTATAAAAATTCATTGTAAAGTCTAACCTGCATATTTACTTACCCTATATAATTAGTATATAATATCCCGGACGGAATCGGGATAATGAAAAATCAACGGAAATATTTTATAGCTTTTGCGCTTCTTACATCGGTCCTCTTCTTTCTTTGCTGTACCGGCCCCGGTTTTTGCCGGCTTTCGAGCCAGGAAGAAGAACCGCCTGTTCAAGCCCGCCTGCTTGTATTCGATTCCGATTTTTCATCATCCATAAAAGCGGGCCTTTACTTTGACATCATACCGGATTGGCACCTCTACTGGATCAATCCCGGTGATTCAGGCATGCCGCCGGAAATCACATGGGATCTTCCAGACGGCTTTAAAGCAGGAGACATGATTTTCCCTGTACCGGAAAAATTTATTAAATCCGGGCAGGTGACATATGGATTCACAGGAGAGCTGCTTCTTCTCTGTGAAATAGAAACCCCCGAGGATTTTTATTCTGAAGCGGAAAAATCATTACATATTAAAGCCATGATAGACTGGATGGTCTGCCGGGAAAGCTGTGCTTTAGGCCGTTCGGAAGTTTCCGCGACCCTTTCAGAAATAAGCCCTGATGATATAGAAACGGCAAAGGCCGTCAAACAGAAATATTCAGGAGCCTATCCTCAGTCAACCGATGAATTGGACGTATCTATTCATGATATCAGGCTTCAGAATGACAGGGGCGATCTGATTATAAAAATTTCCCTTAAGGGAGAAGCTATATCTCAAATTAAGGAATTTTATCCTTACCCCTTAGCTGATTATGTTATCAAGCAGAACAAAACCGGTTTTACCGGAGAAAAAATCCATCTGGAGCTTACGCCATCCGGCAAAAACTCCGTGCTTTCAGAAATACGAGGCCTGCTGATTACAGGGCCTTCAGGCTATGAAATTTCGATACCTATATCGAAAAATTATCAATAGAGGAGATTGACTATGTTTACATTTAAATTAAACCGGATTTTTGTTGGGCTGATGGTTATCGGATTAGCGGGTTTTGTATCCGCTGACGCTGTCCAGGATGCTGAAACTCCAGCCATCGGGGATACCGCACCAGGTTTTACCCTGAATTGCTGGGGAGGGAATCCCCATTCACTTTCCGACTATGAAGGTAAAATTATAGTCATGGAATGGACGAATCCCAACTGTCCTTATGTACAAAGAGTATATAAGGATGGACTGATCCCCGAACTTCAGCAGAAATTCACAGAAAATGATGTGATATGGCTGACAATTAACTCCACTAATCCCGCGCACAACGATTATGAAACTCCGGAGAAATTACGGGAGATCTTTGGAGAATGGAATGCAGACAATACCCATTTTCTCATGGATCCTGAGGGCAAAGTCGGAAAGATGTACGGCGCCAAGACCACACCGCATATCATCATTATCGGCACCGACGGCAAGCTTGCCTACAACGGCGGACTGGATGACGATCCCCGCGGGCAAAAAATAAAAGCTGAACGGACACATTATGCTGAACTCGCTCTGAATGCTCTCCTGGATGGAAAAGAAATCGAGATCGCCGTGACCAAACCTTACGGCTGCTCCATTAAGTATTAAACGCTCTATTCGGCGAAACAAAACCAGCACCTTGCGGCTGGCTTCGCAGGCATCAGGATAACCCTGCCGGGACATTTTCTGACCCCATTGGCTGGATTGCCCTGCGACACTATAATCTCATAACCTGCTTGCTTTTTATGTACTTAGTTTGTATAAGTGCATTCCAGCCTGGATTATTCACAGGGCGGGATTGCCGCAGAGGACAAAAATTCTTTGATTTAATGTCGTCCCAAGGGATTATCACAATTCTTCGGGTGTTTCACAAGAAAATTTGATATAACAAAGAGCGGCAATATGAAAAACACAACTATGCGGATCATCGCCGTCATCTGCCTGGGCATCTTTGTCTACATCATTATCCGTGAGGGCCCGCAAAAAATTTGGATCCTGCTTAAGGGCATCGCTTGGTATAATTGGGTTCTGTTGTTTTTTCTGCGATTTTTATATTTAAATCTGCGGACAATGAACTGGGGTTTGATATGCCGCAGATACGGCATCAGTACACCTTACTGGACCTTGTTCAAGGCCAGATTGATCGGCTATACTGTCGGCTTTTTCTCTCCTCAGCCAAAAGTTGGAGCTGAGGCAGTCCGTGCTCTGATTTTGGAGAATACAAGCCGCCGCAAAGCTTTTGCTTCTGTTGTCGTGGATAAAACCACAGAACTTCTGGCCACTATTGGACTCATCGTCATCGGAGTGATTACAGCTGTTTTTGTTTTTAAAATGCACACTGGACTAAAGCTGACGTTTTTAGCTGTTGCTGCTTTTCTTGCGGTTTTCGTTGCCTTCTTATACCGGCAGCAGCGGAAAGGGTTTTTTATCTGGCTGCTGGATCTGATGAAAAAATTCAAGATCCGGCCAAAAAAAATAGTGAATGACAGGGTGAAAATTCAGGAATCCGATGTGTTGATCTCCGATTTTTACCGGATCCATAAAAAGATATTTTCCCAAGTCTTTCTGCTGTATATCTTGCAATTTTTTTTCTGGGCCTTTGAATATTACGTGACCCTGCTGGCGGTAGGGATCAAGGGAATCTCTTATGCTGAAAGCCTGCTTATTCTAGCTTTAAGCAACCTGGCTTTCACGTTGCCGGCCATTCCCGGCTCTGTGGGTATTTATGAGATCACCTTTGTCACTGTCTTTAAAATATTGAGCATACCGGCCGGTTTAGGGGTGATATTTATTCTTATTCGGCGGGTCTTAGGGTTGACCATCTCAGGCATCGGCATTATTCCGCTCATGCGGGGGCGAACCAGGGATAAACTCAAAGACAATGCGGAAGTCATCCCGTTTGTAAAAAAACAGCCTTGAGTTTATATTTATCAGCGATTTTTTCGATTTCTTCCTGAAGTTTCAGGGCTGTCCGGTATCGATTCTGCAGACGAGGACCATTGAGATCCTTCGCTTCGCTCAGGATGACATGTCAGTTTTTTTATTTCCCTGCCTCCACCGGCCTGGTATAAACAGTCTCGCCGCCGATAACGGTCATATCTGGTTTTATTTTCCAGATATCCTCAGCCGGAACGGTCATGTAGTCGACGGGGATGGCCACAAAATCGGCCAGTTTGCCCACTTCAATCGATCCCAAGGTGTCTTCGGCGAACATCGTATAAGCCCCGCCCATGGTGGCCGCCCGCAGGGCTTCCTCCCGGGTCATGGCCTGCTCGGGAATCCAGCCTCCGGGGGGATTGTTGTTCCGGTCCTGCCGGGTGACAGCGGCATGCAGGGTATAGAAAGGATTGTAGGGGGATACGGAATAATCGGTGCCGGTCGCCACCACAACGCCGAGATCCAGCAAATCGCTCCAGATATAGGCATACTTGAGCCGTTCTTTTCCCATCCGGGCTTCCGCAAAATTCATATCTTCGGTGGCATGAAGGGGCTGCATGGAAGCGACAATGCCCAGCTCGGCCAGCCTGGGGATATCCTCCGGAGTCAGCATCTGGCAGTGCTCCAGCGCGAACCGGGCTTTTTTGCCGTCTATTCCGGTTGCTTTAAGCGCCCGCTCGTAAGCGTTAATAGCGATGCGGTTGGCCGCGTCGCCGATACAGTGTATCCGCATATTGAATCCCAGCTTCAGCAGTTCGGTCGCGGATTCAGCGATTTCGTCTTCGCTTTGCCGGCCCTCACCGCGGTAGCCGGGATAATCGCTGTATTCCTCAAGAAAGAGGGCTCCGCGTGAGCCTAATGCGCCGTCGGCAAAGGCCTTTACGGAGCGGATGAAGTATTTGTTTTGATGATTCAAGGGCTGTCCCAGCTTTTTGGCTGCTTCCTCGCGGACCATCTCGTTTATCCTGATCCGGAGAAGTCCCACGTCGTACAGCTTCATCCGTCTCTGAATTTCGTCATAACCAGTCATGCTGGCGCCATGGATGGTCGTAAGCCCGCTGGCGATGGCGAGCTGCGTGCCTTCGACCAGATTGCGGCTTATTTCATAATCGGTCATAGGCGGAAGCGGCGGGATCAGTTTGGTCAGCTGAACAGGCGCCCTCTCCACGAATTCTCCTGTGGGCTCTCCGTTTTCGCCCTTCTTTATGTGTCCTCCAGGCGGATCCGGGGTTTCGCTGGTAATGCCGGCCAGCTCCAGCGCTTTGCTGTTGGCCCCGCTGCCGTGAGTATAACGGCTGATATATACGGGATTATCCGGCGCGACTTCATCAATAAGCTCCTTGCGGAAAATCGGCGGATCCCAGACATCCGACATCCAGCCGCTCAGCACCAGCCAGCGCGGCTCCGGGCCGGGCCGCATGCCTTCGCCGGTCGCCAGGCAGCGTTTGATCACTTGCTGCATCCGCTCGACCGATGCCCATTCGCCGATTCCCGGGCGGATATCCGGAATCCGCGGATAAAGCTCCCGTTCACCGTACCGGATGTGGACATGGGCGTCATGCAGGCCGGGAATGACCGTCTTGCCTTCAAGATCAAAGACATAGGTCATTGGGCCGATATACGCTTCGGCCCCGGCATCATCGCCCACATAGATGAACTTGCCGTCTTTTACCGCCATGGCGGATGCTGAACTGAATGCTTCATCTACAGTGTAAATATTGCCGTTGATATAGACTTTATCCGCATTTTGCGGTGCTTCTGCGGCGGCTGCGGAAGTGATTGATGCAAGAAGTAAAAGTATGAATAAAAGAACTGATAATTTTTTTCTGATTTCCATTTAATGCCTCTCCTTTCTCATCCATCAATACCCCGGTCTAGGGATATTGTCAAGAATGTTTTTCAAAAGGGGCCGCACCACGAAACCTCCTGATGGGGTCTGACCCCATTAGTATATTAGTATGACCTTTCTGCTTTGGAGAACAGGACCGCCGCATATTGAGAAAACGGCTTCCTGTATATTCAATCGATGTTAACCGCGATTAATTTTTTAAGCATTCGTTTCAGAGTCTCATTAAAATAAAAAGTTCCGGATTCTCCAGCATTTGATAGTGACTGGAATAAATAAGACGCTAAATTCAATTCAGGAATATGATTATTTTTCCAGATCAACTATATAAGAAGAAAGAAATTTTTCAATCGCTTTTACAGTTTCATTCTTGACTTTTGGAGGGCTCTGAGCAACCCAAACCGTGAAATTGTATAATTCCTGTGTATCAACTTTAATCCATTTTTTATTCTTATAAAAAAAAACGAATAAAGTCGTCATGGCTATCCGCTTATTTCCGTTTTGAAAGGGATGGTTTTTAATTAGCAGATAGAACAGAATACTGGCTTTAGAAATAAATCCCGGATAAAGGGACTTCCTGGAAAAACTTTGGAAAGGAGCAGCCAAACAGCTTTCCAGAATATTCGGACGGCGGGTTGAAAAATCAGGTATAGGTTCATCAAATGCCAGCATTTCTCTTGCTAATCTGAACGCAATATATTCCACCTCAATAACCTGAATGATTTCCATTATTCCTTTCCAAGACGTTCCAGCACGCCTCCATATTCTCGCAAAGTCTTCTTTATTGCCTTATCTATTTCTTTCTTATCTTCATCTGATAATTCATGCCCTAGAATATTCGCTACAATTTTTTTGGGGATGGCATAATTCTTTCCTATCCGTATAGCCTCAATCTCACCTTTCTTCACTTTTTGATAAACAGCAATCCGGCTAAGCCCTAATATCTTCGCTAATTGAGGTATGGTGAGGTATTCTTTGTCTTGCATTATATTCATTTCCTTAAATGCGCATGTTAATTAACATCCATAAGTTAACATTCGTTAATTTAAAAAATAATATTAACATTTCTCTTCAATTTAATCAATAAGGCGCCTTTTAAAGCGAAAAACATCCAGTCAATAAAAATCATCGCCTATTCCGTTTTTATCGCAGCCCTGACAATTCACTCAGTTTCTCTTTTTAGGACAGAGGAATGTATTTATTCCAGCCAGCTTTGAAAAATCTTTTGCTGCAGTTCGTCCGGATTCTGTACTGCCGCTATCTTTGCTTTGGCATCCTCGTCTTCTTTAGCGGGCAATTCAAGCTTCAATCCTGCGTATCCAAGGTATTTATCATAATCTATCGGCTTGGCGGTATAGACATAATCAAAAAATTCATCCAGCGGCGCCCCGGCTGTTTCTTCACACACCTGCCTAAACTCGCCATCGGTAAAGCCCCGGCCGCGGTCTTTGTAGAATTTTTGATAGAGTGCCCGCATCACATCATCCAGCGATTTTTTGTTCTCTGTTTCATGCCGAATCTTTAAATCCAGCAGCATGCAAAGCCCAGCCCCCTTGTCATAGTATGAAATCGTATTTTCATCGCCGAAAAAAGGCAGCGTCCAGGTCTCATAGCTGGCCTGTGAGACCGGCATTGTTTTATTACCGGGGGAATCCTCATATTTTTTTATGATCCCGGCATACCTGTCGAGCACATCCTCCGCGCTCATGAATCCAGCCCGGTTGAGGATAAGATATTCGTAGTAAACCGTTCCGCCTTCGGACAGCCACAGCATATAGGTGCGGTTCTCTCCGCTATAATCGAACGGCCCCAAAGCAATAGGCCGAATACGCTTCACATTATAGAGATGGAAGAATTCATGCGCGATAAAACTAAGCCACCTGTTATACTGAGACGGCTCCTCCAGCTCCGGAATTTGGGTAAAGACCGCCATAGAATTAGAGTGTTCCAGGCCGCCCATGCCGCGGCCCATCATAATAAAGGTATAGTGTTCATAAGGAATCTCGCCAATGATCGATATGGCAGACTGGACCATCCGTTTCAGGATGGAAACCAGCTTCTGCTTGTCATACTTGCCCGGTTTATAAACGGCTATATTGTGTTGCACTCCATTTAAACTGAATGAGGTGTTTTCCTGATTATCGATAAAAATCGGGCAGTCATAGAGTATGTCAAAATTTTCCGCACTGAACGTGTTTTTCCGCCCGTGCACAGAGTCCAGTCCGGTTGAAATTCCATTGAAATCTTTATACGGTTCGATAGCCACAGTCACCGATATATCCGGGTGCCCGGCGATGTACATAAAGACGCCGGTGGGGGATATAAATCCTTTGTTTTCATCCAGGGAGCTTTCCGCAACACTGCGTCCGTCGGCGTAGACTTGGTAATGGAGCTTAATGTTTTCAATATCGCCTGTGACCACTCGCCAGACATTTTTTCCGATTTTTTCCCATGCAAGCGGGTGCCCTTCCCGGTCCTGAACACTGAAGCTTCTTACATTATCAGCGAAATCAAGCAGCCGGTAATAGCCCGGAGTCCAGGCTGGCAGCTTGAAATCGACCAAATCATTCGAGATCCCTTCACATACAAGCTCAACCTGGTAGAGATGACTGGCCGGTTCCCCCATGGAAACCGTGTAGGACATCTTTAAGGGCCCGGCAATAAGCGGCAATGATAGTAAAAGGAAATATACAAGATATAGTCTGGTTTTCTTCAAATTGTGTTTCATTTAAACTCCTTCAATTATAAAACAGCAAACACCCGGGCCGGAGCGCCGGTTCCATCCTCAATCATCATGGGCATGACGTAAAGGGTGGTGCCGAATTCAGGCAGCTTGTCCAGATTGGCGATATTTTCCAGCGCAAGCTTATCCGCGGCAAACAGGATTTGATGTACCTTGAATTCCTTGGACTGACCATAATCAATGCTGGGTGTATCGATGGCGATTCCGGTGATATTCCGTTCGGTCGTTAAGAATTCGACCGATTCCGGTGAAAATCCGGGAAAATGAAGTTCGGGAATGGCCTCTGCGCCGGTTTTTGCCGTCCCCAGAACTTTTTCTTTATCCGGATAATATTTTGTATCGATCCCGGTATACATGATCACCCAGGCGTGCTCCGGAATAGGGCCGTGATTCTGCTCCCAGTTTATTATATCTTCGATCGTTAAAAGATAATCCCGGTCCTGGGCACAGGGGCCGGTCACATCGATCTTAACCGCCGGTCCGATCCATTCTTCCAGGGGAATCTGTTCCATTGTCCTGCCGCCTTCAGCGAAATGAATGGGTGCATCCGCATGGGTGCCGCCGTGTTCGGCCGCACTGAATTCATTGGATGCATACCAATAGCCGGCGGTTGTGATTCCCCAATCGCCTTTTTTCAGCCGGAAAGGATTAGCGTTCGGCCAGTAGATGCTGTTTTCATTAAACGGATAGGTCATATCCAGCAGCTTCGCCTCGGCTTTTTGAGTCGTTTCTTTTGCCTGCTGTTGACAGCCCGTCAACAGCACGCCGACCGCAGCAATCAATAAAAAACAAACCGGATATTTCCATGATATATTCATGATCTCTCCTCCCCTGCCTCCTCGCGCAAGCGCCGTCTAAGATTCCCATCGCTGCGCTCCGGGAATGACATCGGCGTCATTTTCATCGTCCAGGATACGATGAATAATTCAAGTGTATAAAAAAATGGCAAAAATGTCATGATCCAGACGGTCCCAGACGGGGCCGCACCATGAAAACCCATTTCGTGGTCCGACCCCATTAGATGTCGATGCCGATTTTACGCATAAGCTTGAGGGCAGTGGAGCTTTGGCAGACGCCGCTTTTTAGCTTATAGTCGAATATCAGTTTGTCATCGATAACATTGCCGTCGAAATGATAATTTTGAATTTTTTGAGGATGCTCTTCATCCAGCCGGGTTAATTTCAAGTCATGCGTAGCCAAAATTCCCTTGGAGTTTTTTTCGACCAGCTGATGAACAAACGCGATAGAACCTTTTTGCCTGTCCATGGCATTGGTGCCTTTCAGCATTTCATCGATGAGATAAAAAACCGGCTCTCCGCGCAGAATCGCATCACAGATCATTTTAAGCCGGAGCAATTCCGCGTAAAAAAGCGATAGTTTCTTATCCAAAGAATCACTCAGCTTCATACTCGAGTAGAGATGAAAGGGATAAGTGACAAATTTGCGTGCACAGACCGGACTGCCGGCCAGAGCCAGAACAATATTAATCCCGATCGTTTTTAAGAATGTGGTTTTGCCCGCCATATTGGGGCCGGTGACAATGACCAGTTTAAACGACTCCTTAAATGTCAGACTGTTGGGAATCCTTTCTTGCTGCGGGATCAGAGGATGGGCAGCTTCGTCGGCTTCCAGTTTATATTTTTTCGGGGATATCTCAGGGAATGTCCAATCCGGATTATTAAAATGCGTATTGGCAAAGCTGGACAGGGCTTCGATTTCTCCGATAACTGAAAACCATTCCGGAATTGACTGGCCGGCTTCCGCCTTCAGCCGTTCAAACCGCAGCAGGCAATGCAGATCCCATAAGAGAAGATTGTTGAGTATGGCATAGAGCAAAGGACTCAAGCGCAGATTAAAATACCCCGCGATGGAAGAAAACCGGCTGATGTACTTTGAGGCCGGTTTGCCTGCATGCGTTAATTTTTCCTGGTGTTGATTCAGTTTGGAGCAGGAAAAATTTTCATTTTCTATCGTTTCGATGATCCGGGCATATGCGCTTAAAATACGGGAATATTTAGACGCCAGGCCGTAGACGACCGGAACCCGCTTTCCAATCCGCCGGTTTATGATCTTATTTAAAATAAAGAGAAGGAGTAAAGCAAAAAGCCACGTGAACATGCGCTGTACATCAGCAGCCATAGTTAAATTTAAATCTGAAATATTATAAATAGTTAAAACGAGAAAGCTCAGAGTCAATATCGGGAAAAAATATATAAGCGCAATTAGTGTGCGATTATTAACAAGGGAAAACGGTTCTTCAAGAAAATCCTTAAACGATTTCAGCTTGACCAATGAATCGTCAATGCCGCTTCCCTCAGCCTGAATTGTCTGCCTGAAATCCACTTTTTGGGATAATTCTTTAACGGACTGCTGCCTCTTGACGATTTCATCAACTGGATTTTTCTTTGGAGAGGCCTGCAGCCAGCGGGACAAGACTTTTTTGCCAATACTGGTGGCCGTCCGGTTTATGAAATGGAAAAGGCTCTTCTTTCCGAACAAATCCAGGTCGGCTGTGTAGGGATGATCGGGGTTACTCAGACCTTCCCCGTCGTCCACATCTAAAAATCTCTCGTCCAAAGCTTTTATTTCATTTTCATTGATTGTTTTTAACCCGGCTGCATAATTCCGCTTTTTGATAAAGTGCTCATGGATGACGGCGACCGCGACAAAAAGCAGGACAAATCCGAGAAATCCCAGCCAGGTAATACTTCTGGCGGCTGCAGCAACGATGAAAACGCCTGTTACGACAATCAACAATTTAAATGAAGATAAAAAAATCTCAATCCGCTTGATGGCCTTAAGTTCGGACACAAGATTTTCAACTCGATCCAAATACATTTGTTTGGGGGGAGAGGTTTCTTTGTTATTGTTCATGGTTTATTCCGTTTAAATAACGGATGTATTATCAAATCAATCCAAGGAAATGTCAAAATGCTAAATTTTTTTGATAATTTTTGGGATAATAAAAACCGACAGGGGAATCGACAAGATGGTACCAAGGACTGGGGGAACTATAATAATCACAGCCATCCATCCCATCTCAAGATTCATGGCGGGATGGTTCCGCAATAAGAAACTGAGCACAATGACTAGAACAAAGGAAAATATGACACATAAAATCCAGCTGGCACTAAAGATAATGATGCCGATAAGTGTCTTTTTTAAGATTCCGTTTGTCATTGAATTAGATAATGCTTATCCGCCTCAGTGGGGAAGCGGTAAAGATTGCCCTCGATTGGCTCGAGTTCGATGGTCTGTCCTTCACTGGTAACTTGTATGGGGACTTCGGATCGAATCGTGCAGGGATTCCCTTTTTTAGAAAGAATCGAAGCCTGCACCAGGCGGCCGTCTCTCCATTTCAGCCCGACATCAAACACACCCCGGGCCATCAGTCCGTGGATATGCCCTGACGGCCAGGCATCCGGCAAAGCCGGCAGGAATTCCAGATAGCCGTTGTGCGACTGCAGCAGCATCTCGGCGATACCGGCGGTGCCGCCTAGATTCCCGTCGATTTGGAAAGGCGGATGGGCGTCCATCAAATTGACATAGGTCCCGCCGGGGCCGGTGCCGTAAGTGGGCGAATCGACCAGTTTGAGCTGCCGGTGCAGGAGTTTATACGCCCGGTTGCCGTCGCGCAGCCGGGCCCAGAGATTGACCTTCCAGGCCATGGACCAGCCGGTGGCCTCATCCCCGCGATGTTCCAGGACGACTTTGGCGGCTTCGGTCAGCTCCGGCGTCCGCAGCGGATCCAGGGTAGTGCCGGGGTACAGGCCCCATAAATGGGAAACATGGCGGTGATGGTCGTCGGGATTGTCCACGTCCTCCAGCCATTCCTGCAGCTGACCGTAGCGTCCGATCTGATAAGGCGGAAGGCGCTTTGCTTTTTCCGCCATGGATTCCCGCAGTT
The DNA here is from genome assembly GCA_964505785.1 of uncultured Eubacteriales bacterium. Lineage (GTDB taxonomy): Bacteria > Acidobacteriota > Aminicenantia > Aminicenantales > Aminicenantaceae > CAYRTV01. The sequence goes on from CAZDJZ010000004.1 coordinate 69,870, forward strand.
TCTTGTCTTTCCCCAAGATCTTAGACGCTTCGGCAAAGTGATCATACAGCTCACGGATGAGAGCGATGTCGCAGGTCGAGCCGGCGCATATGCCGATCGGGCGGTTCCGGGTTCCGTCCGGATTCCGGATCCAGGCCGGGTCCCCGCCGGGTCCGTTTTCCGGTGATCCCGAGGGATTGGTCACCAGCCAGCCATGCTTTGGATGTTCGATGAGTGTTTGATCAAAAAAGACAACGGCATCCCGGATCAGGGGATAATACTCCTCCAAATATTCCCTGTCGCCGGTAAAGAGGTAATGGTCCCATAAATCATCACAGAACCAGGCCGCTGCCGTATGCCAGCTGCCCCAGTACGCGCCGTAAATCGGAGCGCTGGCAAGCCATATATCCGTATTGAGGTTGAAAATCCAGCCCTCAGCCCCGAAGTTCAAACATGCGGTCTCGCTGCCGGTTTTCGACATGTCGCGTATCATCTCAAGCTGGGGCTGCCTGCATTCGGACAGATTGGTCAGGTCGGAAGGCCAGTAATTCATCTCAAAATTGATATTCACCGTATAGCCGCCGTTCCAGGCCGGATTCATGTCCTTGTTCCAAAGGCCCTGCAGGTTGGCCGGACGGCTCCCCGGGCGGGACGAACTTATCAAAAGATACCGGCCGTATTGAAAAAAGAGGGCGGCAAAATTGGGATCGTTTCCTTTACTGAACATTTTGAAACGTTCATTTGACGGAATATCTTTTGCGGACGTTTCAGATAAGCGGAAATCCACACGGTTAAAAAGAGAACGAAAATCCGCCACATGCTCAGCTAAAATTTCTGTATACGGCTTGTTAGCAGCTGCTGTCAAGATAGAGCGGTTCCTTTCCGCCGGATCAGCGGAAATATCATTGTAGCTTTTATATCCGGTTGCCGCTGATATGAGAGCGGTGACTGCATCCGCGCCAGTTATTTTAATATAAGGATTATTGCTTTTATGGATAATGCTTACCTCGCCGCCTTCGGGAATAACCATGATCCGGCATTCATATGGCAGACGCTGGCCGGATGGCTCAAAACTGGGGGTAATACCGCTTAGAATCAGGGTATTTTCGCCTTCGGGTGTGATTCTCCATTCTCCGTCCTCATCCCTCCGGGGATTGCTGCGGCCTTTAAGCTGGAAATACGTGTTGATGCTTCCGTCTTTATCTGCTTCCATGCGATGTACCAGCACCTGGTCTACAGCGGAGCTGAAACTGGTTCGCTTATAATGCACGCCGTCTACCTGGTAAGTGATCCGGCTCAAACCGGAATCAAGCCGCAGTTCCCGTCTGTAATCGTCTGCAAAGACATGGCCCGGAGATAATACCCGCAGATCACCTAAAGGTAAATAGCGGGCCGTTTCCCAGCTTTTACCCATCATGGTCTCTTCAAACAGCTTTTCCGCTTCTTTTCCTTTCCCCTCAAAGACCAAACGGCGGATCTCATTCAGAGAATCATAACCGCCTTCCCGGTTGGAATTGTATGGGCCGCCGGCCCAGACCGTGTCTTCATTGAGTTGGATGAGTTCCTCGTGGGTGCGGCCGAATACCATCCCGCCCAGCCGGCCGTTGCCGATGGGAAAGGCTTCTGTCCAGAGTGTGGCCGGCTCATCGAACCATACGAGCAGGGTGTCATCCGCGGATTCAGAACCGGGAACAGAATTGGAGCCGGTGCTTTGACATGATATGGATAAAACAGCCGCTGCGGCCAAAATGCAGGTCAAGATAATCTGAGAAAACCAAATTTTTTTTATCATGCAGGCATTCTCCTCTGAACCAAAAGGTTCGCCTCAAGGTAGAACATGCCTCCCAAAATGTCAATGGGGCCGCACCGCGAAAAAAAACTTGACAAATTGAAATAACTGTATATATTGTATTAGTACAGTGGTTTCAATGAAAACAGATGACAGAAAAGGATTAAAATGCTGCTGAACTTAACCGATTTATCCGACGAACCTTTGCAAAGCCAGATTGCCCGGCAAATTCGGGCGAAAATTTTAAACGGCGAACTGCCTTCGGAGGCCGCATTACCGTCAATCCGGGGATTGGCCAAAGACTATCATGTCAGCGTGGTCACTGTGCAGAGAGGTTATGAAAGCCTGGAAAGAGAAGGACTTATTCATTCACGCCGAGGAAAAGGGTTCTTTGTCTCCGACATCAAACAAGAGAACAAGAAGCGGATGGCCCTTGAAAATTTCACTGAAAATGTGAAACCACTGATTAAAATCGCCGCTGACGAGGGGTTATCTTCAGAAGATATTTTAAAGGCTGTCCGGCAAATACTGAAAAGCGAGGAATAATATGGCAAAAAAAGCATTCGTGTTACAGGGGTTGGTAAAAAAATTTCCAGGGTTCCAATTAGGACCTCTGGATCTGGAGCTTGAACCGGGGATTGTCATGGGATATATCGGACCAAACGGCGCCGGCAAAACCACCACCATTCACTGTATGGCGGGCCTTTTGAAAAAAGACAATGGCCGGATCGAAATTTTCGGCCGGCCTAATCATCCCAATAAAACAGACTGGAAATTGAATATTGGTTATGTCGGTGAAAAGCATGTGTTTTATGAGAAGTGGAGCGCCGAAAAAAATCTGAACTTCATATCCCGCTTTTATCCGGAGTGGTCTGACGCCAAAGTTCTGGAACTGGTCAAACGCTTCCGTCTGCCGCTGGAAAAACGGGCAAAAGATCTCTCTTCCGGCAACAGGGTGAAACTTTCGTTGATCTCCGCCCTAGCCCATTCTCCCAGGCTGCTGCTGCTGGATGAACCCACGTCCGGTCTGGACCCTCTTATCCGCGCAGAACTTTTGGATGTGCTCTTCGAAGTACTGCAGGATGGAGTGCATACCATTTTCTACTCCACTCATATTCTGGCTGATATCAACCGGCTGGTGGATGAGCTTTGTTTCCTGGATGAAGGAGATATCCTCCTGCAAACCAGCAAAGAGGAGCTTACAAGCCGGTGGAGAAAAATTTCCTTCTATTGGCCGGAAACTCAAGATGTATTTGACGCAGCCATACAGCATAAACAGGAGGGTCATCAGCACCAGGTGGTGAGTTACAACCGGGAAAAAACCATCGGCCATCTTAAAAGATTACAGGCTTCCGACATCCGGGAGTACCGGCTGGGCATTGACGAAATAACTGTCTTTATTATGAAGGAGGGAAAGCATGTGGCCGCTGATTAAAGGAGAACTGCGTTACAATTTGGACCTCTATGCCGGTTTTTTCCTGTTCTTTTTAGTTCTGGGCGGATTTCTCATTATTCTGGGCAGCGGATTTCTAGGACAGGAAAGAATGGGAGCGGACTGGATCGCCTATTTCATTCTCGGTGTGGGTGTTTTCCTGCCCTTAAATATAAAGCTGCGCTGGATAAAAGAAAAAAGGGATAGGATTCATTCCATGTTTCCCATCTCTCTTCACCTCATCAGCCTGGCCCGTTTTCTTGTTTTTTTTATGATGCTGTCAGGAACGCTGTTTATGTCCCTGATTCTATTTATCATGTTTACCAGCCTCGTACCGGATACATCAACAACACCGCTCAGTATTCTTGCTATGACAGGATTCACGATGATCCTCAATGCCATATACTTTTTTCTGGTTCCGGACCTGCGTGGTTTTTTAGAAGAAAAATTCTTATATAAGGCGTTTCGAATTTTTTTTATTTGCATTGGTATCATTATTGCCTTATCCGCGTTTCTCATTGTCCAGATCGGAGATAAACCCCACAGCGGAGGAAAATTCATCACGTTTTTGGCTTTTCTATATAAGGGGATCTTTCAATCATGGGAATGGGCCATCGTATTCCTGGCCGCCGGCTTCTGTCTCTTTTATCTTTCTATCTGGATATTTGAAAAACGCCGGGTATATACAGAATAGACCGGGAGGAAAAATGTGGAAAATTCTAAAATCTGAAATTAGCTACAGGATAGGCACCCTCGTATGGATTTCGATTGCCTCCATCGTTTTCACTTTCTTCATCACCCGTCCGTGGTTATTCGGACAATCCCAACGGCAGCCGGCTGACCACAGCTTTTTCTTCCTTCTCTTCATGCTGACCGTTCAGGGCATATACCTTATTTTAAAATCCTGGTCACGGGAAAACCGCGACCGCCAGCTGATGATGCTTCCCATTCGCTTGAGCTCAATCGGCATGGTGCGTATTCTTCTCGATGTATTTCTATGGCTGCTCCTCATAGCCCTGCTCTTTTTTTATTCACTCATAAGCCCGAAATTTCATCTCACACCAGGTCTCTGTTTGGTCCTTGTCCTGACCAGCGGCAGTGTTTTGATCGCTATTGCTCTGGCTTCCTTCTGGCGGGATGTGGTTATGCGGATCAAAAACAGGGGAGCCAATCCGCCGGCGGATAAGATCCTTGCCGGCAGCCTTAATTTCTTGATTCCCGGTTTTTTTAATTTGTTTGCCTTTATGCATTTAATGATGATTATCTTTGCGCTGAAACAGGAAAACAATATACTGACGCAGCTGTTTAAAGATCCGCTTTTTATTTTAAGTGTGACGGTTATCGGTTTCCTGCTTAACGGAGTATTGATATTCCTATTCAGCAAACAGGTGTCGCAGATCAGATAAGGAGATGAACAGATGAAACATAAAAACAGATCGAGACTGATGCATGGAACGGCTGTCCTTATCGTTCTGCTTAGTTATGGATGCGTTTCTTCCCGCTCGCAAAAGAGCCTGGAAGAGAAAATTCAGCAAGCTGAGATGGGGCTTCCCGACTCCGCTGGAATTCTCCCTTGGAAAAAGAGAACAATATATGAGCAAATGGACCGTTACCAAATACTGGGTGTAAGCGTGACTGTCATCGAGGATGATAAAGTCAGTTTTAGCCGGGGATACGGAATAAAGAAAGCCGGGACTGATTCCCGTATCACAGACAAAACGATGTTCCGGGCAATGGGCGTCAGCAGCCAGGTCTCCCGCTTTCTCGCCCTTAACTTTGTCGAAAGAGGCCTCCTCCCCCTGCATGAAGACATTAATCATTATTTAAAGAACTGGAAAATCCCGGAGAACCAATGGACCGAAAAGCAAGCTGTTACGCTGGAGCATCTGCTCAAATTCAACACCGCCGGATTCAATAGTTTCTATATGGCGGGCTATCCCCGGGGAGGGGAAATTCCGAGTCTCTACCAGATTTTGGAGGGCCTGCCGCCCGCCAAAACACCGGTGGTCCGGATTGTGCGCGAACCGGGACAGTTTAAACGGGGCCAAAATTACTGGGTAGTCAGCTACATCGTTTTAGAAAAGCTTTTGCAGGACATGGCGGGAAAGCCGTTCCCCCAAATTGCCAGCGATTTGCTTTTTTCACCATTAGGCCTTGAAAATTCGAGCTATAAACAGCCGCTGCCGGAAAAATACCGGCAAAAAGCCTGCATTGGACATAATGAAAACGGACCGATTGACGGATATTCGGAAGTGTACCCCACTCAAGCTGCCATGGGATTATGGACCACGCCCGCGGAACTCGCGAAAATTTTGATCGAGATGATGCACGCCTACAGCGGCGAATCCTCCCGGATTGTCTCTGCCGAAACCGCAAGCGAGGTGATAAATCTGGGACATCCCTATCAATATTGGTATTCCAACGGCGCTGGATACTATTGTGCCTATATTTTCAACCCTGCTCTCGGTCAGGGAATCGCCGTTATGATCAATCATGAGGCCGGAGACGAACTGAGAAAGGAAATCGCTCATAGTATTTTCCGCTCATTTGGATGGCAATGGGGAGGAGACTTCATACTCATTGACAGATTAATATATAAGTGGATGGCCTTTTCGGCTGTTTGTTTCTTTACTTTGATCTTATTTTTGGGAACAGCTCTGGTCCTCCGGCTGAATAAAAGGGCCTAACATAAAAGAAGACAAATGGGGTCACACCGCGAAACGGGTATTCATGGTGCGACCCCATTATTTGTTTATTTGTTATTTGGGAAAAAGCACAAGCCGGCCCGGAAAATCAATCCCCGCCGGAGGCTTTCACTCTCCATGTAACCTGTTGTCTTATAACCCAGCTCCACCAGCAGACCTAATCCCAAGAGACCAATTTTCTTCAGGCTTCCGGTTATTAGCGCAGCCCCTCCCCAGCCGCTGTAACGCTCCAAACCGTCTGTTTCTCCCAGTACGAGTTCCGGCTGGTTCCACAAAGACATCCGGGTGTCCAATCGAAAATTATCCCATTCCAGCAAATTGAAGCATTCCCATCCCACGCCCCAAAACCGGTGGAAAGCCGGCTGTCCCACGCGCAGGCGGACAATATGCAGTTGACCGTCTATTTTAATAAAATTTTCCTGTATATATTCCGCTCCAAAAGGAGTCAGCCCCAATCTGAATGAAGGCAGAAAAGAGAATCCTCCTATGCGGAGCATGGGGATTCTCGTTTCCTCTTCTCCTTGCCATAGATATGATACAAAACAGGAATAAAGGGCCAAATATTCAAAGGGATTGAATATGTTAACCAGGGACTGCCTAGATAGATCATCCAAAGTCAGCCTATAATCTTCTTGGAAGATATGGCCTTCATAGGTGTTGAGGCGGCGCAGCCAGTTAAGGACATCATTCCCCTTTTCACTCCGGATTTTCCACCTGGTGCGCCATATATAAGCCAACAGGTCATTGGCAGCGTAGAGGTAAAGCATCGCGTCCCCATTTCTGACAGTCCCCCGTAAAAGCCAATTTCTCTGCAGCCGGTTCGCTATAATTGCGCTCGCTTCCATTCCTCCCGCAGCTGCAGTGAGCAGCTCATGAACCGCCACCCTTCTGTTCTGCGGAGCGCCCCGCGGGAAGGTCCAGCCTTTGCCGGATCCCCAGGGAAAAAAGGGATGAATTTCATAACTGATGTCTTGATAACCGAATTCCCGGTAACGGGCGCCGTGGCCAAAAACTTCATGCTGAAGGACGAACGTTAAATGATTAAAAACATTTTCCATGAAAACGAACTTGGCCAGCCGGTAAGCGGCTCCCCCGGTTTTCTTTAGGAAGGTCGATTCATCTGACAAAGACGGCGGTAAGGCCTTTTTCTCCAGCGAAAAAAACAGCTTGTGGGCGCTTAAAAGATTTTCCGCACCGGTTTGCTGGGAATGAGTTAAGTCAAAGAGCACAGCATAACGGACATCGTATCCTTCGGCCTGCAGAGAAATGGGCATTAAAGCAAAGAAGAAAAACAATAAAGGGAATTTCCGGATAAAGGCAGCTTCATGCATTTAAAATAGTCCAATCGTCAGTCATTTAAATAAACGTACAAGTCTTCTAAATGGTTGGCGCTCAATCATTATACTCATAGGGCTCGAGCAATCCGGTATAGATTTTTTGTCTTTGCATAACATTAACTATACCTTGCACTACTCTGGATATTTACTTCACCTTTAAAAACAAAGTAATATGAGAAGGGTGGAAATATGAATATGATTCGGATAATGCCGGTAATTTTTCTTGCGCTTATTTACAGTGCCGGGGATATCCCCGGTTTGGATGAAATATCTAACATCGAGCTCGCAGAGGGCGAAGCCGCGGTCTGGTATCTATACCATGCCGGATGGGCTGTCAGAACGACCAATACAGTGATGATTTTTGACTATGTACCGGATGGATTTGCCGACCCCAGAATGTTTGAAGACGAAAATGTCTATGTTTTCATCTCACTCAGCCATGGAGATCATTTCAGTCCGAAGATTCTTGACTGGCAGAATCAGATATCAAATATCACCTATATTTTCGGCTGGCCGGCCCGGGAGGCAAAAGGCCATCATATTTTCGATAAAAAGCGTGAAACCAAGACAATCGGACCCATTGAAATAACTAATATTTACCACGATTTCGACAATATCCCGGAGTCCGCTTTTCTGATCGAGGCAGATGGGCTGACCATTTATTTTTCCGGTGATCACGGCGGCTGGGCGGGAGATCTCAATCCGGTTTATAAAGCGAATATTGATTATCTTTCCGGACAATCAAGTCAAGTTGATTTGGCCTTTCTTTCCATTTTCGGAAGCCCTAGCTATGAGCCCGAGTTTTATGCCATAAGCAAATTTAATCCTCAGGCCGTTTTTCCTATGCATTTCCGGGGAAAAGAATCCGATGCAGAGGATTTCATTCTCAAGGGCCCGCAAAAATTCTCCCAGACTAATTTCTGGTATCCAGTAAATCCCGGGGACGGATTCTTATATAAAGAGAGGAGAATCGACCGATGAAGAAACCAATAATAATGGGTAAGCTCCTGATCTTTATTATCTTGACTGGAGCTGTTTCGACGGCATCTCAAACAGAAAACCGGCTGACCGCCCTGGCGCCCGAAGAATTCGGGAATGGGGAATGGACACGGCACCGGAAGCCGGAAATATACCAAGGCGATGACCTTTTTCTTTACATCAACGGCGGTGCCGAAATCTATCATGAATACGGCTTTAAGCAAGTGCTTCTTCAGGATTATATCAATGCTAATGAAAAATCCTTATCCCTTGAAATTTATGAGATGGACAATCCGGAGAGCGCGTTCGGCATCTATACTTTTCAGGCCAGTCCCTCAGGGGAAAAAGTGGATATCGGAAACCAAGGAAGGACGGAAGGATACTATATCAACTTTTGGAAAAGCCGCTTCCTGGTTACCATCACCGGATTTGAAGAAGACGCGGAAACCAGCCGGGGGGTTAAAGTCTTAGCTCAGGCTGTCGCAGGCCGAATTCCATCTGATGCGGAAAACAAAAAGCCGCCCCTTGTTGATCTTCTGCCGGAGAAAAATTTTATTGACGGCAGCTTGACTTACTACAAAGGCCCTCTCGGACTGTATAATCGCTACCCGTTCTCGGATGAAGACATTTTCCAATTCACTATTGGAGTAAGCGGAGAATATCATAAGGAAAAGATGATTTTCATTCTCGCCTATCCGGATGAGACAGCCGCTTCAAAAAGATACACAAAATCAACATTTAAATTCAAAGCCATGTCCCGCTACAGTAATTATGATGAACAGGATGGAATATTTCACATGCAGGATGATACAGAAAAGCTCATCTCATTAACAAACCGGGGAAAGTATTTGGTGATCGTCATTGGATGCGAAAATCCTGCTGCAGCCCGGAAATATATAAAAAGCATTCATGGACATTCATGGGGTCTGACCCCATTCGGGGTTAATTCGGGGTTAATGGGGACGCACCATGAAAGGGACACATATGGTGCGACCCCGGCAAAGCTATTTAGTGAACGATTGTTATTATGTAATCGAGCGAGAAAGTCTCACCGTCTGCAAATTCTCCTGATAAAGTTACAGTAAAGGAATCCCCTCTTTCTGCATCAGACGGGATTAGGCTGATGGCTTCCTTTTGCTTGAATTTGGCGTGAAAATGATTGTCATTCAAATGGGTATTATCCGGGAAGACGGGATCTCCAGCCGGACCGCTCATTTTTAACGAAGAAGAGATAATATCATCAAACCCTTCGCCGCGGAACATAACTTGGATATAACCTTCGCTGTTTTCCCAAGCCGTATTCCATTTATCCGGATGGATTTCAACAGAAAATTCACCCAACGGCTTTTCGCCGACTATCGTGATGCCCGCTGTCAAATCAAAAGCCTCGCCTTCCTCAGTCATCCCGGTAATTTGGATAGTGTGTACATCTCCCCTTTCGGGTTCTGGAATGATGCTGATGGCTTCGTACTGGTAAAATTTAGCAATAAAATAACGACCGCCTAAGTCGTATCCGTAGGGCTCAATTTCATCACCTTCCGGTCCTGTCATCAGCAGGGTATCAAAATCAATCCTGTCAAATCCTACACCGCCGATTTTGGCTATGACTTCATCTTGGCTGAAACCTTTATCTTCAGCCCAATCTGTGTTCCATCTTTGAGGATGGACTTCAAGTGCAAGAGCTAATTCTTCATTTTCATCGCCATTATCATTAGATTTCCGCACCTGCACCAGGGTGGTTGTATTGCCGGTTTTAACTTCAATCACCACTTCAACAAGGTTATTCTTTTTGACATTTTCAATGTTTATATCAGATGCTGTTGTTTGGATAATTACTTCCAGAGTAACATCACCTGCAGGCACGTTATTTAGACTGAATTCACCCGAATCATTGGGATTTGTTATGAAATTCGTTCCTTTAATACCAACTTGAATGGAGCTGAAATTTGAAAATCCGGAGTTTCCGGAAGTAATCGTTCCTGCAATGACCGCGCCCTGTGATTCTCCGCTTTGAGGAAGCTCAGATGACATAGGACTCACGCCGCGATCGCAGCTAATAGTGGCTGCGGCTAAAAGAAAAATAAGCAAGGCTGGATAAATAAAAAATCTGTTCCTCATTTAAAAACTCCCGATATTATTAATGGATTGTACGACATGCCGATTTGTTTAATGATCTTTATGCTATCAAAAATCATCGTTTGTTACACATCCGCCCTCACTAAATTAAGTCGCCATCGTCGTAACAAAATTGAACAAATCTAAAAATAAAAAGTATTATTTATCCAGAATAAAAATAACAAATCATGGTTACAGCAAAATTTCAATATTCGCTTTGTCTCTCAACTGGTCGATATACTGCTGCTGCGCCAACTCCCGTTTAATTTGATCTTTGACCTCGTCGAATTCCATCTGATATTGACCCTGGTCATACAATTCTTTGGCTTCTTCATCTGTTACATTTACTTTTTCAACGATCACTTCCTCGATCAATTTATGGACACGCAAGCTTTCCCCTTGCTGTTCCAGAAATACTTGCTTGAACTGTTCCATGGATTCGATGCCCTGCTGCTTGAGAGCGCTTAATAAATCTTCTTCAGTCATATTCTGCTGCTGCTTGATCATATCGATCTGTTCGCTAAAATATTCCTCTTTATCTTCATCGGTTAAATTAATATTTTCTCTTTCAACTTCTCTTTCCAGTAATTTTCTGGCAATCAAATCTTTCAATTGATTTTTTTGAAAGGCATCTAAAAAATCCTGTCCTTCCGGTGAAGTATAGAAAAAACGGACAAACTGGGGATTTTGCTGCTGTATTTGTATCATTATCTGCTGCAAATTGATCATCTGATTCAACTCACTCAGATATATTTCATCACCGTCAATAGTTGCGACAACTTCCTTCTCTTGCGGCTGCGATTCCATGGTTTCCTGCCCGTTACCTTTACAGAAAAGAGAAAAACTGAAAATAAAAACAGACACAAATAAAAATTGAATCATAAATTTTTTCGTAAAATTCACAAAACTCTCCTTAATGGATTTCATCTCAAAACAAGATGATATAAAAAAGGATTTATTCACGTGTTTCGAGAATAGGTGATTTAAGTATAGCATAACGTATTCGGTCCGTCGAACCACCTCAGTCTAAACCGTGTGATGGGGGGCATTTTAAAACACCCAAATAAGGCGAAGCCCCGTTTTTGATTCTTTTTTATTACTTCAATGCATTAAGGATTGCTTCATTGAATGCAGCGAGATCACCGGGAACCCGCGAGGTGATCAGGTTTCCGTCTACAACCACCGGTTCATCAAAATATAATCCGCCGGCTTCCCGTACTTCTTCGGCGACTGAAGACACACAGGTCATTCTGCGGCCTTCGACAACACCGGCTGTAATGAGTGTCTGCGAGCCATGGCAGATTGCGGCAACGGGCTTTCCGGATTCCAGAAAAGCTCCGGCAAAATTCACAGCAGCCTCATGTTCTCTCAAAACTGCAGGCCCTTCTCCTCCCGGAAGAATCAGAGCATCGAATTCCGTAATGTCCGCTTCTTCCACGGCTTTCTCAATGTTAACGACCTGGTCGCTGTTGTATGCCGTAACATCGCCTGGGGCCGGACCGAGCACAACCACCTCAGCGCCGTGCTCTTCCAGAAAAGACTTGGGCTCAAGCGTTTCCCTATCATGGAATCCTTCTGCGATAAGGACGGCTACTCTTTTGCCTTCCAATTGAACGGCGGGATCGATCTCCTCAATCACCGATTCCTCAACCGGATATTCGTCCGCCTTCTCTCCGCAGGCAAAAAAACCAACGGATAAGATCAAAACCATAAATGCTAACATTAAAATATTGATTTTCATGTATCCTCCTTCTCTAACAGGGAGTTTCCGTCTGCTGATAACTCCTGTTTATTTTTGTTTTATTCAAATAGCCTGAGTTATTCACGGGCCGAGATTGCCGCAAACGACGAAACTTCTTTTATTCAATGTCATCGAGCTCAGTGAAAAGGGATCTCATAGTGCCTCGTATGGGCAATGCGAAGGCCGGGATACAGAAACGAAGCAGTTCAAGATCCTTACGGCCTGCTTCGCAGGCATCAGCATGATCCTAACGAGTCATTTTCTAACCTGAATTATTCATAAAAAAATTGCGATGTTTTTGCAATTTCTTTTTTATCAGCGATTAACATGATTTTTATTGAAAGTTCAAATGGAAAGTTTTTCATTTGCACATTTATATTATAATCGCAATTTTTTTACCCTTTGGGCGGGCCGACTCTCACCGCATCTGCTTTGTTGCAGGGCATTCGCGGTGAAGTACCACAGCTTCATGCCCTGCGCCTCGCATCTGCGGCAATCTCGACTCGTGAATAATCCAGGCTAAGTAATAACCCAATTAAGTATATTATAGAAGCCATCAGGGGGAGGTGTCAAGAAAACACAGGGCCCGCCTTACGCCGGCCAGAAAAACAGGAACAAGGGAACGCCGATCAAAACAATCAGGACCTGGGAAATGGGGTCGCCCCGTATTAAGCTCCGAACTATAGCTTAGAAATTAACACATCATATTAACCCAAGCCCCAAATGCAGACTATGAAGATCTTAGGCTTCATCATCGGATGAGGCGGCCGCGTCTCTCCGGAAGCACTCGCCTAAGATTCCCGTGCCTGCACTCCGGAAAAGACATATGGAATCATTTTCATTCGCCGCAAGTGACGATGCTACAGCGCCTCCACTCCCAATCCAATAATTTTGTTCGGCGGTTTAGGCTGGAGTTCCATCTTGATTTGAAAAATCCTTCCGGAAGACTTGGATTTCACTTTCAGCCTGATAGAAAATTCTCCGGTTTTCATGGCGCCGGTCAGCTCGATTTTACCCATATCCTCCTGCATCCGTCTAAACTGATTGAGATGTTCTTCCAGCGAAAATTGATCTAAAAAATCAGACGCTAATTTATTCTGAATAAACGCTTCAGCTTTTTCTATATCCTGACTTTCAATCACTGAAAGGAGTTCAGCAGAGGCGCGTCCGGCTAGGGAGTCAGGAAGGCCCCAGCTTTCATTTGATGAGGATTCCACTTCAATTTCTTGAGGCTTTTCAGGCAAATCATAAGCATAGCCGAACACAACCTTGGCCAAGCCTTCGCTGATCTGCCAGGCCCGGTATTCATGGGTATTGGCCAGAACAATAATTACCACATCCTCATCTACATAGCGCAAAAAATCGGCCGAAAAATAGGGATTGCCGCCGTTGTGAGCGATTAATTTGGTATCCCGAGGGGTTTTGAATATGGCCCAGCCGTAACCATAATGAGAATCTGCGCCTTCGCTCTCCCGAACATGCGGTTGATAATAAAGCTTTTTCTCTTCCTCTCCTAGAATACTATTTCTTTCCAGGGCTTTATGCCATTTATACATATCACCGACGGTTGAGAGAATCCCGCCGTTTCCTCTGAGGTGCCACCCGGGACCGTCATCCAGCCAAGGATGATCCAGCAGAGTACCCCAATCATCTCCGCGCCGGTAGCCGTGGGCCAGCACAGCCTTGTCCCATTTAGGTATCAAATACCCGGTATTGTGCATACCTGCCGGTTTGAATAAATATTCATGCAGAAATTCCTCATAGGACTGCCCTGAAACCAGTTCAATAATGATGCCCAGCACGCTGTATCCGACATTGGAGTACTCATACAAAGTGCCGGGCTGACGCCTCAATTCGGTATGATGGACGAGCTGAATAAAATCATCCCTGTTAACAGGGTCAAAATCATGCCCTATCGCGCCGGGCAATCCGGCAGTATGCGTTAAAAGATGATGAATGGTGATTTCTTTTTTATCCTCAGGGACATTTTGAAAGTACTTAGTGATTGGATCATTGACATCGAGTTTTCCCATCATCTGCAATTTTAAAATTCCGGCCCCGGTAAATTGCTTTGTTATGGAACCAATGGAGGAGACCGTTTCCTTGGTAAAAGCAATATCTTTTTCCTTATTCACAAAGCCGTATCCGGCTTCCATAATAATTTTATTATCTGCGGCCACCAGAACAGAGCCGGAAAAACCGGCCCTTTCCGCATGATTCATATACTCTACAAGTTTTAACTCTATGCTCTCATTCTGAGGAAAAATGAGACCTGACATAATCATCAAGGAAACTAAGAAAAAAAAATATTTGCGTTTCATGTATCCATCTCCTTTCCAAAGCATCTCCGGCTATATGCTAAACACATCCTGCATCATTGAATTAAACCTCTCCCCTTCTGCTTTAGTTACCGTTAACATGAAATTCTACCGGTCACGCTTGTTCTTGGCCAACCGGCTCAGTCCGCTCCGATGGCGACCCCATTAAGACCCAATCACCGACTACCGGAAAATCTTCAGGCGCCGCTGCCTGGTGGCGAAATTTTCCTGTAACCCTCACTGACAGTTCACCTCTTTCAGAATCAACATGCCAAAGATCCCGGTCAGCAGCGATCACTCTGGCAGGAAAAGCATCCTCTTCAGTGTGCACATGAAAATATTCGCTGAAAAATTCATTCCATCCTAACTCTTCCAGCTTCATTTTAATTGTCTCCAGCCTGTCTCATTGATACCACCAGGTGCCCCAAAAAATCAATACAAACCGGTTTGCAATACCAATGTACCAATAGTTTCGCACTGCGAATTCCCTGCAGCAAAGCAGATGCGGTGAGATTCGGTCCGCCTTAAGCCGGCCAGAAAAACAGTATCAAGGGAACGCCGATCAAAACGATCAGGATTTCCAGGGGCAGTCCCATACGCCAGTAATCACTGAACCTGTATCCTCCCGGTCCCATGACCAGGGTATTTGACTGATGTCCGATCGGAGTTAAAAATGCACAGGACCCTCCCACAGCTATGGCCATGAGAAACGGATCGATGGATACCCCCATCCCCTGGGCCAAGCTGATGCCTACCGGGGCCATCAGCACCACGGTCGCTGCATTATTGATGATGTCCGACAGAAACATGGTTGCAATCAGGATTAAAGTAACCATTGCCCAAAAGGGAAACTGTTCTCCCAGGCTAAAAATCCGGCTGGCAATAAATTCAGCCCCGCCCGATGTTTCCATAGCCTCGCCCACAGGGATCATAGCCCCCAAGAGAACAATCACCGGCCAGTCCACTCCTGTATACATCTCTTTAATAGGAAGAACTCCGGATAAGACCAGAGCGACTGCAGCCATGGTAAAAGCCATCTGGACCGGCAAAAGTCCGGTGACCACCAGGATGACGGCAGAGACAAAAATACCAAGGCTCAAGCTTATCTTTTTTTGATAGCCGATGCGAAGCCCCCTCCTGGCAAGAGGAAGAGATCCGATGGCTGGGATAATATCGTCGATCATATGCGTCCGGCCCTGCAGCAAAAGCACGTCTCCGGCCTGGAAGGCAATATGGTCAAGCCTTTTGCGCAGTTTCTTCCCGCGCCGCGCTACAGCCAGTAAATTAACCCCGTAACGGGTCCGCATTTTCATGCTGGAAGCTGTCTGCCCGATAAGGGGAGAATCCGCGACAACAATGACCTCACTGATCTTTATATTATTGGATCCGGCCGCGTCTTTCCGGAATTGTTTGCCGCCCACCAGTTCCAGTCCGGTATCATTTAAAAACGTCTTCAGCTCATCGGCATCGGTCTCCAAAATAATGATGTCCCCGGTCTTTAATTCTTCACTCTTATCCGGTGCATGAATTCGCTTTTTCATGCGGACCAGGCCTAAAATCTGGACTTCCGCTTTTGATGTTTTTTCAAGATCCCCGAGGCATACTCCTTTCAGCTTGGAATCCTTTGTCACTTTCACTTCAGTGATATACTCATCGATTTCAAAAAGGTCTTTTTCTGTTTTTTCAGCCGTGCGTTTGGGAAGAAAACGCCAACCAACCAGGGTCACAAATAAAACCCCAACCACAGCTATGCCGATACCGACCGGAGAATAATCGAACATACCAAAGGCTTCACCCATTGCATCGGCCCGGAAGGTGGCGATGATGATATTGGGAGGAGTTCCAATTAACGTAACCATGCCGCCCAGAAGAGAAGCAAAAGAAAGCGGCATGAGATAATAGGAGGGAGACTTTCCGCTCTTCCGCGCCATATGGAGAGCGATGGGCATCATAACGGCAACCGCACCCACGTTGTTCATAAAGGCCGAGGCTGCAGCTACCAGGACGGACACGGCCATGATCTGCAGGATCTGCCTTTCACCGACCTTCATTACCCATTTCCCAAGCACTTCGATCAAACCGGAAAACTCCAGCGCCTTGCCGATAATCAGCACTGCCGCCACCGTGATCACGGCCGGATGGCCGAATCCGGAAAAGGCTTTGTCCGGGGAAACAACCCCAGCCGCCACCAGCACAAAAAGCGCGATCAGCGCAACAAAGTCATGCCGGAGACGCCCCCAGGCGAATAGGCCCAGTGCCAGCAAAAGTGTGGAAAAAACAATAATTTGATCCATGCATCACCTCGCCGTTGAATAAGCCTGGTGCTCTGTCTGCATCAGATTGAATCGCTGCATTACGGCTGTTCCAGGTTAATCTGATAGGATAACAATATTTCCGGATAAAATAAAATACGACTCTCAAAAGCGGGCTTTTAAAAATCTCCTTGACTTTTTTGCGCAAGCAATGACATATAATAGGAAAAATATAAATTCAGGGGAATAAAATGAAAAGACTAAAATTCGGGCTTTTGATGTTCCTGGTATTTACTTTTGGGACCGGTTTATTCATGGTATCCGGGATTCTTTCCAATGATGAACCGTTTCCGCGAATGGCGCCTCTGAATGAGGAATTTATTCAGGTGCAGCAAGACCCAGGGCATCCAATCCTTTCACGTTTCACAGATGAGGGTTACGCTTTGGGTGCATGGCCCAGTCCGCATGATCCGTCTTACCAGCAATATCTGCCTAAAACCGAAATTGCCTGGACCCCTCCTGCATCCTATGACCTGAGGTTAAAAAACAAGGTCAGCCCTGTCAAAGACCAGGGCGGCTGCGGGTCCTGCTGGGCATTCGGAACCTACGGCTCGCTTGAATCCTATCTCATGAATGGAGTTGTTTGGGACTTTTCAGAACAGAATATGATTCAGCACCACAATTTTGATTACGGACCTTGCGGCGGAGGTCATATTTATATGTCCACGGCTTATCTTGCCCGGTGGGACGGCCCGGCCAATGAAATCGATGATCCTTATGAATATAATTCAATTGATCTCGCTCCGGTGAAAAAACATGTCCAGAATGTTATGTTCATTCCAACCCGGTCCAGCAACATGGATAACAACGATATTAAAAGAGCCGTCATGACTTACGGGGCAGTTTATACATCCATGTATTGGGATACATCCTGCTATAACGCATCGACAAAAGGTTACTATAATAAAAGCTCAAAAACCGGAGGCCATGCCGTAACAATCGTTGGGTGGGATGATAATTACAGCAAAAACAATTTCAATACCGCACCTCCCGGAAACGGGGCTTTTATCGTAAAAAACAGTTGGGGAGACAACTGGGGTGAAGATGGATATCTCTATGCTTCATACTATGATACTTATTTCGGCCGCCGCAGCTACAGCGCTGTCGTTTCAGCCGAAGACAAAACCAATTATGCTGATATCTATCAATATGATGAGTTAGGCTGGGTCAATTCTTTCGGCTACGGTACAGATACGGCCTGGTTCGCCAATATTTTCACGTCAGAATCCAATGTACCCCTGAGTGCCGTAAGCTTTTATACGGCTTCCACGCGAAACTCATACGAAATTCATGTTTATAAGGATGTCAATTCCACGAATCCCCGCAGCGGCACCCGGGTTTACAAGAGTTCCGGACGAATCGATGCACCGGGCTATTATACGGTCGAATTTAACAGGGGGATAAGCCTTTCCAAGAATAAACGATTTTCTGTGGTCGTCAAACTCACTACCAATAATTATTCCTATCCCATTCCCGTGGAATATCCAATTTCCGGATACAGCAGCAGCGCCCGGGCCGGGGCGGGAGAAAGTTTTGTCAGCTCCAACGGCAGCTCCTGGACAGATATTCACACCGGATGGGGCGGCGCCTATGCCCATACCAATGTCTGCCTCAAGGCATTTACCGGATATCCGCAGCAGCAGCTCACCATAACCGCAGCGCAGGGCGGGACCACCGATCCAGCGCCGGGGACACATTCATATGACTATAATTCATCAGTAAAAATTAGAGCCATTCCAAACAATACCTATATCTTCAATGGCTGGAGCGGTGACCTCTCCGGAGCAAAAAACCCCGAAACTGTTGTCATGAATAAAGATAAATCCGTGCATGCCAAATTCCGGCTGATTCAAGCGCCTGCCAATGCCGGCATCGAACAAATCCTTAACCGGTCCCTTTTCCAGGGTGAATATATCAATGTACTCAAATGGGAATCCAATCCGGCAAACCAGGGTATTAATATCGCCAAATATAGAATATATCAAATGGATGGAAGCCAGCAAAGCCTTTTGGTGGAACTCGATGCCGAGACCTTCGAATATTGGCACCGGGATGTAGATAAAAACACATCATACCGTTATGCCTTAGCCGCGGTGACAGCCGGCGGCAGAGAAGGCCGACCGGTTTATCTGACCATTCAATAAAGAGGAGAAATAACAATGAAAAAATATATTTTGATTTCAGCGGTAATTTTGTTAATGACGGCACCCCTTTTGCAGGCTCAGGCCGGAAGTTTTCGAATTGAAGGACTGGTTCATTATTTCCAACCATCAGAAGATATCTTTAAAGACATCTACGGCAGCGGCATGGCATACGGAGGCGAAATCGGTATCCGGATCATGGATTGGGTCAGCCTTTGGGCGGGAGCGGATTTCTACTCCCAGACCGGCGAATTGACCTTTACCGGTGAAGATACCGAACTTCAAATCTTCCCTATATACGGCGGACTGATGTTTGAGCTTCCCAATCAGCAATTTCATCCGTATGCCGGTTTTGGGGTCGGTTATTTCCAGTACAAGGAAGAGAACCCTATCGGCTCGGTAGATGGAGGAGAGCTGGGGTATATTATTCAAGCAGGGGTGCGGGTCAATGTGGTCAGCTCGCTGTTTTTTGATATTAAAGGCAGCTACAGTATCTGCAAAACCCAGCCCGCTGATTTTGAGATCGATCTCGGCGGTCTCAAAGGCGGCATCGGAATCGGATTTGAATTTTAAGGACGCCGGCTGCGGTTAAAGGAAATCTCAAATTCGATACCGTTATTCTGCTTGTAATTCATGTCCGCTTTTAATTGAGCAACCAGGTCATTGATCACCTGGAAGCCCATGGTTTTACATTTACGAATATTAAAATCCGGAGGTAATCCGGTCCCATTGTCTTTAACCGTAAAAATGATCTTTTCCCGGTCTTTACAGAGTCCGATAGAAATTTCTCCCTTCCGGCCTCCGGGAAATCCATGCTTGATCGAATTGGAAACCAGTTCATTGATGATCAGCCCGCACGGAATAGCCTGGGTGATATCCAGTTCCACATTGTCACATTTCATATTTAAGGAGACTTTACCGGCTTTTACTTCATAGGTATGAAATAGATGAGGAACAAAAACCTTGATATACCGCCCCATATCAATACTGGCCAAATCTTTGGACTGATAAAGCTTTTCATGTATTAAAGCCATTGTGTATATACGGGCCCGGCTTGTCTGCAGGATTTTTTTGACCCGCTCATCGTCAGCACCGGCCGCTTGCAGCCGAAGCAGGCTGGACATAATCTGCATATTGTTTTTAACCCTGTGATGTATTTCTCTGAGAAGGACATCTTTTTCCTTTAAGAAATTCCTCAGAACATCTTCTGCTTTTTTTCTTTCAGAAATATCCCGGACAATAACCAGGTTGGCCGGTTTTCCTTTATATGTCACCATTCCAGCATTGAATTCAACTGGCTTTTTCTTTCCTTTTTTGGTTATGATTTCCGACTGATATATTGCCGGGACCGGCTCTCCTTTCATTCGTCTTGCGTTTCTGTCTATCACTTTTTCCTTCTCTTCTTGAGAGACATAATTAAAAAAATAATCTCCCAGCATGTCTTCGGCGGTACATTCATGCATTTCCGTGAGTTTTTCATTAATATACATGAACCTCTTCCCCTGGATAACCCCTATTCCATCCGTGGCCCTCTCTACCACTTCTCTGAAGGTCTGCTCACTTTTCTTAAGAGCGTCCTCTGTCTCTTTTCGCAAAGTAATATCAGCCAAAAAGATAAGCACAGCAACATCATCTTCCCAGGGAATAGGAACCGCCTTGATCTCGGCCCATTTGATCGTTCTGTTTTTTTGTATAATCCGGAAAGAATAAACAGAATCGATATTTTTCCCTTTCATCCTCTTTTTATGCCGTTCTTTCACTAATTTCAAATCTTCCGGATGAATAAGGTCATCTAAAGCAAGTGATGTGAATTCGTCTTTCGAGTATCCGCTGAGTTTTAAAGTTTGCGGATTGAAGTACTGAACATTCCATTCCTTAACCACGATTATGGCTTCGGCGGCATTTTCAATCAATACACGATATTTTTCCTCTGATTCTTTTAGTCTTTCTTCTGCTTTTTTTTGAGAATGAATATCCAGGACATGGCCGATGACCGTCTTTTTCTCCTGGAATTTCACCAGAGTAGGAATCAATCTCACCCACCTGACAGTCCCGTCTTTGCGTATTATTCTGAATTCAGGCTGCGGAAGGACTTTATCGGCATCACGCGTTAAAACCTCATCTGTAACAGCTTTCATCCAGCTTCTGTCGTCAGGATGAATCAAATTGAGGTAATTTAACGTCAGGAGTTCTTTTTGCCGGTAACCGGTTAGATCTTCACATGCCTTATTCATAAAGACAATTTTTTCTTCCTGGAAAATATAAATGGCGCTGAGAGAATTCTCGACGATAAATTTATACGGGTTCTGAATTTCTTGGAAATTAGACTGATATTCCATTCGCTGTAGCCCCTTTCCTATTATCCAGCACTTTTAATTTTTGATAAACCTTGACGTTATTATTTTATAATAAATTAATAAAGCCATTAAGTAAATAACAGGTATTTAACAGCTATCGATTTCTATAGAAGGAAGCGGATGGAGAGCAAAGCCTCTTACTTTCTAATCATATATATCCAAATCTGCAGCTAAAACAACCCTCCCTGGGTTGCGCTATGTAACTTCTTTGATGAGTTCTTCTTCGCTTGTCCCCCAAAAAAGAACATGATATAAAATCAGCAGACCAGATTTGGCCTGTTTGACAATATCGGCTAATTCCAGGGGGGAGGTATGATGGGCGGGGTGGTAATTCTGCCGCTCCCGGCTTCTCTTTTCAAAACCACTTTGAGAATATACTTCATGGATCAAGATATCCGCGTTCCGGCCGTATTTGCGGCTATAGCTGTTACTAAATATATGATAATAATGGTTTTTTTTAAAACATTCATGAGCACAACCTTACTTTCATAATCATCAATAATAAGCCGGATTTACAGCCACCGCAAAAGCTTATTTTTTGTTTTAAGCCCTGAAAAATAATTCTAAGAGCGCAAAAAGGGCTTCTAATCAGCTTAAATTGTTGATTAAAATAAAGGTTTAGTGAATAAAGGTTTAGCGGCCAGACCGCGAAGTGGAAATCCGAAGTGGAAATCCAGGCGGCGATGTCGGTGATGACGGTTTTGTCCACATGGCGGGGCTTCTGGTATTCCTGCGGTGTGCTGGGCCCCTGGCCGGCGATAAACAGATGGTTCAAGGCGGGGTACAGTTTGAAAACAGCATTGTCTTTAGACGCTAATTCTTTCTGCCATTTCTCATAATCCGCTTCGGTCACCTGGTAATCCCTTCCGCCCTGGAGTATCAGCAGCGGGCGTTCGATACTGCGGGCTGATTCGGCCGGTGCATAACCCTTCAAATCAAGCCAATAGGCTGGAGCGGCACCGAGGATGCTTTCCCCTTGGCCAGCTTGTTCATGGGTGAGACTCTTAATTTCAGCAACCGCAGCCTTGGTTTCTTCAATATTTTCTTTCTCATCCCGTGATAAGGCACCGTCCAGCATATAGATGTATTTTATTTGCTCAATATAAAGATCCTCCAGAGGGCGGGCGGCGCCGGCCATCACAATAAATCCGGCCGTTTGCGGAGCTTTTTCCGCAATTCTGGGAATGAGGGTCCCGCCCAGGCTGTGGCCGATAACGAAGATTTTATTCGGGTCCATTTCTTCCATATCGCGAAGAAGCGCCACGGCCAGGGCTGCGTCCTGAACGGATTCTTCATAGACAGTCAAAGGTTTATTCTTGAGCTCGATCATTTTCTGGCCGTGAACCCGGGTCCGTTTATCATAACGCAGCACAGCGATCTTTTGAGAAGCCAATCCCCAGGCCAGGTCTTTAAAGGGTTTATTGGCTCCAACGGATTCATCCCGGTCGTTCGGGCCGGAACCGTGCACCAGCACCACCGCAGGGAAAGGGCCTTCTCCTTTCGGTATGGATAAAGTGCCGGGAAGTTTCCATCCCTCAACCCCGAATTCCACTTCTTTTTCAACAAAAGAGTCTGGATCAGCATAAGCCGGCGGGCTGTATGGGACAGGTGGAGGTGTGAAAAATTGTCCTGCGATCTGCTTTTCTTTGTTAAATACCACTTTCATATCAACTGTGCTTCGCTCAAACTCAAGCGTTATATAAACAGTATCGTACTGAGCCCCGGTTTCCGTCCTGATGCCTTTCTTCTGTTTCAAGCCTCCCAGCTGCTTGTTTACGGCTTCCCAGACCTGCTTCATCTTCTCAGGGGGAGCCGCCTTGGCCATAGTCGCGTCGAAATCTTTCACCGCCGCTTCATAATTCTCTGCTTCCAGGGCGGACAGCATATCCTCCGCTTTGGTGATCAGTTCCGCCATGTACATTGGGCTTTGCGGCTGCCCCAAAAGAGTCAAAGAAAACAGTAATGAAACGAAAATCAAAATCAATATGATGAGCATTTTTTTCATTCTTTCACCTCGTTTTACATGAACTTCACTTATAAATACTGCCGGCTCATCTTTTTTATTCAAAAAACATATATCCTGAACTATCCTGAACTATTACTTAGAAAATGATATCCCATGTCAAATAACCCTTCTTCGTAAAGGTCAGTTAATAAAAATTATCAATCGCGCCATGCGGAATTTATCCTGATTCAATAAAAGCACATCCGCAGACTGACCGCCGTCAGCATATTCGATGTGGCTGTCTCCCTGCATCACTTCCCGGAAAACCGGGACTTGCGCTTCTATCTGGCTGGTCTGTTCTTCCAGTTCGGCGATGGCTTCATTTTTTTGCTCAATCTCGGTTTCCAATTCCTGGATTCTTTCCTGCACTTGCGGGGTTTCTTCCTGGGCCTTTTGTTCCGGCTCCATTCCGGCTTCCTCCTGGGTGCCGCAGGATATTGAAAAAGAAAAGATAAACGCCAGCAGAATGGCGATTAAAAGAGTATGTTTTTTTAAAAATTGTTTTTCGATTTTCATGGTAGACCTCCTAATAACGCTAGTAAAAATTATAATTACAAGAAACATACCAAATGCAGGAAAATTTTAATTTATCTTGGTTCATCTGGGGAATATAATTAGATTGATGATGATGAATAGCAAGAAAACAACGCCGTCCTGTCCTGTCAAACAAGACAACGTTTAAAAAGATCATAAAGAATATCTCATTCGGCAACGAAAAGAGGATATTTGACGTCTAAAATAAAAAAGATAAAAATACCCATTAGTGCATGAAAGGATTCATAATGAAAAAAAACACCATTGGTCCACTGATTATGTTATTAACAATTGGAATTATCATAACCGGATGTAAATCGCCAACAATAAACCAAGGCGCATCACATGATTCAACATTTTATATTCCTGATAAGCCGCCCGCGGCTGAATATGAATTAGCGGCAGCCGTCACAGTGGAGGAAAAAACGGTCCAGATTGAAGGTACCGGAAGAATTGTTTGTGAAAATAATACGGAAAAAACACTCTCCGCCGTGGCTTTGCAATGGCCAGGCGGGGAATGTAATGTCTTCATGAATAACCAAGAATTAACTCCGGTGAACGGAACCCCGGCCCAAGAAAATATCCACATCTTTACTCTGCCGGATACAATCGCTCCGGGAGAGGAGCTGCAGCTTGACATTCACTTTGGCATGGAAACCAATACCCGGGATAATGGTGACGTATCCCTGCAGCGCTTTTATCCCAAATTATGGTGGAATGGAATCCCTACGCAAGATGCCTTCCGGGTCAAGCTGACCATTCCGGATGGTTATACCGCGGCCGTCAGCGGACGATGGAATCCTGAAACGGGGTATTATGAAAATCCGGGAGTGACCACCAATTTCGGAATGTTTCTATTCCAAGATATCAATATTGAGGAGAGAGAGACCAAAGGAATTCAAGTGAAGGCTTACTTCCCGGATAAAGGACGGGAATGCGCCATGCTGTGCCTGGATACGGCCGTGGATGTGATCAAATTTTATAAAGATGCCCATGGATTCTTTCCCTTTCCGTCTTTGTCTATCATTCCCGGCGGAACCGGACCCTGGGGCGGTTACCCTTTTGCATCAGCGCTGGTGGTTATCCACGGCATGCAGGTCTTTGAAAAAGCGCCGGAACTGCACTGGAAATGGATCACCGCCCACGAGATCGGGCATCAATACTGGGGCGAAACCGTCATGAGCCGCATGCATAACAACTATCCCGATTCCTGGCTGATGATCGGGATGGGTATTTTTACAGACCGAATGTATATCGAATCGGAACAGCTCGGTGATGACAAACATGAAGGTCTTATGGACCGGTATCTAAAAGGCGTCAGAGAACATTTCGACACCACGGCGGACGCTCCGGAATCACTCGCCAGGCAGCAGAAATACGACCGCAATAATATCCTGATTCACGGCAAAGGTTACAGTATCGTCAGCGCCCTGCGGAATACAATTGGGGATGAAGCATTTAAACGGACATATTTTCGCTGCGCCCGGGAATTCAACGGCAAATGGATGAGCTTTCATGACCTCCGCCGTATCGCAGAAGAAGAGAGTGGACAAAATCTGCGATGGTTTTTTGATCAGTGGGTGCGCTCGCCCCAATATCTCTGCTATGACATCACCTCAACCGAATGCCGCGAAGAAGGAGCGGGATTTGTTACGGATATCACCCTCGAAGCTCTGGGCGAATCCATGCTGATGCCGGTGGAAGTTAAAGCGGTTTTTTCAGATGGAACCGACCAGATCATCAGAGCTTCCAGATTTTTCCGAAAACAGACTATCACTTTGAAAAGCGAAGCGGAACTGGAAGCGGCCGTGCTCGATCCGCAAAGCCAGCTGGCTATGCTGGATGAGCCGCTGCCGATTTTGCCGGATGAGCTGCCGGAACAGATTCTGGAACTTCCCTACAACAATGCATGGTTAAAAGGACTTGAATTGTATCACATCGCCATGGAATCCGGGTATGATGACCCGAGCGGCTGGTTTAAGCTGGGTATGGTCGTTTTCGAGGGTGGCTTATTCGAAGAAGCATTTTCATGTTTTGAAAAAATCCTCGCATTGGATGCCCGTGCTCTATATGATTTTATGGCACTCACCTGGATGGGCAATGTCCGAGGCGCCCAGGACCGGCGGGATGAAGCTCTGAAATACTACCGGCAGGCCTTGGAAATGTCCAAAGAGCATGGTGCTATGCGGCATGATCAATTCGGCATCCAGACATCCAAAGAATGGATTAAACAGCGATTGGAATCCCCCTATAACTGGAACACCATCGTGAAAAAATAACAAAATTGGGATAAATAATGGATAAAATCCTTCAGGTGCAGCATTTATATAAGCGCTACAGCCGCAAACAGGTGCTCGAAGATTTCAACATGTCACTGGAGCGGGGCAAAGTTTTCGGGCTTCTGGGCAATAACGGAGAAGGCAAGACCACGCTGATTCGAATTATTATGGGTATAATTCCCGCAGACCGCGGCAAAATCCTTTATGATGGGCACCCGGTCGCCTTTAATCGCCCCCGCTATAAAAAAGAAGTCGCCTGTATACCGGAAGAATCCATCTTTTTCAGCTGGATGAGTATACAAGAGTTGATGACTTTCAACGCATCTTTTTACCCCCGATGGAACGCCCGCAAAGGGGAAGACCTGCTTGGTAGATTCAACCTGAGCAAAAAATTAAAGATAAAAAGCATGTCCCGGGGAATGAAGTTGAAGCTGGGCTTGATCATGGCTCTGGCGGCAGAACCAAAACTGCTGATCTTGGATGACCCTACCTCCGGCATGGATATCCCCACACGGCATGATTTTCTTAAGAATCTGATACAAGAAATCCTCGAAGCCGGAACCAGCATCCTTTTCTCTTCACATATCGTGCATGAACTGGAAGGGATCATAGATCATCTTGGGATTCTTCGAAACGGAAGGCTTATCCTGGAAGAAAAATTTGACGTTGTGAAAAACCGGGCCAGGAAAATCCGGATGGTTTTTGACGGACCGGTTCCTCTAGACATAAAGGCGGAAGGCATGATCCATCATCAAATCAACGGTTCCCGGTGTGAATTGGGGATCTACCCCTGGAAGGAGAAGGTCAAATCTCAACTGGAGGCCCATCAGCCCGAGCGCATGGAAATTGATTCTATGACATTGGAAGAAATCTTCATTCATTTCGTGGCACGACTTCATCAATCGTGATAAACTATGTTCGTATTTATAAAAATATTTCACTTTTTTATGAATTAAACATGTGCATAACACACCCAGAACGATGAAAATGAACCAACATGTCATGCTGAGGCCCGCAGAGCAGGTGAGGACCTTGAACCGCTTCGCAGTTAAGAGTAAAGAGCCAGGAGTAAAGAGTCCTTTATTTAAACGCAAAGTATTAAAGTGCAGGGAAGAGGCTCGTCGTCTTATGCGAACGATTCGCGATTTACGATTCATAAACCTTCTGAGAAACGAGGCAGCACAAGATCCTTACGTCGCTTCGCGCCTCAGGATGACAAGGACTTGTCATTTTCTAAGTAATTAATCATGAGCATAATACAATAGAAATAACATCGATGTCATTCCGAGGAGCGAAGCGACGCCGGAATCTTAGACGGCACTTGCACGAAAAGACGATTCCGATTTATTCGGAGAAGCAGTCTAAGATTGCTACGCGGCCTGCGGCCGCTCGCAATGACGAGGGCAAATCCCTCAGGATGACATGAGCTGTTTATTTTCCGAGTAATAAATCAGGTTTAATAGGAGGCTTTATATGTTAGCAAAACGGTTATCTGCCGGGCTGATCATCCTTGTTTTTTTATGTTTATTTTCCACGTCAGCTCCGGCCCAAGGAAAAGACGAGTATAATCAATTCCGGCAGCTGTACGGAAAGCTGCCTGCACCCAATGCTTACCGCACCGCTTCGGGTGCGCCCGGCCCTGAATACTGGCAGCAGCGGGCCGACTATGACATCGCCGTCACGCTGGATGAAAAGACACAGCGCATTTATGGCGAAGAAACCATCACATATTTTAACAATTCCCCGCAGCCTCTTTCCTATCTCTGGCTTCAGCTCGACCAAAACATACGAGCCCAGGATTCCTGGACCCAAAAAACAGCTGCCGGTGAAATCATGGACCCAGCTCCTTTCCGTCTGCTGCAGCAGCTGCACAGTGACTATGACGGCGGTTTCAAGATTGAATACGTAAAAGACACCAACGGTATGGATCTTTCTTACCGCGTGGTCAACACCATGATGCGGGTTGACCTCTCTCAACCGCTGAAGCAAGGATCCAAGGCTTCGTTTGAGATCAAATACTGGTACAACATTAATGACCAAGCCAAAGTCGGCGGCCGCTCCGGTTTTCATTATTTTGAACAGGACGGTAATTATCTCTTCGCTATTGCCCAGTTTTTTCCGCGCCTGGCCGTCTTTGACGACAGTCTGGGGTGGCAGCACGCCCAGTTCCTGGGCAGTGGAGAATTCACCCTTCCCTTCGGCCAATACCGGGTTGAAATAACGGTTCCCGCCGACCATATTGTCGCGGCCACCGGCACTCTGCAGAATCCGGATGAGGTTTTGACATCTGTGCAGCAAGAACGATTAGCTCAAGCGGAAAACGAAACCGAAAACACGATTTTTATTGTCACCCAGGATGAAGCGATTGCCAACGAAAAAACAAAAACCGAAGACACAAAAACCTGGGTCTTTGAAGCCGAAGATGTCAGGGATTTTGCTTTTGCCAGCTCACGGAAATTCATATGGGACGCCATGGCAGTCCAATTCGACAGCCACTCCTCTCTGGCTATGTCCTATTTTTCAAAAGAAGGCCGTCCGCTCTGGGAAAAATACTCCACCAAATCCCTGGCGCACGCCATGAAAGTATACTCAAAATTCACCTTCGACTATCCCTATCCCAAAGCCATATCCGTCATGTCCGGCCGCGGGGGAGGAATGGAATATCCCATGCTCGCTTTTAACGGCGGCCTGACCGAGGAAGACGGCACCTACTCCGAAAGACGCAAATACGGCCTGATCGGCGTTGTGATCCATGAATTCGGACATAACTTTTTTCCCATGATCATCAATTCGGATGAACGTCAATGGGCCTGGATGGATGAAGGGCTCAATACCTTTGTTGAATATCTGGCAGAGCAGGAATGGGAACGTGATTTCCCCGCCCGGAGCGGCCCGGCGTATGAGATCGCCGAATATATGAAAGGCGATAAGTCCCAGATTTATCCCATCATGACCGCTCCGGATTTTGATCTTAATGTCGGCGCCAACGCGTACTCAAAGACCGCAACCGCCTTGAATATCCTGCGTGAAACCATTATGGGGCGGGATCTTTTTGATTATGCATTCAAAGAATACGCCCGCCGCTGGAAATTCAAGCACCCGACCCCTGCTGATTTTTTCCGCACGATGGAGGACGCGTCCAGCATCGACCTGGATTGGTTCTGGCGGGGCTGGTTTTTCGGCACCGACCATGTGGATCTGGCCCTGGATAATGTCAAGTGGTACAAAATAAATACACAAGAACCGGAACTGGCCAAGTTCATTGAGCGTCAGGAAGCCAACCGTCAAAAGGACCGGTATATTACCAATATCCGCAATCAAAAAGCGATTGAACAAACCGCCGTTGAGAAAGACCCGTCACTGCTCGACTTTTATGACAAAAACGATCCCCTGGAAGTTATTACCCCTCAAGATAAAAAAGCTTATGAAGAGTACATGAAATCATTGACTGAGGAAGAAAAAGAACTGCTGCAGGCGGGATATAATTATTACGAAATCGCCCTTTCTAATGTGGGCGGCCTGGTCATGCCTGTCATTTTGAAATTTGAATATACCGATGGAACAGAAGAAGTTGTCCGGATCCCGGTTCAAATCTGGCGCAGACACAACGACCGGGCTTCTAAAGTCGTCTTCTCAAAAAAGGAAATCCGCCATGTCACCTTGGATCCCTTTCTGGAAACAGCGGATGTGGACACCAGCAACAACCGCTGGACGATACAGGGAGAGCCCGGTTATTTCAAGCTGAGAAA
This sequence comes from uncultured Eubacteriales bacterium, assembly GCA_964505785.1. Classification (GTDB taxonomy): domain Bacteria; phylum Acidobacteriota; class Aminicenantia; order Aminicenantales; family Aminicenantaceae; genus CAYRTV01. The sequence goes on from CAZDJZ010000004.1 coordinate 99,641, forward strand.
ATATGACAGAGAATCAGGCAAAAATTTGATGCAAAAGCTGAATAACAAAAAATAAATTGCGGACGAAATGCTGAAAAAGACGACGGTATTCCCGGCTTTATTAGCTGCCGTATGTGCGGCTTTGATCACATGCGGCATCCGGTCCCAACCGTCCAATGTGATATTCATCGTTATAGATACACTGCGGGCGGACCACTTGGGGTGTTATGGATATGCCGGGAATACATCTCCGCATATCGATGCCTTGAGCCGGGAATCCGTTGTCTTTAAAAACGCCGTCGCCCAGGCTCCCTGGACACCGCCGTCCATCGCTTCCATGCTGACGGGGCTTTATCCCGCCGAATTGGGATATAAAGACCGTCCTGTCGTGATGGAGGATTCCATTGTGACCTTGCCGGAAATTTTCAAAGCGAATGACTATACAACCATGGGGATTATTTCCCATGTGCTGGTCGCCCGCCGGCTGGGATTTGCCCAGGGTTTTGATACATACGACCAGGAAAACGCCGAAGGCCACGGACATATCTCATCCCCATCCGTTATTCAAAAGGCCGTTGCGTTTATTGAAAACAACCGCAAAGACAAATTCTTCTTGTTCCTCCATCTGTTCGACCCTCACTATGACTATATTCTGCATGATGAATATAATTTCTTTCCGGATTATGACGGGACCCTGCGAAGCGGAGAATCGATTCATTCATTAAGGGAAAAGGCTCCGGATATGTCGGACAGTGATATTGAATACATTAAAGCACTCTATGATTCTGAAATACGGTTTACGGATGAATACATCGGCCATTTGCTGGATACATTAAAAAAACTGGACTTATACCGCAGCACCATGGTGATTCTGACTGCCGATCACGGCGAAGAGTTTAAAGACAGGGATGCATGGATCGGCCACACTAAGCGGCTTTATCAGGAATCCATTCATGTCCCGCTCATAATCAAGCTTCCGGGCCGGAATAAAAAAAGAGTCATCGAGGATTATACCGGGCTTATCGATGTGATGCCGTCTATTCTCCGGTATTTGGATTTTCCGTTCCCGGATACCTATCCGCTTTCGGGGTCGGCCGTCGACTTAACCGGAAGAAACAAAAATGAAAGCATCGTCTTTAGTGAGACCCGCCGGGGGAATTTTCTGCGGGCAGTTGTTTGGCGCGGCTGGAAACTCATCAACGACCAGGCGGGCCGGAAACTGGAACTGTTTAACCTAAGCCGGGACCCTCTGGAAAAGGCCAATGTCGTGGATAAAAATCCAGAACTGGCACAAACCCTGTTGGACGCCTTAAAAGACTGGGGAGAAAACAACCGCAAAAATGCGAATTCCCAATCACCCGATTTTTCAGAAGAACAGCTCCAAAAATTAAAATCTTTGGGGTATATTAAGTGAACTTAAGGAAATGAACCCACTTGTCATCCTGAGGCTTGCGGCAATATACAAATGTCATCCCCAGGCCGCGTCAGCGGCCGTGGGGATCTTAGAGTGCTTCGCCGAAGGAATCAGTTCCGTCTCTCCTCGCGAGGCAGTAAAAGATCCTTCGTCGCTTTGCTTCTCAGGATAACAGCTGCGGTGTCAGTTTCATGGGGCAATCACATTGGGTTCGGATCGCCCGGCGAAGACTTGCAGCAGTGCTTTTAAAAATTCATAGGCGGCGAAAACAGCGATTACAATTAAAATAGACATCCCTAAAGTCGCAAGAAGATCGGCCAGTTTATCCGGCAGGCCGGAATGAAAAAGCCGCTCGCGGGGATAATTAAGCATCCACCAGACTACTCCCAGCCAAACAGCATTGTTTATCACATTCACCCAGGCGCTTTGGACGAAAAGCCGAAGCAGTTCAGTCAGGATTTCAAAAGCAATGAGGCCAATAATCAGCCAGGAAAAAAGCTGAGAAGCTTCCGGTTGTAAAAGCGGATTTGTCCCTTGTGTATCAGAGATATACACAAAAAGGGTCCCCTGTTTGTACAGCCCGAAAAGCAGCAGAGCTAAAACGGCAGACAAGATGATGATCTTTACCGGTTTGGCTTTTTTCTTTGTATTCTTCGATATCCGATCCCAGTTAACTTTCACCCAGGGCAGACGAATGTTGGGATTCTTTTGCGTGACAAAATAAAGGAAAAGCCCCACCAGGCCCAGATCATAGACCAGGCTCATAGGAATATACATCAGAGCCGTGGCCGCATCCATGCGGGGAATGACGAAAAAGGGAAAAATAACCATCGTCCTGTTAGCAAGCAGGGTAATGATCGTCAAAATAAATTGAAAAGAAAACAGGACAGCCGTGTAGCGGAAAAGATGCCGCTTGAAGGCAGGGGCAATGATCTGCACATCTTCATTATACCGCTCTGCAACTTCTCTCGGGTGTCCATATTCTTCAACAATCCGGTTGAAAATGTGATGATCGGCTTGGCCCCCCTCTTTTTCCAATTTTTCCAGAATATGGCTTCTGATTTCGTTTAAAATATCATTACGGCCTTCTTTCACCGAAAGATAATGATCGATCTTGTCAATATAATCATTAAGATTCTTTTCCATGAGACTCCTCCTTCAGCATTGCATTGAGAATATTGTTTTGTTTTTTCCAAAAGTCCACTAATATTTTTCTTACCTCTCTTCCTTTGCCGGTTATTTGATAAAATTTTTTGGGCCGGTTCCCCTCCACATTCCATTTACTTTGCACCAATTTGTTTTTTTCCAGACGGCGCAGCAGCGGATACAGGGTGCTTTCCTCAACTCCATATGCCATTTCCTTAAAAACTTGAATCATGGCATAACCGTACATGGGTTTTTCCAGAGCTGTCAGCGTTATTATCTGCAAAAATCCCCGGTTCATTTCGGTTATGAACGGGTTTATTCTTTCATCCATTAAACAGCCTCCCTTGACAGGTTGTCTCATAATATTACTTCTTGCACTTTACTGTTCTTCATATTTATACTATGCATCACATAGCTTGTCAAGGAAAAAAAACAGACCCGGTTAATACGTTGAGATATAAATGAAAGCGCCGGCTATTGACCTGGGAAAGGATTTCCACATAGAATCAATCATGTATATATCATTTTGGGGGTATAAAAATGAGTAAACCTAAGAACATTTCAGGCCTATTGATTCTTGTGCTTTGTTTGGCGGTCTGCATCGCAGGTGTTTTCAATGCTGACGCATCTCAGGAATCAGCTGATGCGGTCAAAATCACTATTTTCTACGACAATTATGTTCACACCGAAGGCACCAAAGCTGACTGGGGGTTTTCCTGTCTGATAGAGGGAACGGAAAAAATCATCCTTTTTGATGCCGGAACCCAGCCTGATATCCTCTGGCATAATATCGAGACACTAAGAGTGGATATATCCCAGGTCGACATGATCGTTATCTCGCACAATCATGGGGACCACATCGGGGGTTTGCCATCGGTTCTGGAAAAACTCCCTCCTCTGGTTCCAGTATATGCCCCCTCTTCGTATATGGGCGAAACGGTTGAGTCCAAAGCAGACCAGGTCATACGGCAGCTGGAACCGGCTGAAATCTGCAAGGATGTTTATCTGACCGGCGAAATGGGAGATGCCATCAAAGAGCAGGCATTAATCCTGGAGGGGGAACAGGAAACCGTTCTCATCACCGGCTGTGCTCATCCCGGAATTGTTTCCATCATTGAACAAGCGAAATCCGTGGTTAATAAAAACATTGATTTCGCCTTTGGGGGTTTTCATCTTATGTCCACGCCGGAAAATCAAGTAAACAGCATCATTGAACAATTCAAACAGCTGGGTATAATACGCTGCGGAGCCACCCACTGCACCGGGCCGAAAGCGATTGATATGTTCAAGGATGCATATGAAGGCAATTACGTCCCTATGGGCGTCGGCCGGATCATCACAATAAAATAAGGACATCACAATGAAAAACAGAATGAATGCATTGCTGCTGATTGGAATTATCGGTATGGCTGTCATCGGATCCCATTTCGGGGTTACTTACGGACGTGCTGTATGGGGAAATAAAGATATCTGGTGGACACCTATGTCCCTGGCCCTGCCGCTGGAAGACACCTCGCATGATTTTCGCCTCTTTCTCGGTGGCGAACCGCTCCTGGAGCATGTGGAACGTGGTACGCTGACCGTCCTGGATGCAAACGGTCAGCCTTATCAAGTTTCATCTGAGGATATTCGCGTGCGGCTGAATAATTGGCCTGAAGTTAAAGCCGATTTCCTCCATTCCGCCGTCTTTTCCGGCATCCTGCTGGGCATCTCCCTGACGTGCCTTATTCTCGGGTTGACGGAATTCATCCGCAGCCGGAAGCAGGCTTAAGAATCACCAGCTGGAGCCTCCGCCGCCACCTCCCCCTCCACCTGAAAAACCGCCGGAAGACCCGGACGAAAAACCGGAACTGGAACTGGTGGGCGTTGCGGCTGAGCGAAATGAGCTGAAGGACTGGTTGAGACTACGGGTGAGCAGCACACTGCTGAAAACACCAGTGCGATAAGTCCGGTTCCACGACGGCTGCTCCATTTTTATATCAGAAAAGCGCTTGGCCCAAATCTTCTCCACGCCGAAGGCAATGGCGTAAGGCAGGAGTTTTTCAAACATCATCTGCTTGTCAGCCTGAAATTTCAACTGCTCCTTCTGGCTAACCAGGAAATTTTTCAGAGATTGGGCCAGGCTGGCGGCTTCCGCCCCTTTCACTGTTTTTTTCGGCATGTTGCGTCCGAAAATCAAACCGGAGATCAGCAGAAGAATATTAAAGGTAAACAGCCCGGCAAAGGAGAGAACCGTATACCGTGTCCGGATTTTATTGGGATTATCCGGAAAGAAGCCTTCCTCCACAACCTGCTCATAGATCTGTTTCTCCGCGTTTTTGGCGGGAATAACCAGCTTTGCTTTCTTAAGCCGGCTCTCATCCCCGTCTTCAAAAAATCCCTCCAGCAGTGTCCGCTCGAACGGCTGCAGCCCCTTATCATCCTCATAATCCTTGTTTTTGATCAAGGTAAAATCATGTTTCTTTTCTTCTGAAATAACCAGATATCCCCGCTGGGCTAAATGAACAATAGTTGAGGTCAGTTCTTTTAAGCTTACTTTTTCATCAATGACCGTTCCTGTCTCCGCCGGAGTCAGTTCACGTCCTTTTTCAGACTTCGGCGGTTCAAACCAAGCGCTGATTGGTTCAAATACTTTGGGATCCCGGCCTTTTTTAAACCATTTAATCACAATCCAAACCGGCAGGACCAGATACCAGAAGAAACCGGCAATAATGAACCCTATGATGACCATTCTCCCGGGTAAGGTATCAATAAAATCCTTCATTTCTTCAGGCGGAAGATATCCTACTATGTCCGGCGGAATCTCTACAGCCATAGTCAATCCTTGGTAAGCTGAAAGCCGGTCAGCAGCCGCAGCGGTCAACGTCCGGCCGTCCGTCTGGAAGCGGACATTTTGCTCCCGGCTTCCTCTTTCTCCTGTAAAACCGGTATATTTGATTTCACTTAAATCAACAGCCGCAGGAAAGGAAACAACAGCTTCAGCTCTCTCAATGGGAACCGACCATTCATTTCCGGTCACATTCCAATACAACTCATCATGATTGGAAAAATACGTAAGGGCTCCGCTCACCCGGTAATGGATTTTATATGTCCGCTGCCCGGTAACATACCGATCCGCATCACCTATTCTTACTGTAAATTGTCTTTTCGCGGACTCATTGCGAAACGTTAAGGATTCCCCGTTTTCTCCCGTGACAGAAAGCAGTTCAAAGCCGAGAATAAATTCTTTTCCTTCCCGGTTGAATTTGGATTTTGGAATTTCCCGGATAATCCCATGTCGCTGCTGATCCCCAAAATCATATAGAATGGTTTCTGCCACATCGATAGTCCCGTCCTGGTTGACGGTGATCCGGCTGGTAAAATCCTGAATGCGTTCACCTTGAGCCCAGCCGTTTACAGCCAGGACCAGAATCGCGGTTAAAATGATCCAGCTTAGCTTGAATTTGCATCTGATACATCTCATGGCCTTCTTTCCTTTATCCCGACAATATATCCTTTTTTCACCAGAAAAGTAAATATGCGCCTGGACATAATTTATCTCTTTTTCTATAATAGACAGCCTTTTTTCTCTATCCAGCCTGCTTCACAGGTTCCGGATCGACACAGACATGTCATTGCGTGCCTCAGCCGGCACATCATGCTCTTGTCCAGTCAAGATTATACTTAGGAGGAAACAATGTCCAACAGCCCACGAATTGTAATCGTCGGCGGAGTAGCCGGCGGTGCTTCAGCTGCAGCCCGCGCCCGCAGGTTATCGGAAGATGCGGAAATCATCCTGTTTGAGCGCGGTGATCATACATCTTTTGCCAACTGCGGACTTCCCTATCATATCGGCGGCACCATCGCAGACCGGAATGATCTACTTGTTCAAACCAAAGCCGGGATGGAAGAACGCTTCAATATTCACATTCATACGCGTACCGAAGTCCGGCATATAGACCGCGAGCATAAACAAGTGACTGTCCATAACCTGGATTCGGATCAATCCCGAACCGTTGCTTATGATAAACTAATTTTAAGCCCCGGCGCTGAACCGGTCCGCATTCCCATTCCCGGTATCCAGGACTCCCGGGTGCACACTCTGCGAAATTTGGCCGATATGGATGCCATTATTGAGCGGCTGGGAGATGAGCAGGTCAAACACGCCGTAGTTGTCGGCGGAGGATATATCGGTTTGGAAATGGCCGAAGCCCTGCGGCACAATGCCGTAGATGTGACTCTGGTTGAGCTTGCTGATCAGGTTTTCTTGGCGGCAGACCGGGAAATGGTCACACCCGTCCATCAAGAAATCCGCAAACATGGTGTAGACCTGCGGCTGGAAACATCCATTCAAGGCTTCCGGGATCGAAACGGGCGGCTCGAAGCAGAAGTCAGCACCGGCAACCGAATACCCTGCGATCTGGCCCTCTTGGCCATTGGTGTGCGGCCGGAATCCGACCTGGCAGCTGATGCCGGGCTTGAAACCGGAAAGCTCGGCGGAATTTCTGTCAATGAACACATGCAGACCAGTGATCCTGCCATTTATGCCGTAGGGGACGCCGTCGAAGTACGGCATCTTATCAGCGAAGACAGTGCGCTTATTCCCCTGGCCGGACCGGCCAACCGTCAGGGACGGATTGCCGCCGATCATATTATGGGACGTGTCGCGGAATATAAAGATACCCAAGGTACAGCCATATGCAAAATTTTTGATTTATCAGCGGCTGTCACCGGACTGAACGAACGCCAGCTTAAACAATCCGGCTGGGAATATGAAAAAATATACACCCATCCTTCCGACCACGCCGGCTACTATCCCGGATCGGAACTAATCAGCATGAAGCTTTTGTTTTGTCCTGATTCCGGAAAAATTTACGGTGCCCAGGCCGTCGGTGCCGCAGGTGTGGATAAACGGATCGATGTTCTGGCCACTGCCATCCGCGCCGGAATGACCATTAAGGATCTGGAACACCTTGAACTCTGTTACGCGCCGCCCTACGGATCCGCTAAAGATCCAGTTAATTATATCGGCTTTGTGGCGCATAATGTCATCAGGGGCGACATGAAAATATGCCACGCCGAAGACATAGTGGAACCGGACGCCGGCCGGCTGTTGCTGGATGTGCGCACACCGGAAGAAGCTACTGAGGGAACAATCCCGGATTCTGTGAATATTCCTATTGATGACCTTCGCTCCCGGCTGCCCGAGATTCCGCGGGATAAAGAAATTTTGGTTTTCTGTGCGGTCGGAATCAGAGGTTATCTGGCGGTCCGCATCCTTGAACAGCATGGATTTTCAGCCCGCAATTTAAGCGGAGGATACACCACGTACAGGTCTTTTTTTCCGGAGCCGCCGCAAGCAAAGCCCCGCAAAGAAATATCATCTAAAATCTGAACTATTACTTAGAAATGACTCCCCAGAGTCATCCTGAGCAAAGCTAAGGATCTCATTCTGCCGCGTATTCAGGATAAGTATTTTTTCTTATTTTGTCTCTCTAACGCAGCGAAAGCCCTGGATCGGGTTGCGGTTTTCCGGTGAGCTGGAATTGCGGTTGGCTGCACGATGATAATAAGCGCTGTCCACCCAGCCGCCGCCTCTAAGAATCCGGCTGGAACCGGTGTCCGGACCCTTTGGATTCATTTCAGGAGAAGCCGCATAATATTCACTGCCGCTGTACCAGTCATAACACCACTCCCAGACATTGCCGGTCATACCCCGAACACCATAAGGAGATACGTTTTTATCATAAAACCGCAGGGGCGTGATGCCGGGTTCAAACCGATCGCCGCTGTGCTCAAAATTGGCATAGCTGCCGTCAATCGATTGTCCCCAGGGAAACCGGCGGTTGTCTTTGCCGCGGGCGGCTTTTTCCCATTCCGCTTCTGTCGGAAGACAATATGTGAAACCGGTTTCTTCTGAAAGCCAGCTGCAATAAGCCATGGCTTCAAACCAGCTGACACCGACGACTGGAAAATTGTCATTGCCGGATAAGCCGCCTCCATGATAGCAGTCATCCTTCCAAAACCGCGGTTCGCGTCCGTATTCACCAAATCCTCCGGCCGACCAAAACCTGGGAGCAGCGTAACCACCCGCCTCAATAAAATGACGGTATTGCCGGTTGCTGACCTTATCTTTAGCCATATAATAGGTGTCCAGGTAAACAGTATGAACAGGGACTTCATCCCCGTCTCCTTCATGAAAATGATCACCCATTTCAAATGCCCCAGCCGGAATCAGCACATGATCTCCTAACAAGTCTTCCATTTTTTGATGATCATTCTTTTGGGTATCCGGTTCCCGAACCCAGCGGAATCCGGTGGTAAAGCTTTTAGTGTGGGCGCCCTTTTTATGACGCCCGGCCACCCGCTGGTAATAGGCGCTGTCAATATAACCGGCTGACCGCAGCACCCGGCTTGATCCTTCCGGCGGGCCCTGGGGATTATGCATTGGGGAATATTCATAATAGTCTGCATCGTACCAGTCCAAACACCATTCCGAGGTCAATCCGCACATATCATAAGCCCCGTAAGGAGAGGCGTTGCTTTTGGTTTCAAATCCATTGCGAGGAGTTCCATCATAGAAACCCACCGGGGTTAGCTGCATGGTGCCGCGCGCATTTCCCCAGTCATAATTCGTCCGGCTCTTGTCGATCTCATTGCCCCAGGAATATCTCCTTTTTTCTGTGCCGCGGGCTGCTTTTTCCCATTCCGCCTCAGTCGGCAAGCGGTAGGTATGGCCGGTCACTTCGGTCAACCAGCTGCAGTAGGCCGCAGCTTCATACCAGCTGATTCCGGCAACCGGATAATTCCCGGTTCCGGGAAGACCACCTCCAAAATACTCGACACTCATCCAATGGGCGGGAACGGGACCGAAATTGCCGAAACCGCCGGCAGTCCAATAACGGGCGGAATTATATCCGCCGGCTTGAATAAAGCGCTTGAATTCCCCATTGGTCACCTTATATTTCCCAATATAGTAATCATCCAGATAAACCTGGTGGACCGGAATTTCGTCAGAATGACCTTCGTTAAAAAGATCACCCATTTCAAATTCTCCAGCCTCAACAAAGACATATTCTCCATATCCGTCATTTAAATTTGTACCCTGCTGCCCTGACCCCAATAGAATCAGAACCGGGAATACAAGACTTAACAGCAACAAAGCCTGATGCTTTTTTATGACCATATCTTTCTCCTTACCCGCACTATTGTATGCTGTTCCAGCCGGCTTGTCAGCATATTTCAGGATGGCTCTCTTTCTTTACTCTTTACTCTTTACATGGCTGAACTATAATTCAAAAATGACTCCCTTGTCATCCTGATGCCTGCGAAGCAGGCCATGAGGATTTTAAGCTGATTCGACCCGAATGAGGCGTGACCGTATTCTCGTGCAAATGCCGTCTAAGATTCCCGTCGCATTGCTCCGGGAATGACATAGAAGCTGCTTTCGCAGGCCTAAGGATGACAGCTGCACTGTCAGATTTGAATTATATGATGATTTACAACACTGTTTCAAATGACTATAGTACAAATATCAGAATCATCTTGGAGGCTGCACAATGAATAAAACTTTGATATTAATAAGCGCGTTGGCTCTGCTCTTATCCGCCTGCGGCGGCGGGGACATCGGCAAGGAATCGGGGGAAGGAAAATCGGCCGAGCTTCACGAAGGGGCTGAAGCTGTTTCCCTTTTGGGGGAGACCCTCTATTCTCCCAAACCGTCCGCGGCCGCTTTGGAACAATACCAGGAAGCAAAAGCCGGATACGAGCAAAACCCGGATGATGCGGATGCAATTATCTGGTACGGACGGCGGGCAGCTTACTTGGGGCAATACCGGGAAGCGATCGACATTTTCACCGAAGGCATCAATAAATTTCCGGAAGACGCCCGGTTTTTCCGCCATCGCGGACACCGCTATATATCCGTCCGTGAATTTGACAATGCAGTCCGGGATCTGGAAAAAGCCGGCGAACTGATCGAAGGAACCGAAGATAAAGTGGAGCCGGACGGCATGCCCAACGCCCAAAATATTCCTCTCAGCACCCTTCACACCAACATCTGGTATCATCTGGGGCTGGCTTATTATCTGCAGCATGAATTTGATAAGGCCGTCCCGGTTTACCAAAAGGGAATCGCGGCCTGCCGCAATGATGATATGCTGACAGCGTTTACTCATTGGGCCTATAAGACATACCGCCGGCTGGGTCAGGAAGAAGCGGCGGCTGAAGTTGTAAAACCGATCAGCGCGGATATGGAAATCATCGAAAATCAGGCCTATCACCAGCTATGCATGCTGTATAAGGGAGAGCGGACCGTCGATGAATTGTACGGTCCCGGTGATACCGGCACGCCGTCTAATGACGCTTTGGCCTATGGTATCGGTAGCTGGTATTTATATAACGGAAATTCCGGGAAGGCGGAAGCCGTTTTCAGGTCCATCCTCGATGGCGGGAACTGGGCTTCATTCGGATACATTGCTGCAGAGGCCGAGCTGGCCGCCGGCCTTAAGGAGTAGACCCAGGGTGCCCTGGCAGTCATCGAAGAAGAGCAAAAGGAAATCGATCTTTACCGCAAATATAACCAATGGTATGGATCCGTGTTTTACGTCATGCGGAAAGCACAATAACCGCTTGTCTTCATTATAGTTAACTGATATCATTTTTAGGTGGACAAAAAAAATATCCTGGACAAAATCAAAGAAACAGCTCCTTATGACAGCTCTAATTACTTCCATGCTGGAAAAAAAGGGATATCCCGCGCCGATATTAATCGGGGGATTGGCGCTTTCATATTACACACGTGAAGTCTATTTTACTGCGGATATTGATTTGGCATACAGTAATAGTGAAGCATTGGATGATGTTTTGAACGAATTGGGATTTATAAAAAGGGGCCGGTATTGGATCAATAAAGAATTGGATTTGGCCGTCGAAACCCCAAGCTCCGGACTTGCAGGAGAAAATGCTCCTTTGGAAACAGTCGAATTGGATTTTGGACTTCATTGTAAAATCATAGGAATAGAAGACCTTCTCATTGATCGATTAAATTCCTGCAAAAATTGGAAATACGAAATTGATTGCGAGATGGCCGAACTGCTTGTGATCCGATACGGGAAGGAAATGAAGTGGGATTATTTGGAATCTAAAGCGAAACAGCCCGAAAATGATATTTGGGAAGAGTTGTGCACCATAAAAGAAAAATCAAGCTATGGAAAACAAGAAGTCTAATCTCGAATCATCCAAAGTGGATATGATCCTGCTCCGTGAAAAATCAGGGCTGCGCAGATACAGGAAAATCAAGAAAAGGGATCCGGAGAAAAAGAAAATCCTAATGGAACTCGCCCTTTCAAAAATAGAGAAAGAAGAAAAAGACAATTTTATTTCTCTTGGCTACCGAAAACGAAAAGTAAAAATATGAGAGTCAGTACCGGAGCAGGGCGGAAATCCGGCCGACCTTAACCAATCCAGGGATACTATCAGCGAATTCCATCTCGGCACTGGTCAGCGCCAGCAGATCAACGATCTCATTGACTAAATCGACACGGAACACATCCCGGGACCCGCAGGCTGGGCAGCTTTCCATCTCCCCGGCATAAATCCGGTCGCAACCGTGGCAGCGGGTTCCGCTGATGTCCGCATCCCGGATGACGATCGCCTTTTCCACGCGTCCAGCGAGAGCTGATTCTAAAACATCTTCCGCACCGACAGCCGCCGGCTCACCGCTGAGATAGCGGGTTTGAATCGCCTTCCATAAATTTTTTTCCTGATCACGTTCCTGCTGTTCAAAAAAGTCATACACATCCTTTTGAAGGAATTGTTCATCCTGATCCAAATCGAGCGAACGGGTTCCGATTAACTTGGCGGATAACGACTGCGGAATAACGCGCTCAATCTCTTCCATGGTTTCACGTGATCCGGCTAGAATCAATCCCTCAAATCCCGATTCTTTCTCAAGATCCAACAGGCGGCTGCAGATCTCATTGGCATAATCATGCAGGGCCTTGTCGCGGCGGCGCTCATACCTCTGCTGCGACCAGCCCCCGACCCGGACATGATTCTTGACGTCGCCTTTGATGACATCCGCCTCTTCCGCCCGTGTGGTTGTGACCAGATAAATCCGGCTGCGCCTGTTATCCGTCAGCACCACAGCATTGGTTTGATATTCTTCCTGAATTTCAGCCAGCGGCCTGATATATGGAGATGGACCGATACGAATCAAATCAGGCACATCGAATTCTAAAGGAATGATCCGCACATAATCCAGCAGCCAGCAGACAAAAAGACACAGCCCGCCGGCCGGGAATTGAATATGCTTTAATTTCTCCTGCGCCAAGTCCAAATTATGTTCATACTCTTCCAGCTCATCCTGATCCTCACTTAAAAGATCCCGGATAGTCTGAATCCGGGAACCCATTTTATCCAGAGAGTCCGGATAAGAAAGATACAGGCTCAAGAAAGAACGGTCATTGGAACGTTTTTCAGCCAGCTTCTTCAGGTCGATTTTTTTTATATTATCGGTCACATATCTACCTTTCTGTCTGCTTTTCTTGTAATCAGCGGTGCTGAGTCCAGGTTAAAGCAATTCCCAGAATAATGCCCAGGCGAACGGCGGACCCCCAATCCACGGAACCATGCCCGTGCGCGATCAGACTGTACAAAAACGAAACCACTGCGGCTGCAGCAAAAGCAACAGCGGTGTTAATGAAAAAGTCTTTGACCATGCTCATTTTTTTCATTTTTCCTCCTTCATTTATTGATAATACAGGCTAAGCGATTTTAAGTAATATATACTCAGCATCAAACCGGCTGCGCCCAGCACAAACCAGAATCCGGTTAAAAAAGCATCGCCGGGGAGACCGGAAAGCAAAAGGCCCAGCGCCATGGCCATTAAAGCGAATCCCATAAATGCAAAAGCCGGCAGCATAACGGCAGTGATTATAAACCCCCGGGGTTTTTCCATCAATGTTAAAACAGCCCCATATACGGTGACAGGAATCACGAATCCCAGATCTAGGATATAAACCGGTGTCAGCGGCTCCCCGGTTGGGTTTTCCAGCAAGGGAGCTCCTGCGTATCTGCCAAAAATGTCACCAAGCCACAAAAATCCCAGCATTAAGCTAACGAACAGCAGATAACCGCCGGCAATATTCGGGATCTTTCCCCGGGCCGCTTTCAACTTAAAGCTTGAGAGCCTAAGGGCCGCTTTAACCAGGCCCCATACAGAGAGGGACGCCAAAGCCACATAGAGCAAAAAGAGCGGATTAAACTCGACGCCAAAGGCATAGAACATATAGGTATAGATCAGGTACACCAAAATCCCGGCTTGAATTAAGATGACTTTCCGGTTTCGCGCAAACAACAGGATGAATAAGAACAGCGCGGCCAAAATAGTGAAGGCGTCCTGACCGATGATCTGGACTTTGAGCCAGGGCATTTCTTTGTAAACATTTCCAAACACTCCAAATCCGGCAGCAGTCACAGCCAAAACGGCGATGGCAAAAAATAAGAATTTGTCTTTTTGGCTATTCTCCTGTGTTCCCATCATGATCATCACCTTTTTTTTTTATAGATAAAAATTGAGCCCGGCCGGAAGTGGCGCCGTTGATATTGTTTTTGAAATCCTCTTTCATCTTCATCGGCACCTCTACAGTATATTCAGCTTTTTCCTGACTGTAAACCGGGTCAGCCATCCGGGCCTTTTCCGTCGTGTTGAAAACCTGAATGACGGCACCTATTTGATCGTAAGGAACTGAAAACCGGATAGCCGCCATGGGCACGACCGTGACCGGCTGGACCGTCTTCAACACCATTTCTGCTGAGGCACGATATGCCCTGAGAAGGCCGCCGGTTCCCAGTTTGACTCCTCCAAAATATCTCACCACGCAAAGCACAGTATTAAACAGGTCATGTTTTCTTATTTCATTAAGAATCGGCTGGCCGGCGGTTCCGGAAGGTTCTCCGTCATCATTGGTTCGCACACTGTCTTCAACCCCTTGCCCTATACGCCATCCATAGCAAATGTGGGTTGCATTGTGATATTTTTTCCAGAGTTCCGCCACCCTTTTCTCCGCCTCTTCCGGCGTTTGTGCAGGGAAAATCCAGGAAATGAAACGTGAATTTTTTTCCTTCATTTCCGCCGGACCGCTTTCTTTATTAACGGTATTAAACCGGTCGGGAATCATTCCGCTCATAAATTATGAAAAGTATTTTTCTATACGGTCAAAAGCAGTATTAATCGTTGTTTCCGGAACACAAAAAGACATACGCACATGCCCTTCCCCTTTAAAGGCTATTCCCGGTGTGGTAGAAACATGTGCTTCCTGCAGGAGTTCGACCGCAAATTTCATGGAATCTTTTCGGTCTTTCAGTTCTATCCGCGGAAACATCAAATAGGATCCCTTTGGCTTATGGTAAGAGAAAACTTCAGGAATCCCATCTAAACGCCGGCACATGAGATCCCGGGTCTTCTGATAATGGCGGCGGAAATCATCAACGCATTCCTGGGGGCCCGTCAGAGCAGCCAGGGCCGCGTATTGCGATACGACCGGCGCGCATATACTGAGAGGGATATGGGTTTTTGTGATTTGGGAAATCCATTCCGGAGAGGCATGCAGATACCCGATTCTCCATCCAGTCATGGCATAGGTTTTCGTGAAGGTGAAGCAGCTGATGGTGCGCTCCTGCATACCATCAATGGAAGCGATACTGAAATGGCGGTTTTCATCAAAGACAAAATACTCATAAGCCTCATCTGTTATGACAATCAGGTCATTTTTCTGAGCGATTTCAGCGATTTTTTTGAGCTCTTCTTCGCTGTATACCGCACCGGTGGGATTATTAGGTGAGCTGTAAAGGATCGCTTTTGTTTTCGACGTGATGGCATCTTCGAGACGGTTAAGATCCAGCCGGAATCCCTCAGCTTCAATCGTCGGGACCAATACCGGCTTCCCGGAAGCCAGCACCACCTGCCGGATATGTGTGGAATATCCGGGGACCGGAATCAGGACTTCATCTCCGGGATCGACCACAGCCATGACAGCAGCAGACAATCCTTCAATCGCGCCGACGGTGACAATTATTTCCTGGGGTGACGCATCAATATTGTTTTTCTTATACAGCTTTTTTGCTATTTCCTCGCGTAAAGCCGGAAGTCCGGAAGATTCTGAATATCCGCCGGTTTTGTCTTCCCTGATGGCCTTTTCTGCCGCCTTTTTAATGTGTTCAGGGGTCCCGGACGTCGGTTTGGCCCAGGACAAAAACGCTACATCCTCTACGGCTTTAGAAAGCCGCGTCATCTCATGAATGGCCGATTTTGGAATATTAACGATTTTTTTTGATACCAAATGATTCATATTAGACATATTATTACTCCTTCCAATACATTATCTTACTGCTAATCAGCTAACATTTCCACCGCATACTGCAATGGGGTCAGACCCCATTGCGGGGTTTTGTGGTGCGACCCCATTAGCGGAGGGTAAAGCGGAAGGGATGCTCGATCATGGAGACGGCCGACCGGCGCTCCATATAGATGCTGACACGGTAGAGATGGCGGTTTTCATAAGGATAAAAGACCGGCTGGGATAATTTCAGGGACTGATTCCCGGCTCGAATTATTTCCCGGTAAACTTCTTTATCGAATAAATGAATCTGCACAAAATAATCACCCAGCGATGTCCCGAAATCGAGCTGGAGCGAGTCAAGTTCTTGCCAGGATGTGAAAAAATAAACATACTCCCGGTTATCCGAGGGGAACCGGAATTGTCCAGGCTGCGGCATCCGGGCAACCCGTCCCAATCCGTAAAAAGTTACTTTTTTCCCTGATTCTAAAACAGCTGGGACCGGGTCTTGTAACGGAATTTGGGGATACAGAGAAAAACATACAAAGAAGATTATAAGTACAGTGGACACAATCACAAGGTGGGAGGTGAAAGTGAGCCGGTAATCATGTTTTTTAACCAGAAGATAAAATAATACGAACACAACCGCTGCCGCCAGCCAGATGATATTCACCGTCCAATTAGGGATCCCCCGTTTTAGATAAGACGGCAGGTAATCCGGAAGATAGAACTGAAGATTGCTTAAAATCACAAACAGCCGTCCGGCCGGTTCTGTTTCGCTGTAGGTGGTGGATTGATACAGAGCCCAGGGGTGGCGCAAAAGTAAATAAACCAGAACCAAACTTATAAAAACCGCGGCGCGGAATAGATAGGCGAAAATTTTCTTGGCATTATAGGCCAGGAAATAGCCCAGAAAAATCATGGCCGCCCAAAAAACGGCCGCCAAAATGCGGGCATGAGGCGCAAAAGAAGCTCTTTGCGTCAAAAATGCGTGAAAAAGCACATACGGGGCGGTTAAAAACAGCAAAAGGAAAAAGTCCCGGCGGCGGCGGCGCAGCATTTCAATCATTCCCAGAAAAGCAAAGAAATAAAGAGGGGCATAAAACAGCAGGCCGTCCCTTTGATCAAAAAAGTAGCCCGCAAGTGTTTCCAACCGCGCGGAGAAAGAAAATTCAGTCAGCATGGATTTCAGAAAAGCCGCCGATTCGGCGGCACCGGTGGCTCCCTTTAGTGAAACAGCGAACGGAGACAAGGAGCCGTAAAGATTTTGGGAAAAAAGCATGTGCAGAAAACCGAGAATAACCGGGAAAAAGAAAAAGTATCCCATGTCCCAACCGGTGCGGTGTTTTTTTTTCATCTCCCAAAGGCAATACAAAAAGAATGGAATCAGGATAAGGGTATACTTAACGGCATGCAGCCACACAAATAAAGACAGCATGAAGCCGATAGCGAGCAGCTGGAACCTGGACAATTTACGGGAAAACCGCAGCCAGCGAAAAATAAGCAGCGAAAAAAAGGCCGCGACAATTTCCGGATAGATATGCAGCGCATGAAAAAAAATCGGTGAGGTGAAACTGAAAACCGCCCAAAGTCCCAGGGCCGTCTTTTCTTTATGCCATTCATCCCGGGCAAATAAATACACTTGGAGCCCCAGCAGGGCGCCGAACAGACTCATCCCTAAACGGATGATAAAGAGCTGCAGTTTTCCACCGAACAGTGAACCCACGGCATAGAAAGGAAAAAGTAAAATGGAGAGACCCGGGGAATGGAAAGAATGCTCACCGCCGGTGCGGGGCGCGATGTGCGGCTGAAGCCGGGTAGTGGGCGGCATGTAAGCCCGGTAGTCATGGGCAGCATAATTATTAGCCAGGGAAAAATCGCCGTCTTCCAGCAGGCTCTGGGATATGATCATATAGTGAGGCTCATCACCGGAAAGTGTAATGCCCTCATAAAGCATGATGAGCGAACCGGTGTTATATGCAAACAGTGAGACTAGAAAAAGCATGGTCAGTTTCTTTCGAACAGGCAGCCTCATGAAATTTTTCAGCAACCCACCCAGCGCCGGCCTTATTTTACGTTTGGCTAAATGGAAATTGACACATTTCAAATATATAAATCCCATTAGCAGCACGGCCCCGAAAAGCCCGACCCGGGAGAATAGATCATCCGCCGTCAAATAATGGGCATGCGACCAGGGTAGAAGCAAGATAAGCGAAAAAGGCAGCCAGGCTGCCGCCTCCGTTGAAAATACCCGGGATGGATCCAATTGGAATCTCTGCGCAATCCACCGGGAATATATAAGGGATAAAACCGCCAATACAAAAAAAATCAACAATGATAAAATAATGAATGGAAAAACTCTCAAGTGAAACACATGATTCTGTATTGTATATCCTGGGATTTGACGCAGATAAAACACATAACCGGCGGAAAGACAAGCCGCGGCAAACAGAAGTCCCATCCGGGGTGAAAAAAACAGGTTCTTATTTCTTATTAGAAATGTCATCGTGCCATAAATCTCTGGTCATCAAATTTCAATACCCGGCCTTTTCCCGCTGCATACAGGATATTGCTGACAAACTTTTTGAATGATAAAGGACCGCTGATACGACCGAGCAGTTCATTCATGGACGCCTGATTCTTTTGAATCCATTTATAACCGGCTGAAAATTTTTTAACAGTGTTTTCCCGGTAAACATCGCGGAACAAACGCCGGCCCTCCCGCCCGGCATGCGGATACCAGGCGTTTTTCAGGAAAAAGAGCAAATCCGCCTGTTTTCCAAGCGACTGTTCATTCAATCCAGCTAAATAATTTTTGATATAGTCGTCCAGCCGGCTTTTGAAGCCTTTCGGCAGCATAAAATCAAAATCACGTATAGTATCCGGAGACAGATCCCAGATAATTCCAAAGCGCGTATTCGCGATTTTATTCCAAACCGGAAAGGGCGTATCGGAAAATGTCAAATCCCGGAGCATCAGATACCCGAATGGCGCATGTTTTTCATGCCCGGGCCGTTCGCGGCGCTGAAGCTTGATGCGGGCAATCACAGGATCGTTCAACCCCAGTTTATCTATTAGGAATACCCGTTTGCCGGCATAATACCCTATATAACCCACATTATTATAAGCAATACGGATATCCGCATCTGTTCTTTGTGCCAAAGACTTATAATTTTTTCCTATTGTTTTCCACATGAAAATAACGGTATCGGTAAACAAATATTTCAATGGAACAATCCCGTCTTGATAGTAAGCCAACCGTTCGTTGGATATGCCGTAATTGTAATACTTGCCTCTCAATTGAACCGGCTGGATTTGACAGGACAGGAAAAAAAACAGCAGACTCAAAACAATATACGCGTGTCTATGCAGGGGCTTTTTCTGAAAATAAGCAACAAAAACACCGGACATGGATACGGCTATCAAAATAAAAGCCGGCAGCAGGTAACGGCCATGCATAAAATCACCGCCCCCGCGGATAACAAAAAAACCATGCAGGATTCCCGAGAAAAATATGATGGCCCGGTTTTTAAAAGAGGGCTTTCGCATTTGAATTAAAAGGGCGGCTATGGCAAGCATCAGCACTAGCCATAGCAGGCTTCCCTGAAAGAGATCAATCAAATATTTGATTCCCTGGGAAAAATAAGCCTCGGCTCCTGCTTTAGTATAGACCGGATTCGGAAACAAGGCCGCGTAATATCCCATGCGGAAAATCTGCCAGCCTCCCACCAGAATAACAGGAAAAACCACAAACCCGGCCATCCCTTTTAAGGAAATACGGCGTCTCACAAAGTCGACAAAATAAATACAAAAAAAAGCAAGGAGAAACAGACCAAAATCAGGCCGGGTCAACACCAGCAGGGACAGGATCAAACCCATGACAACCGGCTGGTTTTTCCATTTGTTCTCTGCGATAAATTTCGCGTATATGACCAGCAATAAATAAGACTGCGGTGTTTCCAGCCCGCTGGTGCCGAAATCGATAAACGAGCTGGTCCCGACAAGAATGACCGCCCCTAAATTGAGGAAGGATCCTGAATCCGGTTCATCAGAAAAACGGATACGGAAAAAAAGAACATAAAGCGCTGAAAAAGAGGCTATCAAGCCGGGCAGGATAACAGATCCCTTTGCAGATAATCCAAGCCACCGGAAAAATGAGACCACGGCAAACCAGAGAGGATGGGAATAGCCCTCCACCCGTTCTCCTGCATTGAAGACCGGACCCAATTCGTTCAGAAAATTTTCTACATACCGGAGGGTGATGAAGGCATCCTCGGAAACCCAGGCTTTACGTAAAATCAAAAAACATCCAATCAAAAAAAACAGAACCGCCAGAAAAATTGTCCACTTCCGGTCTCCTTTATGAGCAAGAAGAAAAGTGAACAACCCCAAAGCCGACAACACGGATATAAGCAAAGCTTGGAAAATAATTTTTCCCCAAGGAAAAATATTTTTAATCTTATCGACAGAGATTTTTTCGATTTGGAAATTCATGCTGCCGGACCGGTATAAAACCCGGGGCTCCACCTCTTTCTCTTCTGCCGCCATAAAGTGAATTGTCCCGGACTGAGGAAAAGATTTCAGCACAATTTCCTGTGATGCAAGAATAGACTTGCCTTTTTCTGCGGCAATCTGCAAATCCACAATTGTACTTTGGGCCGCCTCACCCTTAAAATGGAATGTTACTTGATACCGGCCTTGAGGCAAATCCACGTATGCTCCATAAGCGGCAAACTGATTTCTTTTGTTTATCAGGCGCCTGGACAGGGCCTTGCCTTTATCGGGTGCACGGAAATCCGATCTGAAATTTTTCAGGGTTTTTGAGAATTTAGAAGAGCTTGAATTTTGATAAAGAGTAAAAAGCGCAAAAGAAAAAAATACAATCGCAAAAATAAGCAGAAAAACAACCGCTGTTTGTATGATAGTTTTTCTCCGCATAGCTTCAAACGGAATTATCCATATTATTGTTGAAATGGCAAGAGGGCCGAGCTCCCCGGGATAAGCAAGCTGGTTTAAAAAAGATGGCCGAAGTTGAAGTAGATACCGGTTCCTTCCGGGCTGAAGCCCATATCAAACCGGGCCACAAAATCTTTCAGATAATAGCGAAGCCCCCAGCCGGCATTGATTTTAATGTCCTGAAAATTTATATCTGTCCATCGCGGCCATACACTGCCGGCATCCACAAAGATATTCCCGCCCAGTTTTTTAAACAAAGGGAACCGGTATTCAAAATTGCAGATGAATTTTCCATTGTCGATAAAACAGTTCTGCCCTATTCCCCTAAGGGCGGTCATCTCCGAACCGCCGCCCAGCACCGGCAATTCATAGAGGGGAACATCCTGACCGCTTATTTTTTGGGTCAGAAAGCGGATTCCAACAACATCCCTGTTCCCAAAGAGCAGAAAATATTTCCTGAAGTCCAGAGTCGCGCGGTAATATTCCGCTTGCTGATTCCCTAAAAACCCGGCCGCGAAATCACTCTGAAAAACCAGGCGCAGGCCTTTGGTTGGATGGATCTGGCTGTCAGATGTATCATACCTTACAAGCAATGAAGCAAAGGGTGAAAACTGTTCACCCGTTTCTTGTAAAGTCTGCGTGAACGGCCGCTCTTTATCAATATTAAAGTAATGCACATTTTTAAGGATATACCGCAGCTCCATGACGAATTGAGAGGTGAAACCCCGGCCTGCACTGAGCTGCAGCTCTGTCTTTTCAAAAGTGAAGACCGATTCATTTTCTTTCAGTGAATCACCGCCAGTGCCGTAGTAATAGTATTTCAGAAACTTGTCATATTCCGCCTTCACATCCAGAGAAAACGGATATGCCTTTCTCTGCCTTATTTCAATATCGGGATAGCAAAACGTCAGAACATACCATCTTTCCCCCTTGGTGGAATTAAAGGCGATCAAATCAAATGATTCTTTCATTTTAAAATAGTCAATAAATTTCACCTTGGCCCCATACCCATAGCCTATATCCGAATCATACATCAGGATGGGAAAAGCGCTGATTGATTTGTCTGAATCCTTGTCCTCTGCATAAAGGCCGGCATTCACCCCGATAAAAAGACAAAGGAGCCCCCCGATTAGCAAAGAATGTTTAATGTTCATGGTTTTACTCCCTGTTTGATTTCCAGGGTAAATATCCAACCCCCTTGTTTTATTGTTGTCAGAAAAATGTTAAGAATTTGTCAATCTTTTATTAACGTGCCGCTGCCATCCTGAGGGCGCCTTAGCGCCCTAAGGATCTCAAGTATCGTTCTCCCTTTTATTACCCTGTTTATCTAAAATCTCAAAACTCAGAACTCAAAACTGAAAAACATATCAAAGCAGATTAAAAACGAACACGGATACATCGATCCGACTGAATAGACTGAACTGCTTGAATAGACAGAATAGACTGAAAAGACATAGACAGACCTAGATAGACTTAAATGGACTAAAAGAATGCTTTGAACACGATAAATGCGAACGAACATGCCGAGGCACTCTAAGATTCTCATTGCTCCGCTCCAGGAATGACATGGGAATTGCTGCTGTGGGCCTCAGGATGACATGGATTCATTCACCGCATAAATTTATAGCCGGTCCAATGCACAGTAATCAAATGGCTGGGGTGGCTGGGATCTGTCTCGATCTTTTTCCGCAGATTATGCATAAATGTGTCCACCGTCCTGGTGGTGGGAAATATGTCGTAGCCCCAGACTTTATTGAGGATGGCATCCCGGCTGACAACTTCTCCTTCATATTGAACAAGAAGCTTGAGGAGCTTGAATTCTTTAGCGGTCAAATGTATTTCTTTTTCAGATTTAAATGCGGTTTGTTTTTTAAAATGAATGGTCACATCCCCAAAAGCGATCTCTTCTATTTCACCTTCTTTCGGGGCTGTACGCCGGAGAATAGCGTGAATCCTGGCAATTAATTCTTTGGCGCCAAACGGCTTAATCAAATAATCATCAGCTCCTAATTCGAGCCCGAGGACTTTATCGATTTCCTCTTTTTTCTTACCGGAAAGAATAATTATGGGCGTTTGCTTTCCATACGCGCGCAATTTCCTGCAGACATCAATCCCGTTCATTCCGGGCAGGACCCAATCCAGTATGATCAGGTCATGCTTCTCTTCAATAGCCGTCCGAAAACCCTCATTTCCATTCTCAGCTGTATCGATCTTGAAATTTTCAGATTCCAATGCAGAGACCATTGTCATTAAAAAAGTCCGGTCGTCTTCAACAAACAGGATTCTTTTCATGGTTTGGGTAATATCAGCTTGAATGTGCTTCCCTGATTAGGCCGGCTTATAACATTTATCGCCCCTTTATGCGCTTCAGCGATATGCTTGACGATTTTCAATCCTAAGCCTACCCCTTTAGGCTGAAGCTTGACAGCTTCATGATGCCGGTAAAATTTTTCAAAAATTTTCCCCTGTTCATCAAGCGGAATGCCGATTCCCTTATCCTTGACCTGTATTTCAACCCGCTCCTCACTATTTATAACAATCAGTTCGATTTCCCCTTTGTTTTCTGAATATTTAATAGCATTGTCAATGAGATTTATCAAGGCTTCTTTTATCGCATCCCTGTCGATAAGCACATGAACCGGCTCCTGAGGAAGAATGACTTTAGCGGTACAGTTTTCCTTCTCCATCGCCGGCATCAGCAATTTCATCGTATCCTGAATGAAACAGCACAACTCGGTTTTCTGAAATTGATACGTTTTGGTCCGCTGTTCTATTTTCCCAAAATCAAGAATGTTATGGATTAGCCTTGATAAACGGCTGCTTTCACCAGCAATTAGATTTAACAATTCTTCCTTTTTAATATCTCCCTTTACCTTCCCGCCCCCTAAAAGTTCGGTTACGATCTGAATGGAGCTTAAAGGCGTCCTGAGTTCATGGGAAACAGTGGAAATAAATTCTGTCTTCAGCCGGTTAAGTTCGTCAAGCTTCTCTTTTTCTTCTCTCTCCTGAATGACTTCCTCCTGCAAGCTTATTCTTTCCAGATTCACACATAAGATACCTGTCATTGTTCTCAGCAGTTCCATATCCTCCCGGTTGTATTTTTCTCCCGACATTTTTTTCCCAGGGTTATAAATCCGGATATTTTACTCCGGCTTAGAACCAAGGGAATAACCATCTCAAGACCTTTTTTCTTCAGCTGCTGTTCAAAGGAAAAATCCACTCCATTATCCAGACTTAGAACTCCTTTTTTTGTAAGAATCCTGTTCATCGAGTCCTTCATCCAGCCAGAGTTTCTCAAATCAACCTTTCTCCCTCTTAATGCAATGGTTGCTTTTGATAAATGCTTATTCCGTAAGATTATGCCCGAATGATCCAATGGAAGCACTTTTTCCAATTTAAGCAGAAAAAAATTGAGCAGATGGCGGCGGCTGATCATTTTTTGCGCCCGGTCATTAAAATCTAAAATTGTTTGCTGGTAGTCATAACTTAAGCGGAAAAAAGTTTTATCAACAAACTTTTGTATTTTTTTTCGGGCGGGGTGGAAGGCGGAAGCCGCGGCCCCTCCGATTCCGTCTTTTTGTAACTGACAATAAATTGGACAAAGGCTGCAAATGCATAAATCAAAACAAGAAACCGGAAGAAATAGAACAAGGTCCGGTACCATCTGCACATGGACATGGAAGAGCCTAAAACCGACAAAATGAAAGTGACTTCAAGAGCCGCTGCAAAGATAACCGCCGGCAAATAGATTAAGAACAGAGGCCGGCGCCCGGTGTCAGCTGAAAAAGTACATGAAAAATGCAGGAGTAAAGCCGGAGCCAGGGGATAAAGTAAATAAAATAATATTCCCGGAGTAATCGTGAGGGGATGCCCATCCAGACAAAAATACCCCCCGCTTATAATAATTGCTGCGGAAAAGGCCATGCTGCCCCAGTAGAGAATCCGGGCTCTTTTCTCTTCCGGACGCAAAAAAAAGACACCAAACCCAATAACAGCGCAAAAAATACCTATAACTAAATAGATTGTGGGAAAAGAGGTTTGTGTATAAAAGGAAACCAGTCGAATTTTTTATCCTTCCCCGTTGATTTGCAGGTTAAGCGCGGCTTCATCCTGAATTCTCTTCTGGCTTAAAATGAACTCAAGATCCATCCTGCTCCTGACCTGGAAGCCGTCCATTTTTACTTGTATATCTTTATTATTGAGCAAAGACGAGAAATTCACATCCGGCGGCAGTCCAAGACGCCCATGGAGAAGAGAAAATCCATATAGGCTTATTATGATAATCAGTAATCCTGCAGCAATAGATACCGCTTTGATCCCCTTTGCCATCGATTGGATGATAAATCCGTATTAAAAATATGTCAATAGCTTTTGTCTGCTTGACTCTTCTCAAGGATTGAATAAAGTATAGCTATAGGTTACAAGGTGAGAATTATTTTTAAAAAAGCTCAAACAGCAGGAATAATTTTACTATTTTCTCTGGCTGCCTGTATCGGCATTGACGAAGAAAACAGGCAGAATACAGTGCTGCATATATCTTTCCCTTACAGTGTCGTCGGATTGGACCCGGTCAAAGACTTTTCCTTTCACAGCTCGGTCGCCATCATGAAACTGATTTACCCTCCGCTTTACCGGGCGCCTGAAGATCCGCTTAATATTCTCGAAATAGTTGAGACATCCGACTATAAGACTTATACCCTCAAGGTAAAAAAGGGATTACGTTTCCAAAACGATCCCTGCTTCCCTGACGGCTGGGATCCGGTTCTTACAGCCGAAAATATCCGGGACGTATTTGAGCGGACTGGTTCCAATACAGCCCACGATTCGCCTGTAATCGAAAAAATCAGGTCAATCCGTTCGATTGAAATCAAAAATCCCCACACCCTTATACTGGGACTGAAAAAGCCGGACCGCTGGTTCATGGAAGTATTGGCTTCTCCCGAGCTGAGCGTTATTCCCAAAGAAGCCCTGGATTGTTACGGCGACAATATCCGTTTCCATCCAGTCAGCAGCGGTCCCTTCAGGCTGGCCTCCTGGAATGAAAAAGAAATTATCCTGGTCCGGAATGAGCCATTCAAATCAAAAGAAGTCAGGTCTATAAAACAAATTCATCTGGTCTTCACCAAGGATCAAGCAGCCGCTTATAATGAATTCCGCCAAGGCCTTCTGGATATTATTCCTTTGCCGCCATCATTAGCGGAGCAAATTGTCAGGTTTAATCCCATCAGCCGTGATTTTGAGATAAAAAAAGCAGCGAATCATTCCGGCATGAAGGTTTTTTCCGGAAAAAATCTTCAGCTTATTTATTGTACCCTGTACTCGATTAAAGATCCCCTGGTTCGCCGGGCGGTTAATTATGCCGTTAACCGGGACAAAATCAAGGCGAACCGTTCCGACTGGATACCCGCCGCCGGCCCGCTTTTTGATTTTAAGAACACTGGTTTTATTTATGATGTCGATAAAGCCAGGGAACTGCTCGAGGAAGCTGGATTTCCGGAAGGAAAAGGCTTAAAAACGCCTTATTTTCTGCACACATCCGAAGGCGGCATTCCCATTGCAGAAGGCATCCGCGACGATTTGGAGAAAATCGGCATACAAACAGAAATTGTCAATACTTCCTGGGTCGGCTACCAGCAAATAAAAAAAAGAGACATGGACATTGCAAAATTCGCCTCTCTAGGTCCGGACCCTTTCAAGCAATTGAATGTTTACCAGAATCCGACGTTTATGATTCTTAATCGAGAAATTAATAATCTCACCCGGCAGCTTATGATGGACAGAAAAAATGAACAATTGGTCCGCACGCTGACAGAAGAAATTTTCAAGGATCCTCCTCTGATATTTCTTTTTTGGATAAAAAATATCTATCTGTCACAACCGAATATTTCCGGGATCGATCCGGACTGGTACGGACTGTCGCCCTATTTGGATAAAACACAATGAAAATCCGTTTTTTTCGTTCGCTGGGTTTTTATCTCTTCTTGACCTTATTGCTTTTCGCTTTTGTGCCTCTCGCCATATTTCAAGTCACAGCCAATACCCGCGCCCGAAGAGAACTCGGGCAAAATACGGAAAAACAAATCAGGCAAATCACAACAACCGCCCAGCGGTTATTTGAAGAACGGATAGAAAATGAAAAAGCCGGGCTGGCTTTTTTGGCCCGCATGCCCGCTCTAAGCAAAGAATTCTTGTCTCATTATTTTTATCAATATAATGACATCTATTACAGGGTCAGCTTGCTGGACACGGATGGGGATCCCTATATTACCCTGGTCTCCAATTTCGATCCGCAGCATCTTTTCCCGCTCCCGTTCGAAGAGAGAGTCGATCTTCCCGGGATTCCCCAGCAAAAGCTCCCCCCCGATGACCGCATTCATGCTTTGGATATCTATCCCATACCTGACGGCTATGCCCTGCCTCTAATAGGAAAATCAGGAGATAATTATATTCTGGCGGATATTCGATTATCTGTCTTTTTTTCCCGGATCGAACCTTTTTTAGGCCTTTCAGGAAAGGACCAGTTCATGGTCGCAGACCAGAGAGGAGCCGTCATTTACTCCCGGAAGCCGGAGATATTGAACCAGTCACTTATTATCCCTCCCGGCCGTTTCATAAGAGAGAAAGCATCAACAACCGGGTTCTCCGGAAACGGCGGCTTAGGGTTCGGCCTCAAACGGGATTATCAAAGCCTTATAGATTCAATTAACCATTCCACACGGCTTAATCTTTCCCTTGGATTAGGAGGAATGCTTCTCATTTTTTTCCTGGCATATATATTCGTCAAGCCATTGACTTCGCCTTTATCTCAATTGGTCAAAGCCGCCGATGGAATCGCCGGCGGTGACTTCGACTGGAAAACCAGCATACGCCACCCGGAGGAATTTAAAATCCTGGGCGACAGGTTTAACCGGATGGCGGACGAATTGAAAGCACTTCTTGAAGAAAAATCCCGCACGCAGAGTTTCGCGGCTATCGGCAAATTCGCCTCTTATTTCGCGCATGATATTAAATCTCCTTTGGAAGGAACCTACCTTATTGCATCCGAAATACAAAAAAATATGTCATCCAATGATCCTCAACGCGAAAATATGGACGAACTCATTAAGGGAGTCACCCGTTTACGGGAACTGGTTAATAGTTCCCTGGATTTTGCAAGAATTAATAATCCACGAATTGAAAATTTAGATATCAATAATTTAATAGAACAAAAAGCAAATGAATTTTCAGAGCAGTACCCTTGCCGGATGGAGCTTAACCTGGAGCCGGTTATGGAGGAAGTCCGGCTGGACCCGGTTCTGTTTTCGCGGGTTCTGGATAATCTTTTCCACAACAGCTGGGAAGCATCGGCCGGAGACCGCGTGATCCGGGTCACAACCGCCCGGGAAGATTCCCATGTTTTCATTCGCATAGAAGACGAAGGACGCGGCATTCCAGCGGGCTTGAGTGAAAAAATCTTTGAACCTTTCTTTTCAAGCAAGAAAAAAGGATACGGTTTTGGTTTGGCCTTTGTCCAAGAGGTCATTCGTAAACACGGCGGAAGGATTATGGTTCATTCTCAAGAGGAAAAGGGGACTGAAATGATCTTGATTTTTCCGTCCGAGAAGACGAATGTTGAGGTATAAACGTGGCAAAAATCCTATTCGCAGACGATGACGATACGATGCGCTCCGCAATGCGCATCACATTAAAAGAGCATCAGCTTATCACTGCGTCCGGGCAAGATGAAGCCCTTGTTCTTATGAAGAAATCTCCGGTGGATTTACTGATCACCGATTTGTATATGCCGGACGCAGAAGCCGGTTACGCATTGGTGGCTGCAGCCCGCAGGCAGAATGAATCGCTCTATATCGTGGTCCTTACCGGATTCGGGACAATCGCCTCGGCTGTTGAAGCCATGCAAAAAGGAGCCGATGATTATATCACTAAAGACCAGTCCCCGGATGAACTGCGTTTGCGGGTGAATCATTTCCTGAAGAAGCGAAAAGAAAAAATCCGGATGCAGCGCTTGGAGGCGGAAAACCTGCTCTTAAAAAGAGATACGCTTCAGTCGGATAATTTCCTGGGGCAATCTCCGGCCTTCCGGCGGGTCAGCAAACGCATAGAAGCAGCCGCAATGGATAATGAAAGCACCGTCCTTATTCTGGGAAAGTCAGGAACCGGCAAAGAAATAGCCGCCCGGGAAATTCACAAAAAAAGCCGCCGAAAGGATAATGCTTTTGCCGCCATCGACTGCCCCACCATACCCGGAGAGCTGTTTGAGTCGGAGCTGTTCGGGCATGAACGGGGCGCCTTTACCGATGCCAAGACAAGAAAAATAGGCCGCATCGAGTTAGCTGATAACGGCACCCTTTTTCTCGACGAAATCGCGGATCTTCCGCTGAACCTGCAGTCCAAGCTGCTTCGTTTTTTTGAAAATTCAGAATTCTACCGGGTGGGCGGTACCAGTCCGGTTCATGTCAACACGAGGATCATCTCATCCACCAACCGGAATCTAAAAGAAATGGTCAGCTCGGGCGCCTTTCGCGAAGATCTCTATTACCGGCTGCGGGTGGTCGTTATCGAAATGCCGGAGCTCCGCGAAAGGCGGGAAGATATTCCGGTGCTGGCGGAACATTTCCTGCAGGATTCAAACCGCCGAAAGCATAAGAACCTGAACTTTTCTGCGGATGATATGGCACGGCTGAGCGCATATGACTGGCCCGGGAATATCCGGGAGCTGCGCAACACAATAGAAAGCTATGCTGTGCTGGGTGAACTTCCGCTTCTGCATAAGCAAGGAAAAAATGAAAAAAACGGGCTGGATTTTAAGACAGCAAAAAAGAACGCGGTGAAGGAATTCGAAACAGTATTTCTTAAAAAAGCCCTTGATTCAGCTCAAGGCAATATAACCCGGGCCGCTGCCAAGGTGGGTCTTTCCCGTGAAGAATTTTCCCGCAAAATCAAAAAATTAAAATTATCGTGATTTTCATATCACAAAACGTGAGGTTTTGCTCACGATTTCACCGGCTGCTTTTTCATCAAATTAGCCGGTCATTCCTCCCTACTTCAATCAAATCAGCTTTTTGCCAAAAAACCCCCTGTTCCCCGGGTTGCGGCATGATATTTGCATGTCAATTAACCTGAATGATGAACGGGCCGAGACTGCCGCTGATAAAAAAGAGACGGCAAAAACATCACAATTCTTTATGAATAGTTCAGGTTAATACATGAAAAATGAAGCACCGAAAAAGAATTTTTTAATTGTGGAAGACGACTCCACCATGCGGAGAGCCTTTTCACTTCTGGTGAAAAAAAAGGGGCTGAGCATCACAGAAGCCTTCAGC
Source organism: uncultured Eubacteriales bacterium (assembly GCA_964505785.1). Taxonomy (GTDB): domain Bacteria; phylum Acidobacteriota; class Aminicenantia; order Aminicenantales; family Aminicenantaceae; genus CAYRTV01. Next base: position 129,778 of record CAZDJZ010000004.1, read on the forward strand.
GGAATGGAAGCGGAAAAAATTCTTCAAAACCGGAGTTTCGACCTTGTGATTACAGATTTATTTCTGGGTGATGATATCTCCGGACTGGATATCTATCAAAAACACCACAGCCGCATGCCGGTTCTGATTGTCACTGGGTTCGGCGAATCTTTTTTAGCGGAAGAAGCCCGCCGGGTTGCCGGCCGTTATTATCTGGAAAAGCCCTTTTCTTCGGAGACCTTTACTACCCTGGTTGCAGATCTTATTAACGAAAGAAATAAAAAATAAATGGAGGAAATAATGAACAATAAAAAACAATGGACGTGGCCTGCCATCCGGCTTCTTTTTGCCGCAGCTGTCGGACTGGCTTTATTTATCGCCATGACGCCAACCTCGCCGGAAGAAAGCAGCGGCTGTCCGGGACATGACAGCGGAAAACTGGTCATCCAAAATCAATCCGAATGGTTTATCAATGTTAAATTGACGGGCCCAAGGGATTTTTCTCAAAATTTAGATCCCCAGCAAACCGCGACCGTAACCACAAGGACCGGAGCCTATAAGTGGGTGGCGACAACCACGACCAATATTTTCTTGAGGTATTCCGAATCAGGTTCAGCATCAGTTTCCAAAGACGGCACTACCACCATAACCATTACTTTCCCTGGATTTTAGACCAATGCAAATCGTAAAAATAAAAAAGATTATTGTCCCTGCCGGGATATTTTTCGTTTTATTTATCGCAGCACATACCTTAAATGCACAATACGCCGGGGCCAAGATCCGCGTGATAGTTGAAACAGGGAATATCCGACTTAAACCGAGTCTTGACTCTACAGTGATCAAAGGTGTTCCCATCGGCTCCGAACTGATGGTTCAGTCCAAGGAGGGGGAATGGTTTTTAGTCAAACTTCCGCCTGATCAAAACGGATTCGAGATCACAGGCTATGTGCACGAGAGTATTGTTGAATTAAGTGAGCGCGGAACCGAACAAACACCAGCCGTGCAAAGAGAAGCGCCGGTGCGACCCCGCGAACCTGAGCCCCAATGGGAGCCGCAGCCGCGGACAGCAACCAGAGCCTACGGCCGCGCGCCCGGGATAATTCCTGGATTGGCTTTAAAATTCGGATGGCAGCGGTCACCGGACCCTGGAGAATTCAGCAATGCCTGGCTGGCGGCGGTATCCTTTGACTTTGCTCTGGGAAATAACCTCGGCCTCGGGCTGGAAATTCAGCCGGCTTTACGCAGCTATTCCGAAATCGGCCTCACCGAAATACCAGTTATGGGATTCGCCAACCTGAAAGCCGGGCTTAATCTCGGCGACTTGCTTCCCTTACTGCGTCCGCTTAACCTGTTCGGGGGCGGCGGAATCGGTGTCCTGGCCAAGTATACGGCCGTGGACGTAGACGAGGAAACCATCACCAACTTTCAAACGAATCTGGCGTATCATGTACTGGCAGGATTGGAGTTCTCTCTTGGCGGGCTGCGCCTGCTGGGGGAATACCAGCTAACCCAGGTGTCCGACCCGGCAGTGGACCCGGACTTCTGGGCACACTATCTCCTCTTCGGCATCAAATTCTAAATCTTGATTATTCGTAAAAAGATGGTGATATTTTTTTCTTTTTTTCATGAATAGGATTTTTAACGGCATCGTTAAATAAAGAGTTAAGAGTGAAGAGAAAATCAAAAATCAAAAATAAACCAAGGCCGGATATGAGAAAAGTATTAGCCATTTTGGTTCAAACGAGGGCATGGAGTTTAGCATGGAGGGTTATTTCATAACATGGCGCCTGTACTGATTAAGGCGGGGGCCTTCTCCATGTCCTCGTATAGTTTTTTTATTTTTTTGGGGGCCGCTGTTATTTTTTTCAGCGGCCTCCTCCTCTCTATCAAATCAAGGCTGCCGGTTATGGAAATCGCCGCCTTTCTTTTTTTCGGACTGGCTGCTGCGGTTATCGGCGCAAAAATCTATTTGTGGATTATCTTGACCATACAAGGTGTTCCTATCGCTGGAAATTCTTTTTTTGGAATAGTCACCATACCCAAAGGAGAAGGCGGATTCCTGGGCGCTCTCAGCGCCGGTGCCCTCTTCGCATTTGTTTATACGCGCCGCTGCCGGCTTCCGTTTTGGGAATTGGGAGACCACCTGGCGCCGGGATTTGCTGCCGGGTTTGCCGTTATGAAAATCGGCTGTTTTTTAAACGGCTGCTGCTCCGGGATCTCCAGCTCCCTGCCTTGGGCTGTGCGTTTTCCATTCCAAAATACCTCTGTCCACCCGGTCCAGCTTTATGAATCAGGTTTAGCCATGATCCTGGCGGTTATTCTTTACCGGAAACACAGCCGGAATAGAGGGATACACGGCCGGCTGATCGGGCTTTTTCTCGTTTTTTTTTCACTCATCCGCATCTCGACGGCATTTGTCCGTTCGCAGCCGCAAACGGAATTTCTTGTCCATCAGTTATCTTTTTTAGCTGCTTTAGGAATGGGTATTTGGGTTTTATTTTTCCGAAAAATGTCCTCACTGTCTTTTAAAATCCATGACCACAGGAGGTCTTTATGAAATTGAAAATATTTTTCACCACATTAACAGGGCTGTTTTGTCTGCTTTCTATCACCGCATATGGAACACCGCAAAAAGTCCGGGTTATTCAAATTGATGCCACCGTTCATTTGGAACCTGATTTTGAAAGCGGTGTTCTCATGAGTGTACCGCCGGGCGCTGTTTTGAATATGGTTGAGAAAACCGAAGATTGGTTCAAGATCTCATTGCCTCCCAATGATGAAGGCATCATGGTCACAGGATATATCCATGGGAATGCCGTTGAAATTATCGGTTCAGGACCCATGGCCGGGGAACAAATACAAAAAGAGACCCGGCCGGCTTCGGTTGAAGAACCTGTTCAGCGGCAGCCGGCAGCACCTCGCCCTAGGCAAGCAGCAGGATTGAACGGCATGAAAAAAATCTCTTTTGGAGCCGCCGCCGGATTGAGCATGTCCAATCTCAGCGGGGATACCATTCAGGAATGGGAATCCCTTTACGGGAACATGGATTCCAAAACCGCTCTAACCGCGGGGGGATTTGTGCTTTACCGCGTCAACCGCAATATTGCGGTTCAGCCCGGCGTTTACTATATGCAGAAAGGTGGAACCATCAGCGGAACGATCAGCGGCATGCCTGTAGAAGCAGCCTTTAATTTAAATTATTTGGAAATTCCGGTTCTGGTCAATATCTATTTTTCCATTCCCAGTCCCCTGAAACCATTTATTACAGCCGGCCCCGTAGTCGCCCTGAAAGCCGGCGCGGAGAGTGAAATCACATTCATGGAAGAAACCACAACGGAGACCATGGACGAGGTCAAAGGAACGGACTTCGGCTTGGCCTTTGGCTCCGGGCTGGAATTCAATCTTGGACCGGGGACCCTGCAGGCGTTGGTTCGTTATACCACAGGGCTGACAAACATTTCCGATGAACCGGATACGGAGATTAAAAACGGCACTTTTGCTGTGCTGGTGGGGTTTATTTTCTAAAATCGATGTTATCCTGAGCGAAGCGAAGGATCCCACAGGGCATCGGCAGTAGAATCGGTACCGAGTCGTATATACGAAGCAGTTTGAGATCCTTCGTCGCTTCTCTCCTCAGGATGACATAGGGTTGCGTTTCATTCAGCATTTACCCTGCAGCAGATTTTTCGAAACGAAGCAGAGGAACCCCCCGGGGTCAATCTCAAATTAAACTGGCTTATTCACAAACCGTGATGGCCGCAGGCCTGCTGCGCAGGCCTCAGGATGACACTTTCAGGTTACCCTTATTCACTTCCTCCTTGTGAGGAAAAAATTAAACCTTGCTGCTCTTGAAGCCTAACCAGGATTTAACGGTGGTTGTCACGGATTCCGAGATGGCATAGAAGGTCGGCAGAAAGACCAGTGTAAAAATGGTGGAAGTGGTCAGCCCGCCTATAATCGCCACCGAGATCGGAGCCCACATCATGGAGCGGCGGCCGGCAGCCGGGAACAGATCCGGCAGCAGAAAAGGCAGAGCCAGCGGCAGTACACCGAAAATAGTGGTGATCGCAGTCATGATGATCGGGCGCATCCGGTCTTTGCCGCCCTGGACAATGGCTGCTATTTTTTCCATGCCGGAATTGCGCAGCTTGCGGATATGATCGATTAGAATAATCCCGTTATTGACCACAATCCCGAACAGCGTCAACAGGCCCAGATAAGATGTCGTATTCAAAGTAATGCTTGTCATTTTGAAAAACACCGCTACTCCGAACAAGGCCAGCGGCACTGTCAAGAGGATGGTAAAGGGATGAACAAAGGACTCGAAGAGAGACGCCATAATAATATAAATGAATATCAATGCCAGAATGATGGCCATAAAAGATTCCTGCTGGGATTCCTGGAACCGTCTCCATCCCGAACCGAGGCTCCAGGAATATCCTTCCGGCAGAGAAATGGATTCCATGACTTTCCGGACATTTTCAGAAATAGCCATCATTCCCTCGGATTTGGTGTTGATGTTGATCCGGAGCTTGGATTTTTTATTTTCTTTGCGGATAGACGTGGATCCCAACCGGTATGAAATATCAGAGACCGCGGACAAGGGAACACGTCTGTCAGCCGTCGTGAGGCTGAGATTGCGGAGATTGTCTACACCAAATCCTCTGTCGGATTGGACCTTGAGAATAATATCAATCTCCCGGTTTTCCGTTTTGAATTTTCCAATCGGCCTCTCAGACAAAGAGGATGAGATCGTTTGAGCCACTGTCCGGCTTCCCAATCCGGTGCTTTCCGCTTTTTCCCGGTCAACCTCCACCATTAGCTGTGTGTCCCCGCCTTCCAGGTCGGACGTGATATCTTCCACCATATCAATCGTGCGCAGCCGCTCCATGACCATGGGTGCCAATTCAGTCAGAGTAGTATAGTCCATGCCGATAAGCTCGACGGAAATCCCGCGGAAATGCCCGCCCCGGCCAAAACGCTGATCATATTCATACTGAATTCCGGCCCGGACCGGCAGAAGCTCTTTAAGCTTTTCCTTAATCTCGGTGACATCCAGGCCTTTTTCCAAAAGCTGGATCTCCAGCCGGCCGCGATATTGTCCCTGCCGCATCCGGTCGATGCCGAATTCCGTCGTCACATATTCGATAGCCAGCTCTTCCTTTCTGTCCATTAAAGTTCTTTCGTAGCCCTGGAATAAAGCTTTCATCTCCTCCAAGGTGAATGTACCAGGCATGAGAACGGAAATGTTGACCTCCCGCTCATCACTTCCGGCCATAAATTCCTGTTCAATTCCACCAAGAATCTGGAAGGAGACAATAACCACGCCAACCGCCAGCACCACAATCGCCAGCTTGGTTTTCCAGTTCTTAATGGTGAAACCGATCACCCGCTCATACGCATTGGTCAATTTGACCAGCCAGGCGGCTTTTTCCTTTGCTTTCCCGGATAAAAGCCGGCTGCCGGCCAACGGGATAAAGGACAGCGCCACAATAAGGGAAGCCACCAGCGCCAGAGATATGGTCAGGGCAAAATCACGCATAAACCGGCCGAATCCGGATGCGGACATAAATCCCAGTGAAATGAACACCACCAGTGTCGTTAAGGTTGAAGCAGAAACCGCCATGGCGACTTCACTGGCCCCCTGTTTGGCGGCCGCCAGTGCCTTCATCTTTTTTTCCTGGCGCAGCCGGAAAATATTCTCCAGCACAACAACGCTGTTATCCACCAGCATGCCCACCGCCATCATCAATCCGCTAAGAGAAATAATATTGATGGTGACATCCGCCCGGAATATTTGGCGGTATAAATACATGAAGCTGAATGTAACCACCATGGCCATGGGAATGGCTATGGCGATAATGATGGTGGACCGGAACTTGCGTAAAAAGAAGAGCAGGACCACAACCGCCAGCAGACCGCCCGCGATCCCGGATATAGCCAAATCCCTAAGGCTGCTCAGGATATCCTCCGACTGGTCCCGGTAAAAAATGACGTTCATTTCTTTCAGTGCCGGATCGGATTCCTTCACGTCCGCCATGGTTTGCCTGACCGCATTACATACATCCACAATATTCGCGTTGGATGCCCGGTAAATTTGAAACCGCACGGTTTCATCGCCGTTCAAACGGTTGAAGGCTTCCTTGGGGGGATAGTCATAGGTTACGCGGGCCACATCCGCAATGGTCAAACCCTGCTGGTTGACCGGAAGGTTTCTCACCTCCTCCACCACCTTCAATTCCCCGGGAATCCGGGCGGCATAGCGCATCGATTCATCTTCCACATATCCGACCGAAATATTGACATTGTTGTTGCGGATCGTATTGATCAAATCATTGATGCGTATGGAAGAAGAATAAAAAACTTCCGGTTTCAAGTAAACAGTCAAAACTTTATTGCGTATTCCCCGGATATCCACATTGGCCACGCCTTCGATGCGTTCGAGGTGCTGCAGGATGTAATTTTCCGACCAATAATACAGGTTCTCCAGATCACCGGGCAATGACAAACTGAAATTGATCACTGGCCGGTCATTCATGGAAAAGCGGCGGATACGGATATTTTCTATATCGTCGGGAAGCTGGTCACGGATGATATCGATTTTATCCCGTATCTGCATGGCGGCCAAATCCATATTGGTTTCACCCTTGAATTGCATATGGATATTAGAGGAAGACGCAGAAGAGGTGGAGCTGAAAGAATCCAGGTTGTCAACTGTCGCCAGCATATCTTCCATCGGCCGGGTGATGGTGCGTTCCACTTCTTCCGGTGAAGATGAAGGATATGGTACCTGCACCATTAATCCCGGAAAGGATGTATCAGGCATCATCTCCAGGGGAAGCTTCGTGATGGAAATGACACCAATGGTGATAAAAATCAACATAGCTACGAGAACGGAAACGGGTCTGCGTATGGAAAATTCTGGTAAATTCATGATTCACTCGGCTCCGGTTTTTCCGTTTGACGGCTTCCCGGTTTTTTTAATAATTTTTTCAAACCGCGCTCTTCAGCCGTTTCGTCCGTGGTTTCCCTAACCACAACACTGTATACCAGCGGAATGAAAATCAAGGTCAAAAATGTTCCAAAAATGAGGCCGCCGATCAAGGTCAATGCCAGGGGGATACGGATTTCAAATCCTTCATGATGATCCAATGCCATTGGGACAAGCGCGAGCACTGTAGTGACAGTGGTCATCAGGATGGGCCTCCACCGAACGTGAGCGGCCTTTTTGATAGCTTCCATCTTGGGCATGCCGCGGCTCTGAAGCTGCCCGATATAATCGACTAAAACAATGGCATTATTCACGATAATCCCGGACAGGATGATCAGTCCAATCAAAACGATCACATTGATCGTCATGCCGAAAATCAACCCTGCCAGCACAACCCCTATTATACCCAGGGGGATTGTGAACATGATAATAAAGGGTTTACGGAAGGATTCAAATTGAGAAGCCATGACAAGATAAACCAGGAACACAGCCAGGAATATAGCGAACATCATAGAGGAAAAGGCCACATCCTGCTCCATACTTTGGCCGGCCAGATAAATGGAATAGTCCGGAGATCGTGGAATTTCAGCAGCAGCGGCCATAACTTTATCCGATGCTTCTTCGAGAGATATTCCGGATAAATTCCCGGTTATGACTGCGGATTTCTGCTGAAGGATACGGCGGATCTCGGCCGGGCCTTCCTTGATTTGAATTTGAGCCAGGGATTTTATCGGCACCATAGCGTCCATACCGTTGCGGATATTGATGCGGCTGACCTTCTCGATCCGGTCCCGGTAATCTTCACCCAGGCGTACCCGGATATCCACTTCCCGGTCGCTCTCAATGAAACGGGTGGCCACATTGCCCTCGATTTTATCCCGGATCTGAGTGCCCACGGCATTGATCGTCAGATTCTGGGACGCAAGGCGGGCCCGGTTAAACAAGATCTGGATTTCAGGATAGCCTTCTTCCATGCTTGATTTCAGATCGATGATTCCTTCAATATCCCGGATTCCAGCGAGAAGATCATCAGAAATTTCCTTGATCCGGTTCAGGTCGTTTCCAGAGACAACCACTTCGAGCGGTGCTTTAAATGAAAAAAGCCGGGGCTTGTATACTTTGATGTCTTTAGTGGGAAAACCACTCAAATCCTCGCGAACCCGGGCCATCAGCCGGTCTTCCTTTTTTCCCAGAATACCCGGTGCAAGGCGGACAATAATCTCAGAAAGGTTCTCCCGCTCTTCCTGGAAGGAAATCCCTCCCCGGGACCCCTTTCCGATCAGTTCGTAAACGCTTTCGACTTCTTCATATTTATCCAGCTCATCTACAATACCGGAGGTGATCACTGAATTCTCATTAACCGACGTGCCAGGCTGGTACTCCACATTAATGATGAATTCACCCTGGGATATGGTAGGAATCAGCTCCTGCCCCATAAACCGGGTCATGAAAATGGAAAGAAAGAAAACCAGCACCACGGAGATAAAGATGACCGCACGATGTTTAAAAGAGCGGCTCTGAACTTTTCTATACGTTTCTTCAGTTTTTTCATAGAGCTTATCCACTGGTTTGAAAATAAACCTGAGCCAGCGGGTCGTGACTTCCCGGGATTTTTCCCGGCGCAAAACCGAGTTGAGCATAGGCACCAGGGTCAGGGATACAACCAGAGATGCAAGTAAAGAAAAAGTCACGGTTAAAGCCATGTCCTTAAACAACTGCCCTGCAATTCCTTCCACGAAAACAATGGGGAAAAACACAGCGACAGTAGTAAAGGTAGACGCAGTCACAGCGCCAGCGACTTCAGTCGTCCCGTCCAGAGCAGCCGTCCGCAATTCCGCTCCCTCTTCCCGGTAACGCTGGATAGACTCCAGCACCACGATGGAGTTGTCCACAAGCATGCCTATGCCGAGGGCAAGACCTCCTAACGAAATAATATTGAGCGAAATATCAAATGAATACATAAGGAAGAACGTTATGATAACGGAGATAGGAATGGCAATGCCGATAATCAATGTGCTGCGTATATTTTTCAGAAAATAAAGCAGTACAATGACCGCCAGAATTCCCCCGATAAGTGCCGTCTGTTTGACTTCCTGAATGGTATTTTCAATAAATTTGGCCTGGTTGGTGATGATCATATAGTCCATTCCGCGCGGTTTGAGAATATTGGCTTGAATGTCTTCCAGCCTATCCATAACTGCATTAGCCACATTCACGGTGTTGGCATCCGCCGCCCGGTAAATCGCGACTTCGATCCCTTCCCGGCCATTGATGCGGGATATCACTTTGCGTTCCTTATACCCGCGGAACACATCTGCTATGCTGCCGAGCTTAATTAGAACATCGTCCCTTTTTTCAACAATAATATCCTTAATTTCCTCGACCGTCTTGAATTGATTGACGGTCCGCACCAGATATTGGCTGTCTTTCTGCTTGAGAATTCCTGCTGAAAGGTTGACGTTTTCCTGAGCCAGCCGGCTGGCGATCGTAGTGATCGGGATATTGAGTAAACTGAGCTGCTGTTCATCAATATCGATATGGATTTCATCCTCCAGGCCTCCTGAAATGGAAGCGGACGCCACTCCCGCTATGCTTTCCAAGGCCTGCTTAAGCTCTCTTTCCGCAATGTACCGGGTATGCCCCAGATCAGCATCGGAAGCGCCCGTGATCCCCAGTTTCATGATGGGCTCCTGGTTGGGATCGTAGCGGAGGATAACCGGTTTTTCCGCTCCGGTCGGAAGGCGCAGCAGATCCAGCTTCTCACGCAGCTTTAAAGTGGCAAAATCCATATTGGTGTGCCAGGCGAATTCCACGGTCACTTCGGACAGCTCCGCCCTGGATACGGAAGAAATCCGGATTACATTATCCACAACTCCCGCGGTTTCTTCTATCGGCTTTGAAACGATGTTTTCAATCTCCGAAGGTGCCGTTCCAGGATATTCAGTGCGAATTGTCAAGGTGGGATAGGATATTTTCGGGAGCAGGTTGAGATTCAATTTGGAATAAGAAATCAGGCCGAATATTACCGCCGCCACCATGAACATAAAGACGGATACCGGCCGGTTGATGGAAAACTTAACGATTTTCATTAAACAATCTCCACGCGCTGTCCGTCTTTAAGGGCTTCCACGCCGACTTCCACGATCCTGTCGCCTTTCTTCAATCCGTCCAGGACTTCGACATCGTCTTCCTCAGTCAATCCTAAAACCACTTCCCGCTCAGCCGCCTGGCCGCGGTTTACTACAAATACATAGGCTTTATTTTGCTTATAAACCACCGCTCTCCGGGGGATAACCAAAACATTTTCTTTTTGCCCGATGGCAATGCGGACTTCCACAAACATGCCCGGTTTCAGCCGGCGGGTCTGATCGAAGACTTCCACCGTCACCTTAACCGTACCGGTGTTGGTATCCAAGCGGGGATTGATTAACTTCACATCACCGTTAAAAACCAATCCTTCCAGAACTTCCGTGGCTACCTCAGCCTGCATTCCTTTTTCCAACTTGATGGCATCAGAAGCCGGCACATAAACGCGGATAAGCAGGGGGCTGAAATCCTCAATGGTGTAAACTTGCTCATTGGCATTGACACGGCCCCCGACTTCAATCATGCGTTCAGTGACATATCCTTCAGAGGGAGAACGAACCTTGGTCCAGTTGAGCTGAAGTTCCAGATTATTAAAATTCTTTACCCGGTCCTGATAATCCAACTGCCTTTGTTTGTATGTGGATTCAGTCGTTTGATATTCCTGTTCCGAGATAAGCTCCCTTTCTTTCAGACTGACACTGCGTTCATAGTTTTGCTTGGCTTCTTCAAGGCTCAATTCAGCCTGCTCAAGTTGGATCTTAGCTTGCTCGTAAGTGATTCTGATTTCAGTGTCATCCAGCCGGGCCAAAACTTCATTTTCATTGACATAGTCGCCTTCTTCTTTCAGGATTTCTTTAACATAAGCGGATAAACGGGAATAGACCTCAACCAGGCGTTCGGGTTCCACCGTTCCATTGAGCACTTGATACGAATTCAAATCCTGCCTCTCAACTTGTGTCACACTCACCGGAATTGCCGGCCCGCCTCTGTCCCCCTGCTGAAAACGGGCAATCATTTCCTTGACCCTTTCTTCAGGGATCTCGCCTGATTTGATACGCGCTTTCAGTTTCTCGGGAATATCCAGCTTATCGACGTCAATCTCTCCCTCCGGACTCTTCGCGCCGGGTTCGCCGGAATTCTCCGTTGATTCCGCAACCGGTTTTTTCCCACCGGGTACGGACACTTCATCCTGCTTATCGCTGGAATTGCCGCAGCCAAAAGTAAAGACTAAAAAAGAGGCCAATATGAGTGTCATGATTGTTTTCTTCATCTTTCACCTGTCTTGCTTCATTTGATTTGCCGAACGGTTATATCATCCGGCTGGACGAACCTTTAAATATACGCTGCATTGCAGCAACTGTTCGTTTTATTTTCTATCCTAAACTATTTAGACGGAAAAGATTCCGTTTTCTTCCATCCCGCTCTTTTTAACCTCGGCATTCGGAAAATAATACGCTGAAAACGACCCAACCGTTGCGATTCGGTCTTTTCTGTCAGCTCGCTTCACAATTTATCTCAAATCGCAAATCTCAAAACCGTACCGGCGCCGGCCGCTCTTATAGAAGCAGAATATTTGGAGACATTAAAGATAAATCAAAAATGCTCTGAAAGGGTCATCCTGAGGCCTGCAAAGCAGGCCGTGAAGATCTTATACTGCTTCGATTCACGTTTCACGTTTTTACATTTTGCTTATTGTAGGAAGGAATAAAAAATATTATCTGATTCAGAATGAGGATCCCGGTTATCATGAGCAGAGCGGCGTAAATGGATATATTATCTGACAGCAGACCGACAACCGGAAGGAAAATCAATTGGAAAAGGCTTCGGAATAATGAATCCGCCGACAGAATCGTAGCTCGACGTCCGCTGGAAATGGTTTCATTCAGCTGCGTAATCATCGCCGGCCGGCGGGCATGCTTAAATATATACAAAAAGACAAACAGAATGATTCCGAAAAGAGCATTGAATCCTGTTCCCAGTATAACCAGGGGAACCACTGCCGCCCAGCCGGTAAAATTGGCTATGTGTTCCCGTTTGAATCTCCGCTCCAGCCGGTATGCATAGCGGGAACTGTAGGCGGTCAATATCATAATTCCCATATATACAACTCCGAACCATTCCAATGGTACATCCGCCTGCTGCATATACGGCTGCAAAAATCTGACGGCGGCGCTCAAGCTGCCTACGAAGATCGCTGAATTGATGATCAGCCTCTGGGCGACGCGGTTTCCTTTGATTTCACCCACAGCAGCACGGAAGTGGCTGGTATATGTTTCCAGCCCCAGAGCTGATTTTTCTTTCTTTTCTTCAATATCCCGATAGGTGACTGCATTGATGACATTTAACAGCGCCGGGACCAGGGCAAACCAAAACACGGCCGGATATCCAAACCGGGCAGCGATAAAGCCCCCTGCGAGTGCAGCGGTGGCTTCGCCCATCCGGGCCCAAAATTTACCCTTTCCATATACTATACTAGGCGTTTCAGATAAACTGTCCTGCCGCAGAAAATCATAAATATAGGCTTTATGCGTCCCTGACTTAAAGGCTCTATTAAATGCCTCTATGACCGCGGCCGCGAGAAACATCCAAAAATTATCCGCAAGGGCAAAGATGACGAATGCAGGGAGGAGGCTGGCCCGGGCAAAGATCAGGGTCGTTTTTTTCCCTAATTTGTCGGCTATGACTCCACTGGGAATCTCCAAAAGAAAAATCACCAGTGACCGGACAGCGTATATGATGAATATCTGCGTATAGCTGAGATGATGAAACTGGAAAAACAGAATAATGACGGGGAGAAAATATCTTTGAGTCTTGAGAAATTCGGTAAGATAAATTTTATATATCTGTTTCATAAAAGGCACTGCTTATATCCGCTCTCAATTAGACTGGATTTGATTTAAAAACGATCTCTCACTGCTTCATTTAGTAATAGTAAAGAGTGAAGAGTAAAGAGTAAAGAGAAAGTTAGAGCCATCCTGTTTATCTCAAATCTGAAAAACATATCGAAGCAGATTTAAGTGCACACGGATCACATTGGTCCGACTGAAAAGACTGAACTGAATATTGATCTTGATGCACACAAGTGAAGCGAAAAAGAGTGAATAAAACTCAACCATATATATCGAAACTCCCTGGAATGACTGGTCTCTGGGAATAAGTGTCATGGTTCCCTATTCGCCTAAAAAAATTCCTTTATAAAGACCGCAGAATCCCCGGACATTCAAGTCCCGCTGTCCAGGTCTGAAATTTTCGGCAAGTCGGATCCGATTCTCGAAGCTGCGTTTGGATATTTGGAAACAAAATAGAATCAGGTGAAATCATCGAGAACCGTTTTATTTTCTCCAGTAATTGAACTCAGATAAGTGCATTGGGACGACAAACAGCACCCAGGAATAATGTTTTTTTTCATTAGCATTCTGATGCGTTTCATTCTCCAGCCGTTCCAAATGTCCTTATGAATGTTTCCTCTTTTAATACGGCCAATTCTGTACATAGTATTGTAGCAAAGTCTTAAACTGCCGTCTTCTTGAATACATGCTGTTTTCCATGGGTAATCACAATTAATTTCCCTTTTTTTTACGGAAAAAAATAATAAACGTATATCATTAAACAATGTATTATTAATATAATCCCATATTATCGTTATCTGTGGAAAGTTTTTCCTGAATGAATAAATATATTTATACAGTAAAACAACGCCTTTTTTTCTAATATTACGAATGGTTAATTTTCTTAAATCCGGTTCTATTGTGCAGGCAAATGACAGTTTTATTTCTTCATCCTTCTTATTCATTTTGATTAAGGAATCAAAAACAGAAACAAGCTTATCATAATCCCATGAAGGCAATTCTCTATAATAATTAAATTCCAAGCCGTCTTTTGAAAACTCCCAATAGCCTTTGTTTCGAAGCATAATATAATCGACTTTCATGAAACCAATTTCTTTGCATAATTTATAAAAATTGATGATGTCATCTATAGTTGATTTCATTACAACCATACTAGCAACAAAAGAAACTTTTTTGTTTTTTTCTTTTATTGCTTTCGCATATTTTTTTGCCGCTCTGACAATTTCGTCGAAATTATCTAAATGGGTGATTTGCCTATGAAGATTAGCGTTGGATGCATTTAAACTCAATTTGAAGATAAATTCATTATTGCATTGAATGAATTTTTTCAGGTATTTTGGAAGCAAAGCACCGTTTGTGGCAATATAAAATACACGTTCTCTGTTGGGCTTGAGCATTTCTTCGACGGACTTCTGATCAAGAAAAATTTCATGAGCTCCAGTGAAATTTATGTATTTTGCGTGCGGCATTAATTCACATTGAACAACTTTTCTGTAATTCTCGGGAAAAGCGCGTAAAGTCTCATCATTACCTTTTTTCTTATCACGGTTGGAATAATTATGTTCCCAGCAGAAATTACAATTTGCATTACAGATTCTTTTGGAAGAAGGCATTCCTAAAGCGATAGGATAAGACCTTAGTTTAATTTTTCGGCTCGCGTATTCGTTTTCATTAAGCTCAACATTTTCTCTTATCATATTCATTTCATGCCTTGCTTCTCTTCTTAATTCTCTGATAAATTTTCGCTGGAAGAACTAATTTATTATCATTAATTCCAATTTTATTTAAAAAATTTTTTATCATTACGGAAGTATTGTCAACCCTGCTGTTAATATAAGTTTTCCGATAAGCGGTTCCGCACATTGATTTTTCTATTAAAAAGTTATTTTCCCGGTAAGAATAAGAATAATTTCCTGCCCAAGAGGGACATTTTTCACAGAACTCAAGTCCTTCGTCAAGATTAGGTTCAAACTGCATATTTCGAGCCAACCTAAAAAAATCGCTGTTCCATAGATTGGAAATCGTTTCTTCAAAAATGTATCTAGTTCGATATCCTTTTTGATTCCATATCCCACAAATGAAGCATCGCCCTTCTCCGTCAATATTTAAGTGGCTCCATAGATTAAAACATGGATATCTATAAGGTAATGTCATCGGCGGCTTGAAACTTTTAAAATCATTTGTTACATCACACAAGGATGAATGAAAAATATAATCTACTTTTTCAGACCAGTATTGAAAATAATCCTTAAAACTACCTTCATTTTCCGGTTGTTCGACAAAATGAACCCCAATAATGGGATAATAATTATGCCCCTTAATCTTAATAGCTTGCTCTACGTTACGTATAATACTTTTAAAATTCCTTTCTTTATGCAGTTTTTCATATACATTTTTTTCTATGGAATCAATGCTGAAATTAATCCACTTAACACCGACTTTCATCAAAGTTCTAAAAATATCTGGAGTGCAATATTGTCCATTTGTAAAGAGAGAAACATCAAAACCTTTTTTCCCAGCGTACTCCAGCATTGGAATGATCGATTTATTGAGTAGACATTCCCCTCTAATTGCGGGAGTTATAGAAACACTATTTCCCAATTCAGCGTATACTTTGTCTATAATAGTCTTAAATGTCTCATACTCTATTTGGATTTGGTTTTTTTTCTGGACACGAAATGGAGATTTGTTAGAGTGATACAAGCATTTTATGCAAGAATAATTACATTCACTTGACGTATCTATATTAATAGTAGCAGGCCGGCTATATAAAAGATCAAAATTACTGATTAAATAATGCCTGATTTCTTCTAAATTTGGCCAATACACCTTTGAATTATCTAAAATATGTCCATTGAGATTATTATTTTGCAATATCGGCTCTTTATTTATATTCAACCTGTATATACAATCCTTTCCAAAAACTTCGATTAATAGTTCTTTTAGTCCAAATCCTTTTCCCGAGAAAGAAATATAAGTCAGATTGTTTTCCAGATAATCACTATAAACATTGTTCAATATAGTGGGAGCTAACGGCGATTGATCGAGTTTCACTGTTATGAAATCAATATTTTTGCCAAATTTTAATAAATATGTATATAACTCAAAAACGTTCTTAAATTTTTTCTTGGAAATTTCTTCCGTATTTTTTATTACTTTAATTTTAAACCCGAAGATTCCAGACCTCGGTATATGAATAATATAATCTAAAGAGAAATCATTCATATAATCCTGTAATTCCACATAATCCTCATCGAACAAAACAAGACATCTTTTTTTCATTTTTTTTATAAAAATAATTTAATTCGAAGTATTGGCAGAATGCCGTTTATCCAAAACAATAAATGACGTATATATATATACATTGTAATCAGATCCCATCAATCAATCCATGATTTAAAATAAGATGGCGCGCCTGGGAGGACTCGAACCCCCGGCCCGCTGCTTAGAAGGCAGCTGCTCTATCCAGCTGAGCTACAGGCGCGTATATTTATCCTAATAATGTGATGAATATTATAACCAATTTCATAGTATATATGAATAGTGAGAATTTTATCTTGACTCATTAATCTTTTCCAAGTAAAAAGAGAAAGAAATTGAAAAACCCTTTTCCAGGAGATAATGATGTCTGATATCAAATGCGGGGACTGTAAATTGCGAAAAAAATATGATGAAAAACCCAAATCTTTATTGGGACGTTTTTGGCGGTGGCATGCCAACTGGTGTCCAAGCTGGAAAGCCTTCATGCAATCTCTTCCAAATGAAGAAAGAGTCAAAATCGCCGAGTCTTATGACATGAAAAAATATCTGCCTTGATATTTATATTCAGGGTAAAAGAATCGGGGAGAGCGGATTTGAACCGCCGACCTCCTGCTCCCAAAGCAGGCGCGCTAACCAAGCTACGCTACTCCCCGTCAACAGATTCCGGGAAAGCATTTATTTCCCATTAAATCGAGCATTATTATCGCTTAATTCAGTAAAAGTTTCAACCAGACCGTTCCCTCCCATTCGGCGAGGCCGCATAAGATCCTCACGGCCTGCTGGCGCAGCCCTCAGGATGACATGAGGTGTTTCACCCATCCGCAAAAGGCCTTAGACCCGTAAATCGTGAATCCACCATGTGAGAAGATGTCAACCTATTTCAGGACGGCTCTCACCTTACTCTTCACTCTTTACTCTTTACTATACGATGCAGTCTAAGATCCCCATCGCCGCTAAGCGGCTTGGGGATGACATAAGGGCGGCTTGCGGCCTCAGGATGACATGAGGTGTTTTCAACCATAATTAAAACGACACATCCTGTAAAAAGGATTGCGCTTTTTCATTACCATAGCGAATCGAAATCTCTTTGTTTTTATTTTTGATTTTTGATATTTGATTTTTGATTTAAATAAAATAACTTCTCACTTTTCACTGACTTTTCTCTTCACTCCTGACTCTTAACTCTTTACTAGACCAATATGGTTTGATGTCCATGATATACTGCTCTAATTAAGTCATTCAGCCCCACTTCGGTTTTGAGATTTGAGATTTGAGATATTATGTCACTTCCGTCCCAAGCCTTTTTCGATGTCCGTCCGGTCAATGCGCAGGGTTATGGGCCGGCCGTGGGGACAGACACCCGGATTGGAGGTCTGAAAAAGTTCCTGCACCAAATACCGCATCTTGCTCATTTGCAGGGATTCTCCTGCTTTAATCGCAGTCTTGCAGGCCATTGTGGCAAGGATATGCTGCTTTTTATCGTCAACCTGTTTGGATGCGGCCTCTTCAAGCAGGGATAAAAAGACTCCGCCGGCTTCACGGGCAGTGAACATATCCGGGAATTCCTTTAAGGCAACGCTTTTTCCCCCCATGTCATCCACCTGAAATCCAACCGCTTCCAGGCGTTCCCGGTTCTCTTCCAGGCTTAATCTTTGAGGCGGGGTCAGGTCTAAAAGTAAAGGCTCCAGGGGCATTTTCCGGGGCCAGCTTTTTTCCCGCTCAAGCTTAAGAAACTGTTCAAACAGCACCCTCTCATGAGCATTGTGCTGATCGATAATGAGCAGCCCTTTATTATCCGCAGCCACGATATAAAAATCCAAATACTGGCCCAGGACTGCCGGTCCGGAATCATCTTCTCTTCCCCAGGGAGTGAACCATTCTGCAGACTCCGGCGGCGAAGCGGATGGCCTATCCGGCCGGAAAAATACCGGCGCCTCTTCATGAACCCGGGGAGATCCCGGTTCAGCCTCACCCGGCCGGCGGCGGGAATCCGGGACTTGCTTGATCCCCATTTCCCTGAGAATCGCCTGCTCCACAGCTCTTCGGACCAGACGGAACATCCTTCGGCTGTCCCGGAAGCGAACTTCCGACTTGGCCGGATGGACATTAACATCCACCTCAGCCGGCGGCATATCGATAAACAGAAAAGCCTCAGCAAAGGTATTCTTTTCCAAAAAAGGCTGGTATACCTGATTCAGGGCGGCCTGCAAAGTTTTATCCCCCACCGGGCGGCGGTTGATAAAGAAAAACTGATAGCGCCGGTCCCGGCGGCCGGAGGGCGGCCGGGACGCCATTCCGCTTACCGTGATGCCCTCTTCGGAGTAATAAACTTCGATAAGGGTATCCAGGCTCTCCTTGCCGTAAACCTGATAAATCCTTTCCTTTAACCCTTTAACCGCCGGATAGGAAAAAACTTTACGCTGACCATGTTTCAGCGAAAAACTCACTGCCGGGTAAGCGAGAGCGGCAAACGTTAAATACTTCACCACCCGGGTTAATTCCGCTCTTTCCGAACGCAGAAATTTTTTACGTGCCGGCAGGTTGAAAAACAGATCCTTGACCTCAATTTGGGTCCCCTGGGGAAAAGCCGTATCTTCGGCCCGGATCACATTTTCGGCTTCCCTCTCAATCCAGGTGCCGCCTTCCCGTCCCCGGCAGGCGGTTTTCAGATTCACCCGTGATACCGCAGCGATACTGGCCAGGGCTTCCCCCCGGAATCCCAGCGTCTCTATCCGGTCCAGGTCATCCACCCGGGTAATCTTACTGGTCGCATGGCTTTCGAAACACAGAGCAGCATCCGCCGGGGGCATACCGGTGCCGTTGTCATGAATCCGGATAAGCCGCCTCCCCCCGGCCTGAAGCTCCACCCGGATTTCCGTGGCTTCCGCGTCTAAAGCGTTCTCCACCAGCTCCTTGACTACGGAAGCCGGCCGCTCGATCACTTCCCCGGCTGCAATCTTATGGAAGACCTCAGCGGGAAGCTTGTGAATCCGGTTGATACCCGCTTCAGAGTTCATTGTTTTTCTCCTATCCGTCCCTCCACCCGCCCGGGGTCGACGGATAGGATGCGCACTTTGATGTCCTCTCCCGGCTCCGCTTCAGCGCCGGGAATCTCCACATCAATATAATTGGGGGTCACCGCATAAATTTCTCCACGCCTTTTTCCGATCACTACCGCATCCAGCACCCGTCCGATGAATTGACTGCGAAAGGCTGTATTTTTTTCCTTGGAAATCCGGCGGAGACGCACGGACCGTTGTTTCACGGTCTCCGCTTTGACCCGCGGCCACCGGGCAGCGGGTGTACCTGGACGGGGAGAATAGGAAAATACGTGGAGATAATTTAATGGAGAAGTCCGGATAAAAGAAGCCATCTTTTCAAAATCTTCACCAGTCTCTCCGGGAAAACCTACGATCATATCCGCTCCCAGAGAAGCATCCCTTCGCCCGCTGCGTATCCGGTCCAGCAGCTCCCGGTAACGGGCGGTGGTTATTTTCCGTCCCATACGGGCAATCACCGGATCAGCCCCATGCTGCAGGGAAAGATGGAAATGTGGGCAAACCTGGGGGCTGGAAGTTATAAATTCCACGAACTCCTCATCCATAAAGCGGGGGTCGAGCGAGCTCAACCGGATCATTTCCAGGCCGGAAATTTTTTCCAACTGCCTGAGCAAGCCGGTGAAAGTGCGGGAGGGCTTCAAATCCCGTCCATAGAGATTGATATGCACCCCTGTCAGGACTACTTCCGGAAATCCCTGCGACACCAATTCTTCCACCCGCTTAATGACCGCATCCGGAGACAAACTGACACTTTTTCCCCGTACGCTTGGGACAATACAGAAACTGCACTGGTGATCACAGCCGTCCTGGATCTTGACCGGGGGCCGCGAGCGGAAAGGCCGGTAAGCGGCTCTTGGTCTGTTCTGAAATTGCTGGATGAGCTCCTCAGCCAGCCGGTCCTTGCCGCGATTGGAGTACACCCGCCAAATCCGGGGATCGTTTAAAAAGCGATCCGGGATCCGTTCCACCATGCATCCGGTCAAAACCAAGCGTAAACCCGGATGTTCACGGGCGGCCTTGCGGATAAACCGGCGAACATCCGCATCGGCCCGGGATGTAACCGTACATGTATTGACTAGGAGAAGGTCAGCTTGATGGTAATCAGGTTGATATACAAGCCCGTTTTTTTGCAGGGTTTCCGTCCAGGCAAAAGCTTCTGCCTGGTTGGCCCGGCAGCCGAAGCTCCGGACCGAAAACGAAATCATATTTTGGCTTTAACCTCTTCCGAGCTTTTCTCGACTTCAGCCGCCATGTCCAGCCTGAACTTGGTCATCTTTTCAGCAAGATTCCCGTCCTTAATCGACAGGATTTGAACAGCCAGCAATGCGGCGTTGACCGCACCGGATTTTCCCACACCCATGCAGGCCACGGGGACCCCCTTGGGCATTTGAACCGTGGATAACAGGGCATCCATCCCGTTTAAGGTCGCGCTCCCGACAGGAACGCCGATAACCGGCTTAACGGTATGGGCAGCGATGACTCCTCCTAAATGGGCAGCCTTTCCTGCTGCGGATATAAAAATCTCAGTTCCATCCCGTTCCATTTGCTTTACCAGGCGTATAGTCCGTTCAGGCGTGCGGTGGGCCGAACTGACTTCCAGGGCAAAGGGAATACCAAATTTCTTCAGTATCTCAAGGCTTCCCTTCACAACATCAAAATCAGATGCGCTCCCGATGAAAATGGCTACTTTCAAAATTCCTCCTTTCCTTTGACGGTTCCGATATCTTTGCGGTAATGCATTCCTTCAAACTCAATCTTCGATACAGCAGAATATATCTTTTCCATTGTTTGGGATAGATTATATTCACAGGCGCATACATTGAGGACCCGCCCGCCGGAGGTAAAAACTTTATCGTCTTCCATCCGGGTTCCTGCATGAAATATTGTGATGCCTTCTATTTCCCGGGCGGCGTTTATCCCCTTGATCTCCTTTCCTTTTTCATATTTAAGAGGATAACCGCCGGAGGTCAGCACAATACAGGCCGATGATTTCCGTGTCCATTGGATATCCTGCTCCAGGATATTTTCTTCCAGTACAGCCATAATGATATCCACCAAATCCGTTTCCAGCCGAAGCATTTGCGGCTGGGTTTCCGGGTCACCAAACCGGCAATTGTATTCCAGGACCTTGGGGCCGTCTTTGGTCAGCATCAGTCCCGCATACAGCACACCTTTATATTTGCGTCCCTCCTCAAGCATGCGGGTTACAGTCGGAAATACAATGGTTTTGACTACTTCGTTAAACATTTCCCGGTTAATAAACGGAGAGGGGGAAATAGCGCCCATTCCCCCTGTATTGGGGCCGTGGTCGCCTTCATAAACCGCCTTATGATCCATGGTCGTAACAAAGGGGACGACCTTACCGCCGTCCGAAATGACAATGAAAGATGCCTCCTTGCCGCGGAGAAACTCTTCGATAATGGTCTTATTACCGGCGTCTCCAAATTTTTTATCTTCCATAATCGTTCGAATCGCTTCTTCGGCCTGAATTTGGTTTTTACAGATCATCACCCCTTTACCCGCAGCCAGTCCATCCGCCTTGATCACAATGGGATAAGGAAAAGGTGCGGATTTGATAATTTTGCGGGCCTCCTCAGCGTTCTTGGCTATTCGGTAGCCTGCAGTGGGTATCTTGTGACGTTCCATAAACTGCTTCGCGAAAATTTTACTGCCTTCCAATTCAGCCGCCATTTTATTGGGACCGAATGCGGTCAGGCCGGACTCCTCGAATTCATCCACAATCCCCATCGTCAAAGGGGCTTCCGGCCCCACCACTGTAAGCTCAATTTTTTCCTGCGCCGCGAATTGCTTAAGGCCTTGAATATCCTCCGCCGGGATGGGAACATTGTCGCCTAGTTGAGCCGTCCCCGCATTCCCGGGTGTACAAAAAATCTTTTTTACTTTCGGACTTTGAGATAATTTCCAGGCCAGGGCGTGTTCCCGGCCACCGGAACCTACAACCATTACTTTCATTGTTCACCTTTCTTCGCCTGAATTATTCATAAAAAAATTGTGATTATTTTGCCATTTTTTTTTATCAGCGATTAACATGATTTTTATTGAAAGTTCAAATTGAAAATTTTTCATTTTCACATTTATATTATAATCGCAATTTTTCACCCCTTCGGCCCGTGAATAATCCAGGTTCGTATAGTTCCCCTGACCTAAAACTTTATTCCTCCATATATTTCTGCAAATTTTCAGCAAACATATCCGCAAATCCAGGATAGGGGACAATACGGCGCATGATCCGGGCGGCAATGGGCACACTGGCTTCAACCGGAAGGCAGAACTGCATGTCTTTAAAATTCTGGCGAAACTTAATTACTTCAGCCTTAACATTTTTTTTGTGGACAAGAACATCAGCTATCAAGCCGGCCAGAGTGTCAAACTCATCCCCACCCATCCCGAACCGGGTCATTTCCTGAACACCCATCCGGATACCGCTGGGTTCAAGGAAGGTCGCATCATCGGGAAGAGCTTGATAATTGGTGATAATATTATTCTCTTCCAGCTTCCGGGCGATATCCATCCCGTTACCGTACTTATCAATACGAATAAGAACCTGATGGGTTTCGGTATAACCGTCAGAAGCATCCCCTTCGACCGGGACACCTTTATCCGCCAAAGATTTCGCGAAACTCTTTGCATTGGCACACACGGCCTGCTGGTATTCCTGTTTGAATTCATTCATTTCGTAGGAAGCCATCAGCAAGCCCACCAGAGTACCGAGATGATGGTTGCTGGTGGATCCGGGAAATGCCCGGCTCTTGATATCCAGCCACAGCTTGCGGAAGGGTGATCCCTTGGGCATATTGCCTGCAATCAAACCCCGCTGGGGACCGAAAAATGTCTTATGGGTGCTTCCGGTTATTAAATCCGCACCTTCCGCCAGGGGTTCCTGAAAAGCGCTGTAAAGGCCGAGCACATGGGCCATATCAAACATGATAACAGGAGGATTGTCCCAGTCTTTCACCAGATCGGAAACAAATTTTACCGGTTCCCGGTAAATGAACATGCTTTTACCGAAGACCAGCAGTTCCGGTTTATGCTGTTTTAGAAGGCCGGCTAATTGATCCAGGTCGGCTTTATAAGGATTATCTTTTTGGACCGGGAGATTCACTACATTTTCCTTGCCTGTCTCCGGGTCTTCCGCTACAAAATTAAACAATGCACCCATGGGCTGGGAACTTAAATGACCACCCTTGTTCAGGTCATTATTCATAACCAGGCGCATTTTCCGCATGGGCCGGCCTTTTTCCCGGCTGCGGTTGATGAATTTTACCATCCCTTTGAAAACCACCTCGTTCGCCATCTGGCCGCTGATGGTCCGCAGCTCCACTTCGCTGCAGTTGAAAAACTTTTTCAACTCATCTTTGGCTTCATTCTCTACGTCTGCAATAAAATCAATCCCCTGGTAAAAATATATTTCTTCTCCCTTCATGGTCCGGTGCTCGGCATAGCGTCCGGAAGGGTCGGAGATTTCGCACATTTTCACTAACAGCGAAGGAGTTGCCTCTGAAGGTATTAAGTTAAAGCACTCATGCTGGCGCCAGGTGTTGTTGGCCTCCAGCCGTGTGGTTAAAGATTGAATTTTTTCCAAAAATGATGCCATGCTCATTTCTCCTAATCATCCCGCTTACGCGGATTTAAAATTAATTTCTTCCAATGCAGCGATTTTATCCAGCCGCCTTGAATGCCGGTCCCCTTCGAATTCCGCATCCAGCCAAGCCTGTACAATAACCAAGGCTTCATCCAAAGGAAGTATCCGCCCTCCTAGAGTAAGGCAGTTGGAATTATTATGCTGACGGCTCATCCGGGCCATATACTCATCGCAGCATAACGCTGCCCGGATTCCCTTAAATTTATTGGCCACTAAAGACATTCCGATTCCAGTGCCGCAAATCAAAATACCCCGGTCATAATCACCTCGAACGATACCTTGAACAGCATTTACGCCGAAATCCACATAATCCACTTTCTCCCCGGGGCCGCTGCCAAAATCAAAATAAATATAATTCTTATCCTTTAGAAATTCCGCAATGCCCTGCTTTATTTCAAACCCGGCATGGTCCGAAGCCAGCGCAATTTTCATATTCTCCTCCCGATTTTTTCAGCAGACTAATTATATCAATTATCCTGTACTATTTCTAAAAAAACAATATACATTGTCATCATGAGAAGTAAAGCGAAGGATTTTAGACTGCCTCATATGGCGGATCGGCACCGTCTCGCCTGCCGAAGCAGCATAAGATCCTCACGGCCTGCTGACGCAGGCCTCAGGATGAAAAGGGGGAGAACGCTTTGAACGCGAGCAAATTGAACAATGAATTGACAGGGTTCTAAGTTAACTGAAGCAATGGATAAGGGCCGTGTGGTATGACTTAAAAAGACGTGTGCGAAATGAACATGACGCCCGCATCAGGGCAGGTCCGGCGGCTGAATCAGCGCCACCGCCTTAGGAAATGACTCAATGGCTTTCAAAACCGCGGGATCGACCTGGCGGCCCGCTTTGGTCCCCGCGTCCACACCATAAATCGCTCCGACCACTTCACGGCGGAGCTCCCGTTTGATTTCTTCAGCGGCTTCCTGAAAATCCGCCTCGTCAAATTCAAATTCTTCTTCTGCCAAAAAAGCTTTATAGTCAGTTAAAAAATTGTTATTGATCTGGAGATCAGGTGTTAAAGGAATTTCACCGGCAGCTGCTTTAGATTCAGGTTCAGGGAAAAGAAATTTATGTGAAAGGGATGTTTTTTTATCCGCAAATTCGCGTGCATAGGCGAAAAACAGTCCCCGCGCCAGCATCCGGGCTGTAATGCGCTGATAGTTGATATCGATGACAACATCGGGTGTGATTCCCCCTTGCCCCATAACCTTGCGGCCGCTGGCGGTATAGGTCACTTCCCTTTTATCTTCCGGGACTTCCCGCGCCAGGTAATAATCTTCCAGATGGGAATAATCCCGCTGGATTGAGCGCCCGCTGGGAGTATAATAACGAGCGGTGGTTAAAGCCAGGGCCGCGTTTTCCGCAAGCGGGAAAACAGTCTGAACCAGTCCCTTTCCCCAAGAAGTTTCACCGACAATTAAACCCCGGTCATTGTCCTGCACCGCTCCGCTGACGATCTCAGGGGCGGATGCACTGCCGCGGTTGATCAAAATCACCAGGGGAAGCTGCTCATACTCGCTTTCCCTGTAGGCAAAAAAATCTTTGCTGTAATATTCTCTGCGGCCTTTAATGGCAACAATCTTGGCGCCTTCTTCCAGAAAAACATCCGCAATTTCCAGCGACTGAGTGAACGTGCCCCCGCCGTTCCCGCGGAAATCCAAAATCAGTTTTTTCATTCCTTGCCGGCTGAGCTGTCCCATTTTATCTTTGAACTCGCGGGTCGTGGTCTGGGCAAAATTGCGAATAAAAATATATCCGATATCATCCTGCAGAATAAAAGCATATGGAACACTATGCAGCGGAATTTCCTCCCGGGTGATAGTCAGGTCAAAAGGATCCATCCCTTCCCGCTGGATAGTAATGGTCACCTCCGAGCCTTCCGGGCCGCGCAGTTTTTTCATTGCTTCCGTACTGGATATGGGCCTGGTGGATTCTCCCTCGATCTGCGAGATTATATCCCCGGGCCGGATTCCCAGCCGGTAGGCGGGTGTTCCCTCAATCGGAGATATCACCATTAAATTTTCCCCGTGCTTCTGGATCATAATCCCGAGACCATGGTATTTACCTTTATACTCTTCCTGCATCGTGGGAAGGTCACTGGGATCTAAAAAATAGGAATGCGGGTCCAGGGTCGGCATCATGCCTTTTATGGAAGAAAAGACCATGTCTTCTTTTTCGACTTCTTCATAATACTGGGCTTCGATGATAGACACCATTTCCGAAATTTTCTGTAATCCCTGGGACCAGGAGTCCTGCTGCCAGAGATAAAGATTACCGGCCAGGAAGACTATGGTGACGGAAAGGAATATTTTTTTTGCCATAATGCCTCTTATTTTATGAACAAGCCTGATTATGATATTATCAAAGGCACCGCAGGTTGTAAAGACATCCAGTCCCGGATAAAAGAAGGATTGACTTATAACCGGTAAACAGTTATATTTCGAATGCATTATCCCAAAAGAAAAGAGCAAAAATGTTTGGCAGTATCGGCTTCCCGGAACTTATGGTTATCTTCATTATCGCCCTGCTTGTATTCGGGCCGAAAAAGCTTCCGGAAGTGGGCCGTTCCATTGGAAAAGCCATGCGCGAGTTCCGCAAAACCACGGACGAAATAAAGGGCCGGATCGAAGACGAAATCCAAGCCGATGAATTTCGGAATATCAAGAAAGACTTTGATGATGTGAGAAACACCCGCTTCGACATCAGCAATCCTGACACATCCAAATCTGAAGACAAAAACGGAGAACAGAAGCAAAAGGAACCGCCTAAAACCGAGAAAAACAAATCCTCCGGTCCTTCCTCCGGATCAGCAGAAGACATTTACGGGAAATTTGACAACCATGGGGAAGGCGAAAAAAACTCCTGACGAAATGACATTTCTGGAGCATTTGGAGGAGCTCCGCAAGCGCATTTTTTATTCTTTTATAGCAATTGTCGCTGCGGTGATCCCAGCCTGGATGTTCAGCAAGGACCTGTACGCCATTCTGGAAAAACCCATCCTGAAATACCTTCCGGAAGGGAAAAAGCTGGTATTCACATCGCTGCCCGCGCCTTTCCTTTTATACATGAAGGTCTCTTTCCTGGCCGCTCTCATTTTCACATCCCCATATATCTTTTTGCAAGTCTGGCATTTTATCGCCCCCGGACTTTATAGAAAAGAACGTAAAGCCGTCATCCCCTTTGTCTTTTTCTCATCCCTTTTTTTTATCTCAGGCGCCGTTTTCGCCTATTACATCGCTTTTCCCTTTGCCTGCCGCTTTTTTATATCCCTGGGCTCGGATTTCGAAGCTATGATCACCGTTGACCAATACTTCAGCCTGGCACTGCGGGTCATTTTGGGAATCGCCCTGGTTTTTGAGCTTCCCACCCTGGTCTTTTTTCTTTCCAGCATGGGCGTTATTACAGCCGGGTTTATGATCAAGTATTTCAAATACGCGGTGCTGATCGTATTTATCATAGCTGCGGTCATCACACCGACTCCGGATATGATCACACAAAGCATCATTGCGATCCCGCTGCTGGCCTTGTACGGGTTCAGTATCCTGATCGCTATGGTCATGGGAAAAAAGCGTGAACGCAGGTTCCGCAAGCGGGACGAAGAAAACAGCAACGAAGATTTGGAAGGATAAATACCGGCCTATGCATCTTATCGGTTTAACCGGCACAAACGGGTCCGGCAAAGGCGAAGCCGCCCGGTTTTTCCAGGAGCATGGTTACGCATACTTCTCGCTATCCGATGAAATCCGCAATGAACTGGCCGGGGAAGGCCGGGCCTTGAGCCGGAACAATTTGATTCAAAAAGGGAATCAATTGCGAAATGATCATGGACCGGACATTCTGGCGCGGAGGGTGATGGAAAGGGTGGAATCGGACGCCGTTATCGACAGCATCCGTAATTTGATGGAAGTGGACTATCTCCGGCGGCAGCCAGGCTTTGTCCTGCTTGCTTTAGATGCGGATCCCGAAATTCGTTTCAGCAGGGTTCAAAAACGGGGGCGATTAGAGTCGGCATCCAGCCTGGATCAATTTATCCGCAAGGAGCAGGAAGAAATGTCAGAAAACGAAACCGGCCAGCAATTGGCCCTATGTATCGCCGCCGCCGATTTCCTTATTATTAATAATGGAAACCTGGCGGAACTGCACCGACGGCTGGAGAAATTTTTATGAATAAAGCCCCTGAGCGAATTTCTAAACACCGCTATTATTTAAACATCGCCCGGGAGGTATCCCGGAGAAGCACCTGTTTCCGCCGCTCCATCGGGGCTATCATCATCCGGGACGACCAGATTATTTCCACCGGCTATGCCGGCGCTCCGCGTAAAACCAAGGACAGCCTTGAACACGGCAACTGCCTGCGCGACAAGCTGGGTATTCCCCACGGCCAGCGCTATGAGTTGTGCCGGAGTGTGCATGCCGAACAAAACGCCATCATCAATGCAGCCCGAGCCGGCGTAAGCCTCTACGGCGGTGACATGTATATCTACGGCAGCATCTACGGCAAAGATAAACCCATCAACGCCTTTCCCTGTTTTATTTGCAAAAAAATGCTTATCAATGCCGGGCTCCGGCATGTCATCTGTTCGGTATCAGACGGAGGCATGAAAATCTTCACGGTCGAAGACTGGATCAGAGACTGGCAGGAGCATGATATCGTCGACGACCGCCTCCAATATGGTTTGCGCTCGGAAAAAAACGGCAGCGGACCGGCGGACAAGTAACAGGCAAAGTGACGGATTCCACTGATATTCTGAAACTGCTCGCTATCGAACCTTCGCCTGAATGCCGGGATTATGTCCGCAATAAAACCCAGTTTCAGCTGCATCATCTGCCGACGGAACAGCGTCATCCGCTGACACGGAATTTCAGCAGCATACTCAATAAAGATACAGCCGCCGGGCTGCACATGCTGATGAGGGTGGATAATGATATTGCAGACCGGCTGGAGGAATGGGCGCAGCGCCCTGATCTTCTCGAACAGGCAGCAGAATCAGTCAAATTTGTCCTGCTTTCAGGCCGGAAAATCTATATTTACGGATGCGGCGCCACAGGGCGTCTGGCCAAGCAGATGGAAAGCACATTCTGGCGGCCCTTTTGGAGACGGGTGGCTGCAGATAAGAAAATCAATGAGAAAATCCGGGGCTGGCCCGGCGGTCCGCCCGAAGAGCGTCTGACCGGTGAAATGACAGGCGGCGACCGGGCGCTTATCAGCTCTCTGGAGGGATTTGAGGATTTACCGCTTATCGGCCGGCTGCAGCTGCACAGCCACGGTATCGCCAAAGGAGACCTGGTTATTTGCGTTACTGAAGGCGGCGAAACCTCTTCCGTTATCGGGGCCCTCTCAGCCGCCCTGAACCAGTGGAAGGATGCAGAAGACAAATATTGGAAAGCCTCACGACGGTTTCTCTATTTTATCTATAATAATCCGGATGATAAACTGCGCACTCTTGACAGGAGTCGCCGGATTTTGGATGAACCGGGAATCACACGCATTAACCTTACAACCGGTTCTCAGGCGATTGCCGGATCAACCCGGATGCAGGCAGCCTCAATTGAAACATATGTTCTCGGACATGTACTACAGTCGGGGGCGGAACAGGCCTTAAGAGAGTTCTTAACCAGCGAAGAAATGTGCCGGCTTGGATTTTCCACCGAAATCAGTTTGCCGGAAAAACTGATGCATTTCCGGGAACTGCTGGAAGGAATTCAACCTGCAGTCCAGGGGCTGGCCTGTTTGGTAGACCGGGAAGCGGACGCATACGCCTCCGGCGGCAGGGCCGCTTATTTTGCCTGTGAATCGCTGATCACGGTTTTTATCGACAGCACCGAACGCAGTCCCACTTTCCGGCTTTGGGCCCTGGACACGGTTGCCCGCAAAGAGCGCCGCTGCTGGATTCAGGTTTGGACTGATGCCGCCGGCCGGGATGAGGCCTGGCTGTCTTTTCTCGGACGCCCCTTCCGGGGGCTCACTCCGGATTTTTACAGGGATTCGTTTGAGAACAAAATATCCGATCCCTACTTGCGAAATGCGGCCATCCACAGCTTGCGGCAAGCCGGGGATGACCAGCAGCAGCTTTATGATTTTTCCCTTTCTTCTTTCAACTTGGAACACCGCCGGCCGCAGCCGGACGATTTTGGGCTGGCTGTAACTATGGATTCCGAGCAGCCCCGATGGAAAAATACCGGCTCCGGATTCCGCCGCTTTGTGCATCTATTGGAAAAAGCTAAAACTCCAAAAAACCTGTTGATCGCAACCGAAGGACAAGCGGAGGAATGGAAAAGAACGCTGCAGAAAATCCCGGGATGGGACAGCGGCCGGGACCTGGCGGTGCTGGTCCCGGTAGCCGCCTCTGCCGGCGATCCCATGGGCGTTAACCGGCATTGCGCCTTGAAAATGATTCTCAACGTTCATTCCACTGCAGTCATGGCCCGGCTGGGAAAGGTGACCGGCAACAGCATGGTTCATGTCCAACCGGCCAATTTAAAGCTTATCGGAAGGGCGGTATATTTAGTACAATCGCATGTGAATGAAATTCTTACACACCCGGGATGGAATAAACCGCCGGGGAAATATTATACCCTGACATACGGGGAGGCTGCCGCGGTTCTTTTCGAAGCCGTCGATTTTTTGAGAGAATATCCCTCTTCGGGGCAGCCTGCGGAAGTGCCGCTCGCCGTCATCCGCATTTTGGAATCCTTGCGGCGTTCCGCGCCGGTCTCCCAGGAAGATGCCGCGGCGCTGGCCGGGCATCCAGGATTAGAAGGCTATCTGAAAAATGTTATATCGTAAAATCATCATACATTTCCTTATCTTTGGTATTATTCCGGCAGCATTATTGTTTTCCGTGAACAGCCGGCCTTATCCCCGGG
Organism: uncultured Eubacteriales bacterium; assembly: GCA_964505785.1. Lineage (GTDB taxonomy): Bacteria > Acidobacteriota > Aminicenantia > Aminicenantales > Aminicenantaceae > CAYRTV01. The sequence goes on from CAZDJZ010000004.1 coordinate 160,537, forward strand.
AAACAAAATCCCGGGTTCGTTTGGGTAATGAAATGTTCCTCAAGAATTTCTTTGAGCCTCTCAAGGATCAATCCCTGGGCCTAATAGTCAATCATACATCCCGGATGCATGACGGAACCCTGCTGCCGGATGCTCTGCAAAAAGCCGGGTTCCGGGTTTCCGCTCTCTTCTCTCCTGAACACGGATTTTTGGGGGACCGCGAAGGCGGACGCCAGGTTGAAGACGGACGTTACAACGGCATTCGCATATACAGTTTGTATGGAAGCAACCGCCGCCCCGCGGCCGAACAGCTTCAGGGGCTGGATGCTCTAGTCTATGATATTCAGGATATCGGCGCCCGTTTTTACACCTATATCACCACTCTTAAATATATCCTGGAAGCAGCCTCTTCCAAAAACCTCCCGGTCTATGTACTGGACCGGCCCAATCCGCTGGGCGGTGAGCAGGTGGAAGGACCAGTGCTTCAGCCCTCCTATGAATCCTTTATCGGATCTCTGCCCCTTCCTGTCCGCTATGGTTTAACATGCGGAGAATTAGCGGAAATGATGAAAGGGGAAGGCTGGGTGCCCCGGGATGTGGATCTGACCGTGGTTTCCATGGAAGGGTGGGCCCGCGGCCTTCTGTGGAATGAAACCGGTTTAGAATGGGTTCCCACATCGCCAAATATACCCACCTTTGATTCCGCTCTTGTTTACCCGGGCACCGGGCTCCTCGGCGGCGTCAGTATCAGCCATGGTTTAGGAACTGAATGGCCGTTTCTCCTGGTCGGCGCCCCGTGGATAGAACCGGAACGGGTTCTGGAGCTGTGGCCGGAGGATATGGAGCAGGTCGTGACTTTGAAACCGGTGACTTTCACGCCTCATTCCATCCCGGGTAAAATCCTGCAGCCTCCCTATGAAAACCGGACTTGCCGGGGTTTCCGCATCCATGTAACCAACAAGGCTGACTTCAGGTCTCTCGACTTCACCTTGGAAATAATCCGGGTGATCAAATCCCTCTATCCGGACAGAGTCCGGGTGATCTCCAAAAACCTCCCCCTGCTTTTCGGCAGCCGCCATCTCAATGAATTCATTCAGGGCGAGGTTACCTACGAGCGGCTGCTCTCCCGCCTGCGCTGGGATGAAGGCGCCTTCAAACGGCAGAGAAAGCCCTATCTTCTTTATTGACCTGGCTTATTAGTTCGAAAATGACTCGCCAGAATCATCCTGAGCGAAGCGAAGGATCTCCTTCTGTCTTGCCGGAGCAAATGTCAGCAGCTTCATATAAAAACCGTTTCCGCATGGCAATAGATAAGGTCCATATCCCGCCGCCGCGCGTCTGTCCCCAGCGAGGACATCCGCTCCGATTCCGGCATCGCTCTCCTCTCCTGCGGAGAGGAACCATGCCCGCTCGGCCTCCATACGGTCCGGTTTGGACATGACTTTTATCCATTGCGGCCGATCACTGTGTGACTTTCATCGTTCATGGTGTATTAAATAACACTCGTATTTACTTAGCCTGAATTATTCATAAAAATATTGCGGAATTTTTTATAATTCCATTTTTATCAACGATTAACATGATTTTTATTGAAAGTTCAAATGGAAAGTTTTTCATTTTCATATTTATATTATAATGGATTAACGTATTGTCATTGTCTGCAACGATAACTATTATTTTTAGATAATATATTACTTTGACGGCTCTCAGGAAAAATGATATTTTACTAATAAGGGATTTTGATAAAGCAAATATTATTAAGGGGTTTTTTAAATAAAGGAAAAAATTATGAAAACTAATCCAAGATTCACCACTACTGGGTTCCGCACCCTTATTGCTGCAGCATTAGTGGCCGGGCTTCTCTTGCCGGCTGCAGCAGAGTCCCAGACGGAAGGCCAAGCGGATTCCGCAAAAGAAATTTACATGGCCGCATGCGCCGCCTGCCACGGAGCGGACGGAAAAGGCCAGTCGCAAAGCCGGGTCGGATTTGACACGCCCCTGCCGGATTTCTCCGACTGCAATTTCGCCACCCGGGAGCCGGACGCCGACTGGGTTGCTGTGGCGCATCAAGGCGGACCTACCCGTGGCTTCGCCAAAGTAATGCCGGCTTTCGGTGCCGCCCTCTCGATCGAAGAATTGGAAAAAGCCGTGGAATATACCCGGACCTTTTGCCGGGATGACCGCTGGCCCCGGGGCTCCCTTAACCTGCCCCGTGCCATGATCACGGAAAAGGCCTATCCTGAAGATGAAGCGGTTATAACATTTGGAGCTGATGAAAACCTGAAATCCATTTCCGGTGAGATTGTGTATGAACAGAGATTCGGCGCCAGGAATCAATTAGAAATAGTGGTCCCTTTCGGGTGGAACGAAATGATGATTCCCGGCGAAACCGGGCCGGTAAATGATTGGAGTTCAGGCCTCGGGGATGTCGCCGTAGGTGTCAAGCGTGCTTTTTTCCACAGCTTAAAATCCGGATATATCTTTAGTGGAGCAGCGGAAATCATTCTGCCTACCGGGGATGCGGCCGAAGGCTTGGGGAAGGATACCTTTGTTTTCGAGCCATTTTTCTCCTACGGACAGCTTCTCCCTTCCGATTTTTTTCTCCATTCCCAGCTGGGTTTTGAATTCCCATTTCAAAGCAAGAAAGCGGAAAATGAAGGTTTTTTTCGTATGGCCCTGGGACGCACATTCACCACCGGCGGATGGTGGGGCCGGGCATGGTCTCCCATGGTGGAAGTTTTAGCTTCTAAAGAACTTTTAGCCGGAAAAGATATCACCTGGGATATTATGCCGCAAATCCAAGTTACCCTGAACACCCGCCAGCATATCATGCTGAATGTCGGCATCCGGATCCCGGTCACCGACACCGGAAACCGCGATTTCCAAGTCATGACCTATATTTTATGGGATTGGTTTGATGGAAACTTGTTTGAAGGATGGTAAAAACAATGAAATACAAACACATATATTTATTTTTTCTTATTTTTCTTTTTTTAACAGTATTCGCATCAGCCCAGATTCCAGAGCTTTTCCATACGGCTGACCGCTGCATTTCCTGCCATAACGGGCTCATCACCAAACAAGGAGAGGATATATCTTTTGGTTCAGACTGGCGCTCATCCATGATGGCGCATTCCGCGCGCGATCCCTATTGGCAGGCATCCGTTAAGCGGGAAACTCTAATCCACCCATCGGCATCAGAAGTCATTCAGCATGAATGCGCCGCCTGCCATATGCCGATGAGCCGTTATGCAGCCAAAATGACCGGAAAAAAAGGAGCCGTTTTCGCTCATCTGCCTATTACCCATCAATCAGGCCGTACCGCTCTTCTTGCCGCTGACGGTGTTTCCTGTGCCATGTGCCATCAAATCCGGAAAGACAAGCTGGGAACCAGAGAAAGTTTCACAGCAGGATTCGTGGTCGATACGGAAAAAGCTTTGGGACAAAGAGAAGTATTTGGCCCGTACGAAACTGACGACGGCCGGAAAACCCTGATGAAATCCTCGGCTGAATTTATTCCCAATCAGGCGATGCACACACAAAGCTCGGAACTATGTGCCTCCTGTCATACCCTCTACACCCATGCTCTGAATGAAAAGGGTGAAGTCGTCGGCGAATTGCCCGAGCAGGTTCCCTACCTGGAATGGAAACACAGCGCTTATTATAATGTTCAAAGCTGCCAGACCTGTCATATGCCTGAAGTGGACGGCAAGACCTACATTACCGGAGTAGTCGGACAGGACCGGGAAAATGTCTCCCGCCATGTTTTCCGCGGCGGCAATTTTTTTATGCCTAAAATTCTCAACCATTACCGGAATTCCCTTGGTGTAACTGCCCTGCCTCAGGAATTGAATACCACATCCTTTCGGACAGCAGAACATCTGCAATCCTCTTCAGCAAAAATAGCGGTTCAAAGTGCAGATATCCAAGACGGCGATCTTCATGCCCAAGTTTCCATCACCAACCTGGCCGGCCATAAGCTGCCGTCCGCCTACCCATCTCGGCGGGCCTGGCTGCATTTTCGTGTCTATGACGGAAACAGCCGGCTGGTATTTGAATCGGGCCGGTTCAATCCTGACGGATCTATCCAGGGAAATGACAATGACAATGACCCGAATCGTTATGAACCCCATTACAGCACCATCGACAGTGAAGATAAGGTCCAAATCTACGAAGGCATTCTGGCCGCTCCTGAAGATAAAGTCACCACGGCCCTGTTAAGTGCAGTCCGGTATATCAAGGACAACCGTCTCCCCCCCGCGGGCTTTAAAAAAGCCACGGCCGGTGAAGATATCGCAGTCCAGGGCGGAGCCGCTGAAGATGATGATTTTGATGACGGCGGTGATATTGTCCGTTTCCGGATTCCGGTAGAAGGCCGGGAAGGCCCCTTCTATGTTAAAGCCGAATTATGGTACCAGCCTATCGCTTATCGCTGGGCTCAAAATCTTAAACAGCAAAAAGCAGAAGAAATAGACCGTTTTGTTTCTTATTACGATAATTTTTCGAAATTAACCGGAATTATACTGGCCCGGGATCAAATCGAAGTAAAATAATCCCAAACGGTTTTTTATCCATTCGCTTTTAAGGTAAAATATGGATCCGGCTGATCCTGGAATTATTCATGAGGCGAGATTGCCGCAGATGCGAGGCGCAGAATATGAAGCTGCGGCACTTCACCGCGAATGCCCTGCAGCAAATTTTTATTGCGAGGCCTGCGGGGCAGGCCGTGACAACCTTAGACGACCAGATTCTCAAGAACGAAGCCGCCTAAGTTCCTCACGTCGCTTCGCTCCTCAGGACCCCGCCTGAAGGGGTGAAAAATTGCGATTATAATATAAATATGAAAATGAAAAACTTTTCATTTGAACTTTCAATAAAAATCATGTTAATCGTTGATAAAAAAAGTATTACAAAAATTTCGCAATATTTTTATGAATAATTCAGGCTAAGTGATTACCCAATTGATGAAAAAAAGAGGATATATTTTATCCCGGCTTGCGCTTCCGCTTCTCGCAGGCGCCGCGTTGCGGATTTGGCAGCTTCCACAGCAGATTGTTCTGCAGGATGAGTGGCATGCCGTATCCGCCGCCGTTAAACAATCATTCGGTCATATCGCCACCCACTTTCAAATTGCAGACAACTGCATTCCCCTCAGCCTGTTTTTCAAATCTCTGCTTGAAACCGCCGGCCTTACCGAATTCGGGCTGCGGCTGCTTCCCATGGTTTTCGGCATTTTGGGTATCGTCCTCCTGCCTCTTTCGGTGCGCCGGCTTCTTCCCGACAGGGATTATCTTATATTCGCCTTTCTTTTGGCCTTGTCCCCGCTGCTGATCTATTACAGCAGGTTCGCACGGCCGTACATTATAACAGCCGTTTTAAGCTTCCTTGCGGTTCTATTCCTTTACAGGTGGAGGCGGGAGGAAAAAACCAAATACCTGGCGCTGTACCTGCTGACCGGGATTCCCGCCACCTGGTTTAATTTACCGGTTTTCCCGGTCGTGGCCGCGCCGCTGGTCTATTTTTTTTTCACCTCTTTCAAAGACAAGCCGGCTGTTCCGTCACTAAAAAAAATGAGGCTGGCCGGTTTGCTTTTTGCGGCCGGTTTCGGATTGTGGTTTTTCCCCACCCTCCCTTCGCTTCAAAACGTCACCGGTAAAATGCAGGCCGGAGCCATCACTTGGACGACCATTGAGGTTTCGCTGCATTTATTCACCGGATCCGGAGAGTTTCTGTTTGTTGTCATGTTTCTTATTTTATTTGTGACCGGCATGACTGAACTCGCCGCCAAACAACCGGAATTTTTTGGCTTGCTCCTGACCATCTTTTTCTTCCATATTCTTTCTATCATACTGATTAAGCCGCTCATGATAGAAGCCCCGATTGTTCTCTCCCGGTATTCCATCGGGCTTTTTCCTTTCTGGCTGCTGGCGGTCTCTGCAGGAGTTGGTAGACTAGGCCGTCTTCTTCAGAGGAAGGCTGAACCGCCCCGGGGTTGTCGGAGGGAAAAAATTGTGAGAGGATAAAAAAATG
>CAZDJZ010000005.1:0-141603 GCA_964505785.1 uncultured Eubacteriales bacterium
ATGACTCTGGATCATGGAATCGGGGTTCGAATCCCTGCTTCCCAGCCACTCTGATTTGTCCGTTTTCCCCTGGAACTTCCCTTTTTTGCCTTTCAACCGTATTACCGTAGTTTCAGCGCTTTTCAACTTAATTTGTCACAACGGTTAGATCTATGTCCGGAGGCATATGTCAAGAGGGTTCATAAAATATATAATTCCGTGCCATTTCAAATCATTGACCAAGCTTTTTTGGATGTAGTATCTTTAATTCAGCATGCTACCGGGTGTGAAAGGGGGATAAGTGTGAATAATCCGCCGCAAACGCAAAGATAAAATTTCTATCATTTGATTATCAAGAGAATCGAGGCAGAATTTTAACGGTTTTGAAGGCCAAGTTGAAGACCCGGTAAAGATAACAGATAAAAAGCGGCTGGGACTTTAATTCTGGATAGCGTCTCTTCATAAAGTTTTTATCAGGGAAAAGTTTCTTCCATCCGTAAGGAAGCTTCAGTGCCAATGGCATGGTTAAAAAGCCGACCACGGCAGGAACCGGGTAATGATCTTTTTTGCGGCGCTGAGACAGCCGATTAAACACCCAGCGTTCCATTCTTTCTGGTTTATACGCATGGAGCTTCTTCAAAACAGGATCAGGAAGAGGAGGGTTGAAGAGCCTGGCCGCTTCTTCAAGACTGAACCGTACTGGAAGGACAAGGCCGGCCTCGAAAACATCAGAGAGAAAACGATCCCAGTTCATCTTCTCTCCATAATGATAGATGATTTCGGCCATATCACAGGAAGAATGGCAGCCTTGATGATAATGCTTGAAAAAGTGAAGACAAAAATGAAGAAGTGAATCCTGCGGGGCCAATACCCGGCTTTTGAGGCCAAGGAAATCAACCGGCTGTGACCTCCGCCACAGCTTTTCCATGCATATCTTCTTGCCGTATGGATAAGGAGGATCCAAAAGCCAGTGCGGTTCGATCATGACGGAAAGAACATCCGCTTTGACATAATTCAGCTCACAATCAAAATCCTCAATTCTGGAATGGAACTTGGGGGAAGTCCGGTAACCTAATCCGTCAAAGATTTCTTTTACCCGGGTCAATGCATCTTTTTTTATCAACACGTCCATATCTGAAAACGGCCGCAAGCCGGACGGATAGATGTTCTGCATCATAACACCCTTGAGTAGAATGACTTCAACCCCATCCTTTTTAAAAGACTGCAGAACTTTTCTTAGTTGATTGGAAAGAAAAATATTTCTGGCGGCAATGATTCGCCTGAGCTTGGAGAAGCTTTTATGGTGCTCTGGGGGAACTCGCAGCTCCGGATTGGATCTTTTCTGAAGATAATAAAAAAGCGGAGCATATCGCATATCTCCGCTTATTTGCTCTACGCTTCTCCTTTCAATCATAGAAAAATCAATGGTTAATGGGGAAATCAGACAGTCTTAAGTATATTTGACGGGGCCTTGGCCATGCCCAGGTATGCATATACTAGGCGTTTTGCCGCATCCCAGAACATTGGCTTCGAAAAGCTTTTCAGAATTCATGCTTGGTCTCCGGTAAGGCTTTCTATTCCCCTCCTTAATTGGTGAATCCTGCACTGTCTGTTTTTTTGGATGCTCCATTTCCTACCTCTCTTGATTGAATTTTTTTCATTATATCCGCTTCCCGGCAGGCCATCTCATACGAAGCCGAGTCGTCGTTTTTCATCATCCACGCAAGCCCGGTACAACGGCGGCAGTAAGGCAGCAGGTCACACCGGGAACAAACCGGCATTTTTGAGACATCCGCCTCCCGCACCCGCAGCATCCCGGGAGAATCCCGCCAAATGTCTTTAAACGCATTCTCCCGCAGATTCCCGCACCAAAGGGGAAACTGAACACATGGAAAAACATCTCCATATGGAGAGATATTGCATGTGATATGCGCCGCTAAACAGGGAATACCACCAAATTCGCGATTGGATCGCAATTCGGCGATGTCCATTTCACGGCTTGAATTCAGTAAAGGATCCGCTAAAATCTGCGCCAAGCGATTTTCTGAAACATGAAACTTCATGGGGAATGTATCCCCATTTATCTTGGGAGTGACATGCGGATCAGCCTGAAAGCCGCAGCCCAGCTTCCGGGCAAGAGCGCAGACCTTACGGTATTCACTGAAATTTTTTTCCATGATCAGGCAGCTGAGCTTTACCGGAACCTCTCTCTCTCTCAGCCTTTTGACCGCCTCCAAAGATCTGACAAAAGAACCTGTAGTCCCGGTCATTTCATCATGAATCTCCGGTGTCGTGCTGTAGATGCTGATCTTCACCGACATAGGCCTTAAAGCGGCGATATCATCAGCCGCGGCATCATCGATTAACGTTCCGTTGGTGAGAAGCTGTAGCACAAAATTCCGTTTCCGGGCATATTCAGCGATGAAAAAAAAATCATCCCGCAGAAAGATCTCTCCACCGCTAAAATTGAGAAAAAGCGTGCCTGCCTCAGCCAACTGATCCAATATATCCTTCACCTCAACCGTAGCAAGCTCCGGCCGTTCTTCACGAACGATATAACAATGAGGTCCGCAGAGATTGCATTGATAGGTCAGATCAAAATGACATTTCAATGGAATTTTTTCTCGTATGGCTTTATTCTCCACACGCTGGTAAAGGCTATTTTCCCGCATATGGCTCTCTTTAGAGTGGGGCCTTCGATAACAAAAGCATATCTTTTTCTTTTAGTTCTTCAATGAATTCCAGGCAATCTTTTTCAGCCGCAGGGTAATCCACATGAAATTCCCGGTGAATCCTTTGAACAATATCCTTCACCGTCGACTTTCCGTCCGCATACCGCCAAATAAAGGATGCGATTTCATTTAAGGTAAAAAATGTGCTGTCTTTCAGGCTGACAACAACCGCTTCTCCATCCAGAAAACGGTAAGCGAATTCCTGGTTATTGACCACCACATATTTATCCAGCATCCAGACACCTCCAGAACGAGGATTCAGGTAAAAAATGCAGGTCATAGGCAGGAATCCGGCTCACAAAGTCTGCGCAAAAATGAAACAGCCTCTGGGATAAATCCCGGTCGCGGGCAAAAGACACCGCATTCGGCAAAAGCCGCTGCAAAGCCCGGGCCGGCTGGAGTTTTTGCAGGTAATTGGTTTGGTCTTTGACTGGAAAATAAATCCCTCTAAGCGTAGCCGCCCGGTTCTCGCCGGAAGGATTTCCCGATCCCGAAAAAGGGGTGCCGAAAGCCATACATCCTCTGCCGCTGCACCTGACTAAAGAAACATCATCCGCAAGCATTTCGGACTCTGGGCTGAGACGGGTTATGGTTGTTTTCCCTGCTCCTGATTTTCCCGGAAAGAGATAAGCCTGTCCGTCCTTTATCAGACTGGACGCATGCACTAAACCGCCGTTTTTATGGACCAATAAAAGGGAAAAAACAAAACGGAGAAAGGAATTAAGTCCCAAAGGATTGATTCCATTCTGCATTCGGCCCGTGTTGGTTTTCATATTATACCGGCCCTGAAGGCCATTCCATGAGAGAAACCATTCTCCCGTGGAATGGTCGCACTGCACATCAGGATGATCCATTGGCAAAGAAACAGTCGGATAAGAATCGCCGGATTGGTCAATCTCTGCGTGTATGGTTAAGCAGGAATGGACCGACGATGTGATAAAATTCGCATATTTTTCCCCGGCCTGCTGAATGAATGCCGGGTTATCCGAGCGGATTTTGACCGGCTCCTTCCCGATATTTAAGGAAATTTCAAACAGATACTCTTCTTCCCTCATTAAAAAACCTTGGCAAAAAAAACCTCTTATTTAAAGTCTCTTCTGATAAATTAGCCCCGCGTTAATTACAGCGTGGTTTTATTATAAAAAAAATTGATTTTTTTTCAATTATTTTTTTTAAAGAAAGAATCATTTCTCATTCCCCGCCATCGTCTGAGAGGATTTGCGATCATAGGAGGAACATCTGGTCCTGGTTTATCTATCGTTAAAGCCCTCTCCAAAAATAAGAGGGATATATCTATTGAGGCTCGAAAAAACACGATATCAACGAGTTAAAGAAAACAAACTGCTTTTGGCCTCTATCGCACAATCATTAACCGAAACTCCTCTTTCTCAAAGATTCAGTTCGATAAAAAAAAACAAAGGATCATTCACATCTCAAGCTGACCTTCGAGGCCGAACACCCGCCGCCGTCCCATCATGTCCAGCAGGAATTCCTTTTGGCGGCCGAGGAGAGCGGGGGATATTTTCAGAGAGGTTTTCTATTGAGGCCTTAAATTCTTTCGCTGCTTTTTCCGCCATAGCTAAATTCTGCATTCTGGCAAATACAGACAGTCTGCGGCTATTCAGGGAGGTTTCTTGAGCGTAATCTTGTGTTTTGGTCAGGTTAAGCGCCTGATCCAGAGACTGCAGCGCTTGTTCAAATTTCCCCCTCCGCAAATAAACATCTGCCCGATTCATGAGCCAATTCCTTTGCCATGCGACCTGGCCGTTTTCCTCTGCATGTTCATAGGCTCTCTTCACCAACTCATCAAAGGCGGCAAATTTACCCTGCAGCAGGTACGCGCCGGATAAGTAATAGGCATTCCACCCATAGATCGCCGGCTCCTCCTCCTGCATCAGCTGATCAAATATACTTTCTGATTGGGCTGACTCCCCGGAATAAAGATACACAATGCCTTTATCTGCCGTTATCATCCAATCCCCGGGATCGAGCTTTTCCGCTTTGGCCAACTCGTCAAATGCCAGGTCAAATTTTCCCTGTACCCGGTAGCTATCGGCCAGGTAGCGGCGAATGTGGTCGCTGTCGGAAAATCGCTCTATATAGGATTTGAGCAGGGCAACCTGCTTGTCAAACATCCCCAAGGACAAATACACATTCGCCAGATTGGTGTAGATCACAACATCTTCCGTCCCGGCTTCGATGGCTTTCCCGTAATGGTATATGGCTTTTTCGTCATCCGATAAGCGAACATAGAGAACGCCCAAATAGTTATGGCCGGATTTATCATCCGGATAGAGAGCCATCAGCTTATGCAGAGCCTTTTCCGCCTTGGCATAATCGACGTCCACATCCAGATAATAGGCTCCCTCGATTAAATATTTTTCGCGGGTGGACAGGCGATCGCTTAATTCGAGGGCTTTTCCCAGGTACTTCTTCAGCTCCGCTTCATACCCTTGATTCCTGAAGCCCAGGACATGGCAAGGTAAGCCGTCACAAATTCCGGGTCAACAGCCACCGCTTTCTGCATATATTCGACCACCTGGGGATAATCCCTCTTGATATCGCACCTTATTCCCTCAACATAATATTTATACGCCTCAGGGGATTTGGTCGTGACCACACCGATATCTTTATCGATATCGCTTTCAATCTGCTGGGGGCTGAAATTCAGCGCCGCTTTGACCGCCCGTGTAATTTTATCCACCGAACCGCTGATGCTCTCTTCTCCCAGGCCTTCTTCCCGCAAAGAGCTGATCACCACCCCGGTTGCCGCATCAAGCAGGGAAATATTGATAATAAAAGTCTTTCCGGCCGTCATATAATTTCCGCGCAGGATATGATTGGCTCCTGCCTGGGCGGCCACTTTAGTAAGATCGGCGGTGGTATATTTATCGCGGTCTAATAAATTAAATTTATCCAGCATGCTGTAAATGCGGTCGCCGCTTAAAACATGCAGATATTTGGATTGGCTTAAATCGGTTATCAGCAGCTCGCACAAGCCGCTCCGCCAGTGGTCGAGGCCGATGTTTCCGGAGTTGTTTTCAAAATAGATAACCGCTAAGGAGGGTTTATCCGTGGATGCCGGGATAAGCCTATCTCCAGACTGCGGCCTTAATAGAAAAAAGGCGGCCAGCACAGCCGCAAGAAGTACGAAAGCCGGAATGATCATTTTCTTCGGGATGATCTGGACGGTAAATTCCTTGGAAGTCAGAGGTTTTTTTGGCAGCACCGGTTTTTCCGCTGTAGGCAGCCCCTGTTCAATCTGGATCAGCTCCGATTTGACTTCGGCGGCACTTTGGTACCGGTCCTCCTTGTTTTTGGCCAAGCATTTTAGTATCAGAAGGGACAGATCTTTCGGAATATCCGAATTTATTTTGACAGGGTCATCCGGAATTTCGGTCTTATGCTTAATTCCAAGAGTCAAGGCGTTTTCGCCTTCAAACGGCAGCCGGCCCGTCAGCATTTCATAAAGAATGATAGAAAATCGATTCTGTCTTATTAACCGATTCCGTCTAAGATTCCCGTCGCTTCGCTCGCGTTCATTGCGTTTATCGCGTTCGTCGCGTTCTTTGCGTTCGAAGCGCTCGGAGAAGCAGTACGGGATTCATCAGGCTTCTGCGAAGCCCTCAGATTGACAATGGGGGTCGAAGCTGTCTAATATTGCCGCGCGGCATGCGGCCGCTCGCAATGACTTGGGGTGCGCTGCGCTTGCGTTACAAGGGTTACTTGGGTTACTAGATTTACTAGGGTTCATATTAATTCCTGCGTCCGCGTTCAATACATTCTGCCTGATATGGTTTAAAGATTTGAGATTTGAGATGCAGTTTGGGATTCTTCGGACGCTTGCGCGCCCTCAGAATGACAAGATATGCTTTATCGAAGAGTAAGCAAGGGCCGCCGCATCCCTGTGAAAGGGATGCGGCGGATTGCTTTTTCATTTATTTGTTTCTTAGGGGAGAAACATCATCAATAACATACATGCCGCGGCCGTTGGTGGCGATCACCAGCATGTCGTCACGGGGGTGGATTTTTAAATCCCAAACAGGAGCATTGGGGAGTCCGGAGCCGAGATAATTCCAGGATTCGCCTCCGTTCGTGGTCACAAACACTCCCTGGTCCGTGCCGCAATAGAGGACATCTTTGTCTTTGGGGTCCTCACGGATTACATTAGTCGGACCTCCGGGGATATTAGCAGCAATGCTCTTCCAGGTCTGTCCGTAATCTGTGGATTTGTAAACATACGGGGCAAAATCATCATCTTCTCGTCCGATAAGAGCAATATAGACAGTCGCCGGATCATATTTGGACGCAACCATATTCCAGACGTGCTTATTGTAAGGGAGCCCTTTAGTTATTTCCGTCCAGGCAGCCCCGGCATCTTTGGTCACATGCACACGTCCATCGTCCGTGCCTACATAGACCACACCGAATTTAAACGGGGATTCCGCAATGGCGGTAATGGTTTGATACGGAATGGCGTAAGGAAGATTCCCATGCCATTCGGGTTTATCGTATGATAGATCTGGGCTGATTCTCTCCCAGCTTTCTCCTCTGTCCATCGAGCGGAACAGATACTGAAAACCGCAGTAAACAATATGGGGATTATGAGGGGAAAGCAGAAGGCCGGCCAGCCACTGGGCCCGGTAAGGCTCTTCTCCTTCCGGCGCTTTGGGATAAACATCCTTGCTGGCCCATTGGCCGTCTTTGTACTCCGATCTCTCAACACGGCCGTAATAACCTGAGGCATATTGAGTATTCGGATCATTGGGATCGACCTCTATAAGAGTGCCCTCTCCTCCGGGAGCTCTCTCCCACTTAACCAACTGGGGCCGCCACCACCGCCGCCGTTCGGACGGGTCGGGTAAAGGCGCAACGCCCACTCCGCGGTAGGTCCCGAAATCCTGCACGGAACCGTAGACATTAAACGGCTTGTTCATGTCATAAGCGACATTATAGAACTGTGTTACCGGAATACCTTCCTGGAAGCTCCGCCAGTTGGCTCCGTAATCATAAGACACATATGCTCCGCCGTCGTTAACATTGATGAGGTATGTCGAGTCATCCGGATCGATCCAGAGGCCATGATGGTCGCCGTGGACGCCCTGTCCGAGTCTTTCCCAGGTTTTTCCCGCATCTTCCGAACGGTAAAGTCCAAGACCCATCAGATAAACGGTATCGGGATTATTGGGATCAACCCGGATCTGGCCGAAAACCCATCCGTAAGTGCCGCCGAAACGTTCGAACATCTGATTTGTCGGGCTCATTTTCTGCCAGGTTTCACCCTGGTCGTCTGAACGGTAGACTTCAGCGCCGGTGATATCGGGATAGGTCCGCAAACGCCCGTAGGAATCCCGTTCTCCTTCTTCGGGCATACGGGAAGGCGTATGGTTGTCGACATAGGCATACACAACATTGGGCTGCGTCCGGCACATAGCCAGGCCGATCCGTCCTGTTTTTGTCCTATCCGGGGGGAGACCTTTGGTCAAAGGCTTCCAGGTCTTGCCGCCGTCAGTGGTTTTAAACAGGCCTTCACCTGCCGGAGTTGGATCGCTCCAGCGAAGCCTTATGCGGTTGACCATGGAAGCGATCAGCACATCCGGATTTTCCGGATCCATAACCAGGTCAATGGCGCCGATTTTTTCGTTGATATACAGAACCTTCTCCCAGGTTTCGCCGCCGTCGGTGGTTTTGTAGACACCGCGTTCCGGGTTATAAGTCCATTCGTGTCCGGTCGCCGCAACATAGACGATATCCGGATTGGCGGGATGCACCCGAATCCGGCCGATAGTCTGGGTTGCCGCCAGCCCTTTATGAGTCCAGGTTTCCCCGGCATCTGTGGATTTATACATACCGATACCTGCGATAGAAGCCCGAAAATGATTGGCCTCGCCTGTTCCAATCCAAACAATATCCGGATTGGACTCGGAAACAGCCAGATCCCCGACCGAAAGAGTCGGCAGCTCATCAGCTATTGGTTTCCAGGAAACCCCTGCATTTTCCGTTTTCCAGACACCGCCGGTGGCGGAACCCACATACATGACCAGCCGGCTTCCCATGGGAACGTCCACATCCGCACACCGTCCTCCCACATCATAGGGCCCAATGTGGCGCCATTCCATGTCCTTGTACGGCGTTTGCGCTTTCATGGTTTGATATTGCTCAAACCATTTGAAGCGCAGATCCGGGTCTGTGCTCACGATTCTTTTCTGTGCGAACACAAACATCGAGAGCCCGAGAATGACAAACAACAATAAATAAAAATGCTTTGAAAACCTCATCCGTCCCTCCATTATATCCGATATCCAAAAAATCAGATATATTAGATATTTTGATTCATTTCATTATGAATCGGTTTAAAATCAAAGTCAACTATTTCATGTCATCCAGGGGAGCGAAGCGACGTAAGGTTAAATTTTTTTTTTGACATATTTGCGTATTTTTCATATATAATACGTTTAGTGATATTTGATATTCCAGATCGCATTATAATCTCAGGAAGGGGAAGTCTTATCTGTTATTTTAACTGGACGAGTCCCCTTTATTTTGCCTTTCAGGAGGAACAATGAAAAAAATGCAAGCTTTATTGATGTTGGTGCTTATAGGTTTGCTCTCACTGCCGGCATCAGGGCAATGGCGCCGGGAAATGCGCCCACGGGAACCATTAAGCTGGCGGCATGTAGGGCCGCAGGGCAACCGCATCAGTGCAGTCGTCTGCGACTCGAATGATCTAAATGTCTATTATGCGGGCGCCTGTGCCGGTGGGGTATGGAAATCCACTGACAGCGGGACCAACTGGGAACCTGTTTTTGATAAACAGTCCAGCCAATCGATCGGCTCGCTGGCCGTTGCTCCTTCCGATTCGAATCAAGTTTGGGTTGGAACCGGAGAGCCCTTTATCCGGTCGAACGTCCTTATCGGCGACGGCATTTACAAATCCACTGATGCCGGGGAAAGCTGGACTCATATGGGATTGGAAAAAACCGGCCGCATCGGAAGAGTCATTGTTCATCCTGAAAATCCGGATATCGTCTTTGCTGCAGCCCAGGGACATTGCTACGGACCGCAGAAGGAACGAGGCGTATATAAGACCATAGACGGCGGCAAGACGTGGAAACAGGTAATGTTTGTCGATGAAGACACTGGGTGCTCCGGACTGGCCATGGATCCCAATAATCCGCGCATTCTTTTTGCGGGCATGTGGCCGGTTGTCATCAAAACCTGGGGCAAGTTTTCCGGGGGTCCGGGCGGAGGTGTTTATGTCTCCCGAGACGGCGGTGATACCTGGAAAAAAATAGAAGGCCATGGGCTTCCCGCATTTGAAGTCGGCAAAGTCGATGTGGCGGTGGCCCCGTCCAATTCCAAACGGGTTTATGCCCTGATCGAAACCGGGGACCGGGGTTCACTGTGGCGTTCGGACGACGGCGGCTTCAACTGGCGGATCGTCAGTTATGAGCGCCGTATCAATGAACGCCCTCACTACTACACCCGGATGTGCATAGCGCCGGATGATGAAAACACCGTTTACTTTCCCTGCAACCGGATGTATGTCACATATGACGGAGGCGAGTCCATTGAAGACTTTTCCGGCGGCGGAGACTGCCATGACATGTGGGCCGATCCCAAGCATCCCGAGCGGATGATGATCGGCAACGACGGCGGAATAAGTTTGACCACCACCCGGGGTGAAGAATGGAGCCGTGTTATTCTGCCCGTGGGTCAGATGTACCATGTGGCGGTGGACAATCAAATCCCCTACTGGGTCTACAGCAATATGCAGGACTCTACGTCCAAACGGGGCCCGGCCTATCCCGGGTACGGCCCCCACATGCAGGTATGGTCGGCCATGGGCGGATGCGAATCCGGCTTTTCTTATCCCGATCCTTCCAATCCCAACATTGTCTGGGGCACTTGTTATTCAGGCACGGTAGAGATCTACGATCACAGCAGCGGACTGGTCCGCAACGTCAATCCCTGGCCGGAAAAATCATTGGATTCCCCGGCCGAAGATATTAAATACCGCTGGAACTGGACTCATCCCCTTGCTCTCTCCCCTCATGATCCGTCTCTTATTTATGTCGGCAGCCAATACGTCCACAAAACCGACAACGGCGGCCAAAGCTGGTCGATCATCAGTCCCGACCTGACCACCAATGACCCCTCTAGACTAGGCTCCTCCGGAGGGTTAAGCAAAGACAATCTGGGTGTTGAGTACGGCTGCACTCTTTTCGCGATTGCCGAATCCCCGCTGGAAAAAGGTGTGATTTGGGTGGGCTCCAATGACGGCCTGGTACACATCTCCCGGGATGCCGGAGAAAACTGGACGAACGTCACTCCTTCAGGAATGCCTCCTTGGGGAACGGTCAGCATGATCGATCCGTCCCGGTTTGATGCCGGGCGCTGTTATATCGCCGTCGACGGCCATCAAGAAAATATCCGTGATCCTTATCTATTCAAGACTGCAGATTACGGTCAAACCTGGACCCGCATCGATGCGGACATCCCGCGGTCCGTCCTCAGCTATACCAGCGCGATCAAGGAAGACCCCGTCCGAAAAGGCATGCTTTACGCTGGAACCGCTAATGCCATCTATGTTTCCTATGATGACGGGGACAACTGGGAATCACTGCAGTCTAACCTCCCCCATGCCTGCATTACCTGGATCGCTTTTCAGGAGCACTTCAATGACCTTGTGGTTTCAACCAACGGACGCGGTATCTGGATCATGGACGATGTCACTCCGCTGCAGCAAATGACTTCGGAAGTAAAGCAATCTAATGCGCATCTTTTTAAACCGCGGCCGGCGTACCGCTTTAAAGCGCGCGAGCGTGTGGTCATGCCTCCGAATGACCAAAGCCGCATTCAGCGCGCTCCTTACGGTGCCTCCATCAACTATTACCTTAATGACATTCCCGGGCATCTGGTTCAAGTTGAAATATTTGATGAAAGCGGCCAAAAAATCCGGACTCTGCGCGGCTCCGGCAATGAAGGACTGAACCGGGTCTGGTGGAACCTGCGGCATGAACCTTTAAAGCAGATAGAACTGCGCACCACTCCGGACTTCCATTCCCATGTTTGGGAGGAAAAACGCTTCAATGGACGCGATACCCGTCCGGTTCTCCACTGGGGTATCGGCGCGCCCCAAGCGGGAGTTTTGGCTGCACCGGGCACCTATACAATTAAACTAACGGCAGGCGGAAAAGAATATACCCAGGAACTGGAGGTCCGAAAAGATCCGAACTCACACGGGACCGAAGAAGATATCAAAGTGATGGTGCAGCTATGGGAAGACACCGTTCAACACATAAACGAAGTCGTGACCATGATCAACCGGCTGGAATGGATGGGCAAACAGATGGAAGAGATGGAAAAAGTCCTGGCTGAAGCCAAAGAGGCCGGAACAGTTATGGAAGCCCTGAGGAACACCGAATCCCGGCTTCAAGCTGTCGAAGACAAGCTCCTGCAGCGTCAGCTTCATGCATCCGATCCCAAATCCTACCGGGAAGAGATGAAGCTGTATTCCAAGCTCCTCTGGTTCTCAGGTGAAATCGGAACCGGAGCCGGGGACATCCGCAATACCCAGGATTACGGCCCGACCAGGCAGCAGATTGAAGTGTATGATCTTCTGAGCCAAAGGCTGGATGCCGTCCGTCAGGAATATGAACAGCTTATCAATGAAATCATTCCCGCCTTCAACCGGACGCTGCAGGACGCCGGCCATGGGGCAATTATCACTGATTTAAGATAAGGGTAAAACCCCTTGAAATTTGAATGAAGTTAAAGAGCCAAAACAAAAAGATCAATGAGAAAAAATATTTTCATCACGGCTTTAGCCATTCTTTTTACAGCATTCGGGATTTGGGGTATTGACACCGGGAGGGCTTTGGATTTCACGAAGGTTATCTCCATTAATGAAGCGGCAAAACAAGACACCTCTCCCCCAATGGCGATGCTGTTCAGGTTTATTAATAAAGGTGAAAAAATCAATGCAGGAACAAATCATCCGCTGAATTTTCTTCCGGCGGAAAGGCCCGGAGATAAGAAAGAACCTGTATTTCCTCCGGAAGCTGTATCTGCGGAGCAAACTGAGCACGGCAAAGAATCCCCGCCTCGCATCGCAGCCAGTTTCGACGGACTCGGGGAAGGATTTGAAGGCCCGCAAGGGACGGCGAGATTCCGCAATCCTTCCGATAATTCCCTGGCGGTCGGCCCCAACCATATTGTACAGACTGTGAATTCCCGGATGGCCATTTTCACAAAAAAAGGAAAAAAATTCAAAACCACCGGGAAGATACTCTACGGACCTGTGCCCACCAACAATGTTTTCCGCGGCTTTGGCTCTGCGGGAAAAATCAACAATGGAGACGCTGTTGTCCGCTATGACCAGCTCGCAGACCGCTGGCTGATTGTGATGCCGATTTTCAGGCGATTGCCCCCCCGCGAAAGTAAACCGGACATCCCCGAAGCCGAGGAACAGGTGCATTTCAGCATGCCTGGAGTCGCCGGGCAGCCGGGACCGGCCCATCCGCTCTTTCAGCCGCCCCGGCCGACTCCTGAAGAAATCGCTGCCGAGGAGGCACGCAGAAAAAAAGAATGGGAAGAGCGGCGAAAAAACCGAAGAGAAGAAGGATCCTATGCCATGTGTTATGCGGTCAGCACCGGTCCCGATCCCCTCGGATCATATTACCGCTATGAGTTCGTGCGGCCGCTCTTTCCGGATTATCCCCGTCCTGCTGTCTGGCCTGACGGCTACTATGTCCCGACCAGCACCGGCGATCATGTCATTCAAAAACATGCCTATGTTGTGGAGCGGGAAAAAATGCTGAAAGGCCAACCGGCTAGAGAGATGGGTTTTATTATCGATGGAGTCAATTTTCTCAATAATGCCGATTTGGATGGAACCCAGCTCCCTCCCCGGGAGGCACCCAATATCATGATGGCTGCAGGCGGCGCCCAGCTAAAAGGCATCACGGAAGACGACGCCATTTTGGTGTGGAAATTTCACGTTGATTGGGAGGATCCTTCCAAAACCAGATTGGAAGGACCGGAAAAGATCCCGGTCGCTCCCTATCGATACTTATGCGGAGGCCAGCTGACCGACTGTGTGCCCCAGCCGGGAACCGAACAGCGCCTGGATTCCCAGGGAGATAAGATCATGGCACGCCTGGTCTATAGGCGGATCGGCAAACAGGAATCCATTGTGGCTGTCCATTCGGTCGCCGCATCGGCCGGGGGCGGCGGTGTCCGCTGGTATGAATTCCGGCTGGATAAAAACCGTGATGTCAAACTCTACCAGCAGGGCACTTATGCGCCTGAGGGCGATTACCGCTGGATGGCCAGCCCGGCCATCGACGGAAAAGGCGATATCGGCATCGGCTATTCATTCGGCGGACCGGATCATTTCCCCGGGCAGCGCTTTGCCGGCCGGCTGGCGGGCGATCCTCTGGGAAAACTGACCTTGCGGGAGGTGGTTCTCGTCAACGGCGAAGCCGCCCAGACCAACACCAAGCGCTGGGAGGATTATTCACAGACCGCCATCGATCCCAGTGACGACATGACCATTTGGTATGTGGGGGATTATCTAAAAGCCGGAGCGGAAAACTATTCCACCCGCATCGGCGCCTTTCGGCTGGATAAATGACGCTGTCATCCTGAGCCCCCCATGTCATCCCCAGGCCGCGCAGCGGCCGTAGGGATCTTAGACAACCTCGCATGATGACTCAGTCCCGTCTCTCCAAGCCGATGCACTCTAAGATTCCCGTCGCTCCGCTCCGGGAATGACACAGGATGTCATCCTGGGCCGTCCCCGCTTGTCATCCCCGAGCCGCGATAGCGGCGATGGGGATCTTAGACGGCCTCGCCAGATGAATCGGAACCGATTCCCCTAAAGATTCACTTTGGGATCCTTCGCTTCGCTCATGATGACTATGGATTGCCGCCCGCTGCACACCTCCGGAAATGAAAAAACTTTCGCTCAGGATGGCTAGTAACAACGGTTTGGCAAGATAATGCGTCTATCAAGTGAAATGGAACGATAGATGAGGAGATGGAATTGATGAACTTCATGAAGAGAGCTATAACTTTTATCACAATGATAACCCTCGGGACATTTGCTCTGAGTGCTGAACAACTGAACCGGGCTTGGGACCATTTCCAGGGCGTCTGGGCCAATAAAGACTGTGAACTAGTGCGCACAGCCGGGTATTCCTTGCTGTTCGAACGGGATGGATCCACTTTATCCGCCGCATTACAGAAGATCTCCGCAGCCAAAGACCGAATCCAACTTAATACTCGCGCTATGACAGTGTTTGATAATTCCGATGAGAGTGTGGCCTTGAAGGCCAAAGACTTATTTGATAGCGAGAAAATCATTATCCAGCATCCGCCTGATAATGAATTGAACTTAACCAATGAGACATATCTTATTCAGAAAACAGACGGAAAAATCATGCTGCTGGAAAACGGACATTTGCGGGAAGAGCTGGATATCGAATCCGGCCGGCTGAAAATGAAAAGGACTGACGGCCGCTGGAAAATTCTAACTAAAATCGAAGACATTGCTATGACTGAGCCGTATGATATGCCGGTCGATGTTACACAGGACAACGTCGGGAAAAGAATTCAGGAATGGCAGCTGGGAACCCGTTTCTGGAAAGCCCCGGACAGTGTCTTTTGGAAAATCGACATCGGGACCAACCGGCATCTGTATACCTTCACTATGAATGATAATTTTCTTTATTGCCGGGCCGCCCGCATCCGCTCCAACAATAATGGCACGGTCTTTTCCCAGAATATCCGGCTGGTCGCCCGCGGAAAAACCCGGGATCAGGGCTACATCAGCTATATGGCCGCGGATAACTTGGAAAAGGCCGGATCGGAACTTGAAATCGACAACACCAAATTCGATTCCGCCTGCGGAATCGCTTACGATATCGACATCTACTGGTCGCTTCATTCTTTTAAAGAAGGAGAGATCAAGGTCAACGGCTGCGACCAGGTCTATGAACGCCGTCCTTCTTCCAAAAATGACGCCGATATGCTGGAATGGATCGCATTTATGAAATATTGAGGGAGACCCTACAGAATAAATTCATAATCAATAATACAGTTATACGTATTTGTATAGGGAGATAATTCTCCCGGATGCTGATAACCGACACATAACCGGTATTTTTTTCCCGTTTCATAGGCATATTTCTTCTTTACTTTCATTTTAACGGTGTAAAAATCAGTTGCCGAATCGGATTGCTGGGTGCGGTGCCAGCTTTCTGAAATCCGATTTTGTTCTTGATCCAGAACCATATGATAAAGATACTGATTGGGCCGGGTTCTGCTTATTTTAAATTCAATTTCTTGGGGAGAATAATCAACAACAGAAATAAAGCGGTCCTGCAGCTTGGGTCCGTGCGCGTAAATGAGGTTTTGACCTCCCCCGGTTGATGTGCACGCAGTGATACCTATCATCCAAATAAGAATAGATAAAGCCCATATGAATTTTTTCAATGCTGTCCTCCTATATTTCCAATTGACTTATGCCATTATTTCAAAAATGGCACTTAAGAATATCAAGCTGCATCAAAGCTGCGGCCTGTATCCATTCTGCTTCGCCTGAACAAATGTCATCTTCATCTTATAAGAACAGTTTCCATACGGCAATGGATAAGTGCCATATCCCGCCACCACGTCCTGTCCCCAGCGAGGACATCCGCTCAGATTCCGGCTCCCTATCCTCCGGAGAGAAGCCATGCAAGCTCGGCCTCTATATGGCTGGCAATCACTGGACCGGCGGCAACCGCACTGTTCCGGGCGGTACAAAAAGCTGACTTTCTTTACACAGCCATTTGAATTAGAATAATAATCAAGACTTTTTGTCATGCGCATCTGTTTCAACCAACCGGCTTTTCTACCCTGGGGAGGCGTTTTTGCCCGGCTTTGCCGGTCGGACCGGATGATTCTTCTGGATGACACTTTGCTGGCCAGAGGCTTCACCTATGTCAACCGCAACCGCTTCAAAGGGCCGGACGGTGAGGTCTGGGGAACCGTTCCTTTAAAAAGAAAAGGCCTCGGCCGCCAGAGGATCAAGGACCTTGAAATTGATGAAAAGGAAAGCTGGCAAAAAGATTTTCTGCTCACCATCAAGCATATTTACGGGAAATCTCTGTATTTCGATGAAATCTTCAGCCGTGTGCAATCCGCGATTGAAAAAGGAGATAATCAATTTCTGCCGATGACCATACGTCTTCTCGATTTCGCTAAAACATATTTAGCCATTCAACAAGAAATTATTCTTCAATCAGATACAGGCATTACCGGAAAAGGATCCGGCCTGCTGGTTTCTCTAGCTAAGGAATCCGGCGCCGATGAAGTTCTCATGCCCTATTTTTCCCGAAAGGCGGTTGATTGGCAGCCTTTTCAGAAGGAAAAAATCCGGGTCCGCTTTCTCCGTTATGATCCCCCTCAATACCCTCAATTCTGGGGCTATTTCCTGAAAAGACTGTCTATTCTTGACCTTTTATTCTGCTGCGGCCCGGACGGACGTAAGGTTATTGAGAAAGGCATTTATTTCTACGATCTAAATGAGTTTAATAACTGACCCCCCATACTCGTGTTCTTCCATTCCACCTGCACCATCACTCTTCCCGGATATTCGACTCCTTCACTTGAGACTTGAACCAAATATGCCGGCATGCCCTGACCTGATTCAGAAGTTTCATAATATTTTTGCAGGGATATGATGGCATCAAGCGCCGTCAAAGATTTCCTTCGCTTCGCTCTGGGAATGGCATGCGAACTGCGGCTGCAGCTCTCAGAATGACACTATGATTTACAAAACCTTTACAACTTTTTGACAAATTTCTGACAACTCAAACCAGGATTGATTCTATTCTTAAGATGCACAGTAAGTGCAAAGCCAATTAAGGGAGGAGAAAATGAAAAAAAGGCTTTTAGGAATCTTCATGGTTTTGGGTTTATTGGCGATGATGTCGGCACCCGGCTGGGCCGAGCAGTTGACAATCCTGCATACCAACGATACCCATTCTCATCTGTATCCATTCGGACCGGAGAATCAATACGGCGGAATAGCGAAAATGAGCCGGTTCATTAGAGAACTTAAGCAAGCTCATTCCTTAGCCGGTTGTCCCGTACTAACACTTAATGCCGGCGACGTATTCGTCGGCACATTCGCCTTCAACAAGTATCTTGGTTATCCGGAACTAAAGATAATGGAAGGCATGTATGATGCTATGTGTCTTGGAAACCATGAATTCGACCTGGGATTGGATGCGCTTACCGGAATTCTAAGTGGACAGATCTCAGGAGATACGCCAATTCAGCTGCCTATATTGTGTGCTAATATAGGAAATTTGGATGCAGAACATCCTCTTAATCAATTCATCAAACCCAATCTGATTGTTCAGACAGGAAATATCAGAACAGGATTATTCGGTGTTGTCACCACCGATCCGCAGCATTATTCGGCGGAAGTAAATGCTGTTTTGACCGACCCGTATGCCGCGGCAGCGGAACAGGCCGCTTATTTACAGGGTCAAGGCTGTGACGTCATAATCTGCCTCTCCCACTTAGGGTTTTCTCCGGATATGCAGGAACTTTCCGCTGTTGACGGAATTGACATCATTATCGGCGGGCACACACATACAGTATTACCTCAACCCCAATTGGTGAACGGAAAAATCATCGTCCAGGCTGGAGAGTTTAACCGGTATTTGGGCGAACTTAAAGTCGATGTGTCAGAGGAAGGGATAAGCTTACTGGATTATAATCTGCATTCCGTCGGCAACTCGCTCAGCCCTGACCCCATGCTGCTCCATACGCTTGCTAAATTGCGCCAGGGAATCTATCTGGATCCGAGATTCGGACCGGTTTATACCCAGCATATCGCCACGGCTGAATGGAATTTGGAAGAAAAATGGGAGGAAGGCAGCCCCAACCGGGATACGGCGCTGGGAAATCTTATAGCGGATGCCATTAAAGACGGTGTTGAGTCCGGAGGGTTTACCTTAGGGCAATACCCCATGATTGCTTTTGAAGCTTTGGGCTATATCGCTCACCGGATCTATGCGGGGAAAGTTGTCGGGAATGACATCATGCGGGCGGTTCCCTATGGTTATGATCCTGAGTCCGGTTTAGGTTTTAAAATCAAGCTCGTGGCGCTGGTGGGTGCTCAGATTTTGGCGGGATTGGAGTATACCGTTTCCATGGTGGAGTATACGGATGACATGTCATTGCAGACCTCCGGCCTGACTTTTGAATACAATTCCTCCAAAACGCCGGCCTCTACTCTGGAAGAAATACTGGCAGGCCGGGGGCGAATCGATCCCGTATCCGTAAAAGTAAACGGCGTTCCGATTTTTCCTGAAAATTTGCACCAGCCATATCAAGTCGCCTTGAATGAGCAGTTAGTCAATTTTCTTTCATCCCTGGGTATGGAGCCCGTAGCCCAGATGGATACAGGACTCTATTTATATTCCGTGGTTACGAACTACATGCAGAAGCTTAATAAGCTGGAATATGAAGCAGAAGGACGGATTATCGATAAGGCTTGCCAATAAGGAAAGGCAGTTTTTCGGATTAAGTTCCGCAATGCAAAACGAAGGGTTCCATGCCGCAACGTCTGGGGAATTGATCCCGAATCAGCTAGGCGAAGCAGATTGGAATCCTTCGTCGTTTCACTCCTCAGGATGACAATAGAATCATTCTCGGACACATCATGCGTATTCCGGCTAGGATAAATGTGCAAGAAACCTTTCCATGAGTCATGTTTCCAGGAAGATGTGCCTAGCCGCAAGAAAGCCTTAAAGTTGTCAGGGATTGTTAGATTCATATTTAAATTCAAGAACAGCCTTGGTTCCTTTTTTCCCATCTATTCTGAAACGCCCACCCAATTGTTGACTTAGTAATTCCACCAACATCAGTCCAAATCCTTCATTCTGCTCTGCCCTAAATTCTGCAGGTAAACCGGTGCCGTTATCTTTAATTCTGAGCTGCACCTTATTATTGCTTTTTTCAAGGGCAATTTTCACAAGGCCGCCTGCATTGTCTGGAAAAGCATATTTTATGATATTCGTCAGCAGCTCGGTGACAATAATTCCCAAGGAAAAAAGAATTTTTGCCGGAAATTGAATAGGCTCGATTTTTTTTTGAAGTTTGATATTCTTTTTTTGGGGAAATAAAGAAATTAACGTTTCAACCAAATCAGTCAAATACTCTTCAGCCGGTGCCTCTGAATAGTGATGCGCTGCCAGCAATTTATCATATAAAATCCGCATACTTGACACACGACTAACTGCATCTTGTAAAGCTTCTTTTGCTTCCGGACTATCCAGTGACCTGCGCTGAAGAGATAGAGAACTCTCTATGAAAGCAAAATTATTTTTAATCCGGTGGTGCACTTCCTTCAACAGCAATTCTTTCTCTTCTAATAATGTGCGGATTCTTTCCTCCGCTTGCTTGCGCTCAGTTATATCCTGGAACACACAGTAAGTCTGCCGGAAACGACCGTCCGGATGATATCCGGCACATCCTTCAAAAGAAATATCTAAATAATGTCCTTTTTTATGCCGTATTTTAAATTGAACATCATGCACGGACCCGATCCGCTTAAATTCAGGAAAATTCTTTTTAAAATGAGGAATCCAATCCGGATGGAGAAATTCGGAAAAATTTTCACCCATGACTTCTTCCCTAATATATCCAAGTGTTTTCAGCCAGGCCGGATTGACATCCAGAAAACTTCCGTCTTTATCCAGAGACTGATAGGGCAAGGGCGCATTATCATAAAGCGCCCGGTATTTTTCTTCGTTGAGACGCATTAACTCCTGGGCTTCTACCCATTTTGTGACATCTTCTCCTGAAGAAATTGTCCCGGTGATTTCTCTGTTTCCATCTCTGAGAACGGCATTATGCCATAAAATCAATTTCTCTTCCCCTGCTGCCGTCAAAACCTTATGTTCATCCACATATTCGTATGGGCTTTCATCATTACCTTCTAATATTTTTTGAAAAACGGATCTGATTTCTTCGCGATTTTCTTCTGGAATGATATTGTCAAACCAGTCCTTCCCGATTAAATCCTTTTCATCACAGTTTAGAATTTCACAACCTTTAGAATTAATCCGTCTGATTATCCCATTTTTATCCAGCACGAGAATCATGGTCCCTGCTAAATCAAAATAGCTCTGAGCCCGATCTCTCTCTAATTGCAGCAAATCTTCCATCCTCTTAAGGGACGTGATATCGTGCATGGTCACAAAAACCTGAAAAGGTTTGTCTTGACCTGCTTTGTACTGTGGAATAGCATTAACCTCCAGCCACACATAATCATGTATATGCGGATTGTAGACAGCAATAATTTTATTCCGCACCGGTTTCCCTGTCCTCAGCGCTAATTTTGACGGATGCTCTTCACTGGGAATAAGTGTTCCGTCTTCTCGAATAACCTTCCAGCTCGAATCCGCTGACGTTCTGCCGATGAAATTTTTCCTGTCCAACCCAAACATCTTCAGAGCCGCGGGATTTGAGTCGATGATTTTTCCATCCGCCCTCTGAAAGAAAACTCCCTGGGCCATATTTTCAAAAAGTGTCCGGTATTTCTGTTCATTTCTTTGCAGCTGCTTTTCTTTTTCCCCTGCATTCATTTTGGCGTCAAACAGCTTGAATGCCATTTTTATAGAGGCATACAGAACCTGTTCTCCGGAATCCTTGACAATATATCCATAGGAGGTGATGCCTTCAGTTTTTTCCACCACTTTCTGCTCGGTATATCCGGACAAAAAAATCAGCGGGATGTCATGTTTTTCAAGTATTAGAGCCGCAGCTTCCGTTCCGCTGATTCCATCTCCCAAATTAATATCCATTAATATGAGGTCGATAGCAGAATTCTTTTCGACAAAATCCAAGGCTTGTTCCCCAGTCACGGCCGTGACAACTCTATAACCGAATTTTTCCAGTGTCATCTTCTCAGCCATCGCAATGATGGCTTCATCCTCAACCAGAAGAATTGTTTTTATATTATTCTTTTCAAGCCTCTCCCATACCATATGGGTATTATATATTAATGATTACTTGAATAAAAGAACGAAGCCAATGCATGCGCAGCGAGCTCATTCGGCCTCGTCAGCATAAGTCAGAACTGACTTCATTGCGACGCAGCTTGGGATCCTGAGGCCGGCGAGGCCGGCCGTGAGGATCTCATGCTGCCTCGTTTTAGTCGCGTTTTGCGTTTTGCATTTTGCGTTTCGCAGCTTAAGATTTTTTCCGTCCCGCCCAATATGCTAAAATGAATAGTCTAAGATGCATGTTTGTCTATTCAACAGCAATAAAGTAACGTCATATTAAGGAGAATGCCATGGCGGAAAAGATAATCGAATGCGTTCCAAATTTTTCCGAAGGACGCAATAAAAATGTGATAAAGCAAATCACAAACGAAATTGAGAAAGTTGAGGGAACAAAACTTCTCGATGTTGATCCCGGTTTTGAGATGAACCGGGTGGTAGTCACTTTTATCGGCAATCCTGATTCTGTCCAGGAAGCCGCATTCAATGCCATAAAAAAAGCCGCTGAATTGATAGACATGTCGGTTCACCAAGGTTCCCATCCCCGGATGGGAGCTACTGATGTTTGCCCGTTTGTTCCGGTAAACGGAGTGACGGAAGAAGAATGTATTGAAATATCACGCAACGTCGCCAAGAGAGTAGGAGATGAACTCAATATTCCAGTCTATCTTTATGAAAAATCAGCTGCGGATCCGAAAAGACAAAATCTGGCTGCGATAAGGCAAGGTGAATATGAGGCCTTGCCCGAAAAATTAGAAAAACCTGAATGGAAACCGGATTTCGGGCCAGCTGTGTTCAATCCAAAAGCCGGAGCCACTGTTATGGGTGTGAGAGAATTTCTTATCGCTTATAATGTCAATTTAAATACCAGAGAAGCAAAATTCGCCACCGATATTGCATTTGAATTAAGGGAGAAGGGACGCTCTGCGCGGAGCGGGAACATAGAACCTGTTTATCTTTGGGGCGAAAAGATTCTTAGGTACAATAAAGATCATTACCCCTGTGGAAACTGCGAATTTGTTG
Organism: uncultured Eubacteriales bacterium; assembly: GCA_964505785.1. Lineage (GTDB taxonomy): Bacteria > Acidobacteriota > Aminicenantia > Aminicenantales > Aminicenantaceae > CAYRTV01. Next base: position 22,805 of record CAZDJZ010000005.1, read on the forward strand.
GAAAAACCATGGATAAGGTCATGGAACACTGCCAAAGTGAACACGGGTATGACCTGGCTGAACTGCTGAAACTTCATGATATTGACCTAGAAAATATTGAGGGGAATCCGGTAAAAAAACCAGGCATATTCAAACAATGCAAGGCCATTGGATGGATGGTGCCGGAATATGACAGAGCCCAGATATCCATAAATTTGACTGACTATAAAGTAACATCTATGCATGCTGTACTGGAAGAAGCCAGACGGTTGGCTGAGAAAAGAGGGGTTGTGGTCACCGGAAGTGAAATCGTGGGAATGGTCCCATTTAACGCCCTTCTTGATTCAGGAAAATATTACTTGAAAAAGCAAGGACGCTCAATAGGTGTTCCGGTAAGAGATATTCTTGCAACAGCTGTGCAGTCATTAGGGCTCAATGACGCTGCTGAATTTAATATTGAAGAACGAGTGCTGGGACTGCCGAAGAATCCGGAAGAAGCTTTGGCGGAAATGAAGGTCACTCAGTTCGTAGATGAAGTGTCCCGTGAATCCGCTGCTCCCGGAGGAGGTTCCATTGCAGCCCTGGCAGGGGCTTTGGGAGCGGCTCTTGGCTCTATGGTCAGTAACCTCACAGCCAATAAACGGGGCAGCCAGGATGTTGATGACGTGCTGAATGCGGCTGCAGAAAAATGCCAGGAAATAAAGAATGAACTGGTCACAGCTATAGATGAAGATGCAAATGCCTTTAATGCCTTTTTGGAAGCACGGCGTCTTCCTTCCCAAACTCAAGAGGAAAAGAAAGAAAGAGAAAAAGCCATGCAGGAAGGGCTTAAAAAAGCGATTTTTGTCCCCATGCGCACCGCAGAACTCAGTGCACAGGCGATTGAGACCGCTAAAACCGTGGCTGAATACGGCAATCCAAAATCTGTCACTGATGTCGGAGTCGGTGCGGAAGTTGCTTTCGCTGGGGTAAAAGGCGGCATTTATAACGCCGTTATCAATCTTAAGGATATCAAAGATTCCGAATTTTGCGACCAAATGCAGCAAAGATGCGCCGGACTGGAAAAAATGTCCCAAGAGGTCCTTAATTCCGTCAGAAAAATTGTTCATTCTAAAATTTAGTCGTCATTCATATAAAAGTGAATCCGTGCCACTCCCGGAGCAGAGCGACAGGAATCTTAGACACTTAGACACAGGCTCGCTTCGCTCGCGTTACTTGGGTTACTTGGGTTGCTTGGGTTGCTTGGGTTGCTTGGGTTGCTTGGGTTACTTGGGTTGCTTGGGTTACTTGGGTTACTTGGGTTGCTTGGGTTACTTGGGTTACTTGGGTTAATAGAGTTACCAGGGTTCACAACCCCGTATCATTCCCGAGCAGCACTACATGTTATTCCCGAAGCGAAGCGACGGGAATCTTAGACGGCCTCGTTGTGCTCGCGTTCACCGCGTTTATCGCGTTCTTTTTGGTCCATATAAGTCCGTCTAGGTCTGTCTAGGTCTATTCAGTCAGCTCGCTTCGCTCGCGTTGCTAGGGATACTTGGGTTACTAGGGTTGCTTGGGTTACTGCTCGCTTCGCGAGCGCTCCTGGTTCTGAGTTCTTTCCAATACTTGGCTTTGGTTTATTTTTGATTTCTCTTCACTCTTCACTCTTTACTCTTTTCTAAACGAAGCAGCTTGGGATCCTTCGTCGCTTTGCTCCTCAGAATGACAGCCGCGCTGTCACTTTTACTTTTTTACTTAATTTCTCTTTACTCTTCACCCTTTACTCTTTACTATTTACTATGCGAAGCAGTCTAAGACCCCCTTCGCCGCTGTGCGGCTTCGGGGATGACATGGTGGTGTCATTTTTGAACTGCTGGAGCAAGGCAAAAAAGAGAGGTGGCTGATGAAAAAAATAACGGTCCTTATTCTATTATGGATAACCGCTCTTCCTGCCTTTCCGGGTTCACCCCAGAAAGACAACGGGACGATTCCCGCTTTTCCTTTGGAACCCAATGACCTGACTCTTGAAAGTCCGGCCCAGCCTGGCTCTCCGTTTGTTAAAGCCGGCCGCCGGTTTGCTTTACTGGGGGATGAAGGCGGTTCTTTCGAAGCCTGGGCTTATCCCCTGAAATTGGTCCGGGACTTCACCTTTTCTTTTTTCGTCGGATCTTCCACCAGGGCAATAAAAGGCCGGGATATAGCTCACAGCTTCGCTGTTTCTCCAGAGTCGGCAGTTCTAACTTTTTCTTACCAGTCTTTTACCGTCAAAGCCGTGTATATTACTCCGATTAATGAAGCAGGATCAGTGATCTTGCTCCAGGTTTTCTCCAATGAGCCTCTGACTATTGTGTGCGGATTTATTCCTGAACTTCAGCCAATGTGGCCGGCGGGCATCGGGGGGCAATATGCCTATTGGAACGACGAGCTTAAAGCCTACCTGATTTCCGAACCAACACAAAATAACCATGCTTTGGTCGGCTCTCCTGCGGCCTCAGGCATTTCTTATACACCGGCACATATGCTTTCCGACTCCCCCAATGAATTCAAGATAGAAATAAAGGATCCTGATCCTTACCGGCAGCGGTTTATTCCCGTAATCCTGGCCGGTGGGAAAGGCTCCCGGGACGATGTCAAAAAGCTCTATCAGAAGCTGCAGGCAAATCCGGAGATGATTTACCGGGAAAATGTTGCCCATTTTCAAGAATTGCGCAATAGTACTCTCCGTATTCAAACACCTGACAATAAAATCAATCTGGCATTCGAATGGGCTAAAGCCGCTTTCGATCAATTGATTGTTGACAACCCTGATCTCGGTTTAGGCATGGCAGCCGGGCTGGGCGCCTCCGGAAGCGGAGGCCGTCCGGGTTTTGGATGGTTTTTCGGCGGAGATACATATATCAATTCTTTCAGTATGTCCGCATATGGTGCATTGGAGACAGTCAAAGAAATGCTGGCCTTCACACAAAAATGGCAGCGGGACGACGGGAAGTTGGCGCATGAATTATCTCAAGCTGCGGATTATATCGACTGGTGGGAAGACTATCCATATGGCTATATCCACGGGGATACCACTCCCTATTATATCGCTGCCATGTATGATTACCTCCGGTTCTCCGGCGATATGGATTTCATCAAAGCAAGCTGGAATTCATTGCATAAAGCCTATGAATGGTGCTTGAACACAGACAAAAATCAGGACGGCTTGATGGACAACCGGGCAGCCGGATTGGGTGCCCTGGAATACGGAGAGCTGACCGGTATTGAAACAGATATTTACTTGGGAGCCGTTTGGGTTCGAGCCGCGTATGCCATGCCGGTTTTAGCTAAAGCCGCAGGACAAACTCAATATGTTCGCAAGATGACGTCTCTTTCCGATAAAGCACACAAAGCGTTCCGGGAAAAATTTTGGAATCCTGAACAAAAATTTTATGCATACGCTTTCAATGAGAAAAATGAACACGTCCAGGAAATCTCCCCTTGGAATGCAGTGGGGCTGATGTGGGGATTGGGCGAACCGGATAAAAGCCGGGCTTCCCTGGCAAGACTGAGCTCAGCCGAATTGAGTACCGATTGGGGCATCCGCAGTATTTCCAAAAAGAGCCGGTATTTTCAGCCTCTCAACTATAATTACGGCGCTGTCTGGCCGTTTTTAACCAGCTGGTCAACAGCTGCCTTATATCAGCATCATCTTCCGCTTAATGCCTATCCCCTGCTTCAAGCCACCTGCCGTCATACGTTCGACCATGCCCTTGGCTCTATTACCGAAGTATTTTCAGGTGACCTTTTCACATGGCCGCAAGAGGCCGTTCCCCACCAGGGATTTTCCAGCGCAGGGGTGACGCTTCCCGCTATTCGCGGGCTGGCTGGACTGAATGGAGACGCACTGCAAAAAACTATCCATTTTTCTCCTCAATTTCCCGCAGATTGGGACCACGTTGAGGTGGAAAACTTCCGGACCGGAAGCGCTGTTTTTGACTTCACCTATAAGCGTAAATCCGGAAATATGCATATTCACATTGAAGCCTCTGATGCTGAAGGCTATACAATCCTTGTCAGTCCCGCGCTTGGTCCTCTTGCTCAAATCGAACAGGTGACGGTCAATGGCCAAACCAGAGAATTTGACACCATCACCGGACCCCAGACAGTACAGCCGCAGACAGAAATCCACGTGGAGAAGGAATTGGATATAGAAATCCGGTTCGTTCCAGGCTTTGAAATCATTCCTCCGGTTCCAAATACACCAATTGGATTTCCCGATCAGGGGCTTAAGATTATCTCAATGGAAAAACAAAATAGTCATCTTATCCTTGAAGTTGAAGGCTTAGCCGGAATGGAATACTTTCTTGAAACTTCAGGAAACGAACAGATCACAGAAATCCAAGGCGGAAAGCTTGTCCCCGGCGGATTAAAATTTCACATACCTTCCGGCCCCCCATTATCATTCCAACGGCACCGGATATTATTGTCCTCAAAGTCTATCTAAGTCTGTCTAGGTCCATCTAGGTCTGTCTAAGTCTGTCTAAGTCTGTTCAGTCAGCTCGCTTCGCTCGCGTTGCTAGGGTTACTTGGGTTACTAGGGTTACTTGGGTTACTTGGGTTACTTGGGTTACTAGGGTTACTAGGGTTACTTGGGTTACTAGGGTTACTAGGGTTACTTGGGTTACTTGGGTTACTTGGGTTACTAGGGTTACTAGGGTTACTTGGGTTACTAGGGTTACTAGGGTTACTTGGGTTACTTGGGTTACTCGGGTTACTCGGGTTGCCAGGGTTCACAACCCCATATCATTCCCACGCAACACTGCATGTCATTCCCGAAGAGAAGCGGCGGGAATCTTAGAATATACAGCATGCTTCAATCGCGTTATTTTATGAGTTCTGGGTTCTGGGTTCTGGGTTTTGAGATTTGAGATTTGAGATAGCTTTGCTAAATCACTTAAAGACTTTTCGTCTCCTGTTAATGGTGTAATCCGGAAACTGTAATGATAAGACTTCGGCGAAAGAGTGTATTCCGGATGCGGACGGGCTCCCCAGGAGTTATCACCTCCCACACCCATCTGGCGGAAATCAATATTTACGGTTAAATCCCTGCGGAAAGGCAATTCAAAAGTATGTTCCGCCCGCTCCAAATCCATCATTGTGAACGGCCAGGCACTGATATTCAGCAAAGGCCGTCCAGTAACCAGCAATCCCTTTCCTTCATTATCCGTCCAAGCCCCCCAACGCACATCTGTACGGTTTCCAACCTCCTGGGGACGGATGTAAGGATGGATAAATGAAGAGACCGGTCCGGAATACAATCCCACGGCTGCAGATGTCTTGCGGTCCCAGTAGGATTCATGCGGACCCCGGCCGTACCAGGTCATGGTGCGGAAACGGCCCGGAATACCCATCTGCATCCCGAATCGAGGCAAGTCAGGCAGATCCATAGCTGTTTCAAAGGCATTGTCCACTAAAATATCGCCGTTTCCGTAAACAGTGTACGTGATGATTTGAGAAGACCCGCCAGGCGGCAATTTGGTCTTGACGATCACCGCCGCTTGAGCCGGGGAAGTCTGCTCAACGATCACATCAGTAACAACCCGGTCAAAACCTGCGGTTTTCCACGCCGACTGCCGGGCGGGCATGCTGTTGCCTTCATCATTATCGGTGGGTGCCCGCCAGAAATTCGGCAGCAGAGGACGGGTTATGAGCGGATCAGCCTGGAATACGAATGATTCCAAAGCTCCGCTTTCTCTGCCGATCCTGATTTCGAATGACTCTCCATGTATTGCAACCGCCTGCTCTCCCTCTTCTATTTCCAGGGCGGGTAATGCATTGAGGTCAACCTCTGAATCGATTTCTGCCTGAAAAGGAAGTTCAAACTGGTCCCAGGCCATCACGGTTCCCCGCGATGCCCAGCGGGCCTGGTCCTTAAGAGAAAAACTGACTTTGAGCATATATTCACAACCCGGCTTGGGGTCTGGTTTTTGAAATGGAATATTGAGCTCTGTTTTCCCTCCCGCCGGGAGATCGATTGGGTCAACTTGTCCTTCCTGAACCGTATGCCCGTCTTCAGTCATTTCCCATGAGATATTCAGGTAATCCAGATTGATAAAATTATGCTTATTGTGAGCCTGAAACAGGCCCGAGGCTGTATCCAAAGGTTTGACTTTTACATATTGATAGACTTTTTTTACTTCAAAATAATGGGGATTGGGCCGCCGGTCCGGCTGCACCAAACCGTTGCATAGGAAATTGCCGTCATTCCAATTGTCGCCGAAATCGCCGCCATAGGCGAAAAATTCCCGGCCGTCGGATGTTGTTTTGAGTAAAGCCTGGTCCACCCAGTCCCAGATAAAACCGCCCTGAAGCTGCGGTTCGGCCTCGATCACATCCCAATAATCCTGAAGGTTTCCCACGGAATTACCCATAGCATGGGCATACTCGCACAAAATGAGGGGGCGCGTCCGGGGTTCGGATGCATATTCTTTCAGGCCTTCGATCCGCATATACATGGGGCTGACGATATCCACGTGAGGCCGGCGCTCCGCCCGTTCATAATGCACCGGACGGGAGGGATCCCGCTGATGAATCCATTCCGAAGCAGCCTCGAAATTGACTCCATCACCAGCTTCATTGCCCATAGACCAGATAATAACAGAAGGGTGGTTTTTATCACGTTCCACCATCCGCTGGATTCGGTCTAGATGCGCCTTTTTCCATTCAGGATTATTGCCCAGGGTTACGTCCGGATGATACCCCATACCATGTGATTCAATGTTGGCCTCATCAATGAGGTATATACCGTATTGGTCACATAAGTCATACCAGGTAGGATGGTCCGGATAATGGCTTGTCCGGACCGCATTGATATTGAATTGTTTCATGAGTTTTATATCTTTGAGCATGGATTCCGTGCTGACATAGTGCCCGGTCACCGGATCATGTTCGTGCCGGTTGACCCCTTTCAGAAGGACCGGTTTTCCATTGACAAGAAGCTGCCCCCCTCGAATCTCTACTTCACGGAAACCCACCCGGCAGGTTTGTACTTCCAGAATTTGTCCGGCACGATTCCGAAGCGTCATCAAAAGATGATATAAATTGGGCGTTTCAGCTGACCATTTCAAAGGTGATGAAACAGAAAAATCGGCTGTTATAAGATTTTCTTCGCCAGTTGAAATCAAAGGGCTTTTTTGTTTATAAAACGGCTGATTTCCTACAGGTTCCATCGCCGCATCCAGCAGGAATATTTCCAGTTCCGGTGATGCTCCATCTTCCGAGTGATTTTCAATCCGGGCCTTGACCGTTAAAACCGCATCCCGATAATTTTCATCCAAATCGGTTATCACTTCAAAATCACGGATATGCATCTTCGGGGCAGCATAAAGATAAACATCCCGGAAAATTCCGGAAAGACGCCAAAAATCCTGGCATTCCAAATAGGATCCGTCCGACCATCTGTATACTTCCGCTGCAATCAGATTACGGCCGTCCTTAAGATAGGGAGTGATATCAAATTCCGCCGGCGTCCGGCTTCCCTGGCTGTATCCGGCTTTTCGGCCGTTTATCCATAAATAAAAAGCGGATTCCACACCGTCGAAATGCAGAATGATGCGGCGGCCGTTCCATTGGGACGGAAACAAAAACTCCTTCCGGTAAGAACCAACCGGATTAAAGTGGTCTTGGATATAAGGCGGATTTTTAATGAAAGGATAAGGATGATTCAAATAAATTGGAGTACCATAACCCTGTAACTGCCAATTAGAAGGCACGGTTATTTCATCCCAGCCAGAAGCATCGAAATCGTTCCGGTAGAAATCTGCGGGACGGTCAGCCGGTTTTTCCACCCAGTTGAATTTCCAAACGCCATTCAGGGATTTATAAAAAGAGGAGCCCTCTCTTGGGCTGTGAAGGGCTGATTTTATATCAGGATAAACCATGGCTGTCGCACGCGGAAGCAATTTGTTTATTCCAATGATCTCAGGATTCTCCCAGTCATTGGACTGGGCAGAAAAAAGGGAAAGATTGACTAATAACCCTAAAATTATGATTCGTTTCATATTGTCCTCACCTTTCAGTCATACATTAACCTGAATTATTCATAAAAAAATTGTGCTAGTTTTGCAATTTCTTTTTTATCAGCGATTAACATGATTTTTATTAAAAGTTCAAATTGAAAGATTTTCATTTGCACATTTATATATTAATCGCAATTTTTCACCTCTTCGGCCAGGCCGAATCTCACCGCATCTTAGACTGCTTCGCATAGAAAAGAGTAAAGCGTAAAGAGTAAAGAGTAAAGAGAAATTTATCTCAAATCTCAAACCTGAATACCCATAATTGCGGATTTATTTTTGATTTTTGCTTTAACCCCTCATATCACGATATAGTAATAATATAGGATTATGTTTATGAACCTGAATTATTCATGGATCGAAATAATCCAACATGTCATCGCCTGCGGGAGCAGGCCGAGAGGATCTTAGGCTGCTTCGATAAGTGAAAACGAATCGATGCGTTAAACGAAGCAGTACAAGATCCTTACGTCGCTTCGCTCCTCAGGATGACATGGAATATTGATTTTCTAAGTAATAGTGCAGGTGAAAGGAGAATCTAATGTCCAATATATTTATTCCCGGAAAACAGGTTAAGGTGCCTGACATTCCTTATAAAGACGAAATTCATTTGCCATCCCAAGAGACGGCGCTTGTTATCGCCGACATGCAAAACGATTTTGTCAGAGAAAACGGGAAGCTCACTGTCCCCCAGGCAGAAAAAACAGTCCCGCGTGTTTCAGGATTACTCGATAAAGCCCGCGCCCAGGGAGTCCGCGTGGCCTTTTCGCAAGACACCATGTTCAAGGATGACCCTGAATTTGATATTTGGGGAGAACATTGTTTGGTTGACACCTGGGGATGGGAAATTATCGATGAAATCAAACCCAGAGAAAATGAAAGAATCATCTTGAAAAACCGGTATGATGCTTTCTATGGAACCTGGCTCGACCATTTTCTCAGCCATGTATGGAAAGTCAAGAACGTCATCGTCGTCGGAACGGTCTCCAATATCTGTGTGCTGCATACAGCTGCTTCCGCCGGTATCCGCTGGTTCCACGTTGTTATGCCGGCAGACTGTGTCTCTGCATTTACTGAATTTGATCAGGCCCTGACTCTTCGTCAGGTTTCCTCATTATATAACGGGGATGTCCTTAAGACCTGGGAAAACATTCAATTTAAATAAAAAAACATACCATGAAACATACACATAATCACGCCCTTATAACCGATTTATATGAATTGACTATGGCGGCATCTTACCTTGAACATGACATGAATAAGACCGCGACGTTCAGCTTATTTGTGCGGGAGTACCCTGACCACCGCTCCTATTTCGTCAATGCCGGCCTGGAAGATGTTCTTCATTATCTAGAAAATATGTCCTTTACCCAAGATGATTTAGATTATCTGGGTTCAACCGGGTTCTTTTCATCAGAATTTCTTTCTTATTTAAAAGATTTCAGTTTCACCGGAGATGTCCATGCCATGCCGGAAGGACAGCTGTACTTTACGGATGAACCCATTTTAGAAGTCACAGGGCCCATGATTGAAGCGCAGCTGGTGGAAACGTTCATCATCAACGCTATTAATCTTCAGAGTATAATCGCCACCAAAGCGGCCAGATGTGTGCATGCGGCCGGGGATGCCGGATTGGTTGACTTTTCACTGAGGCGGACCCATGGAATAGATGCCGGGATGAAGGCAGCCCGGTCAAGTTATATCTCCGGATTCATTGGAACCAGTAATGTCATGGCCGGAAAAATCTACGGCATTCCTATTGTCGGCACCATGGCCCATTCTTATATAACCAGTTTTGATGAAGAAATCGATGCCTTTCGTGCCTTTGCCGCCTCATTCCCGGATAACTCCGTCTTGCTGGTCGACAGCTATGATACACTTGAAGGCACAAAAAAAGCCGCGCAAGTCGGACAAGAAATGGCCAAGCGGGGTCAGGAGCTCTCCGGCATCCGCTTAGACAGCGGCGACATGGCAGAACTCAGCTGGAAAGCACGCCGGATTCTGGATGATGCCGGGCTCGAAAGCGCAAAAATTTTTGCCAGCGGCGGATTTGATGAATACAAAATAAATGATGTTTTAGAAAAGGATGCCGCCATCGACGCCTTCGGAGTCGGCACAAAAATGGGTGTTTCCGCAGACGCCCCTTACTTTGATATGGCCTACAAGCTGGTACAATACGCCGGACGGCCGGTGCTCAAGCTCAGCACCGGGAAAAAAACCCTGACCTCTAAAAAACAAGTTTACCGCCTGACCGGAACAAATGGTGATCTGGACCATGATGTTATTGCTTTACGCGAGGACAGCATGGAGGGGGAACCGCTGCTTAAACCGGTGATGAAAAACGGGAAAATCACAAGTGACCTTCCTTCACTTGCAGTTACCCGGGACCGGTTTATGGATGAATTCTCAAACCTGCCGGACAAATATAAGGCTTTGAAGAATCCAAAACCATATCCCGTTCATCTATCGCCGCATATGGAGGAAATGCAGAAGCGGACCGAAATGAACATCCGAGAAAAGGAATTGGGCGAGAGCTGACATACGCAAAACGCGTAACAGTCCTTCCCGGAGCAGGCAGACGGGAATCTTAGAGTGCCTCGTCAAATGAGACGGAACCGATTCATCATACGAAGCAGCATAAGATCCTTCGTCGCTTTGCTCCTCAGGATGACACGGGTCTGCCCTCATAGGGGTAACAGCTTCGCAATCATTCTTGATTGCCCTCATCCTTCGAATCATCATTATCTCCATCATCCTCATCCCGGCCGTAAAGATAATTATAAGCCATCGAGCCCGACGGATTGACACAGATATAGAGGCCGGTCTTTTCATCCTTGATATAAGTGGTTTCGCCGCTGTGTTTTTCTTCAGAACCAGCATGATTATTGCCGGTTCTGCTCTTTATTTTACCATCGGTTTTTCTTGGTTCGGTTTCCTCTTTACTCTTCACTTTTCACTCCTTGCTTATAAGTCAATGAATCAATTTCCTCAGCTTGCCTTCATCCTTACAGGCTTCACATTCAAATTCGAAAGTTGCGTGTTTGATATTATATTTGGTCAGCATCTCCCGAAGGTTGGTTTTGACTGCCTCAATTTCTTCGAGCCGCCGCAGTCCGGTTAAAATATGCGCGCTCAAAGCGTTTATATGCGAGCATAAACTCCAAACACGAACATCGTGGATGCTTTCTACGCCATCCATAGATTCGATCTCGCGAATCACCTGGCCCAAATCAATATCCTTCGGTACATACTCCAATAAAATCCGGGCAGAGTCACGGATTATCGAGACCGCGGATACGGCGATCACCGCGCCAATCAACAAGCTTAAAACCGGGTCAACAATGGTCTGCCCGGTGAAGTGAATCCAGACCGCGGCTCCAATGACAGCCAATGAGAAAATCAAATCCGTCATAACGTGAAGGAACGCACTGCGGATATTGAGGTCATGGCTGCCATGCAGCTTAAACGCAACAATGCCGTTAACGGCCAGGCCCAATACCGCTGCTCCCAGCATCGGCAGGGATTTAATCGGGGGAGGTGCAGAAAATCTCTGCCAGGCTTCATAAATAATCCAGATGCTGATTCCCACGAGCATTAATCCGTTTACAAAGGCCGCGAATATCTCAACCCGGTGATATCCGAACGTCCTTGTGGGTGTGGGCAATTTTCGCGAAAGCCGGATAGCGGTCAAAGAAATAAAAAGGGCAAATACATCCCGGAGCATATGCCCCGCATCACCCAGCAGGGAAAGAGAACCGGAAATGATTCCCCCGGCGACTTCCACTGCAAAAAACATCAGTGTCAGTGCAATGGCAAACTTCAGGGATTTCTCATCGTGATTATCATGGATGTGTTTTTCTTCATGCATTACTGTTAATCTGCCCTATCAGTTCGGAAACAGCCTGGCCTATTACTTAGCCTGAATTATTCATAAAAAAATTGCGCTGTTTTTGCAAATTTTTTTTACCAGCGATTAACATGATTTTTATTGAAAGTTCAAATTGAAAGTTTTTCATTTGCACATTTATATTATAACCGCAATTTTTCACCCCTTCAGGCGGGCCGAATGCCATCGGAGCGAAGCGGCGAAAGACCCCAAGCTGCTTCCTTTCTCAGAATAGTTGCAAATCGTGAATCGCCCGTGTAAGACGACAAGCCTCTTCACACCGCTTTAATACTTTGAGTTTACATAAAAATCTCTTTACTCCTGACTCTTTACTGCAAAACAGTTCAAGGTCTTCATGGCCTGCTCTACAGGCCTCAGGATGACATGTGTATTCATTCTCATCGTTTTCAAGTGTATCATAATCATGGCCAATTCATATGAAAATTGCAAAGGTTAATGTCAAAAATATTGTGAGAAAAATTTCATCCGGCTTGCGTTTATATTTAATAATCCCTAGAGTGGATATTCGATATGGACAAAAATGCCAATATTGCAAATTTTATCCGCTCATTAAAAAAGAATCCCAAGTTTTCTGACATCATTGCCTATCATCGTTACATCCATCCCATAAAATCAAGCGCAGGCGAAATTATGCTTCCCGCAAAATTAAAGAATCTTCTGCTCGAAAAGGGCATCACAAAATTATGGTCCCACCAGGTCGAAGGCATTCAGGCCGTCCGGCGGAAGCAAAACGTCGTCATCATGACCCCGACGGCCAGTGGAAAGACCATGATCTATAATCTCCCTGTGATTGAATCCATCTTGAAAGATCCGCAAAGCCGGGCTTTGTATATCTTCCCTCTCAAGGGCCTGGAACAAGACCAGGTAAAGGAACTGAATCAGCTTTTTTCTAATCTTAAAATGCAGCCTCCTCCCATAAAACGGGAGCGAAAACCTCTGCAGGCTGCTGAAGTCTATGACGGAGATACCTCCCCATACCAGCGCAGAAAAATACGGGACCGGCTGCCTAATGTCATTTTCACAAATCCGGATATGATCCATCTGGCATTTAGCCCTTACCATGCTAAATGGGCGGAGTTCTTTCGAAATTTAAAATTCATCGTCATCGATGAGATCCACACCTATCACGGTGTTTTCGGCTCAAATACCGCTCATGTGTTCCGCAGGCTGCGGCGCATCTGCCGGTTTTACGGCTCTGATCCTGTCTTTATCGCATGTTCCGCCACCATCGCCAATCCTGCTGAATTGGCCAAAAATTTAACCGGCCTTGCATTCAAACCGGTGATCAAAAGCGGCGCTCCTCAAGGGGGGAAGCATTTTGTCTTCATTAACCCGGAAAAAAACAGCCCCTACACCCAGGCAACCTGGCTTTTCATAGAATGCCTAAAAGCAGGATTCAAAACCATTGTGTTTACAAAATCCCGCAAGATCACAGAGCTGATTTATAACTGGACCCGGGAACGGATTCCAGCTTATAAGCATCTTATTTCTCCTTACCGGTCCGGATTTCTTCCCCGTGAACGCCGGGAGATTGAAAAAAAACTTTTTCAAGGAACCCTGCGCGGAGTGGTATCCACAAGTGCCCTTGAACTGGGAATTGATATCGGCGGTTTGGATGCCTGTATTCTGGTGGGTTACCCCGGATCTATTGCCAGCACCTGGCAGCGGTCCGGACGGGTGGGACGGCGGGGCCGGGATTCCCTGATATTCCTGGTGGCAGCCAACGATGCCCTGGATAAATTTTTCATGCGCCATCCGGAAAAATTTTTTGAAGAAAGCCATGAGTCCGCTGTTATTGACCCGGAAAATACCCACCTTCTCAAACGCCATCTTCCCTGCGCAGCCGCGGAGTTATATTTAAAATACGATGACAGCGTTTATGATATACAATCATTAACTCCGGTCCTCGCCGATTTGGTCCGGGAACAAAAATTAAATCCCGGCCGTGATGGAAATATTTGGTTTTCCCGCAATCCGCGCCCCCATCAGGATGTCAGTATCCGCAGTATCGGAGAGCCCTTCAGTATCCGGTTAAAAAACGGCGATAAAATTGGAGAAGTGGATGCAACCCGGGTCTACAAAGAAGCTTTTCCGGGTGCGGTTTATCTCCATCGCGGAGAAACATATAGAGTTATTGATCTCGATATACCTGAAAAAACGGCTTTTGCGCAAAAAACAAAAGCCTTTTATTACACACAGCATTTGGGGGATAAGCATACCCGGATTATCAGTGAAGAAAAAGTCAAAAAATTCTCTTCTTATCGATCCTCCTGGGGCAAACTGTGCATGACCGAACAGACCACCGGGTATGTAAGAAAACGAATAGGCAGCGGAGAACCGATCGGACGTCATCCTTTGCAGCTTCCTCCGGAGGTCTTTGAAACGGAAGGATTATGGTTTCAAATCGACTCGTCATTGATCGATGAATTGGAAAAACACAGATTTGATCTGGAAGGCAGCCTTCACGGAGCCGAGCATGCTGTAATTAAAACAATTTCTTTGTTTGCCATCTGCGAACAAAATGATATCGGCGGTCTCAGTCATCCTCGATTCCCGGAATTTCGCAAACCGGCTATATTTGTTTACGACGGCTGTGAAGGAGGCATTGCTTTTACCGAGAGAGCATTCACCAACTTGAAAAACTGGCTGCAGGCTGCCTGTCAAATCATTAAGGAATGTCCCTGTGAATCCGGCTGTCCATCCTGCGTTCAGGACCCGATGTGCGGATCTGCGAATGATCCGTTGAATAAAGACGGAGCCTATTTTTTGCTGCGGGGTTTATTATCTCAAATCTCAAATCTCAAATCTCAAATCTGAAAAGCAGGGCTATCTGCTATCCTGCAATTCCAGCCATACAGAAAAAATTCAGAAAATATGGACAATTTGGCAGTGTGTTATTCTTTGGTCCCATAAAAACCTAGAATAAATGTGGTAGCGCTACGGGGATTCGAACCCCGGTTTGATGGCTGAGAACCACCCGTCCTAGTCCCCTAGACGATAGCGCCACCTTGGATCTTGGTTTGATAAAAAATAACAAATAATTATTTTTCTGTCAATAACCAATAAATTTGGTTGCACTTTTAAAGGGGTAACGATTCACCTTTACGGGTGACTCTTCCCTGATAAATATCATCTTCTTATCCACCCGAAAAGGCGATTGAATGAAACTCTCCTGCATGCGATTATGATTATGGACAAAAAAATGTTCCCAAAAAAAGAGGAGGGCCCATCCAAGGCAAAAACGGGTCAAACCCGAGGATTCCTCTCATGGCCCTCCTCCTTTCCTTTATAACCTTCCCTGATTTTCCAAGTATTGATAAATCATAATCGCCGCTCATTCAGCCGTCCGTTCATCAATGTGAAATCCGGGCAGATACTCAAAAATCTTCAGTATTCCGAAATAAATGACAGTGCCTCCCGCAATCCCTGGAAAAAAACACATGCGGTTAACAATTTTATTTCATCATATCCCGGTCTAAAAAAAAAGCCGCACCAAGTAGATTTAAATTTTATTTCCCGTTATCATCAATATGTTAACCTGAATCATTCACGGGCCGGGATTGCCGCAGATGCGAAGTACAGGGTATGAAGCTGCGGCCTTCACCGCGAACGCCCTGCAGCATCAGGCTGAACAATGAACTATAAAAAAATCGGCGTTCTTATCAACACCCAATCCGGTTGTTTTTCAACCGGAAAAGTTCAGGTTGAAGATATTCAGGCTGAATTTAAAAAATACAGTCATTTGTTCTCGGATATTCAATATTTCCCCTCCGGAAACCAATCTTTAAAATTCCAATTGGATCAATTAAAAAAATACGCTCCTGACCTGGCGGTTGCAGCCGGAGGCGACGGCACAGCGAGTGCTCTGGTTAACTTATCTTCCTGCAGAAAGAAACCGATCGCCGTCATTCCCTGCGGCAGTTTCAATCATTTTGCAACCGATGCAGGTGTTCCGCTGGAAATGCCGGATGCAGTTCATGCAATTTTTTCCGGAATACAAATGGATTTGGATGCGGCTTCACTTAACGGCCGTCTCTTCATCAATAATTCTTCGATTGGATTATATCCCCATAGTGTTGAAGTCAGAGAAAAACTCGAAAAAAAATATGGACACAACCGCCTTTTATTCCTGATTATTGCATTTTTAAGGATTTTCACCCGTTTTCCTCTATACAAAATCTCCTTAAAAATCAATGGTAAGGATGAACAACACATCACCCCATCTCTTTTTGTCGGCAATAATAAATATGAAGTTGAACTGCTGAAATTTGGATCAAGGGAGAGCCTTCAGGAAGGAAAGCTTAGCCTGTATTTCTCACAATGCCGCAATCGCTGGCGTTTTCTCAGGAATTCTTTCTTTTTGCTTATCGGAAAATTGCAGCAGGCGAAAAATTTTGACTTCCTGCTGGTAGATGAGGTGGATTTAGAAACAGCCAAAAAACGGGTCCGGGTTTCTGCTGACGGTGAGATCTATAAACTAGAACCTCCGCTGGCTTATAAATCAATTCCTGGAGCAGTCAAGATAATATTACCAAAAAAGAAACCATGATCAAGATAGCCCATATTTCAGATATTCATTTCGGTGCCGAAGATTCAGTTCTTACAGAAATAATCCTGGAAGATTTAATGGCCGTCGATCCGCGTTTGGTTGCCGTAAGCGGAGATTTGACGCAGCGGGCAAAGACTAAACAATTCAAGCAGGCAGCGGAATTCCTGGACCGGATCAAAGCTCCTAAAATTGTTATTCCCGGAAATCATGACATCTCGCTTTTTAATATTTTCCGCAGATTTATTAAACCCCTAAACCGCTTTTTCAAATTTATTTCAGATGAAGAGTGCCCCGTCTACCAGGATGACAATATTGCCGCTGTAGGCATCAATTCCGCCCGGTCTCTTACCTTGAAAAACGGAAGAATCAACCGCGATCAAATTGCTTTAATAAAAAAAAGATTCAGAAAAATCGATCCTGATATAATGAAAATCATTGTCATTCATCACAATCTTGTCCCCTCACCTGGGAAAAAATCCCAAAGTTTCATCGGCAGGGCCGGACTTTTACTGGACATTATCGGCGATGTGGAGATCGATTTGATTCTGGCTGGCCATGTTCATACAGCCTACTCGGAGATCATAACTCCCAGCAATTCCCAGTCTTATACTGCTGTCCTGGCTTCTGCAGGAACTTCCATTTCCGAACGGCGGCGAGGCACCCCCAACAGTTACAACCTCATTCAGATTTCCAGTTCTCAAGAACTGGCTGTCACTATCCGCCAGTTTAATGGGGATTCTTTTTCCAATTATAAAACCACACGTTTTACCAGAATCAATCATCTCTGGCAGAAAAAATCAGCCGGTTCAATTTAGTCTCATGGATAGTTCATTCTTCTTGATATTTCAGATGGACTCTGTCATGATAACTTTTGCAAATAGGAGGTCAGCATGAAAAAAAGATTTTCGTCAAAACTAATTCTTTTATTATTTTCTATTTATGTTTGTTTCATTTTTCTGTTTTTCCCAGCATGTTCAACAGAAAAGAAGCAGGAACCGGCTCAGGATCTACAACCGCCGGTTGCAAAAAAAGTTCCTAAAGAATTAACCGCGCATGGAGATACCCGGATCGATAACTATTACTGGCTGAATCAAAGAGATGATCCGGAAGTCCTCGCCTATCTTAAAGCCGAAAACGAATACAAAGAAGCCATGCTGGCCCATACCGAAGAACTGCAGGAAAAGCTTTACAATGAAATCGTCGGCCGCATCAAACAAACGGATATGTCGGTTCCGTACAAAGACCAAGACTATTTCCATTACACCCGCTATGAAGAAGGCAGCGAATATCCCATATACTGCCGCAAAAAAGGCAGTTTGGATGCGGAAGAAGAAATTCTATTAAATGTGGATGAAATGGCCGAAGGCCATGATTTTTTTAATGTATCCGGATATACCACAAGTCCAAATAACAACTTGATCGCTTACGGAGTCGATACAGTCAGCCGCAGACTGTATACCCTGTACTTCATGGACGTATCCACTAATGAAATTTTACCGGATAAAATTCCCAATACTTCCGGTTCCGCTGCCTGGGCGGCCGATAACAAGACCGTTTTTTACACCCTTAAAGATCCCACCACTCTGCGTCCTTTTAAAGTTATGAAACATGTTCTAGGCACCGATTATACGGAAGACTATGAAGTTTTTGTAGAAACCGATGAGACTTTTAATACCTATACCTATAAGAGCAAATCCAAGGAATATATTTTCATTGCCTCCGCGCAAACATTATCCACAGAATTCCGGTTTCTGAAGGCGGACAATCCAGGCGGTGCTTTCCAGATCATCCAGCCGCGTGAACGCGATCATGAATACAGTGTCGATCATTTTCAGGATAAATTTTATATTCTCACCAATTGGGAGGCGAAAAACTTCCGGCTGATGCAGACTCCGGTTAATGCCGCCCGCAAGGAAAACTGGAAGGAAGTCATCGCTCACCGTCCTGACATTCTGCTGCAGGGATTTGAATTATTTCAAAATAATTTGGTTTTAAACGAGCGCAAAAACGGCTTGACCGAACTGCGTATAATCGACTGGACTGATAACTCAGAACACTATTTAGATTTCGGAGAGGACGCCTATTTAGCCTACATTTCCGTTAATCCGGCCTTTGACACCGATCAGCTGCGTTATGGCTATACGTCTCTCACCACACCAAATTCCATCTATGATTATAACATGGAAACCAGGGAAAAATCCCTGCTGAAACAGGAAGAAGTGGTGGGTGATTTTAATCCGGATAATTATGTGACTGAGCGGCATTACGCCACAGCCCGCGACGGAGTTAAAGTCCCTATTTCTCTGGTTTACCGGAAAGGCATAGAAAAGGATGGGGCCAATCCCCTGCTCCTGCACGGTTACGGCTCCTACGGCGCCAGCCGGGAGCCGACTTTTTCATCCAGCCGGCTGAGTCTATTGGACCGGGGATTTGTCTATGCCATTCCGCATATACGCGGCGGTTCGGAAATGGGACGGGAATGGTACGAACAGGGCAAGCTTTTACAAAAGAAGAATACCTTTTTTGACTTCATTGATTGCGCCGAATATCTCATCGATAATAATTTCACAAATCCGGAAAAATTGTTTGGAATGGGCGGCAGTGCCGGAGGCTTACTGATCGGAGCGGTAGTCAATTTGCAGCCTGATTTATGGAAGGGAATGATCGCCGCTGTTCCTTGGGTTGATGTCATCACCACCATGATGGACACCAGCATTCCGCTTACAACGGGTGAATTCGATGAATGGGGTGATCCCCGTATCAAGGAATATTATGACTACATGCTGTCTTATTCTCCGTATGACAATGTCACAGCTCAGGATTATCCCGCGATGCTGGTGACCACCGGCTACCATGACTCCCAAGTGCAGTACTTCGAACCCGCAAAATGGGTGGCGAAACTCCGGGCTATGAAAAAAGACAACAATCCCTTAATCTTCCATATCAATATGGAAGCAGGTCACGGCGGAGTCTCCGGCCGGTTCCGCAGATACCGCGAAACCGCGCTGGAATATGCCTTCATGCTGGATTTAGCAGGATTAACCAAATAACGGCATTACAATTTAAGTTCCACTTTGACTTCATCCAGGGTTTGTTCCAGAATATCTATAATTTCATCTATTTGGTCTTGAGTAGTGATGAAGGGCGGAGCCACCATAAATCCATCTCCGGCAACTCCTTGAATTTGTCCGTTTGAAGAAGAGGGATAAATGATCAAGCCCTTGTTCCAGGCAGTCTTGACAATGTTATTGGTGAGTCTCAACTCAACCGGGTAGGGATCCTTTGTATTTGTATCTTTAACCAATTCCACTCCCAGCATAAAACCGAGCCCTCTGACATCACCGACGAAATCAAAACGGGTTAAACCCATCATTTTTTTTAGAAGATATTCACCAATATCGGCGACACGGCTAATCAAATTATTGCTGTGAATGAATTCCAGAACACTCAGGGCTGCTGCTGCACCTAAAGGGTTGCCTTGATAGGTGAATCCATGCACGAATTTTCCTAATTTTTCCTGAAATTGCTGGAAGACCCAGTCAGTGCAAATGATCATTCCCATTGGAAAATATCCCGCTCCCAGGCCTTTTCCGCCCACTAAAATGTCGGGAACCACACCCCAGTGATCCATACCAAAATTTTTACCGGTCCGGCCGAAGCTTGTCATGACTTCGTCCGCGATGAACAAAACGTCATGTTTATCGCAAATATCCCTGATAATAGAAAAATAGTCGGGCGGAGCCGGGACCGAACATAATGTCGCCCCCACAACCGGCTCGGCGATAAAGGCGGAAATGAATTCTTCTCCGATCTGGGTAATTGTCTTTTCCAGTTCCCAGGCGCATTCATATCCGCAGGAATTCAAATCCTTATTATACGGACATCGATAGCAGTAGGCCGGCGGGATATGCGGAAAATCGAGTAAATACGGCTGATAAATTTTCCGGCTGGCTGTCCTTCCACTCATGGACAAAGCGCCCATCGTGGCGCCGTGGTAGCTTTGCCACCGGGATATAACCAGGTACTTCTGCTTGTTCCCCCGGGCAATGTGATAGGACCGCGCCATCTTCAATGCTGTCTCTATCGCTTCGGTTCCTCCTGAAGCAAAATAAACCTTATCCAATCCTCCCGGACACATCCTTATGATTTCTTCCGCTAATGCGATGGACGCCTCGCTTTTGAACATAGTGCCGTGGACAAATTCAATCTGCCGGGCCTGCCTTTGCATGGCATCAATAACGGAAGGCTGGCTGTGGCCGATATTTGAGATCAAAGCGCCGGATGTGCCGTCAATATACCTTTTCCCGTCCTTAGCATACAGATATATCCCCTCTCCCCTGTCGATTAAGGGAAGTTCTTTTCTTTGGCTGCGGTAGAATACATGGTCATCTTGACTCATCTCACCCTCCTGTTATTTAAATCCAGACCGCTCCTTTATCCGCTCCGTTCACATTTTTACGGTAGCTTTTTAAAACACTCTCTGCTATGCGCTCCGGACGCACTTTCTTCTGCAGCCGGCGCTGAATTTCCTCATCCGGCAATCTAACTTCAAGTTTTCGCTTTGTCACATCAATTTCAATAATATCTCCATCTTTCAGTGCTGCAATCGGACCGCCCGCCCAGGCCTCAGGACAAACATGGCCGATACAGGGTCCGCGGGTCGCCCCGGAAAACCGGCCGTCCGTCACCATAGCAACCGATTTATGCAGTCCCATTCCCACAAGCATTGCCGCCGGGATGGATAACTCTCTCATTCCCGGGCCCCCTTGAGGACCTTCATACCGGATGACCAGCACAGAACCCGGCTGAATCTTACGGCCTAAAATAGATTCCCGCACATCTTCTTCCGAATCAAAGACCACCGCAGGCCCTGAATGCCTATACATGGACGGCTCGATTCCGCTTCGTTTGACAACAGCTCCTGACGGAGCCAGGTTACCGGTTAAAACCGCAAAACAACTTTCCTTCTCAATCGGGGATTCAGCCATTCGAATGATCTCTCCATCCGGATCAGCCGCGCTCTTCAGGGCGTCCTCAAGAGAAGAGGCAAAGCCCATGGGTGCGGATAAATCCAGCATTTCAGCCAGTGCTTTCATGGACGCCGCGACACCGCCGACCTGATGATAATCGGAAAGATTGTACTTTGAAGACGGCTTGAATTTGGCGATAAGCGGAACGGATTGGGAGATTGAATCGATATCACTCAGGGAAAGATCGATGCCCGCCTTCGCCGCGATAGCCAAAATGTGCAGGACGGCATTGGTGGAGCCGCCGGTGGCGGCTATGACCTTAAAGGCATTCGACAGATTTTTCATCTGTACTAAATTGGAAAATTGAAAATTCTTGCGGGTGATATCCACAATCCGTTCACCAACATCCCGTGCCTGGCGGATTTTGGCTGATTCAAAAGCCAGCATAGTGGTTGAGCCGAATGGAGCCGCTCCGATTGCCTCCAGAAATGAGCCCATTGAATTGGCTGTACCCATCATGGAACAGGTTCCGGGAGATGCACATATGGCAGCTTCACATCTGTGCAATTCTTCCTCGCTTATTTTTCCCAAAATCCGTTTGCCGATCGCTTCTTTTAAATCCGAGGTTACCATTGTATCTTGATTGGATTTATAGGGCAGCATTGCGCCTGAAGTCAGAAAAAGGGCAGGCAAATCACAGGAAGCAGCCGCCATCACCATCCCGGGAATGATCTTGTCGCAGGATGCCAGCATAACCATCCCCTGGAAACCATGCGCCTTAACCATGGCTTCCACGGAGGCGGCGATAAGATCTCTCTGCGGAAGAATATAATGCATGCCTTCCCCTTGGGCGATCCCGTCGCACGGGGCCGGAAAATTGACTTCGGCCGGTGTTCCCCCCGCCGCCCAAATGCCTTCCTTCACATGCTTGGCCAAACGGTCAAAGGGCAGATGCCCCGGATTCGCTTCCGTCCAGGAATTGACCACGGCAATAACCGGCTTTTCCAGATCCTGGGTCCTGTAGCCGGCAGACTGCATCAATCCCCGGTAATAGGCTTCTGTGATATCACCTATCTGTCCCCTCGGTATACTGTTTTTTTGGCTCATCTATTTTTTCTCCCTGACTTTAACTCCTAATACTTGTTCCCATACCTTGATCATCGCGCCTTTATTCTCTTTCCCCAAGCCTTGTTTGAGAGCCAACTGGTAAGTCAATGTCGCCGCCGATGTGACAGGGAGCGGTATGGTTTCCCGGCTTGAAATCTCCGCTGCACTGATCATATCCTTATATGCGTTTTGAAGGGGATACCCGGGGCCGAAATCGTTTTTTAAAATCAAAGGACCGAAAAATTCCAAGGCCAGACTTCGTCCGGTTCCGGTTTTAACCACATCCATTACTTTGGCCGGATCAAGCCCCATTTTAACGGCCATCGGCAGAATTTCCGCAATCGCGGCGGCGTTGATATTGAATAAAAGCTGATTGGTCAGCTTGGTGAGCTGTCCATTTCCCGACTTGCCCATATACAGAATTTTATTGGCAAATGCAGACATAACTTTTTCGACTTTTGAAAAAGCCGCTTCTTCCCCGCCCACCATGGCCGTAAGCGTTCCTTCCATAGCCCGGGCATGCATTCCGGAAACCGGGCCATCAAGAAATATCACATCTTTTTTCTTTAAATCTTCGGCAATCTCGATGGTTGTCAAGGGATGAGTGGTTCCGCAATCAATAATGATCGAACCGGATTCCAGATTCCCTGACAGACCGTCAGGACCGGATATAATGGAACTGACTTCACTTGTCCCGGGAAGACTGAGAAAAATCCAGCTGCATTTTTCTGCCAGGTCATTAACACTCTCGGCTTTGGATGCGCCATGGGATATGACCTTATCCATGTGATCCTGTCTTAAATCATAAACAGTCAGATCAAAACCGGCCTTCGCGACATTGATTGCCATGCCCATGCCCATATCGCCCAATCCGATAAATCCAATTAATGGGTCCATAATGACCTCCTAATAATAGGAATTATCACAAGGTTTAATTTTTAAGTCAAGGAATATATATTGTATATTATATAAAACCCAAGCTCCGGTTACTCTAAGCAATAAACCTGAGTCCCCTGCCCCTATGTCATCCCCAAATTGTCTCTTTTTTTTTGTAAAGAGTAAAGCGCTAAGAGTAAAGCGAAATCAAAAATTAGAAATAAACCAAAGACGAATATGGATACAGAATAAGTTAATAAAAATTATAGACCAAGAAGACTGAATAGACTTTGACGAACTTAGATAGACCTAGAGGGACCTAGACAGACTTAGAAGTACTAAGCTCGCAGGATTGCCGATAACCTGTTTTTATCCTAAAATAGCAATTTGAATCGAAAACCATGGCTTTTCACGCAGGTATGAGGAGAATAGCATGAAAAAAGTTGAATTTTCTTTACTGGCGGTTATAGTGATCACAGGATTTTCTCTCCCCGCTTTTCCCTTTGATCAAGAAAACGGCATGTTATCCACTGAAGATGTGCTCAACAAAATACATGAAAACATCGAATCAGCCCCTGAAATGAATAGATGGCAGGCATCCGTTTTGACGACTCTTTACGAAATGGATAAAAACTGGGAACCAAAAAAGAAGACCGTTATTGAAAAACAAATTGTCGTTGATAATAAGACCAGAATAGAAAAAGTATTTAAGGCCATGGAATATAAGAATGATGAAATCAAAGATGTAACCAATGAATTCAAAGAAGAAGCCGCCAAAATGAATGCAAAGAACCGTCCATCAGACGGTGAAGAATCCAGCGGCCGGCACCGGGGAATGAATTTGAGCAAGGAAGAAATTTTTCCTTTTGATGAGGCAAAAAGGAAAGATTATGATTTCAGTCTCCGCAAGAAAACATTGCCGGATGCCCGGGAGGTCTTTATCCTGCAAACCGTTTCTAAGCAGGAATCCTCGGAATATTTTGAGGGGACGTATACGATCGACGCAGACACCTTCACCCTTATACGCGCCGAACTCAGTCCGGCAAAAAATCCCGGGCCTTTGAAGCTTTTAGAAATGGATATGGAATTCGACCGCCTTCCTGAAGGTTACTTGATTATGACAAAGGTCAGCGCCCGTGTACATGTGGGGTTAATCATTAAAAATATCCGCATGCAGACGGAAGAAATCTATGCGGATTATGAAATCTTTAACCAACTTTAGTCCGGCTGTTTCGTATTACTTGAGTAAAGAGTGAGGAGTAAAGAGTAAAGAGTGAAGAGGATAGAGACATTCAATTTAAAGAAAAAATTATTAGCCGCGACAGTTTTATTATTATCATTAACGGCATTAGGGTTTTCCTGGACATTTGGGCATAGGGGCATCATATCACTTTGGGCCATGAGCGGTTTACAGAAATCTTCACAGCCTCAGCTCGGGTTAAGATATATTCCAGAATTCACTCTGGCTGTTCAGCCTTCGGAAACTTTCACTCTGGATACAGAATTATCCGCTCACGCCTTCGGCACCGCCCGCTTTAAACAAATCGATGAGATCGAAACATCAGGTGATATCAAACCATACCGCATGTGGCTGCGGTTTTCCTTGACTCAATTTGAAGCCAGGCTGGGTTTACAGAAAATAAACTTCGGATCGGCAACATTACTCCGCCCGCTCATGTGGTTCGACAGATTGGATCCCCGCGATCCACTGCAGCTGACCGACGGTATCTATGCTTTGCTGCTCCGCTACTATTTTATTAATAACACCAATATCTGGATTTGGGGCCTTTACGGCAATGAAGAACCAAAAGGACGGGAAACCTCCCCGACACAGGACGATTCCGTGGAATACGGCGGCCGATTACAAGTCCCTTTATTCAAAGGTGAGATTGCAGCCACATATCATCACCGGCGGGCTGATATTCAATTTCCCACAACGGCCTTTTTCCCGGAGCCCCAATCAGCACCAGAAGACCGTTATGCCCTGGACGGAAAGTGGGACATCGGAATCGGCCTCTGGTTTGAAGCCGCTCTAACGCATCAGCAGCATCAGCTTTTACCGCTTCCGTGGCAAAGAGCCTGGAACACCGGATTGGATTACACGTTTGATATCGGCAATGGCCTGTATGTATTGGGTGAACATTATAATCTTGCCCGGACTGGAGAGGCTTTTGCTTCAGGAGAAGATATTAATTTTTCAGCCATGCTGCTTCGATATCCGCTTGGACTCCTGGATGAAATCACCGGAATAGTCTATTATGATTGGGATAATGAAGAATGGTACCGCTTTTTCAGCTGGCAGCGGACCTATGACAAATGGAGAATCAATGTTATTGGATTCTTAAATCCGGATAATTTTCAAATCTACCCCAGCGCTTCCGGAATAAATCCCTTTGCGGGGAACGGCTTCCAGTTTACAATTGTTTTTAACTATTAATGCTCAGGAGAAATGACAGTGAGTGAAAATTCCTACTTAATCGAAACCAAGGATGTGGTCAAAGAGTATCCCATGGGAACCCAAACTCTTATTGCCCTGGAAAACATTAACCTCAAATTTGAAAAAGGTGAGTTTGCCGGCCTGGTGGGTCCCAGCGGATCGGGAAAAACCACTTTATTGAATATTATCGGATCTCTGGATATACCAACCCGCGGGGAAGCCGTCGTTCTTGGCAATCAAATCGAAAAGCTCTCCCATAGACAAGCTGCCGCGCTCCGAACCAGGCACATTGGTTTCATTTTTCAAACCTTTAACCTGCTGCCGGTGTATACCGTATTTGAAAATGTCGAATTTCCCTTGCTTTTACTCGACCTGAAACCGGACGAGAGAAAACAGATGGTCATGGATGCCCTGGAGTGGGTCGGATTAGCTGACCGGGCCAAATCAAAACCGGCCCAGCTTTCCGGGGGTGAAAGCCAGCGGGTGGCCATTGCCAGGGCGGTCGTTAAAAAACCGGCCCTCGTTTTAGCCGACGAGCCCACCGCCAATCTGGATGCGGAAAACTCCCACCATATTCTGAAAACCATGGTGCGGCTGAACCAGGAACTCGAGACAACGTTCCTGTTCGCAACCCATGACGAAAAAGTGATTCAATATCTAAGGCGTAAGATCACACTGATTGACGGCAGTGTATCCTTGGATGAGAATTGTATCCCGAATGGAGCCGGAGAAGGAAAATCATGATTATCCCCAGGCTCGCAATTCGCAACCTCATCGGCGCCGGTTTGCGCACCTGGCTTAATGCATTGGTCTTATCCTTTGCTTTTGTTGCTATTATCTGGACCCAGGGGCTGTATGTGGGCATGGCTGAACAAGTCACCCATGCCACTGTGGATGCGAAAATCGGGGGCGGTCAATACTGGCAAGAAAATTATGATCCTTATGATGCCCTTTCCCTGCCGGATGCCCATGGAATTATCCCCGGGCCTCTCCAAAATATGATCGAAAAAGGCCGTGCAGCTCCGATTCTAATCCTGCAGGGAACCGTGTATCCAAGCGGGCGGTTTATTCCGGTTCAGCTTAAAGGAATCGATCCGGAACAGAATATCCTCACACTGCCGAGTGATTCCCTGAAATCCTCGGGAGGAGAAATACCGGCCCTGATCGGCAGCCGCATGGCGCGTAATACCGGCTTGAAAACCGGTGAGTCGGTTACCATAAGGTGGAGGGACGCCAACGGGACGTTTGACGCCCGCGATATTCAGATCGC
The DNA here is from genome assembly GCA_964505785.1 of uncultured Eubacteriales bacterium. Taxonomy (GTDB): domain Bacteria; phylum Acidobacteriota; class Aminicenantia; order Aminicenantales; family Aminicenantaceae; genus CAYRTV01. The sequence continues at coordinate 49,933 of CAZDJZ010000005.1, forward strand.
TCAAGTCATGAACACCACCGTCCAGTCGATTGACCAGGGTCAGATTTGGCTGCCGCTGCCCCTTCTCCAGGAGCTGAGCGACATGCAGAATCAGGCCACAATCGTGGTCGTTGCCCAGGACACAAAAGACATTCCAGCCGTGTCAGGGTGGACATTTAAAGACCTGAATTTTCTTTTAGCGGATATCAATAATATTGTCCAAAGTAAAACCGCGGGTGCCTCCATCCTTTATTTTGTATTGATAGCCCTGGCCATGCTCGCTATATTCAACACACAGGTCCTGTCCATCTTCCGCAGAAAAAAAGAAATGGGAACGCTTATGGCCTTGGGTTTGCGCCGCTCCAAGGTGATTCAGCTGTTTACTCTAGAGGGAGCTCTCCATGCCGTTTTGGCGGCAGTTGCAGCCGCCATCTACGGAATTCCCCTGCTTACGGCCTTTGCTGAGAACGGCTGGGCTGTGCCGCAGGCGATGGACAGCTACGGGATCGCGATCGGAGAGAAAATTTTTCCCTCATACAGCGCCGGGCTGATTGTTGGAACCACAATCCTGGTATTTGTTACGACTACCATCGTAAGTTTCCTTCCTACCCGTAAAATCGCCAAACTCAAACCAACCGAAGCTTTAAGAGGAAGAATCTCATGATCGCTTTTATCTTTAAAGGAATCATCCGGGACAGGGCGCGCAGCTTATTTCCCTTTTTAACCGTGGTCTTAGGGGTCATCCTGACTGTATTAGGCTGCGCCTGGATTCAGGGAGCGCAGACCAGTTTTATCGACTCCAGCGCTAAATTTAGTACCGGCCATATCAAGATCATGTCCCGCGCCTATGCAGAAGAGTCTGATCAAATCCCCAATGATTTGGCGTATATCGGTATTAATGACCTGCTGCAGCAGCTCGAACAGGACTTTCCAGACATGCACTGGACACCGAGAATAAAATTCGGTGGATTGCTGGACATTCCTGACGAGCAGGGTGAAACCCGGGCTCAGGGACCGGTGGCGGGCATGGCGATCGATCTGTTTTCAAATGACAGTATCGAGTGGAATCTGCTGGATATGGAAAGGTCCTTAGTCAGCGGGCGTTTTCCGCAGAATCCCGGTGAAATTCTGTTGAGCGCGGAATTTGCCGGCAACCTCGGCATCCGTGAGGGTGAAACCGCAACCCTGATAAGTTCAACCATGTACGGCAGCATGGCGATGTATAATTTCACCATGGTAGGAACGATCCGCTTCGGTGTCATGGCCTTAGACCGGGGAGCGATGATAGCAGATATCTCGGATATCCAGAGAGCATTGGATATGCGGGATGCCGCCGGCGAGGTTCTGGGATATTTTGAAAATTATGTTTATCGTGATGAAAAAGCCGAAAACGTCAGGCAATCCTTTAACGCCCAAGATTCAGATCCAGATGATGAGTTCTCCCCGGTTATGGAAACCCTTTATCAGCAATCCGGATTTTCTGAATTGATGGATATGTTCAAAATGTTCTCAAGTGTCATCATTATTGTTTTTGTCGGGGCGATGTCGATTGTACTTTGGAACGCAGGCCTGATGGGCAGTCTCCGCCGCTATGGTGAAATCGGCATCAGGCTGGCTATGGGAGAAAGCAAAGGTCACCTTTACAGGTCGTTGATCGGGGAATCTTTAATGATCGGCTTTTTGGGGACTATTGCCGGAACTGTGCTGGGAGTGGGGATCGCCTACTATCTTCAGGTCCACGGATTGGATATCAGTTCAATGATGCAGGACGCCTCCCTGATGCTGTCCAATGTCATCCGTGCAAAAATCACCCCGTTTTGTTTTGTTATCGGTTTCATTCCCGGATTGGCAGCCACTTTTTTGGGGACAGCTATTGCCGGGATCGGCATATATAAACGGCAAACCTCCCGGCTTATGAAAGAGATGGAAACATGAAAAAAATATTACTTCTCAGCTTGTTTATCTCAGCTGCAGCAGCCTTTGCCATACAAACCGCCCCATCGGGGGAATGGATTCTGGAACAAATCGACAAGAATATCGGCTCGGACAACAAAATCTCTCAGAGCAGAATGATCATCCACGGCCGCAGAGGGGACAGATCTATCGAATCCAAATCCTGGATTCAGGGGACCGAACAGTCCTTTACCGAATATTTAGCCCCGCCACGAGAAGCAGGGACCAAGATGCTGAAACGCGGCGATGAATTATGGACCTATTCTCCGTCCACCGACCGGACCATTCGTATTTCCGGTCATATGCTGAGACAGTCCGTCATGGGATCTGACCTGTCTTATGAAGACCTCATGGAAGACCGCCGGCTTCAAAATGATTACAAAGCGGAAGTGGTGGCCGAAGAAATCATGGGGGAACGCCCCTGCTGGGTCCTGGAATTGACTGCCGTAACAGAGGACATCACCTATCATTCCCGTAAAATATGGGTGGACAAGGAACGCTTCGTCTCCCTGAGAGAAGAGCGCTATGCGAAAAGCGGCAAATTGATCAAAACCACTCAAGTTAATAAGGTCAAACGGATCGACGGCCGCTGGTTTCCCGTGGAAATGGTATTCAAGGATGAATTGAAAGCCGGTGAAGGAACGGAATTTGTCCTTGAATCGGTCGAATTCAACGCCGATATCCCCGATTACATTTTCTCTAAAGCATCGCTGCGCCGGTGAGTTTAATCCTTTTTATATAGACCGAAAAAGCGTCCTATTTTAACCAGCCGGTGTGACCAGAGTTGCTTTATCTCATCAATAATTATGTCAATAAAAAGAATATCTGATAAAGAGGTCTATAAATTCCCTGGATTTTTTTATCCACTTGATTTATTTTTAATAAAGAGCGAATTATCCTGGATTATTCATGGGCTGCGATGATTGCAGATACGATGCGATTTGGATAGCATTTTTTTTATGAATTAAACATGTGCGCAACACAACCTGGACAATGGAAATGAATTCACAACTCTTCCTGAGGCCTGCAGCGCAGGCCATTTAGACCATGAACTGTTTCGCAGTAAAGAGTAAGGAGTATTTTATTTAAAGGAGATTTGAATATGCATAAATGGGGAATATTTATTTTTTGTTTTTTTCTTATCATCACTTTCCACTCTTTCACCTTCTCAAGCCAAAATGAATCGACGGTTAAAATCGCCGTAGCTGCCGAGGGGGAAACCTTAGATGCGCAAGTTGCCAATCAAGCCGCTAGGGGGTTATGGTTTCTTTTTTTTGATGCTAACGGTGAGCTGATGGATTCATCAGAAAATCCGTACAAGGATGAACGAGGCGGAGCAGGCGTCAGCTGCGCTGATTACTTGGCTGGAAAGGACGTCACGGTTTTTATCGCAGGCAACGCCGGACCCAAAATGAGGGACGCTCTGGACAGCAACGGCATTGAATTTATTTCATTTTCCGGGACAGTCCAAGACGCTGTTGCCGAAGCACTTAAGAAATAAGCATAAATCAAAATCATAGGAGAGGATAGCCATTACGACAAGACGCGATTTTTTAAAAAAAATGGGCTTTGGCTCTGCAGCCCTGGCGGCTGAATTCAGCCATTTTCAGAAGCGGAATCCAAAGTTAAGATCAAAGCACCCCAATATTCTCTTTATATGCACAGATTATCAGGCAGGTGAAGACGGTCCTTCTCTCGGATCTCCTTTCCTGGATATGCCGGCTTTGGATCGATTATGCAGGAATGGAATTGTATTCTCGCGGTACTACAGCACAGCTCCTGTTTGCCAACCGGCCCGCTGCACCTGGATTACCGGACAATACCCCCACACCCACGGCATGTGGGGCAATTATAATCAGTGGATTCCCCAAACCTGTCCTATCCTTATGAAGGAACTGGCAAATAGCGGATATTACACCATGGGAATCGGGAAAATGCATTTCAAGCCATGGAACAGAACCGAGGGATTTCACCGCATGATCCATGCAGACCGCAAAGCCAATCTGGAGAGTGATAAAGAGTATCTGGATGATTATGCCCGCTTTTTGTCCCAATATGATCTCAATCGCTGGGACTATCTCAAGCTGCAATACGAGCCGGAATCTCCCCATGTTTATGATTGGCCGTTCTCTCCGGAAACCCATATCGATCACTATGTCGGCACACAGGCACAGAGAGCGATCCAGGAGGGTTTCCTCGATGACAAAGGTCCCTGGTTTCTTTGGGTTTCCTTTAACGGCCCCCATAATCCCTGGGATCCTCCAGCGGAATTCAGCCGGCCCTATATGACATTGGATTTGCCGTCTCCCCGGACCTATCCGGGAGAATTATCAGATAAACCATTGGCTCAAACCCGGGCGCGGTATGGTTACACCAAAGAGGTCCCGGATTATATTGACAGGTATCCGGAAAATGAAAAGGATTACCTCAAACAAATCCGGGCTAGCCATTATGGAAATTTGACCTTTATTGACAGGCAAGTCCAAAAGATTTTGGAGGCCCTCGAACAAAAAAACATACTCCGTGATACCATTATCATTTATTCAGCGGACCATGGTTCACTTTTAGGTGATCATGGAATCTTTCATAAAGGCAACATTTATGAAAGATCAGCCCGGGTGCCTTTTGTTGTGCATTCTCCAGCCAGGTATAAACCGGGCCGAACGGAGGCTTTGGCAAGTCATGTCGATTTCATGCCGACTATCCTTTCTTTGGCCGGCGCACCTATTCCTTCAGAAGTTGAAGGCCGTGATTTAACTCCATTATTTTCCGGAGAAAAGAAATCCATTCAGGACCGTTTGTTCATCGAAATTTCCCACAATATTGGTATCATCAAGGACAACTGGAAAATGTTTGTCTACAGTAATGGTGAAGGGGAGCTGTATGATATCCGCACTGATCCCGATGAGTTCAAGAATCTCTATTATACTCCTGAATATGCTGAAAAAAGATATGAGCTGCGCGAAGATTTGATTGCTTTCAGGAAAGAAAATACAGATTTTTTTAAAACCACTCCTTCTGCGCCGGCGCTCCCAAACCAAAAAGAATACCGTTTTAATCAGGGAGATATTTTGATTCAAAATCAAAAACCTTTCCCTCCCGCCCAAGGAGGCAAATCCATACGCATTCTGGCAAAAATCGGATCTTCCACCGGGCAAGCGGTTGACGGGGCGTTTTTTGTCTGCGAAGAAAAGATACCTGCCTGGCCGGAACGCCCGCCTCAAAACGGATATGCCCTTTATTTAGACGACGGGCGCTTGGCAATGGGAGTCCGCTTGTGGGATAAGGATACAATTATCACTTCTCCCGAATTAGTGCCGGATGAGGAATTTGAAGTGGATGCTTGCTGGGAAAGAGACGGAAAGATTACATTGAAAGTAAACGGCAATACTGTTGCCGCCGGAAAAACAGACAGCGGTCTTCCCAAACGGCGCGGCCGCTTTGAAGTGGTTGCCCCCTCTATCCATGTGGGCAGAGGCCATGCTTGGGGAACAGCCATCGGTGATTATCAAATAAATACCGACTTCACCGGAAAGATTCACTTTGTCGTTCTCAAGCTTAATTAGCCTGGATTATTCATAAAAAAATTGCGCTGTTTCTGCAATCTCGGCCCGCGAATAATCCAGGTTAGTCGGAATTTCCAGGAATGGATGCCAGGATGTCTATGCCTTCTTAATATGGAACCAATCCGGGGCCGGCCTTTTTGTCCATGTCGCAAACCGTGATTTTTCAGCGATATAAAACCGGCGATAAGCCAGCACAGCATCCCCGGGAACTCTGTAAGCATCCGGCATAGCCTGGACAAATTCAGTCAGCCCTGCATCTTCGATGGGCGGGGCCGGCAGTCTCCGGGCTACAACAGCTGAACTGTGATCCTTGCTGTGATTAAACCTGAATTTGAACTCCTGATTGAGATTCTCTGCCAATGAACGGAGCCACTGCCAGTTAGCTAGGGATGTCCCTGCCCAGATTGTGCAGGGATGATGTCTATGCGTGGATTTATACGGAGCTTCCATCCCGTTTTCATGAAGTACGGTACACAGCATCTGCGTGCTTTCCAGAATCATCTTAACCACATGCTGATCAGCATGGTATTCAGCACATTTCTTTATATCGTAATCCAGTATAAAAATATTCATAGAGCCTCAAGTTTGGAAGGGCACCCACAAATAATATAATAATTGAAGTCAATATTGCTAATGGATAATGAACCGTTAATTCAGTCTAATTAAGACCTAATTGAAGGCTGGCCCAGATTTTCAGATCTTTCGGTATCCTGAAGCCTCCGGCTCTTCCCGGCATGGGCCTCCCTGCCATTCCGCCTGGGCGGCCTCCTCCCCTAGCGCCCATGCCCGCCATTCCGCCGGGTTTTCTTTTTGATGAATCCTGAAAATCCAATTTGGGCGATAGCATTCCGATACTTATCTTATCTCCCGGCTCGATACCGATAGCATATCTATTGTTTTCATCAGCCTCAAGGGGAATTTTAAGTTCATAAACCAGCATTCCCGCCGAGGATTTAACAGCGATTTCCATGCCAGTCAAATCTGATAAGGCCAGCCTTTGTATTTGATCCTCCCCGGGACCAATAATTTCGATTTCCTTCAAAGATTGGGCAAATCTCTGCTGCAGTTCATTCCGATTCAGTTCTCCCAAAGCACCGGGCGACTGAGCTGCTTCCTTATACCCTCTTCCGATCATCCGCATTTCCGTCAATTGTGATCTCTCGATCCAGCCACGTACTGTTCATATGATAGGTTCCGCACCCTAAATTAAAGATTACGAAAACCAACAAAGTTACTCTAAGAAGGCCTTGATGGAATTTCATGTTTTTCTCCTGCATCACTTTATTTTTTATCCTCATTCATGATTTGCCTGAACCACTTAGGTTAGACTCCAATATAAGACATTTTATTCCCTATAACACTAATATTTTAAGACCCTCAAAATTTCGCCGTGTATGGTAAAATACACTTTTTAAGCGAGAATAGATAATGAGACAAAATTGGACAACAGATGATATTCCTGATCTGTCGGGAAAAATCACTATTATCACAGGAGCCAACAGCGGCATTGGATTAGAAGCGGCCAGGGAATTAGCCCGCAAAGGTGCGCATATCATCATGGCCTGCCGCGATATAGAGAAAGCAGAAACCGCTAAAAATGAAATCGCCAATACAATCCCTGATACAACGCTCGAAATAATCAGACTCGATCTGGCTGATTTGAAATCCGTTCATCGTTTTGCAGATGAATTTAAAGCAAAATATCAAAAGCTGGATATCCTGATCAACAACGCCGGCATAATGATGGCGCCGTACGGAAAGACAAAAGACGGTTTCGAACAGCAGTTCGGCATCAATCATCTCGGCCACTTTGCTTTGAGCGGATTATTGATTGACCTTATTCTTAAAACTCCCCATTCACGTATTATCAACGTCAGCTCCAATGCCCACCGACTCGGAGAAATAGATTTTGAAAATCTCATGTACGAGGGAGGAAAAGGCTACTCCCCCACCCGGGCTTATGCACGTTCCAAACTTGCGAATCTTCTTTTTACTTATGAATTGGAGCGCCGCTTCGAAAACACCGCCTCCCAAACAATTGCCGCAGGGGCGCATCCGGGATATACGCATACGCATCTCACCCGTTATCTAGAGAAAAAATGGTATTTCCGCTTATTCAGCCCCCTGGGCAATTTCATCGCTCAAAGTGCGGAAATGGGGGCACTGCCTATACTTCGGGCCGCCGCAGACGCAGGAGTCATCGGAGGACAATATTACGGCCCGGACGGCTTTTTGGAACAGAGAGGTTATCCGGTCGTCGTTAAGTCAAGCAAAGCATCATACAGCGATGCAACAGCCCAAAGACTATGGAAAGTGTCCGAACAAATAACCGGCTTTAAGTTCGACATTTAGTCTTTCTTAAAAGATACCGCGGAAAAAGAATAGCTTCATTTGCAGACTTTATATAGCTCATACTCTTCTCCAGAATCTTTTCTCAGAATATTCGTTTCTTCCTGCATCGAGATTTTAAATCTTAAATAAAAAACCAGTGAAATGGAAAATATCAGGCCGGAATGAAAAATGAGCCGTCATTTCGTTGATCGGACACCCTTCAAGACGAGTATGAACTGAGCAGATGGATGAAACCGCTTGACGACAGCAATCCGGTGGCATTCCGGATCCCAAACGAGGATCCGGCGGGACAGCGCAATGCATTCAGGTTTTGCTATGAATTTGGTCATTTAGCACGGCACCGGATGTATTATGATGCGATTTACTTCAGGGTGTTGTGGCAGAAATGCCGGGGGCGGGACTCGAACCCGCACAGAGGATAACCTCCGAGGGATTTTAAGTCCCTTGCGTCTACCAATTCCGCCACCCCGGCATAACCAACATCGTGAACTGATTGGGAAAATGATTATATCACAGCTCATTTCACCTCACAAGATAACCGGCAAAAAATTCAGATCTTCAATATTTCATTGAATAAAAAGCCTTGCTGTGATAAATATTAGGTTATATCTCTTCCGAGGTGATTTGGAGGCATAATGACTGAAGAAATACCCATTCACAAGCCGAAAGGAAAGTTAGGCGTTTTAATTCCAGGCTTCGGGGCGGTTTCCACCACCTTCATTGCCGGAGTTATGGCGATAAAAAAAAGAATCGCCCAACCCACCGGTTCACTGACTCAATTGGGAACCATCCGTTTGGGGAAAAGAACGGAAAAACGAGTTCCCATGATCAAGGATTTCGTGGAACTGGCTGACATAAATGACCTGGTCTTCGGGGGCTGGGATATTTTCCCGGATAATATTTATGAATCCGCGCTGACTGCCGGGGTTTTGGAAAGAGATCTGCTGGCCCAGGTCCGCAAAGAGACAGAGCCGATTAAACCTTGGAAAGCCGTGTTCAATCAAAAATATGTGAAGAAACTCATGGGGCCGCATGTAAAAGAAGGCCGGACGAAATATGACCACGCCATGATGCTGATGGATGATATTCAGCGTTTCAAAAAGGAACATAATCTTGACCGGATGGTCATGGTCTGGTGTGCTTCGACAGAAATTTTCTTGAAAAGAGATCCGGTGCATGAAACCATGGAGTCCTTCGAACAAGCCATGAAAGACAATCACGAAGCCATTGCGCCCTCCATGATTTATGCCTACGCTTCCCTCAAATCCGGCATCCCGTTTGCCAACGGGGCCCCGAACCTGACAGTCGATATTCCCGCCTTACATGAATTAGCCGACCAGAATAATGTTCCTATTGCCGGGAAGGATTTCAAAACCGGACAAACTCTCATGAAAACCATTCTGGCGCCGGGGCTCAAAGCCCGTCTTATCGGCTTAAACGGATGGTTTTCTACTAACATTCTGGGCAACCGGGACGGTGAAGTGCTGGATGATCCGGAATCATTTAAAACCAAAGAGGAAAGCAAACTTTCCGTATTGGAATATATTCTGCAGCCGAAAGTTTATCCTGATTTATATAAGAATTTCTATCATAAGGTCCGTATTAACTATTATCCTCCCCGTGGAGACAATAAAGAGGGATGGGATAATATCGATATATTTGGATGGCTCGGCTACCCCATGCAGATTAAAATCGATTTCCTCTGCCGGGACAGCATCCTGGCTGCTCCCATTGTGCTGGATCTAGTGCTTTTTCTTGATCTTGCTCAACGTGCCGGCATGAAAGGGATTCAGGAATGGTTGTCCTTTTATTTTAAAAGCCCGATGTGCGCCCCGGAAATTTATCCGGAACATGATCTGTTTATTCAGCTGATGAAATTAAAAAACACACTCCGTTATTTAAAGGGAGAAGAGCTGATCACCCATTTGGGTTTAGAATATTATGATTGAGCCCGCCGGGGCTATTTGATTCACAAGAAATTTCATAATAAAGCACCATGGATTTGTTTCAGGAGAAACATGAATAAACATACACAGCAGGAAATTCGGATACTCCCCCGCTTTTTTATCGATTTTGTTCTGAATATAATGAACCGTTTTGCAGAACTTTTCGTCCGTCTCCGGTTTACCCCGAATTTCATCAGCACCATAGCCTTGCTTTTCGGCCTGGGCGCCGGCATTTTGTTCTCCTTCAACCATCCTTTTTGGGCTATCATGCTCATTGCTCTTTGTGGGGGCCTGGATATTCTGGATGGAAAAGTTGCCAAAAAAACCAATCGCACCAGCTTATTCGGTGCCATCTATGATTCATCGCTTGACCGTTATTCGGAATTTTTCATCTACTTGGGATTGGCCGTTCATTTTCGTGACCATTGGATCATATGGGTGGTTTTTTTCACATTTTTAGGTTCGACTATGGTCAGCTATACACGGGCCCGGGCAGAAGGCCTGGGATTTAAGTGCAATGTGGGTATCATGCAGCGGGCGGAAAGAATGATGCTTCTGTTTTTTTGCGTTGTGATTGGACTGGTATTCAATATTTATCTTGAAGCCGTATCCGCCGCCTTGATTATCATTGCCGTGGTCTCCAACATTACTGCTATCCAGCGGATATATCATGTCAGAAAGATGGAAAAAGCCGGCAAAACGGCTCATGATGAAAATGGCCGGTTGTGAGGCCGCTCGCTTCGCTCGCGTTCTTTGCGTTCTTTTAGTCCTTCTTGGCCTGTCTAAGTCTATCTAAGTCTTTCCGGTCTATTCCGTCTATTCAGTCTGCTCGATTTGCGCTCTGTCCAATAGCCGGCTTTTGTTTATTTTTAATTTTTGATATTTGATTTTTGATTAAAAAGATAACTTTTTACTTCTTACTTTTAACTAAATTCTCTTCATTCTTTACTCCTAACTCTTTACCAAACGAGGCAGCTTGGGATCCTTCGCTTCGCTCAGGATGACAGTCCCGCTGTCACTTTTCACTCCTGCAATGCAGTCTAAGATCCTCACGGCCTGTTTCGCAGGCCTCAGGATGAATGGATATCTGGATTATTCACGGGCCGATATTGCCGTAGATGCGAGGCACTCCGACGAAGTCGCGGCACTTCACGTCGAGGAGGAGTAACGAAGCAGATGCGGTGAGATTCGGCCCGCCCGAAGGGTAAAAAAATTGTGATTGAAAATATAATGTCCAGCAAGAAAAAAAGTGACTCATAATTTTCTCAAAAAAAACAGACTATATACCGAGTGGTTTTAAGGAAATTAAGCATCACAATTTTTTTATGAATAGTCCAGATTACTCGACGGTGACGCTTTTTGCGAGATTACGCGGCTGATCAACATCCGCGCCCCTTGCTGAAGCAATATAATAAGCAAAAAGCTGAAGCGGCAAAGTGGTTAAAAAAGGTGTCAGCAATGGGTCGGTTGACGGGATGGGAAGCACCCGGTCCACTTTAGATGCAATATCCCGGTCTTCTTCCCAGGCAACCGCAATGATCTTCCCAAGACGGGCCCGGACTTCAGAAACATTGCTCAATATCTTTTCATAAACCCGGTCGCGGGGAGCAATAACCATCGTCGGCATTTTATCATCTATAAGTGCAATGGGTCCGTGTTTCATTTCGCCGCCGGGATATCCTTCTGCATGGATATAAGATATCTCTTTTAATTTCAACGCCCCTTCCAAAGCGATTGGGTAATTAACCCAGCGCCCCAGGAATAAAAAATGCGATGCAGATATAAATTCCAAGCCGGCTGTCTCTAATTCATTGGCATGGCTGAGGATATGCTCCATTTTATGTGGAAGACGCTGTAATTCATTCAGAAAGACTAAGCCGTTGTTCTTATCCCAACGTTTATGTAATTGGGCCAGATAGACGGCCAGTAAAACCAGAATTCCCATTTGTGCCGTAAAGGTTTTGGTGGCGGCAACGCCTATCTCAGGGCCGGCGTGTGTGAGAAGCACACCTTCTGTTTCACGGGTCATGGAGGAATTAGCCACGTTTGTAACACTGAGCGTCAGCGGACTTTGATCTTTTATGGATTTAAGCGCAGCCAGGGTGTCAGCGGTCTCACCTGATTGCGACAACGCCAGAACCAGAGAATGTTGATCAAGAATACTGTCGCGGTAACGGTATTCAGATGCATATTCCACATCCACCGGCAGTCCGCCAAGAGATTCAATTAAATATTTACCGACCAAGCCTGCATGATAAGATGTTCCGCAGGCTATTAAAACCACTTTCGAGATACCCCGCAGTTTTTCTGAATCTAAACCTCTTTCCTCCAGATAAACCTCACCGCTCTCCATAGATATCCGCCCCTTAAGCGTATCGCGGAGGACCATTGGCTGTTCAAAAATTTCCTTCAGCATAAAATGCTTAAACCCGCCTTTTTCAACCATGAGCGGACTCCATGAAACCAGATCGGGAGTCCTGTTCAGAGGCTTGCCGGAAAAACTGAAAAGTTCAAGTCCCGATGGAGTGACGACCGCTATCTCCTTGTCTTCCAAAAAAACAAAACGGCGAGTATAGCTGAGCAGCGGATTGATGTCCGACGAAACAAAGAATTCTTCCTCCCCCAGCCCAACGGCAAGAGGAGGGCCATTCCTGGCTGCGACAATTTTATCCGGATCATGAGCAGCAATAACTGCAATAGCAAAAGCGCCTTCAAGTAAAGAAACACTTTTCAAGACGGCGTCTTCCAGATTCCCGGGAAAATGCTCCTCGATCAAATGAACAATGACTTCTGTATCCGTTTCCGTGATGAATTTATGGCCCTTGCCCTGCAAGCTTGATTTCAATGCAAGGTAATTATCTATGATCCCGTTATGGACCACAACGAGGGAATTAGTGCAGTCGATATGGGGATGGGCGTTCTCTTCAGAAGGACGGCCATGCGTAGCCCAGCGTGTATGTCCAAGTCCGTAAGCACCGCCTATGGGATGAGATTGAAGTTTTGCCTCCAGCTGGGCAATCTTCCCCTTTACCCGGCTGCGCCGAATGATTCCGTTATCCACCAAGGCAATACCGGCGGAATCATATCCCCGGTATTCCAGCTTCTTCAACCCATCCAACAGAATCGGCACAGCTTTCTGCCGGCCGATGTAACCGATAATGCCGCACATTTATTTCTTTTTCCGTTTAAGCGCCCAGTCTTTTTTTTCAATTTGCCGGGAACGTTCAAGCACTAATGCCCCCGGGGAAACATCTTGGGTAATTGTAGACCCGGCACCGATATAAGCGCCTTTTCCAATTTTAACCGGAGCCACCAATTCCGTACCGGATCCGGTGAAAGCATTATCTTCAATAATGGTCTGATGCTTGTTCCGGCCGTCATAATTGCAGGTAATAGTGCCGGCTCCAATGTTGACGCTGCTGCCGATCCGGCTGTCGCCGAGATAGGAAAGATGACCGGCCTTGGACCCGGAGCCAAAGTCTGTTTTTTTCATTTCCACAAAATTCCCAACTTTAGCCCCTTTACGGATGATGGTTCCCGGCCGGAGATGGGTGAAAGGACCGGCCTGAGATCCTGCTTCCATTCTGGTTTCTTCAATGACTGAGGACGCCAAAATTTTAACATCATCTCCAATTTGGCAATCACGGATACTGGCAAAGGATTGGATTAAAACATTTCGTCCGATTCTGGTTGTCCCTTCAATTATTACACCCGGATAAACCAGGCTGTCCATTCCGATTTCTACATCCTGGTCGATCCAGGTGCCGGCTGGATCCATAATGGTCACCCCCTGCAAAGCAAGAGATTTAAGTTTTCGTTCTCTCAACACAGCCGCCGCCTGCGCCATTTCATACCGGTCATTGACGCCTACGATTTCAACATTTTCTTTAATTTTATGAGCCTTGACTTTATTTCCCGTTTTTGAGAGCTCCTCAATGCAATCAGTCAGGTAATATTCACTCTTGGCATTCTGATTGGATATCCTGGGCAGTACATCCAAAAGAGCCGGAATTTTAAAAATATAAATTCCTACATTGGACTCTTTTAATTTCCGTTGTTCTGAAGTGGCATCTTTCTCTTCGATAATAACAATACGGTTGTTCTCCCGGTATATAACCCGCCCAAAACCTGTTGGGTCATCCAGATCCGCAGAAGCAAAGGTCAAATCATTATTCTCTTCCCGGTGCTGGTTCCACATAGCCTGCAAAGTTTCGGTTTGAATAAGGGGCAGATCTCCGTTAATAATCAGGACGTCTCGACCGGAATGTTTCTCTAACCCGGGAACCGCGGCTTTGACTGCGTGAGCAGTCCCAAGCTGCTGCTTTTGTACCACGTAATCAATAATATCAGAATAAATTAATTCCTGAACTTTTTCTTTCTGATGTCCGACAACCAAAAAAATCTTAGCTGGATTAAGTCCGTTCACTGCAGAAACAATCCATGCCCCCATGGGTTTTCCTAAGACCGGATGTAAAATTTTTATCGTTTCAGACTTGAAGCGGGTTCCCTTTCCTGCAGCAAGGACAAGACCAACTAAGCTCTCACTCATTCTCACAGACGAGTTTTTGAAACTCTTCATCTTTTCCCAATTCTTCGAAATCCCTCTCATTCTGAGCAAGCACAGCGAAGAACGGATCCTGTTTAATGGCTTTCTCAAGATGATCCAGGCATTTTTTCTTTTCCCCGGAAACACAGTAAGCATCTGCCAGGACATAATGCGTTTTTCCTGAATTGGATTCTTTTTCTAAAGCTTTTTCCCAGGATTGAATAGCTTCTTCCACTTTTCCCTGGTTAAGTTTTAAAATGCCGTTTTGATAATAATCTTCATGTGATTTCAAGACAATGGGTTCTTCATCAACCCGATTTCGGCTGAGAGCCAAATAAATCTTGGCGCGGTCGACCAATTCCTTTTCTTCTTGAAATTTTTTCAGGAAATCTTCCAGGGTTTGAGCAGCCTTGGCATAATCGTGATTCTGAAAAGTTTTCATGGCTTGGCTGTAAACCTCTAAGGCTTTTTGATATTCATCTTTTTTTGATTTTGAATTCTTCTGATTTTTTACAGGCAATTTTGTTTTCTCCGAATCAATCTTGAAGATTTTACACATTTTATATTATGCGGACCCATTTGACAAGCCTGACCTTTACAAGCATGCTATTCTCATGGACAATAGTATGTTATCCTGCTTGTGGATTTATGGAAATGCAGTTAAAAAAAACCATAAAAAAAGCCGTCCGGTTCAGCGGAACCGGCATACATTCCGGGAAACACATCAATCTTTGCATTGAGCCTTCGGATTCCGGAAAAATTGTTTTTCACAGGAGTGATATTCCCGGATTTTCGGTGCCGGCGAATTCCGGCTCAACTGAAACCCGTAACAGCACCTCGTTAATTTACAGAGGACACTCCATACAAACAATTGAACACTTAATGGCTTCATTCTTTATGCTGGGCATTGACAGCGCCGATGTGATTGCAGACGGCCCGGAGATTCCGGCGGCGGATGGAAGCGCTGCACCTTTCATCAGGGAACTTCAGCATGCCGGTTCAGCCAAGCTGAAACCATCCAAGACGGTCTTTGATATTATTCATCCTTTTTCACTCCAGCATAAGGATGGGGTCATCGCAGGGTTTCCGGATTCACAAATACGGTTGACATATGAAATTGATTTCGTCCATCGCCTGATTGGCCGTCAGAAATTATCAATCCAGGGAGATGTTCAAAAATGGATAGAGGAAATCGCCCCTGCAAGAACATTCGGTTTTTTAAAGGATGCAGAAGCGTTAAAAAAAAAGAACCTGGCATTGGGCGGGTCCTTCGAAAACACCCTGGTATTGGATGATGACAATATTATCAATGGGCCTCTCCGGTTCAAAGATGAATTTGTACGGCATAAACTCCTGGACCTCACTGGTGATCTTTTTCTTTTAAATGGATATCTGAATGGACATATTCAAGCCAAAAAAGCCGGCCATGCCCTTCACCTGAAAGCAGTACGTTATCTTTTATCTCATCCTGAAATTATGAAGCGCAGGCAATAGGGATGCTTTGGACTTCCTGGAGAGGTTATGCTAAAATCTTGCCATGAAAAACAGGCTTGAAAAGATTCTGCAAAAGGTTCACCGACAAGAACTCGATGTTAAGGAAGCGCTGGAGGCTATCCGCGACTACCCCTATCAGGATCTCCATTTCGCAAAAATCGACCATCACCGGGAATTAAGAAAGGGGGCTCCTGAAGTCGTTTTCGGATTGGGAAAATCAGCCGATCAGATCCGTTCGATTTCGCGGGAAATTATTAAGAACGGCAGTAATCTTTTGGTCACCAAGATACCGCGTGCAGCTTATGATAAGATAAAAATTGATTTCCCTGAAGCGAATTACAGCCCGGAAGCCCAGGTCATGTATTATAAACAAGTCAATCCGGAACCGGGAAAAGGAAAAATTGCCGTTATTACAGCCGGAACATCCGATGTTCCGGTGGCGGAAGAGGCGGCTGTGACCGGGGAAGTTTTGGGCAATGAAATACTCAGAATCTATGATATCGGCGTTGCCGGCTTGCACCGTTTGTTCGGAGAATATGAAAAAATTAAGAACTGCCGGGTCCTTATCATAGTCGCCGGCATGGAAGGCGCGCTGCCTAGTGTCATTGCCGGAATAACCCATATTCCCATCATTGCTGTTCCCACCAGCATTGGCTACGGCGCAAATCTGAAAGGATTCACGGCGCTGCTGGCTATGTTGAATTCATGCCCCGGGGGAGTTGCTGTTGTAAACATCGATAATGGATTCGGCGCCGCATATATGGCGAATTTAATCAATCATTTATCTTGAACTATTCGTTCGAAATAAGTAAAAAGTAAGAAGTTAAAAGTTAAAAGTTAATCCTTGAGCCTGTGTCAGCAGGCTGAAGGCTTCAGATATATCAGATATTTGGCTGCCCCTTGACAAGTGTGGAAGGCAAACCTATATTTAAAAAGCTAATTCAGCTATTATTAAATCATGGAACTTGTAGAAACAATCAGGCAGACTGCCAGAATCGTTGATATTGCATCCCAATATACTCAGCTGCAGAAGCGCGGGAATAGACTGTTGGGATTATGTCCTTTTCATACGGAAAAGACACCGTCTTTTTCTGTTGATGAAGACCGCCAGCTTTATCACTGTTTCGGGTGTGGAGCCGGAGGCGATATTTTCACCTTGGTTATGGAAAAAGAAAATCTGAGTTTTCCGGAGGCTGTGCGCTACCTGGCAGAGAAATACCACATTCCCATCCCCCAAAAAAAGCAATATTCAAGCCAATATTACAGTCTCAAAGACAAACTTCTCAGTATTACTTCGGACGCCCTGCTTTACTTTAAAAAGAATTTATACAATACCCGGGAAGGACGCAATGCCCTTGAATATATGAAAAATCGGGGAATTCATGAAAAGGCTGTTCAAAAACTCAAACTTGGATACGCGATGAATTCCTGGCAATCCCTGCTGGATTTTTTTCAAAGAAAAAACATCAAACCGGAGGATTTGGAAAAAGCCGGTCTTGTTATCCGGCGAAAAAAAGGAGATGGATTTTATGACCGTTTCAGGGCACGCATCATTTTTCCCATTTTCGATCTTTCTGGACGGGTTATCGCCTTTGGAGGCAGAACCACCATAGATGATGAAGTTAAATATTTGAACTCTCCGGAAACTCCTGTATACACCAAAGGCAATGTTCTCTATGGATTGAATTTCAGTAAAGACGCCGTTAAAGCCAAAGGTGAAATTATCCTTGTTGAAGGGTATACCGACTTTCTTTCCCTTTATCAGGCCGGCATCACTCATGCCGCCGCTTCTTTGGGAACCAGCCTCACTCCTGGACAGGTTGGGCTGGCTAACCGTTTTTGTCCTCGACTGATAACCGCCTATGATGGAGATGCTGCGGGAAGAAAGGCAACGAAGCGGGCTGTTTCCCTCTGTTTTGAGCAGGGTATGCAAATCGGAGTCCTGGAACTTCCCTCTGATCAAGATCCCGACAGTTTTATAAAGAAGCATGGGCCGGAAAAAATGCAGAAACGATTGGATGCAGCCGTACCCGGCCTGCGATTTTTAATGAAATCTTATATGCAGGGAAAAATCACCGGGATTCCCGAGGAAAAAACCCGCATCGTCAGGCTTCTGATCAATGATATTCGAAAAATACCCGATTCTATTCTCATCAGTGAATATATCAAGAAGATAAGTGAATATTTGGAATTGGATGAATCCCATGTCCGCGCCGCCATTTCCGGCAGGACTGAGCATTCTTCACACCGGAAAAGTGTGAACTTCCTTAATGCGGAAAAACGCCTGCTCCAAATTATTTTTAATGACTCCGTGACCGCCGTACGGCTTTTACCAAAAATCAAAAAAGAGGATTTCCTCGGTCTGGCCAGCGAGCCGGTGATCACAGCATTAATTGATTATTTCAAACATAACAAGAAACCCAGTATTCCGGAATTGAAGTCTAAAATGAATCCAGCCGTATTCAGCGCCTTGTCGGAAATACTCATGGAACCCAGCGCTCCCCCAGTCCCGGGAGAAGCTGAAGACTGCCTGGAATGTATGCAGGATGTCTTATTGGAAAAACAATTACGAAAGAAAAAATCACAGCTCAAGCAATTAAAAAAGAACGACGAGAAAACAGCTTCAATTCTTAAAGAAATAATGGATATACAAAGCCATCGTTACCAAGTATCCCAACGTTTCTATCAATACGGTCAAGAATTGAACACGAAGGAGTGATACCATTGAATCCCGAGAAACAAAATCAGCACAAAAAACCAAAGAACGAAATAAGCCAACTCATCTCAAAAGGAAGGAAACAAGGTTTCCTTATGTTCGAAGAAATTGATAAGACCTTTCAAGAAGAAGGAGAAAGCCAGGAAGATTTTGATGATTTCATAAGCTCTATGGATGATTACGGTATTAGGATATTGGATAAAAGCCGCAAAGTCTCCCCAAAGCGGCGTAAAAGTGATATTGTCTCTTTAGAGGGGTTGGAACGGACCACGGACCCTGTCAAACTTTATCTAAGGGAAATGGGCAATATTTCTCTTCTTACCAGGGAGGGGGAAATTGCCATCGCAAGGCAGATCGAGCGGGGAGAAAAGATTGTTGTCAAATCTCTTTCCCGCACACGCTTGGTTTTAAATAAAATCCTTGAAATCGAAGATCACCTCGATACAGATCCTAGCCTAATTCAAGCCATGTTTGATTTTACTGATGAAGAAATGTCTGAAGATAAGTTTGAAAAAACAAAGAAAGAAATCGGGAAAAAAATTCAAAATATAAGAAGTTTAAGTAATAAATTAAATGAGCTTAAATTAAGTAACGGCAACAATCTTACCCAGGCACGCTTGATTGTCAATATGAGCCGGATCATTCAGGATTTGAATATCCGTCCGGAATTCGGGGAAAGAATCATTGACAGCTTGAGAAAAAGGCTTGAAATCATCAATGAAATGGAAGAAACCCTGGAGGAATGCAAAGTCAGCCGAAAACAAACCCGGAGTAAGAAAAAACGGGAATCAATCGACCAAAAAATCAAGGACATTGAAAAATACATACATAGAATTGAGGACTCCTCCGGACTGAACGCCAACGATATGCGCAAAACCTTACGGTCCATTACAACCGGGAAAAAAATCAGTGACCAGGCAAAAAAAGAATTGGTTGCAGCTAACCTGCGGCTGGTTGTTTCGATAGCAAAAAAATACAGCAACCGCGGCCTGCAATTTTTGGATTTGATACAAGAAGGAAATATGGGATTAATGAAAGCCGTTGATAAGTTCGAGTATCGCCGCGGTTACAAGTTTTCAACCTATGCCACCTGGTGGATCCGCCAGGCCATAACCCGGGCAATAGCCGACCAGGCCAGAACAATCCGTATTCCGGTTCACATGATTGAGACCATAAACAAATTGATCCGGATCTCACGCAGTTTGGTCCAGGAAATCGGACGTGAACCCACATCGGAAGAAATCTCCAAGCGCATGGATATGCCTGTTAATAAAGTTCGTAAAATTGTTAAAATCGCCCAGGAACCAATTTCCCTTGAGACTCCTATCGGCGAGGAAGAAGACAGCCATTTAGGTGATTTTATTGAAGATAAGATAACTCATTCTCCTCCGGACACAGTCATTCATATCAATTTGCGGGAACAAATTGAAGATGCTCTGAAAACCTTAACCGAAAGAGAGGCCAAAGTATTGAAAATGCGCTTTGGATTGGGAGACGGCAATGAGCATACCCTGGAGGAAGTCGGTCAGCAGTTTAAGGTCACACGTGAACGCATCCGTCAGATAGAAGCCAAGGCACTGAGAAAACTTAAACACCCCAGCCGAAGCCGGAAACTGAAATCCTTTACTGACACCACTGAAATTCCAACTTCCTGATTCTCCGGGCCGTTCCAGCCTGTTTCATTGACTTACCCGCTTATATTTGCTATAAAACGGGTCAGGGCCTATAGCTCAGCGGAAGAGCCACCGGCTCATAACCGGTCGGTCCCAGGTTCGAATCCTGGTAGGCCCATTTTTTTCTTGAGGAAAAGATGTGGATATACAATTCAAACACCTAATTCGTTTACAAGAGCTGGACAGCGAAATCAACAAAATCACACTTTTCCTTAAGCAGGTCCCGAAAAGAATTCAAGAAATCGACAATAAAATAGACCAAAGCAAAAGCCTTGTCACTCAAGCAAAAGAAAAGCTTAACCAGAATCAAAAAAATCGCCGTATTTTGGAAGCAAAAACACAAGATGCGGAATCAAAAATCAAAAAACTTCAAAGCCAGCTGAATGATGTCAGAACCAACAAGGAATACAGCGCCTTGTTAAGAGAAATCGATGAAGCTAAATTTGCCAAAGAAAAAAGCGAAGAACTGATCATCACGGAAATGCTCAACGCCGATGAAATTGAAATGGAAATCCAGGAAGCTGAAGCTCAAGCGAAGGAAAGTGAAACGCGTCTATCCAATGACAAAAACGTGATACGGGAAGAAAAACAGAAAATGGAAACCAGGCATATGGAATTGCTGGAAGAAAAAAACGAACTGCAGCCGAAGATTCCCCCGGAGCAGCTGGGCCTTTATCTCACCATTTATGAAAAGAATAATGGTGTAGCCCTTTCCCCGGTTACCGATGACTTTTGTTCCATCTGTCAAATCAGAATCCGCCCCCAAATAATAAATGAGCTGATTGCCGGAGATAAAATTATTCTTTGCGAAAACTGCGGCCGCATCCTTTACTGGAAAGGCGAATCTCATCCGGCAGAACAAGAAATATAATCAGGTTTTATACAAACTGTCAATTTCATCCTGATACATTTGTTCTATAATATTCCGCTTAACCTTCAATGAAGGTGTCATTTCTCCTTTTTCAATCTCAAAATCCCGGTCAAGCAATATGATCTTTTTGATCTTTTCATATGAGGCTAAATTGGGGGTATACCGGTCGATTTCCTCCTGCATAAAACGGATGATTTTTTCATTGCTTACCAGTTCCTTATGATCTTTGAAGGTAATATTGCCGGCTCTGGCGAACTGCTCAAGCTTTTCATAATCAGGCACAATAAGAGCTGAAATATATTTCCGCCTGTCGCCAAGCACAACCGCTCCGGAAATATAAGGATTGGTTTTCAATATATTCTCAATTAATTGAGGGGCCACATTTTTTCCCCCGGCGGTAACAATAATATCTTTCTTGCGGTCGGTGATATGCAGAAAACCGTCATCATCCAGGTACCCGATGTCTCCTGTATGAAACCATCCATCGTAAATAGCTTCCTTGGTTTCCTCTTCCATTTTATAATACCCCTTCATAATATTCGGTCCCCTACAGAGAATCTCTCCGTCTGATGCAATTTTCACCTCAACTTTTGGAATAACCTTTCCGACCGAACCGAAGCGAAGGTTTTCAAATGTGTTAACAGTAATTACCGGGGAAGTTTCCGTTAAACCATAGCCCTCTAATACAACCAGCCCCATGGCATAAAAGAACTCTGCGATATCCTTGGAAAGTGCCGCTCCTCCGGATACAAAAAAGCGGACCCGGCCTCCTGTACGAGCAACGACTTTTGAAAAAACAACTTTTTCAGCTATTTTATATTTAAACCGCAGCCCGGCGGAGATGGATTCACCAGCCAGGTACTTGGCCCCGTATTCCCGGCCATTTTTGACCGCCCAGAAAAAAAGCTTGCGCTTCAATGCCGAGCTGGCGAGGACATTATCAATAACCCGGGAATAGATTTTTTCAAAAACCCTGGGAACGCTGACCATAACCGTGGGCCGGACTTCCAGTAAATTTTCCGCCACAGCTTCCGTACTCTCTGCGTATGCGATCGTACAACCCTTAAGCAGGTAAGTAAAAGTCACCATTCTCTCCAGGACATGGGAGAGGGGTAAAAAAGACAGGGCCGTGTCCTTTTCAGAAAACTCAATGATTTCCGCAACCGCTTGACAGTTGCTTAAAAAATTACTGTGGGTCAGCATAACTCCTTTAGGAATACCAGTCGTCCCGGATGTGTAAATAATGGAAGCGATATCCTCCGGTTTAACCGACATGGCCATATTTTCAAATAAACCGGGTTCTTCCGCTTCCAATTTTTCGCCCATTTCAAATATTTCCGAAAGCGGCTTGACTCCTTCAGGAGCGGTATCCTGCAGCAGAATAAAATGACGAACATTCGGCAATTCATCTTTTACAGCATTAACTTTAGCCCATAAATTCAAATCGGAGCAGACCACAATCCCAGCATCAGAATCATTGATAATATATTTGATTTGCTCCGGCATGAGCGACGTATAGATGGGAACGGAAATCCCTCTTGCGGACAGATTCGCCAAATCCGTCATGACCCATTCCGGGGAATTTTCTGACAAGATGATCAATTTATCTTCGGGCTTTGCCTTCAGCGCTTTCAATCCCAAAGAAAAATTCTTTACCCGGCGGAAAAACTCATCAGAAGAAATCGGCCGGTACTCTCCTTTATCCTTATAAAGAACCAGGTCTTCCTTGGAATAAGATTTTATTGTGTTAAGAAACAACTGGCTGAGTGTGTTGATCATTTTCGCCTCCATAGCGAATCAATTCTATTGATTTTGGAAATGAAAAGTCAAGATATAATTGAACTTCTTGAGCGAAGAAAAATCAGAACACGAACAACGCGAGCCGTGCTAGCTTTCGCAGACCCTGGCGACTGAAACGACCCTGTCTTCCTTGCCAAGGTCAATAATGCGGACACCCTGAGTGGCCCGGCCGATGGGACGAACATTTTCAGTCTTTATCCTGATGGTTTTTCCGACCTCTGTAATCAAAAGCAATTCTTCTTTACTGATCCCCGCCATTCCTACAGCTTTTCCTATTTTTTCACTTGAGCGTAAATTGATAACCCCGCGTCCGCCGCGATGATGCTTGGGATAATTGGAAATTTCCGTTTTTTTGCCATACCCGTTTTCACTGGCTGTGAAAATGTACGTATCATTTTCCTCCACGACAACCATCCCGATAATTGAGTCTCCCTTTTTCAATGCAATCGCTTTTACACCTGCAGCTTGACGTCCCATCGCTCTTATTTCACTCTCGTTGAACCGGATCGCGTTACCCATTTGGGTCCCAATAATAACATCCCGGCATCCGTCGGTTAAACGGGCCCTGAGAAGCTCCTGTCCCTTGTTGATTTTGATGGCGATAATGCCGCCCTTTCGAATGTGCTGAAACTGACTCAAGCTGGTTTTTTTGATAAGTCCGTCTGAAGACAGCATTAAAACATATTTGTCTTCAGGAAATTCCTTAACCGCCACCAAAGAGCTCACCCGTTCATCCGGCTCGAAATCCACCAGGTTCCTGATGGATTTTCCCCGGCTGGCCGGCCCGGTATCCGGAATATACATGGCTTTAAGCCAGTACATATTTCCTTTGTTTGTAAAAACCAGGAGGTAGTCATGAGTGGAACAGATAAACAGGTTCTCGACCACATCTTCCGCTTTCATTGTGATTCCACGCTTCCCTTTTCCGCCGCGGCATTGAAACCGGTAACTGCTGAGGGAAGTCCGTTTGATATATCCGGAAGAAGTATACGTGACAGCTGCATCTTCTTCTTTAACCAGATCCTCCGGTTTTATTTCAGTGATATCCTCTGAGATAATCTCGGTTTTCCTCTCATCATTGTATTCTTTTTTTATTTCCCGCAGCTCTTCCACAATGATGTCCAGAATCATTTTTTCACTTCCCAGGATCTGTTTGAGCTTTTTAATTTTTTCTAAAAGGGCCTGGTATTCCTGCTGAATTTTTTCCCGCTCCAAACTCGTCAATTTCTGCAGCTGCAGATCAAGGATGGCTTGAGCTTGAATCCTTGTCAGATGGAAATTCTTTATCAGTCCTGTGCGGGCGGCATCAACGGTTCGTGATCCGCGTATCAGCTTAATAACAGCATCCAGATTATCCAAGGCAACAGTTAAACCTTCCAGTATATGTGCCCGTTCTTCCGCTTTTTTCAGCTCATAGAGGGTCCGGCGCCTTACCACAGTCTGGCGATGCGAAATGAAATAGCGCATCATATCCATTAAGCTCAGTTCTTTAGGCTGTCCATCCACTATAGCCAAAAGAATGATTCCGAAGGATGTCTGCAGGCTGGAATGCTTATACAGATTATTAAGAACAACTTCCGGATGCTCACCCCGCTTGACTTCAATCACGGCGCGGATGCCTTCCCGGCTGGATTCGTCCCGGATATCCGCCACACCCTCAATCTTCTTGTGATTGACCATGTGGGCGATACCTTCCAGAAGTTTGGCCTTATTCACCTGATACGGAATTTCAGTAATGACAATTCTGTCCCGTTCTCCTTTGCTTCCGCGTTCAATCACGGATTTTGCACGCAGGTTAATGATTCCCCTGCCGGTAGCATAGGCCTGTTTCAAATTCCGCATCCCGAAAATATATCCGCCGGTCGGGAAATCAGGTCCGGGGATATATTCCATAATTTTCTCCAGGTTTGCCTGGGGATGTTGAATCAGATGCACAACCGCGTCGATAACTTCACCTAGATTGTGAGGCGGGATATTAGTGGCCATACCAACCGCGATTCCTGACCCGCCGTTGATGAGCAAATTGGGAAATTTGGCAGGAAGGACTTCAGGCATTTGAAGGCTTTCGTCATAATTGGGAATAAAATTAACGGTATCTTTATCCAGATCGGCTAAAAGTTCGTGCGCGATCTTGCGCATCCGGATTTCGGTATAACGCATGGCCGCAGCCGGGTCACCATCCATAGAACCGAAATTGCCTTGCCCATCCACAAGCGGATAACGCATGCTGAAATCCTGGGCCATTCTCACGATGGTATCATAAGCGGCTGAATCTCCATGAGGATGGTATTTACCAATCACATCCCCCACAATCCGGGCTGATTTTTTATAGGGTTTATTCCAACCGTTTCCAATTTCGTGCATGGAATAAAGGCACCGGCGATGAACCGGTTTCAATCCATCCTTTATGTCAGGAATAGCTCGTCCTATGATCACGCTCATGGCGTAATCCAGATAGGACCGTTTCATTTCCTTTTCAATACTGACTTCAGTTAGCTTGCTGCGCATGGAAACTCCTTGTTTCTTGGGGACTCACCGCTGCAAGTTGCAGGAATCCCGGCTCGTAAATAATCCAGGTCAGATATCCAGATTTTGAGCTTCAAGTGCATTTTGTTCGATAAAATTTCTTCTTGATTCGACTTCTCCGCCCATCAAAATATTAAAAATCAGGTCGGCTTCAACAGCATCCTGAATGGATACCCGCATCAGGCTTCTGTTTTCAGGATCCATTGTTGTTTCCCATAATTGATGCGGCGTCATTTCTCCCAATCCTTTATAGCGTTGAATGGAAAGCCCTTTTTTGGCTTGCTCCTGGAGGTATTCAAGCACTCTCGCTTCATTTTCCAGCTCGATCGATTCTCCATTGCTGACGACCTGAAACGGAGGTTTGATATCTTTCAAATCATTATGAATTTGGGCCAAATTCTGGAAACGGGGTGATTTGATTAAGTCCTTATCCACAATTGAAGACAAAACCATACCATTGACCCGGAAAGAAACAATCAATTCGTAAAGGCCGTGTTCTTCATCCCATTTCAGGTCGGTTTCCAGGTCTTTTTGCTTAAACAAATCCTTGAGTTTTTCCATTTTAGACTTGTCACGCATAAAACCTTCATCTGTTACTCCATTTTCCAGCAGTAAACGAGCCAGGAAATAAGGAACATTTTTCTTTTCCAACGCCTTTAGGATACTTCGTTTGGAGTTGATTTTTTTATAAAAGCCCTTTAGTTCCTGCCCTTTAAGGTTGTTTTTTCTTTCACCCGCTTTGAGTTCGAATTCATCGGTTACCCGCTGTAATAAGAATTGTTCAAATTCATGTTCATCCAGAATATACCGGGAAGATTTCCCCCGGCTGACCTTATACAAAGGGGGTTGTGCGACATATAAATGCCCCTTTTCAATTAATTCCGGCATCTGCCGGAAAAAAAACGTCATAAGCAAGGTTCGGATATGCGATCCATCCACATCGGCATCGGTCATGATAATTACTTTGTGATAACGGAGTTTATCCAAGTTGAAATCCGAACCTTCCACCCCTGTTCCCAGGCATGAAATCATAAACCCGATTTCATTGCTCTTTAAAATTTTATCAAACCGGGCTTTCTCAACATTGAGAATTTTTCCCTTAAGCGGCAAAACGGCTTGAATGCGGCGGTCGCGGGCCTGCTTGGCGGATCCTCCCGCTGAATCACCCTCAACAAAAAATATTTCTGATTCCAGCGGATCTCTGGCCTGACAATCAGCCAGCTTTCCAGGCAAAGACGAGGATTCCAGTATTCCTTTTCTTCGTGCAATTTCCCGTGCCTTGCGGGCGGCTTCCCGGGCACGGGCGGCTTCATGGATTTTTTCAATAATTTTTTTTGCGACGGAAGGATTTTCTTCAAAATAATTCGACAGCTGTTCGTTAACGATGGATTCTACAATTCCTTTAACTTCAGAATTTCCTAATTTGGTTTTGGTTTGGCCTTCGAACTGAGGATTGGGGAGTTTCAAGCTTATGACCGCACACAGGCCTTCCCGGGTGTCATCACCGCTGACATTGTCTTTCAGTTCTTTTTTCACATTTCTGCTGGACGTGTAGTTATTGATAGAACGGGTTAATGCGGCTTTGAATCCGATTAAATGGGTCCCGCCTTCCCGGGTATTGATATTATTCACAAACGAAAAAATATTTTCCGTATAACTTGTGTTGTATTGCAGTGCCATTTCAATCACAATATCATCCTTGACGTTTTCGAAATAGATCGGCTTGGGATTGATGGGCGTTTTATTCTGGTTGAGATATTCAACAAATTCTTTGATTCCGCCTTTATAATGAAAATCATGCCGTTTATCACTGCGTTCATCCAAAATCGATATTTTAAGCCCCTTGTTCAAAAAGGATAATTCCCGCATTCTGCGGCTTAAAATTTCAAAATTAAATTCCACTTGCTCAAAAATTTCATTATCCGGCCGAAAGGTTATAGTCGTCCCGGTGCGGCGGGTTTTCCCGATCTTTTCCAGCTTACTCGCCGGTTTTCCCCGCCTGAAACTTTGGGTATAAACACCACCGTCACGTTTAATCTCCATGTCCAATTTTTCAGACAGCGCATTGACAACAGATACACCTACCCCATGCAGTCCGCCTGAAACTTGATATGTCTTCGTGTCGAATTTCCCTCCGGCATGGAGGGTGGTCATAACAATTTCCGCTGCCGGTTTGCGCTCTTTTTTATGCCTGTCAACCGGTATTCCCCGGCCGTTATCCGTAATGGTGACGGTATTGTCCTCATGAATTAAGACATCTATTTTACTGCAGTATCCAGCTAAGGCTTCATCGATACTGTTGTCAACAACTTCATAAACTAAATGGTGAAGCCCTTCCTGGCCGGTACTTCCGATATACATGGCCGGACGCTTCCGGACCGCCTCCAAACCTTTTAGAACTTTTATGCTTTCCGCAGTATAGTCTTTCTTTTCCATGTTGCTCACTTGAAGAAAATTGAAGAGTTATGGAGGTGGGTTTTCTCATAACTCATATGCATATTGTGCATAATTAATTATACCTTATTTTGGGTATTTTTTCAATGAAACCACTACATGTATTTATATTTACATCAATGACTTACCTGTGACTGAAAAGTTTTTTTTAAAACATATCTCCGTGCGAAGGAAAAGGGCGTCATATCTTGCCTGCCCGCGTCTTTCAAAATGAAGCCGTTTCCTTGAAACAACCAAGTTTTTTTCCGTCAGAAATAAGGGCATTTTTTGATAATTTTATACGAATTCGCTATAATTTTGTCCAAATGCCTGCGAATTTGCCGCCTCAATATTTCGAAGTTGAAAAAAAATTGAGGTCCGCCCAGGAACCCAGGGAAAAAATTGTGATCATGGAAGAACTCCTCTCCATCATTCCCAAGCATAAGGGAACCGAAAAACTTCAGGCCATGTATAAATCCAAGATAGCCAAGCTCCGGTCACAGTCCCAAAAAAAGACAGCGGTTGCGCGCCATGCTTCTCCCAATCATATCGACAAAACCGGTGCCGGCCAGGCCGTGCTGATCGGGCCGCCTAATTCGGGAAAATCGAAACTAGTCGAATCGTTAACGAATGCAGAACCGGAAGTGGCCGATTATCCTTTCACCACCCACAAACCATATCCCGCCATGATGCCTTATGAGAATGTTCAAATACAGCTGGTGGACACTCCGCCCATTACGCCGGAATATATGGAAACCTGGCATCCGGAATTAATAAAAAACGGAGACGTTGTTCTTGTGGTTCTGTCTTCAGCTCATTCAGAACCGGCAGAGGATTTTCTTACTCTTCAGGACATCCTTAAAGAAAATCGGATTAAATTCATCCCCCCGCAAACGGAATTTGAAAAAATGGACGAAAACCAGGAAAACGGAGGGCTCTTCCGGAAAAACTGTTTGATCATCTTGAATAAATGCGATATTACCGGATGGGAAGAAAAAGCAAAACTGCTTGAGGAATTTATTGATCCCGGCTTTCATCCTGTTCCCGTATCTGCGGAAAAAAATATCAATCTGGATAAACTAAAGCAGAAAATTTATTCCAGTCTTAACGTTTTGCGCGTATACAGTAAAATCCCAGGAAAGAAACCTTCGTTTAAGGACCCTTTTGTTTTTAAAAAGGGAAGCACTATGATGGATATGGCCCAGGCTGTTCATAAAGACTTTGCTGAAAAACTAAAATTTGCCCGGATTTGGGGAGAAAAAAAATATGAAGGCCAAAAGGTCAACCGGGATTATGTGCTGGTTGACGGAGATATCATTGAACTGCATATATAAACCGTAAAATGCAAAACACGAAAACAGGGAGCTCAATACTATGCCGCCCTGAGACCTGTTAAAAGCCCCCCCTTTGCTTTTTTGACATAAGCACACCTTTTTATAGCTGATATCTAAAAAATAAAACCTCACTTCCAAAACGTCAACATGAAAAACGAAAATGTCAGTTATTGTCCTATTATGTCATTTTTTGTCACATTAAAATCATAATGCACGCTGTCTGGTTAGCGTGAATTATTCACGAGCGGAGATTACCGCAGACGACGACCAATCGTTAATTCATTGTCGTCTCGAGGAGCTCAGCGGCGAGGAATCTTAGACGGCGTTTGCACGAAGAGATGATACCGTTTCATTCTGCGATGCAGTCTAAGATTGCCACGCGGCCTGCTGCCGCTCGCCATGACGAGGAGGCCGCTTCGCTCAGGATGGCACGCTGTGTCATTTTCGAACTAATAAACCGGATTAGATGAAAAATGAATAAAGTTAAAGAATTAGATTCAGGAGTTATAGTTAGCCTGGAGAAGTCAGAATCAGACGATACTGTTTCCGAAAAAAAATCGGGGCGGTGGGATTCGAACCCACGACCCCAGCGTCCCGAACGCTGTACGCTACCAGGCTGCGCTACGCCCCGATATTCGCCATATTATAGCGGTAAACCTAACCGGAGTAAAGCAAACCTGAATGATTCATAAAAAAACCAATTGATCAGGAAATATCTATCAGATCATACTCCCGGCTGCCAAGGCCGATTTTCTCGGCGTGTTTGAGCTGGACAGACCAGTCCACCCGGTTTTTTTCTCTTAAAATATCATTCCCGCTGCGCTCGTTTAACAAATCAACCGCCGCCTGATCTGCAGCGACAGAATCACGTGAGGCCAAAATCCCGATATCATCTATCATGGAACCCGGGTCTTTCGCCATGCAGTCACAATCTTCGGTGATCCGGATAAGGAAGGTGATACACCCTACACGGCCTCCCATAAGATTATGAACCGTCCACGCATACTCAGCCATTTTTTCCTGTATCCGCTGCTTATCAGAGTCCCAGTCCATTTTGACGGCCCCGATAGTACAAGCAACCAGGCATTCGCCGCAGCCTATGCACTTTTCTTTCTGAATGAAGGATTTTCCGTCTTTTTCAATAATCGCATCCGCCGGACAATATTCAGCACAGGTGCCGCAGTTTTTACAGACTTTCGGATCAATATGCGGGTGCACATCCGAATGCTGGTCCAGTTTTCCCGCCCGGGATGCACATCCCATGCCCAGATTTTTTATAGCGCCTCCGAATCCGGTCAATATATGTCCGGTAAAATGACTTAAATTCAGCAGAAAATCCATATCTTTAACGATTCCAGCGATTTTCGCAGTTTGGATCCGCTCTTTTTGAATCTCTATCTCATCATCCTGGCGTCCTAAGAGTCCGTCGCCGATAATGACAGGCACCCCCAAGCGGGACGCATCAAATCCATGGCCATGAGCTAGAAGCATATGTTCGACCGCATTGGACCGGTTTCCCACGTACAGGGTATTGCTGTCAGTTAAAAAAACTCTCTGGGTTTTTTGTTTGAGCACACCAATCATATCTGTCAGCCATAAAGGCTTGATATGCCCCTTGTTGCCCTTTTCACCAAAATGAAGTTTCAAACCGACAAACGATTCTTTTTCAATATGGGAGTGTAATTCCAGCTTGCGGTACAAGGCCGTTGTTTTTTCTGCAATGACACGCGTGCTCTCTTCCTCAGATGCTGCAATAAAAAAAACCGGATTCGTCATTTTCTTCTCGGTCATTGCCCTATAATATTACGAGCCGCATTGATCCCGGATTGAGTTTCAAATGAATAATTTAATTCTCCCAAGCTTTTTTCAACGGCATGAACGGCAAAATCAACCTGATCGAATGATAAATTTCCCATATGTCCCATCCGGAAAACAACTCCGGCTAACGGGCCTAATCCACCGGCAACAACAACGCCGTTGGATGCCAACGCTTCCCGGAATAATTTATCGTCAATTCCTTGAGGGTATCTAATAACGGATAAAGTATCTGCAAGATATTCATCGGCTGTGAAAAAAGAAAACCCAAGCGCAGTCAAAGCGGCGCGGAACGCCGCTGCGATTTTTTGATGGCGCACAAACCGGGCCGGCATCTTTTCATCCAGCATGATTCTCGTCGCTTCCGTAAAAGCCCGGATTTCATTGACACATGGCGTGGAAAAATACTTTGAAGGATCTTTCATTATGGGAAGCCAATGCATAACATCTGCGTAATAACCCGGAACAGATTGAATCGACTCTCTCTTTTTCATGGCTTTGCCGGAAAAAACCACAACAGCCAGCCCCGGGGGAGCCCCGAAACATTTTTGGGCTGCTGTCAGAATGACATCAACATCCCAATCCGTCATTTTTTCTTCGATTCCTCCGGTCGCACATACCCCATCGATCATAAACAAAGCGTCATGATCCCGTGCGATCCGGGCATACTCCTCGACCGGCGCACATGCTCCGGTCGCCGTGTCCACATGAGTGCATGCAATGATGGAATATTTTTTTTCCGAAAGCTTTTCCTCGACCTGAGAAGGAACAACGGCTTGCCCCCAATCACTTTCCAGGATATCGCACGACAGGCCGAAGCTGTCGGCGATGGATTTCATCCTTTTACCGAAATAACCCTGTGAAATAACCAAAAAATCGTCTTTGGGTTCCACCAGGTTCAGTACCGCCATCTCCATAGAAAGCGTCCCTGCTCCAGCTACTAGAAAAGGCTCGCCTTCTTGACAAAAAACAATTTTTTTCAGATTACTCAGGGCTTCCTTATAATCCTTGATAAATACCGGACTGACATGGGAGACAGTCGGCAAAGATAGTACTTGGGTGATTCGTGGATGGACAGGCGTCGGACCCGGAATCAATAATAATTTTTCGTTGTGCATTTGCTCTCCTTATTTGCAGAATAAACCTTATCAGCCGGATGCGCATTCGTACTGCAGCGCCCCGGCAGATCATTATGTATTATGTCAAGTTTATTATTTTCTCGAATATTTTCTATTAAATCAAGCCTGAATTATTCATAAAAAAATTGCGGTGTTTTTGCAAATTCTTTTTTATCAGCGATTAACATGATTTTTATTAAAAGTTCAAATGGAAAGTTTTTCATTTGCCTATTTATATTATAACCGCAATTTTTCACCCATTCAGGCAAGAAAATATAACGCAAAAACGGTCATGAATCAATGCCGGTTTTTTGTTATAATGCCGGTTATGCACGAAAAACACCAGCTTTTTCAACCCGTGTCCATACAATCACTGTCTCTTGAAAACCGCTTTGTACGCTCCGCCACCCACGATTTCATGGCGGACCGGGAAGGGTTTGTCACCACCCGTCAGGTGGACTTATTCAAGAACTTAGCTGCAGGCGGAATCGGACTTATTATAACCGGGCATGCCTATGTCCATCCTTCCGGCCAAGCGAGCCTTTTTCAATTGGGAGCCGGTGACGACCTGTATATTAAAGGGCTTCGAAGGATTGCAACGGCTGTTCATGCGTACCCTTCCAGGATTTTCCTGCAAATATCCCATGCGGGCCGCCAAACGAAACCCAAATTATGCGGCTGTCAGCCTTTAGCTCCTTCTCCGGTTTACGATCCTGTTTTCAAGGTGACTCCGTGTGAAATGACATCTCAAGACATTGAAGAGACAATTCTAAATTTCATTCATGCCGGGCTCAGAGCTCAAAAAGCAGGATTCGATGGAATTCAATTGCATTTGGCACATGGATACCTTCTTTCCAGCTTCATCTCGCCTCACACGAACCGCAGGAAGGACCGGTGGGGCGGGTCTTTATCCAAACGTTTACGAATCGTGACGGCTATCATCCGGGGATTGAAATCAACGGCAGGGAAGGATTTTCCTGTCACCGTCAAGTTAAATTCAACCGACTTCTTAGCCGGAGGCCTTCAACCGGAGGAAAGCGTGGAAATCAGTAAATTTCTGGAAGAGGAGGGAATCTCCGCCATTGAAGTCAGCGGAGGCATGAGCGAAGCAGGAAAGGGATCGGTTCAGGAGGGTCCTTTCACAAAACAGCAGGAAGGTTATTTCATTGAGAATGCAGCCAGGATCAAAGCAGCCGTTTCTATCCCTGTCATGGGCTTAGGCGGCATCAGAACGCTTTCAGTCATGCAGTCAATCATCGCCGAAGAGAAAGCGGATCTCATCTCCATGTGCCGGCCTTTTATTCATGACCCGCATTTTATTCATCATCTCAAATCGCAGGAAATCCGCCGCTCCGGATGCATCTCATGCAATAAATGCTTCAATCCCCGGGGAATCAACTGCGTTCAACGCAAACAGACGTAAGAATAAAGCCGTCTCAAGTATTGATATCGTCATATTCACCCTTTACCCTTCACCATTAACCATTCACCAGTATTAAGCGTTTTGCGTTTTATTGACATTTGCAGCTTGCAGCAACGGTTAAAGATAAGGAGATATGGCGGACTCAAGCTCTGCTACAGTCTCAAAAATTTTCGCTCTTCCGGGAGGGAAGCGGTCACGGTCGGTGCTAATAATATATATTTTTGTAATGCCGGCATCTTCCGCAGCCATAAGATCGAAAGGAGAATCGCCCACTGCACAGCATTGAGAGGGCATCAATCCAAGAGCTGCCATCGCTGCATTCATAGGTTCGGCAGAAGGTTTCCATAACCCGCTTTCCCGGGAAATAATTACATCAAAATTCAAAGAAAACTTATCGACTAAATAATTTGTATTTTCTTGCGAATTGTTGGTGACGAGGGCGCAGGCGGTTCCTTTTCTCTCCAGCATTTCGAGAAACTCTTTTATCCCTGCTTTTAAAACCGCCTCCCCGGTAGCGTGCCGTTCATGACCTTCCAAAATACGGCGTTTTGTTGATTTTTCCGGTTCATCAAGCTGCTCCAAATGAGATAAAATGGGCTGTCCCCCAGTTTTCAGCTCAGCTTTGATCAGGTCCCAGTCATACGGAACCTCCACGATGGTTCCATCTAAATCAAATATGACTCCCTTTACTGACCCTGCCGTCATTTTTTTTCCTGAATCCGTCCGATTTCATAGACCGGTTCCCCTTTGTTGGCCGGAGGGGTATTGATTATATATAAAATCATTCCTGTGAATGGTGCAAAGAATTCCTCTGCCACATTCCCAAGATAATCAGTCGTATATCCGATCTTTTCCCCTTCCCGTGCATAATATCCCATTTCGGTCAGAGGATGGAATAAGCCGTCAAATTTTGAATAAACGACTTCATACTTATCGATCCATACAGGGTCCGCAACCAAATCAGGTTCACCCGGAATCATACTGAGCAAACGCATCACACTCAGAATGCCCCGGACATTTCGGCTTATGGACTCTTCATCCGTCTTTCCCAAATAACCGGATTCCGTAGTAATGGCGGGACAGGATCGCAGGACAGCGGTATTCCCCAGGTAGCGGGAATCGTTGATATCCTGAGTTCGGGTATCGTCGATAATGATATGCCGGATTCCAAAAGCTCTGACCATTTTTTCCGATATTTCATTCATTTCTTTATCCTTGCTGATCATCCAATAACAATAGGGAATCAAGGCCTCATTCCCATCACCGCAATGAAGGTCAATCAAAGCATCGCTTTTTTTTACGACTTCCTCAACCAGGACATGGGCAATACGCTGCGACTGAGTTCCATCCGGGTCGCCGGGAAAAACCCGGTTCAAATTCTTCCAATCATAAGGATTATAATAAATAATACGCTTTTGAAAACCAGGAAGATTGGCGATGTGCACCAAAACCAGGGCTCCGTTTAATTCAGCCGGATCAAGCAATTCTTTTATACGATACAGGGCAAGAATCGGCGGATATTCATACCCGTGGATGCCTGCAACCAAGGCGAGTGTTTTGCCTTCATTCCGTCCGTTTATCACGGTCACGGGAATAAAAACCTCAATGTCCTCCTCAGTCTCAATCATTATATGCCCGGATTTGATTTCTCCCGGTGCGGCCTTAATGCCTCCAATCTCGACTTCCTGGGCTTGCATTCCGTGCGGGAAGCATACAAGAACAATCAATATCAAGGCGGGGTAAATCATTTTTGCATTAAACATCAGTCCTCCTTTAACCTAAATCTGGGTTATTTGTTCGATAATGACCCGCCAGAGTCATCCTGAGACCTGCGATGCAGGCCGTAAGGATCTTGTCCTGCCTCGTTTCTCAGAAGGGTTGTAAATCGTGAATAGTGAATCGCTCGTGTAAGACAACGAGCCTCTTCACCACGCTTTAATACTTCGCGTTTAAATAAAAGACTCTTATCTCCTGACTCTTTACTCTTTACTAAGAAGCCGCAGAAAGTCGTCCTGGTCTTCTCTGCAGGCCTCAGGATGACAGGTGGATTCATTTTCATTGATCAGGATGTATTATATAACATTAGCAATTTTTTTATGAATAATCCAGGTTAGAAAATGACACACAAAAGAGTCATCCTGAGCGAAGGGAAGGATCTTAGCCTGCTTTGTTCTACCAGATTTTACAATATTATTTTATGTCAAACCCATTCGCCGGATTCAAGTCATCCGGATGAGTTGTGGAATTTTCTTTTTCTTTTGTAATTTGTCATTTCATTTGATATAATTTTTGAGAAATTGTCTTGATAAAAATACAAATGAGTAGGGAGGATATTTCATGGGTAAATTCTTGGCTATTTTATTAGGGCTTGCCGCAATGGCGGGTGGTGTTGTTTTAGCTATTATTTGGTTCGCACCCTTTCGGGACCTTGTAATAGGCTGTATTCCTCCTATTCTCTTTTTCGGCGGCCTGATCGCTTTGGTTGCGGGAATCAGCAGCATTAAAGATGCCGCCCGCACCAAAAGCCTGGAAATCGAAGCCGAAGAAGCTGAAATAGAAGAAAAGACCGAAGAATAAAAATAATTATCATTTATTCCGTTTCGCTGCTTATTTCGTTTACTGCAATCTTTTTAAGTTCGCTTTTGATTTTTTCGATTTGAAGAATTTTACTTTCGATTTTATCAAAAAGGGCTTCTTGGGATTTGATTCCCGCTTGAATCAAAAATGCCGCACTTTCCGATCGGCTGGTAAATAAACCGGTTTCAACAAGCCGGTTGATTTTTTCATTGCTTTCATCATTAACCCGGATTGTCAAAACGGTATTCCTGGAAGATAAGGCTTTTTCCACACCCTTACGGATAGAATCTGCTGTCCGGGCTGCAAATTTTTCGACCTGGTCTCCCAAATCGTCCAGCTTTTTTTTTCTCGACTTTGTTTTTCCCTTCTCATCCGTTTTTTCCTCGGTTTCCATTTCCGGATCCCGGTTATCATGTCCTTTTTCATCCTGATTTTCGGTCATGACAGTCTCCTTTCTTTGTATTCTGTAATTATGTTACATGTATTTCCGTTACATTACAATGGTTTTCTTTTTCCCATCAAGCCGGTGAAAATAGCGAACAAGACGCGTTTATGTTAAACTGGAAAAAATGAGATGCCTGCTTGTTGTCATCGGCCTGTGTCTGGGACTCACCTTCCCGCTGTTTCCTCAAAGCACTGTTGATATCGAACGCGCTTTCCTGCAAAATAATCCGGAGCTTCTCCTCCCCCATTTCCCCAAAAACCGGCATGTTTTGGTTTCTCTTCCCGAGCCTATTGATTTCTCCGACTTATTGACTGACCAACAGGCCTACCTGTTTTTTAAAAAAATATTTTCCGCCTTTGTCACCTTCGAGTTTTATACCGAATCCGTCCCCGGGCAGCCCGAAGGAAAATATTTCATTTTAAAAACCCGGTGGTCTTTTCGTAACCGAAGAAATAAAAATCAAAATGTTTTTTTGGTCTTTTTTTCCATGACCAAAGAGCCCTCTTCAGATAAGAGGGGATTGCCAGAATGGATAATCACAAAAATCAAAGCCGAAAAAATATAAAAAAATGGCATCCCTCCCGGTTGTTGGTTTTTTCCGCCGTTTTTTTTAGTGCGGCTCTCCTGATGTGGGTTTTTTCATTCATTCAACCCTGGATGGTATCCTCCGATTATTATCAAAAGAGCCTGGAACAGCTGCGGCACCGCTCCGATCATATCAAGGAAGATTTCCAGGAGATTCTGGATCAAATCAATCAGAAACACCAGCGAATTTCAAAGGACGATATTCCCCAAAATAACCCGGAATTATTTCATTTTCTCACCTCAATTAATTCCATAGAGAATATGGAAGGTGCGGCTGTATATCACTCTTCCGGCAAACTGACCCTCTGGGCGGGAAAGGTGTTTGATATCGGACCGGCATTTTTCTCCGGGGAAGACGGCATTTCTTCTTTTTCCGCACAATCAACTTATTTACTCACCCATAAGGCTTCCCATTATTTGGTTTCTTACAAAAAAATAAGCCAAGGTTATCTTTTTATTTACCGTCTGCTGGCGTTTCTTCCCGAATTTAAGGCCCGATACTTGCAGGAATATCATTTTATC
Source organism: uncultured Eubacteriales bacterium (assembly GCA_964505785.1). Classification (GTDB taxonomy): domain Bacteria; phylum Acidobacteriota; class Aminicenantia; order Aminicenantales; family Aminicenantaceae; genus CAYRTV01. Next base: position 87,607 of record CAZDJZ010000005.1, read on the forward strand.
TCGTCCAGTTCAGCAGATAATTTCGATATTGACTATTGGGATTTCCGGGAAGATATCACGGGATTTGAGAGGCTGTTCGCCCGCCATCGGGATGAATATATCGGGCAGCCCCGGCTTCAAGATCAAGTGCAAACCATTTTTTTTCCTCTGCGCAATGAAAACCAGGACATCGTAGCGACGGTAACGTTAAGTTCACCCCCTGCTTCCGCACGTATATCAGCGCGCAAAGAAGACCTTTCCCTTTTTTTATTCATTTTCATCCTCGCCGGTTTATTCTGCATAATGATATATCTTTATCGAATTATTGAATCTCAAGAAAAACCGCCTCTGACAAAGATCCTGGCCGTTGTTTTGATTTTAATCGGATTGCGGGCGGTTTTTATCCCCATAAGCCGCTTGCAAAAAATTCAATCTTTATCCATCTTCTCTCCCTCTGCTGCAGGTTTTATTTCTTTTGGTCCCCTTACCCAGTCACCCGGGGATATTTTCTTAACCTCGATTTTCTTTGCACTTCTGACCGGGTTCTTATTTCGCATATTGTCTTCCCAACTTCAGCGAGGGAACCTTCAGCGGCCCTGGTATACCGAAGCTTTGGTTCTCATTCCGGCAATAGCATTATCATTTGGAGCCCTGTTTTATTTTCAGTCCTCCTTGATTCAATTGGTCTTTAATTCCTCCCGGTATTTATTGCGTTTCTCTTTTGATTTTTCTTTCTTTTTACTCCATCTCGATATCCTGTTTGCCTATATCGGTATCTTGATTTTAGTTGAAATCATCCTGAGATTTGGATCCTTTTTTTCATTTACAAAGCACATTTTTTATATCATCATCCTCATTACCGCAGCCGGCCTCCTTGTTTTCCCTCCCCTCAATCTTCCACGCTACCTGATTGGGCTGCAAATCATGGTCGTGATTTGGGCCTGGCATCGAGTTCAATTTCCCCGAATCAAGTATAAAAAGGAATTGATCGCCGCCGGCATTCTCATTTCGACTTTACTGATATTTGTCTGCATTCAAATCGGAACCAGTAAAAAAAATAAATCCATTCTTGAATATTCTCTACACAACAGCATTGTTTCTCAGGACAAATGGGGTGCCTATCTGATAGAACAATCCATTCCGGTCTTTGAAGACAGCAATGCTATGATAAATTCCTTTTTCCGCAACAGGATGCCTCCGGATCCCGCCCGTTCGCTATGGGAAAATACATTAATAGCCCGGTTCAATTGGTACTCCAGCTTGGAATTTATCGGCCCAAGGGGAAGCATCCTGTCCCGTTTTTCATTAAACGTACCGGAGTTCATTTTTCAGGATTCAGCTCTTCCCCTATCAAGAGAATGGACGGTCCGTTTTCAAAATTTTTCTGTACTGGGAAACGAAAAACAGTATGTCATCGGATACCGCGATTATATTGATAATGAGGAATACTTGGGAAGAATTCGGCTCATTCTTTCAATTGACAATGATATGCTCCCCTTTCTTTATTCCGCCAATCCTTATTACGAACTTTTAAAACCGACTTCCATGCCTTCACTTCAGCACTTGGAGCTGGGTTTCGCTCAATTCGACCGGAACGGACATATCCTTTTCAACCCACATAAATTATCTCAGGGGCTTCCTTCCACAGTCATAACCAACGTTATGCGCTCTCCTCAACCGATATGGGTGCCCATCTCTGATAAAGGGAAAAAATTCCAGGCGCTTCTCTTTGATCACCATCAACGCATTTATGCTTTATTTCTTCCCCGGAAATCATTTATTGACCTGTCGGTTGGATTTTTGAAGCTGTTCTTTCTCTACGGTGCATCTATTTCGATCGCCCTCTTGCTTTATTATCTTATTTTCCTGTCCGGCCGCTTGAAAAACCCTTTTTGGTCCTTTTCCAACCGGGTCTACCTTTCATTGATTCTTATCTCCATAATTCCCTTATTGATATTCACATTTTCAGCACGTGATTTTTTCGCTAGTGTGTTTACGGAAAAAATAACAGAAGAAACCGAGTCCCATGCCCGTTTTGCCCGCAGGGTTATGGAAGATTTTATCTTTCTTCAACAAGAAGAACAAACAAGCCTGACCATCCCGCCCGATAATATGGTTATGTGGATCAGCTCCACTATCAGTAATGATGTTAATCTATATCTCAATGGTCATCTGACCTCGAGCAGCCACCGAGAATTTTTCGATTACGGCCTGCTGCCGGAACTTATCAAAGGTGAAATCTACTATAAAATTCAATATGAAAATAATCCTTTTTATACTGAAACCCAGCAAATCGGCGAATATTCATTCCATACACTCACGGTCCCCTACAGCTTTCAGGACTCTGTTCTTTTGATTTCTCTGCCTTTTCCTTTAGAAAAACAGGAAATTGGAAAATTCACCCGGGATTTGTTTGAATTCTTACTTTTTTTAACTTTTTTCATCATAGCAGCCATCCTGGTTCTCGCCCGGCGGATCGGAGGAACCATCATCCATCCTATCCATAAGCTTTTAGCCGTCACCCAGGAAGTCGGTCAAGGAAACTTGGACATCATCATTCCCTATTCCCATCAGGATGAAATGAAAAACCTGATCGATGGATTCAATTCTATGGTTAAGAATTTGAAAAAGCAGCAGCAGGAACTGACAGACATCAGCAAAAAACTGGCCTGGGCCGAGATGTCCCGTAAAGTGGCTCACGAAATTAAAAATCCGCTGACACCTATTCAATTATCTGCTGAACATCTCCTCCGGGTTTATGAAGACCGTCCGGAGGATTTCGAAAAAACCCTTAAAGAGTCCACATCCTACATTGTTTCTGAAGTGGAAAATCTCAGGCGGATCGCCCAGGAGTTTCTGGAAACATCCCGGCAGGCAACCGAAAATAAAGCGCCGTTTGACCTGAAAGAATTACTAGAAGAAACAATCCGTCCCTACCAAAATATTCTGCCGGAACGGATCCAAATAAAAAAAACCTGCCATGGCCATAATTTTTTCATTTTCGCAGACCGCGCCAAAATTAAAATCGTTCTGCGCAATATCTTTACAAATGCGATTGAATCCATTGATAAAAAGGGGATTATATCATTCGCGCTTCATGAATTGCCGGATGCGGTTAAGATACTCATAAGTGACACCGGTGAAGGTATTAACCGGGAAGATCTGGATTATATTTTTCAACCCTATTTTTCGACTAAAGAAAGCGGCACCGGATTAGGCCTTCCTATTGCACGTAAAATCATCACTGATCATGACGGGGGTATTCAGGCACTTATTAATCAAGAGAAAGGAATGTCTTTCTTGATTACTCTCCCGAAATATAAAGAGAAGCAATAATTCAGACCGCAACAGGAAAATTGGATATTTTTAGACATTTATGTAAAATAGTATGACAATGCAAAAAAAGATACTCATGTGGGTCTTCCTGTTCTCAATGATTTTTTGGGGAGCCGCGTTAAAGGCTGAAGATTATATCAGCATAAAGTTTTGCTATGCCGGCAACAGTGCCGCCCCAGGCGATATAAATGAATGGGTTAATTCCTTCAATAAACTCTGGACGGATTGGCAGCAGGCTGCCGGGGGGCAGATTCAAGGAGGTTTCACTCCGCTTGATTACGATGCCGGATTGGAGATCGAACTCAGGATACCTGTTTTGGCCGGTCTGGCATTGAACATAGCGGGCAGCGGCCTGACCTCATCGGGAGAAGGGCGGATTGAATTTGCTAATCCATCCACTGGTCTTCAGGAAACTCAGTTTATCAGCAATAAAATTTCCGCAACACCTCTCAAAATCGGGCTCAGCTATACCTATCCCATTCCCTACTTAGAGGGACTTTATGTCACAGCTCAGGCAGGAAGACATATCATTTTTTATAAATATGACCTTCAGGACAATTATACCGCTGAGATTACCCGGGGCTCGAATATTTATGAGTACTGGTATGAAAAAAATCAAACATTCAATTCAGAAGCACTGGGATACTATATCTCACTTGGAGCGGAATTTGATATCATCAAATATATTGCGGTCGTCTTGGAAGGCGAACAGGTCTGGTCCACTGCGGACGGGTTCAAAGGCCCGCATTCATACCAAGGTTTTCTGGGAGATACCGCTTTTTCGGAATCCGGCAAGGCGTCTCTCTATTATTATGAAAGCAATCAATGGGGGCTGGAGCAATACTATTCCGTTCTGAGCGGACATCAGCGCCCTCCGGATGAATCCCACATTCGCAACTTAAGACAGGGCGAATTGCAATTTGATAATTATTCCATAAAACTGGGAATCCGATTTAAATTCTAACTATAAACGGGAGATCATTCCATGGCTAAAGTATTAGTGACATATTTCAGTCGAACCGGAAACACAGAAAAAGTCGCACAGGCGATTTATGACGAAGTGAATGACACCAAAAATATCAAACCGGTCGAAGAACTGGGCGAAGAAGATCTGCAAAACCACACCCTCATCTTCATCGGATTTCCTGTCTACTCTCACAGTGTGCCTTTTTTTATGGAAAAAATTCTTCGCAGCATTCCCGCCGGGAAAAAAATCGCACTTTTTTCCACTCATGGCAGCTTCCGGGGAAATCCTTTATCAAAAGAAGCCCTTGAATATGCCTCCACTCTAGCAGCCGGCGCACAAATTTTGGGGACTTTTTCCTGCCGCGGGAAAGTTTCGCATCAGGCCATGGAACAATTTGAAAAAACACCTGAACATCATACTTGGGCCGAAATGGCAGCCTCGGCCGGCAATCATCCGGATAAAAACGATCTTGATGAAGCCCGGGAATTCGCCGAAAGAATTCTCGACTTAAGCTATTGAAATCCTGCAAAACGTCTAAAATTGTGAATGGCGCTGCAAATCCGAATGGAGCGCAGGCCCTAGCTGGATTTCAGATTGGAAATACAGCAGAAATAGAATTTTTTCCGGTATGGTTCAGATCAATAAACCGAATAATCAAAGGGCCGTGAGCCCTTTTCTTTCAACTCAATCAGGACTCCGGAAAGATTCTCCGGGTGGATAAATATGATTCGGCTTCCAGCTGTCCCTTTGACAGGTACCTTCTGAATAAAACGTATTCCCTTTTCTTTCATCTCCCGGATTGATTCGTCCAGATTCTCAACCAGGAAACAGAAGTGATGGATACCTTCTCCTTTTTTATTAAGGAATTTCTTGACCGGAGAATTCTTGCCCACGGGTGCAATGAGCTCCAAAGCGGGTCCCCTTCCGGTTTTCAAGGCGGCTGCTTCCACCCCCCGCTCTTCCATCTTTTCCTTTGTTGGCTGAGGCAGAGCAAATGTTTCACACCACTTTTTTATACTCGCATCCAGGTCCCGAACAGCGATTCCTATGTGATCAATATTTTTTATCATTCCGTTTGTCCTTTCATTCTGTTCATAAACTGCTCCACTATAGTATACGGATCCATTTTTCTGGAATAAATATCTTCGACATATTTTTCAAAATCCCGCTCGTCTATGCCTCCCATGATCAGTTCATAGATTCTTTCTCTGATCAGGTCTTTCAGCATCCAAAAGATCAGGCGTTTTTTCCGGTTTTCCCGCAACGAATCTTTCCGGCTGTTCCGTAAGGTATCAATCTCCGCAATCAGCTTTTCAACATTACAGCCCGTTGTCGCAACAGTTTTAATCACAGGCGGAATGTCCGCTTGGCTCAAACCAAGCTCCAGCATGGCGCGCACTTGCCGCTCGGTTTTATCCGACTCCGGTGAATCCGCTTTATTGAGAACAAAAATATCTCCGATTTCCATAATGCCGGCTTTAAAGGCTTGGATGTCGTCTCCAGCCCCTGGAGTCAAGACCACCACAACCATATCAGCCAGCTTAACCACCTCAACTTCATCCTGGCCGACCCCTACTGTTTCGACAATAATAATATCTTTTCCTGATGCCTCCAAAACAGAAATCGCTTCACCGGTTGCCTTGGCCAGACCGCCTAAATGCCCGCGGGTGGCCATGCTGCGGATAAATATATCTTCGTCTATAGAATGACGCATCATCCTGATTCTGTCACCGAGAATTGCCCCTCCGGTAAAGGGACTGGATGGGTCAACTGCAATGATACCGACTTTATGACCGGATTTTAGAAACCGTTCTATCATCTGATCCACCAAAGTGCTCTTTCCGGAACCGGGAGAGCCGGTCAGGCCGAGGATCAGGGAACGGCCGGTATAAGGGAATATTTTTTTCATCACTGTCCGCGCCCGGTTATGATTATTTTCGATCAGTGAAATAGCCCTTGCGACTGCACGGGGATTCCCCCTTAGGATCTCCTCAGCTATATCCATATTCATCCCGGCTCATTCAAATTAAATTTCGGAAAGCATCTGCTGCGCGATAATCCAGCGCTGTACTTCAGATGTTCCTTCCCCAATTGTTCCCAGCTTGCAATCCCGGTAAAACTTTTCCACCGGATATTCTTTACTGAATCCGTATCCGCCGTGAATCTGGACAGCCCAGTTGGAAACCTTGACGGCCAATTCGCTGGCAAATAATTTCGCCATCGCCGATTCTTTCGGGATCTTTTTTCCCAGGTCTTCTAAAAATGCCGCCCGGTAGGTCAGCAGCCTGGCCGCATCCAATTCAGTGAAACCATCCGCCAGCATCCACTGTATCGCCTGGAAGCTCGAGATGGGACGGCTGAATTGTTCCCTCTCCCGGGAATATTTCAAACTGGCTTCCAGCGCTCCTGCTGCAACGCCGAGAGAAAATCCTGCGATACTCACTCTGCCTCCGTCCAGGATACTCATAGCCTGCCGATAGCCGGAACCGGGTTCGCCAAGTAAGTTTTCTTCCGGGATTTCAAGATCTTCAAATACAAGTTCAGCTGTATCTGCGGCTCTGATTCCCATTTTGTCTTCCTTTTTCCCGACTGAAAATCCCTTCATCCCTTTTTCAACAATAAATGCGGATATACCTTTTCGTCCTTTTTCCGGATCCGTTACCGCTATAATGACGAGAATTTCCGCAATAGAACCATTGGTTATGAAGATTTTCGAACCATTAAGGATCCAGCGGTCACCTTTTTTCTCGGCCCGCGTTTTCAGGGCTGCGGCATCCGACCCGGCGCCGGCTTCAGTAAGTCCCCATGCCCCCAATGTTTCTCCGGCAGCCAGCCGGTTTAGATATTTTTCCTTCTGTACATCTGAACCATACAGGAAAAGATGATTACTGCATAAAGAATTATGCGCCGCTACAACCAGCCCCGCGGAAGGGTCGACTTTTGCTATTTCTTCCAAAATTAAGACATAATCAAGATTTGAATAGCCTGCTCCCGAATATTCCGGAGGTATTATGATCCCCAAAAGTCCCATTTCCGCTAATTTTCGCGTGAACACTTCCGGCCATCGACCTTCCCGGTCACTCTCTTTCACGAGCGGTCCGATCTCTTTTTGTGTGAATTTTTGAATGGATTCCTTGAGAATTTTCTGCTCATCCGATAATAAAAAATCCATCACTTTCTCCTTCCGCCAAAATTTGAATTCATGTTATGCTCCCATGCTTTCATCATATTAACCGGGATTGTTAACGGAATCAAGTAAAAGAAAACCTGCATTGACATAGCTTGGCAAATCATCTAAAGTGGATATTTTACGAGCCGCTTTTACTTCAGGCAAAAAAAGAGATACCGGCACCCGGCCGGAAACGACAAATGATGTTGAGAATAGTATTTTATGCACTGATTGGATATGTCATATATCTTTTGATAAAATTTTTTCAAGGGATACAAAAGGCAAGCCAAAGAGTGTCTCCATCATCCCGGAAAACCGGAATGATGGTCAAGGACAATGTTTGCAACACCTACCTTCCGGAAGAAGATGCCGTCAAAGAAAAACTCAATGGGGAAATCCATTATTTCTGTTCTGAAAAATGCAGGGATAAATTTCTTGAATCTCAGAAAAGGACTTCCTGATTAGTCAGGGCGTTTTCAAGGGGCAAGACTCCACACGTCAATGGTGACGGTTTCCTTAAGAGAAATTTGTTCGTGCTCATAATTGGCAGGAACAACATAAGATTCGCCGCCTTTAACCACAAATTCTTCTCTTGCTTCATCACTCTTTATAATGATCTTCTGTTCACCCTTGAGAATTGTTGTCACTTGCTCATAGGAATGTTTGTGGGGGGGAACGGCGGATCCCTTCTTATATTCGAATTTGGCCATCAGGATGTCTTTCCCGCAAGCAAGAGTAATGCGTTTAACTCCATCAAAAACATCCACATTGTGCTGCTCTTTCTCTTCTATTTTAAACATCATTATCTCCTGCCCGCTTACCATGCAATCCGAAATTTTTCATGATCATCCTGGTATTTTTCCCAATTAACATCCACATTATCGACCCGGGAACCAATAGGCCCTTCTTTCAGTCTATCAATCAATGTATGAATATCTTCTTCCGAACCCTCGGCTAAAACTTCCACCCGGCCGTCAGGCAGGTTTTTCACCCAACCGGTTAAGTCCAGAGAATAGGCCGCGTTTTGGATAAAAGCCCGAAAACCAACCCCTTGGACCCGGCCGGATACAAATATGTGTGACCTCTTCATATGTTATGAAAATAATATCATAAACCATCTAAGCGGTAAAGATAATTACTTTTCTCCCTTTTCCCAATTTCACGGATTTTTCAATAACGCGGGTGATCCATTCTCCGGCTTCTTTGCACGCCTGTGCTGCAGCCATTCCCTGCACCATGAACCCAAGGATGGCCGAGGATAAAAAACAACCGGTGCCATGGATGTCTCCCTCGAGCCTTGGCCGCTTCCAATGAAATTCCTCTTTTCCGTCAAAAAGAATATCAACCGGGTCACCCGGAAAATGACCTCCTTTTATTAAACAAGCCGATCCAGTTCGTGAATAAATAATCCTGGCTGCGGCCGCTGCATCCCTCAGATTCCGGACTCTTGCACCCGAGAGGCAGCCTGCTTCCTTCAAATTAGGAGTTATCAGCGACATCTTTCCGGATAATACAGAGAGGAAATCTCCTGCCGCCTTTTTTTCCATCAGCACATGACCGGAACTTGAGACCAGAACCGGATCCACTACAATAGGCATTCCCTGGTTTTCTAAAAGAATCTCCGCAATTGCCGCCAAATTGGGTCTGCTTCCGATCATTCCGACCTTGATTCCTGAAATAGAAACATCTTCTTTAAGAATTTGGTATTGCCGCCGCAAAAGATCTTTGCTGTGAGGCTGCATATCCTTCACAACTGAAGTGTTCTGTACCGTATCCGCAGTGGGAATCGCCATTCCAACAAATCCCAGTTTGGTGAAAACCTGTATGTCAAGCAAAATTCCGGCACCTCCACTGGGATCAAATCCGGCGATAGACAGCAAGACTTTTTTCATTTTTGCTTCTTTCTCATATTCATTGTCATGATAACACAGCATTGCGTTCGTTTGCCCGCTTCAGGAGTACTGCGTGGAGCGGAAGGCGGGTCTAAATGCAGCAATGACATAAAAATTCGTTACCCCTCAAGAAGAGCAAGGCGGCTTGAGACATCCACGTTTGTCAGGATGTTTGGGTTTCGCCGGATTTGATCAGGAGCCGCTGCAGCATAACGGGCCCGATAATTTGATTGATCGCAATGACCGCCAGCATTACGGCCCGGAATTCGTCCCCCCAATCGGGAAAATTCCGGTCGATAACAATAATCATTCCAAGAGCGACACCCGCCTGTGATATATAACCGCTCCATCCCCATTTCTGCACATACCTGCCTTCTTTGGATAATTTTGCTCCTAGAAAAGTCCCGGTATATTTCAAACCAGCCCGCCATAACACCAACACCAAGGCCAGCATCCAGCTCTGCTGTAATGCATCTAAATTAAGGGATGCCCCCGAAATGGCGAAAAAAATCACATATACCGGAGTGGAAACTTTTTCCAGCGCCTTAATCAATTCCTCCCCGTGAGGAGAAAAATTCTGAACCACAAATCCCCCGATCAAGCTGATCAGAAGAGGATGGAAACCATAATTATGCGTTATTTGATAAGATAAAAAGGCTGTTGCCAGGATAAAAACCGTCATTTCTTTTTTAATAAATTTCATATACAGAATAATAGCGGCTCCAATGATAATCCCCAGCAGTACGGAACCCCCGATTTCCTTAATAATATGTCCGACAAACCCAAAGTCAAACTGCTGGTTTTCGGAAACCAGCGACTTGGAAAATGTCAGGCTGAAGGCAAACAGCCCAATGACAAAAAAATCCTTCACCACAGCGGAACTGAGAATCAATTCACTCAATTTTCCGCGGGACCCGGTTTCGATCAAAACCGCCAAAGTTGTGGAAGGCGAAGTCGCTGTAGCAAGAGTTCCCATCAAAAGTGAAATGGAAATAAGCTGGGCGGTGCTTTTCCCGGAAAAAATCCCGAATACAGACCCCGCAGCCAATCCGAAGGCTAAAAATCCTCCGATAATCATTAATGTCTGCATGGCCACAATAGATGACAGTCCTTTCATCCGGCCTCGCAGCTGATGAATCTTCATCTCTCCGCCCGCAGCCAAAGCAATCAGACTCAAGGCCAAGCCGTCAAAAAGCTGGAGGTTTTTAACGTCTTCCAAGCTGAGAAAATTCATGAGATAAGGGCCGCAAAGGATTCCGGCTAAAAGAAATCCGGTTATTTGGGGGAGTTTAATCCGCTTGATATTTTTTCCCGCAAGAAAAGCAAAAAGCAAAATAAAGCCCAGGGCAATTGAAATGCTATGACGGGGATCAATATACGGCTCCATAAACGGAGCTTTCATGAACGCCATGAGAAAAAAGACGATAATCATGAGAAAATAGGTCATGATCTCTTCTCCAAGCGGAATAAGGCTGTCCGGATAGCCCACGGGCTGAGAAATTCACTCAAGATAATCATAAGAAGGGAAACAGATAAAAAAATATCAATCAGGGGAACAGGATAATTCAGCTTTAAGCTGACGGCAAAAGCAACGCCCAATCCACCGGAGGATAATAAGCAGTTTCCGAAAATATGCGGAAGAGAAACCGGGAACTTGAGTATTTTTTCCAAAAGCGGCATGGGAAGGATATGCAAAATCAACTCCATAGCCAGCATCACTGTGACCAGAACACCCACTTCCCAAGAAAAATTCAATTCCCAAAATGCTCCAATCAAAATCAGGAATACGATAAAAAGAGGTTTTTCGGTTGACAGCAGAAGCGTATAAATTTTTGCATGTTTCCGGGTGAGGTTGGAATAGAATATCCCCAAAACCATACAGGCGAATAAAGGAATCAGATTAAAATAAAAAGCGGTCCCGGAAACAAAAAAAACCGCGCCTAAAATATAGACTAAAAGATCTTTTTCCGAATGCCGCATCCGGGTCATATGATAAAACAAAAATCCCATTAAGGCGGAAAATAATGTTGCTGCAATAAGAATAATAATGCTTTTAAGCAGCATGCTGTCTCTGGAAAAGGGAAATCTCAAAAAAGAAACCACAACCGCCAGGCCGCAAATCCCCCAGAAACTCCCGATACTGACAAGAAAACGGGCCAGATAGAAGTGTTTATTGCGGCAGGGAACAAAGGGTGCCATAGCATTGAGAATCATCGGGGAATGCAAAGTCAGCAGCAGCCCCAAAGAGACAGCCATTCCCCCAAGTAAAAATGAAGGCTGCCCGGGATAAAACTTGTTCAGAATAATCCAGATAATGACGGCACCGGGAATAAAGGTCAGAATGAAAAGCATAAATGACAGGTAATAATATTTTATGCTGAATCGCTTTAAATAACGCTTTTCAAACTGGAAGCCAAAGACAAATCCAATCCAGCCTAAGCCCAAAGCCATAATAGGACTGAATGCATTAAGGACCTGTTCGTTAAGAATATTCAAACCGGAGGATCCCAGCAGCAATCCCAGGAATATGTAAAAAAGCCCTGAATAAAAGAAAAAACGGAAATTAGAAAAGGAGCGGCCCCCGCGATAAAAAAATCTTGCCCCCAAAACCGCAAAAAAAATCAGCAGAGCAAAGGCATAAATGGCCTGCATGGCATTACTTCATTTCAGGTTTTAGTCCCTCAACCAAATCAAGAGGCAGGGTGAAAATAATACCAGTACCGGGTTTTTGAAGATCTCCTAAAATTTTCTTCAGGATATTTATAACCTCAGATTCCTTTTCTTCTCTGATCACAGAAAAAATTGTTTTATTATGTGATTCAGCCCCTGCAAACATGAATCGCAGCCCGGCAAATATAGGAACTTCCTGGGACAATATCTGGCCCATACCCACACTATCGATAACGGTCGCCCCTGAAATTCCGATTTCCAAAAATCCCTCCAGCACTTCTTCGAGTTTTTCAACCTGATTAAGAATGAGAACTAAAAGTTTCATCCGATTTTGCTTTCTTCTTCATCGATTCTTTCACAGATCTCTTGGACAGACCGGGCTTTCTTAATCTTCTGGATGATCTTCGTCTCTTTGATGAGCCGGCAAATATGTGCCAGAACTTTCAATTGCTGACCGGGATTCTCTCTATCGCCCAGCAGCAGAAAAAGAATAGATACCGGCTTGGGCTCATCCGTGCCAAAATTGATCTTTCTATCCAGCACGGCCAAAGCAAGAAAAGTTTTTTCTATACGGCTGGTTAAGGCATGGGGGATGGCGATATCCTGGTCAAGCGCTGTGCTGCCCAAGCTCTCTCTTTCCAGAATCTTACCTAGAAGTTCCTCTGAATTTTCAAGCAATCCCCGTTCAGTCAGTATCGAAATAAATTTTTTCAGAACATCTTCTTTTTTGCCGGGCTCCAAACCCATAACAATATTATCCTGGCTGATTAATCGGCATATTTTCATATTTCATACCTCGGCTAATGATTTTCAACGATCGGGCTCCGGCACATCCACTATCTCATCCTTTATTATTTCATCCGCCCGGTTGATTATATCGGGAGAGAACTCAACTCCCTGGTCTTCAGCCGCCGTGAGATTAATAATCATTTTGACTTCTTCCATATAATGGAATGGAATAGACCCAGGATTTTCACCTGATTTGACTCTCAAGGCAATCTCTCCGGCTTTGTAACCCATTTTGGAAAAATCCCACCCTAAAGCAGCGCAAGCACCCTGCCTGGCTGACAGAAGAAACCCGCCGAATAACGGGACTTTATTTTCAATGGCCACCTGTCCCAATGCTTCGAAAGCTTCATTGATGGTATTATCGGAAATTTGGCATATGACCTCAATATTCTTGTTGAGCAGCATCTGGGCCGACCATAAGACTTCGCTGGCATTGGCTATAGGAACATCTACGATCTCCATACCCATTTCCATTGCTGTGCTGCGGGTTAATTCCAAATAATATTCAGAATTGACTTCAGAAGGCGTCCACAAAGTGCCTAATCTCTCGGTTTCAGGCAAGACTTCCTTGATAAATTTAAGGCTTTGCAGGATTGGTCCCAGAGATGATATGCCGGCAACATTTTCCAAATGATCATCAGCGGAAGAACCGGCGCCTGCCCGGTATGGATTCGCTACGGATGAAAAAACAATCGGGATATCCCGGCTGGCATGCAGGGCGGCCTGAAGGCAGGGAGTCGAAAACGCTGCGATCAAATCCACTTTCCGTCCTGCAAATTCCTGAGCGATCCTCTGCACTTCAGCAATATCTCCATATCCGTTTTTAATGATCAACCTCAAGTTGACTCCATCCTTTAATCCCGCGTCTTCCAAAGCTTGGAGAAAGCCGGTACGGGCCGCATTCAAAGTCGGGGCATCATTAACTTGAAATATCCCAATGGTATAAAGGTTGGATTCATCCGTTCCGCAAGATGAATACAAAAAGAAAATGGACAAAAAACAAAACCAAAGCCAATTTTTCATACGCAGCATCGTCAGTCAATAATAATCAAAATCATCGTTTTGAGCAAATCCTTTTACTTCATATTGGAAAGAATGAGCCCTGCTCAGGATAACACGGCCATGCCGGTTATTAGGTTTGAGATTTGAATTTTGAGTTTTGCAATATAACGGCTTCTGTTTCCAATGCAATCCGTTTTTCTTCATTGGTGGGAATAACAAGGATTTTGACTGGATAACGTCCGCTGCTGATATTCCGGTTCTCTTTAGACTTCTGCTGGTTTTTTTGGGCATCAATTTCTATTCCCATCTTCTGTAAATTCTGACAGCAGCGCTCCCGGACCAGCGGCGAATTTTCCCCAATTCCTGCGGTGAAGACAATGGCATCCAGTTTGCCCATTGCTGCAAAATAACCTCCGATATATTTTTTGATGCGGTACGCATACACATCAATAGCGGTTTCAGCTCTTTCCTCTCCGGATGCGGCCCGGTCCTCCACTTCCCGCATATCATTGGTGCCGCATAGCCCCTTCAGCCCGCTTTCCTTATTCAGAAGCCGGTCAATTTCTTCCAGAGACAGATCAAGGTTTTTGGCCAGGAAAAAAGGAATCGCCGGATCCACATCACCGGAACGGGTTCCCATGACTAATCCTTCCAACGGAGTCAGCCCCATGGAGGTGTCTATACAACGGCCGTTTTGAACAGCCGCCATGCTGGCTCCGTTACCTAAATGCACCGTAACAAGGCTCAATTCGGAAAACGGCTTTTTGAGAAAATCAGCAGCTTCTTCAGCCACGTAGGCATGGGATGTCCCATGAAAGCCGTAGCGGCGGACTTTATGTTTGGTATATAGATCATAAGGAACAGCATAGAGATATGATTTTTCCGGAATGGTCTGATGGAAAGCTGTATCAAAAACAGCCACTTGCGGTGCTTCGGGAAATATGCTGCGTGAAACCTCAATCCCCTCCAGATTCGGTGGATTATGCAGAGGAGCTAAAGGAATATTCTCCTTGATCGCCTGCTTGACTTCTTCATCAATAACCGTAGAGGAGTGAAATGATTCACCCCCATGGACAACCCGGTGCCCAACCGCGGTAATTTCAGATTTTTCGCTGATAACACCAAATTCCGGATCGATCAGCAATTCAACTATCCGGTTCAGTCCCTGGCGATGGTCCGCAATCCGCTCTTTTTCCTCTTTCATCCTGCTTTCACCGTTTTCGTTCATGGCCTCATGTTCCAGGAAGCTTGTCTTTTCTCCAATTTTTTCAGCCAGGCCTGAAACCATAACTCTTTTATTTTCCATATCAAACAATTGGTATTTGATGGATGAACTTCCGGTATTTATGACAAGTATTTTCATAATAATGTCCTTTCGATTATTTTGTTTGGGCTTGAATCGCTGTAATTGCGACCGTATTAACGATATCCGGGACAGTACATCCCCGGCTGAGGTCATTGACCGGTTTATTTAACCCCTGAATTACGGGACCGATGGCAACTGCATTAGCCGAGCGCTGCACTGCTTTATAGGTGTTGTTCCCGGTGTTTAAATCCGGAAAAATATAGACGGTTGCCTTGCCTGCGACTTCACTGTCGGGAAGCTTGGTGCGGGCGACCCCGGGGTCGACAGCCGCATCGTATTGAATAGGTCCTTCTATCTTAATACTTAATCCCTGTTTTTTTGCCATTTCCCTGGCCAAGCTGGTTGCTTCTCTCACTTTATCCACATCTGCTCCTACTCCGGATTCTCCGGTGGAATAAGACAACATGGCTACCCGCGGCTCAATATTGAAGGTTTGTGCGGTTTGGGCAGAGGATACGGCGATTTCCGCCAGCTGCTGCGCATCCGGCTCAGGATTAACAGCGCAGTCTCCATAGACCAAGACCCGGTCAGCCAGACACATGAAAAAAACGCTGGAGATGATTGAAAATCCCGCTTTAGTTTTGATGAATTCAAAAGACGGCCGCAGCGTGCTTCGGGTGGTATGAGCCGCACCGCTGACCATCCCGTCTGCATCCCCTTTAAAAACCATCATTGAACCAAAATAATTGGGGTCACTCATGTTATCCCGGGCATTAACGAGTGTGGTTCCTTTATGCTTCCTTAATTCTAAATAATTCTGTGCATAGCTTTCAAATTTATTTGATTTCTGGATTTCGACTATCTGAACATCTTTTAATTCCAACTCCAGATCGGAAATTTTATCTTGAATTTTTTCTTCATTGCCCAGTAAAATTAAATCGGCCACACTCCTCCGGGATAAAATCTCCGCCGCTTTTAAAATACGCTCATCTTCGCCTTCAGGCAGCACAATCCGCTTCCTGTCAGAGCGCGCCCGTTGAATCAGGCGGTATTCAAACATTTTGGGTGTGGTGATGGATACTTCCGTTTGAATGATTTTTTCTCTCAGCTTGTGAACATCCGTATTCTTTTCAAAGGCCTCCAACGCCAAGGTGATTTTCCTGGTGTCATCCGGAGAAATGATACTGTGAACATTATCCGCGTTCCGGGCGGCTTCAAAGGTGTTTTCCTTGACACTTAAAATCGGAAGAGCGTTATGATACCCTTCGATCAACTGCAAAATCGAAGGCTCCGGCATCAAACCGCCTGTCAGAATCATTCCCGCTATCCGGGGCATAGAACTGGATGACAACGCCGAGAGGCAAGCCACGATCACATCTGCGCGGTCGCCCGGCGTGATCACCATGTGTCCATCGGCAATCCTGGACAGCACGTTGGGAATCTGCATGGCCGCAACCCCAAAACTCTCCACATGACGGTTCATTTGGTTGCTGCCGTATAATACCCGGGCATTCAGCGCTTCGACCACTTCCCTAACCCGTGGACTGTCTAACGTCTTCACGTTGGGAATGGTAAAGATAAGAAAACTTGACGCCAGTGGATTGTCCTTCAGCCGTTTGACTACAGCATCTTTTTCTCCAATCCGGTTAATGAATACAGCCAGGACATTGCTGTTTTTATCCGCCAGGGAATCAAGAGAAATTTCAATGGATTGAATCACTTCCTCTGGGGATTTCTTATTTGCCTTGGCCACCAGTATCACAGGACAGCCCAGGTTGTTAGCGACATCGGCATTGATATCAAATTCGAAAGCGGACGTTGACCCTTGGAAATCGGTCCCTTCCACTAAAACAAAGTCGCTTTTCTCTTCCAGGGCCTTATATTTGGCCACAATACCCTCCAGCAATTCTTCATAGCGCCCAGCAGATATGAACTGGTTGGCTTCATCGGAGGTATACCCATACATCTCCCGGTATGGGAGATCCGTTTTGAAGTAAGATGAGATTAAATTAATATCATTGTCCTTTCGGTCATGATCGGTATGGATAAAAGGCCGGAAAAAAGCCACCCGGTCAACATTCCGGAAAAGCATTTCCATTAAGCCCAGGGAAATGGCTGATTTTCCGCTTCTGGGTTCAGTTGAGGTGACATATAGATTATCTGCCATGATAAACTCCTTATATTAATGCGAATATAGATTCATCCTTTCTCTCAAGCCGGGTAATTGTTTCCGCGCGTGCAGAAAATTTGACACTCCGATTGTTATTCCGGGTGATTGGGAGAAATAATATTAATGTGTACTTATAGCATATTGACGGGGGTAATTCAATAGCCTGGCTTATTAGTTCGAAAATGACCCGGCAGCGTCATCCTAAGGCCTGCGAATCGGCCTCCTCGTCATTGCGCAGGCGGCTCCCCCCCGCAGGCCTCGCAATAAAAATTTGCTGCAGGGCATTCGCGGTGAAGTGCCGCAGCTTCATACCCTGCACCTCGCATCTGCGGCAATCTCGACCCGTGAATAATTCAGGCTAGCTAAAAAAAGAAATATTAAAGATTCAATTCCAAAAGACGCGATGCACTCTCATATATCTGCTGAAAAACCTTCTTTTTTTCTTTAAGTTCATTCAGCGCCTGTCTGGTTTTTCTGAGCTCATCCTCTATATCCTTTTCGATGTCTCCCATCTGCTGATAAGCATTTTCCATGGTTTGAGAGTAAAGCTTCTGCTGATCCTTATTTATTTGCATTGTATATTTCTTTTTTCGAGCACCCTTTTAGTCGAACAAAATCATGCGAAATTGAGGAAATGCTTTCTCTATCCTTCTTTTTTTCTTGTCACCAGAAACCGAATCCACCCGGAAATGACCGCTGTTGCAGCTCCTGCGGCCGTATATAACGGCCATGCCAGGGTTAAAGCATCTCCGGGAAGAATATTCTGAACCGGACCATCGACCAGAAAGAGCAGCGTAATAAGACCGGCAAAAAATCCGAAAAGGGCGTCTTTGCGATTTATGCGGACAGGCAGCATACCCAGGGTAAATATTCCCAGCAATCCCCCGTAAGTGTAAGAGGCGATTCCTAGGCCTAATTCAACCGCCGCCGGCTGTTCACTGCCGGCTTTAAGCTGAAGCCAGGCAAAAACAAAAGCGGATGCAGTGACAATCAGCCCCCAAATTAAGGAGATAATCCGGGAAATATGCAGATCCCGTCTTGGGGAACTGTCTGTTCCCCATCTGGGTTTATAAAAGTCCATGGTTGTCGCTGAAGCCAGTGAGTTAATGGATGAGGACAGAGTGCTCATAGCCGCAGCTAGTATGGCTGCAATCACCAATCCGGATAATCCGGCTGGAATATCCTCGACGATAAATTTGACAAATACTTCATCCGCTGTGGCCAATCCTAAATCAGAAAAGGAAATTCCCCGGTAATATCCGAACAGGAGCAAACCGATAAACATAAACAGGCTGTATTGGAAAACCACGGCGATGCCGCTGCCTATAAGGGCACGGCGGCCGGATTTAAGATCCCTGGTTGCAAGGAGACGCTGAACAATCAAGTGATCGGTTCCATGGGACGCAATAGAAAAAAACGCCCCTCCAGTCAGTGCGGTTATAAGAGTATACGGCCGGGCAAAAAATTCAGAGAGACTCAGATCAAACCCCAAATCAATAAAAGCCAATTTCCCCGCGTTTCCGGCAAGGGCCAGAGCTTCTCCGATTCCTCCTGAAAGCCGTGAAGCGACAAGTGCCGCCGCAAAAAACGCTCCGCCTATATAGACCGTCATTTGCAGAACATCCATCCATACCACAGCTTTTATTCCGCCGAAAAACGTATAGATCATGGTTACCGCGGCAATGGTCAGAATGGAGAAAATATATATATTCAGGTCGGAAAGGCCGGCCCTGGCCAAGCGGAATATCAGGACCAGGGGAATGGCGGCGGCAAACAGCCTGACGCCGTCTGCCAGGACCCGGGTTGCCATAAAAGTGGTGCTGGTAACACGGCGGGCTCCGGAACCGAAACGCCGGCCGATAAACTGATACGCCGTGGATAAATCACCCTGAAAATACCTTGGAAGAAACCAAACCGCAACCACAATGCGTCCGATCAGATATCCGAAAGCAATCTGCAAAAACGTCAAGTTCCCCGTATAGGCGACAGCCGGAATGCTGATAAAGGTCAAAGTGGAGGTTTCTGTCGCAACAACAGAAAACATGACCGCCCACCAAGGAATCCTGTGTCCCCCTAAAAAATAATCTTCCGGGCTTCGTTGACGGCCGGCGGCCAGCAATCCAAAGATAAGCATGCCGGATATATAAAGGGCCAGGATTAGAAGATCCCATCCGTTAAAACCCATCTCCGGACTCATTCTTCAATGATCACCCAGCGGTGGACCCCAGTGAAATACAATCCGCTTTCTTTAACTTTTTCTCCGGATATTTTTTTCCAAAACCGTTTATAGAGCTGTATTTGCGGAGCATAGTAATCCAGGTATCTTTCAATCGGGCCTAATATTTCATCGGTTTTATAATCAGCAATGACCCACCCGTCTGTTTCTTTGAAAACCAGGTCAATTGTCCCGGTGAGAAGCACCGGCCCTCTTTCAGGCCGGCCCAATTCCTCTCCGGATGTCATAACAGAGAAAGGCATCTCAAAATAAGCCTGCTCCGCCTTGCCGGCCCTTGTCCATAACTCGCTTTGTTCAATTCTTTCAATCAGGCTGTGCAGAGCTCCGGCTTCCTCCGGGTCGCGGTCTTCTATTTCCAATGCAGTACGATACAAAAGCCCGCGGTCGAAAACATTTTTTCGGCCCAGGGTTTCCAGGACAAAATGGACCACCCGGCCCCAGCTCATTCCAGCCTCCCCGGACTCGCGGGGCGGTGCTTCTTCATCCATTTTGGCCAGCGACGTGACGGTTTCAATCCGGTATCGGGGATGGCTCAAAGCGTTTCGTTTCAATTCTCTTTCATCCAGCCAGTCCTGAAGCTCCCTGCCGGGAATGGTTAATCCCGGTCTCCCTGGCTTTTTTGGTTTTTCAGGTCCCCGGAGTTCCGGAACTTCGCGAACATATTTACTTAAATCCGCCCAGGACATGACGTCCAGCTTGATATCTTCATACGAGCTGATGACCAGCGCATTTTTCGCCCGGGTTGCGGAAACATAAATCAAGCGTTCTTCCTCAGCTTTTTTATATTGCTGTTCAATCAATTCTTTTTTTTCCCATCCGGCGGGCTGAGATAGAATATCATGGTGAAAGCCCCTCTGTTTGGTGATCACAAAATACCCCTGTGGTTTCTGCAATCCTGTTCGCCTTATATGCCGGAGAGGTTTGTGCGGTTGGATCCCTTTGGGACTGGCAAGGAACACGATCGGCGCTTCCAGGCCCTTAGCCTTATGCAGATTCATGATGCGCACCGCATCTTTCCGTCCCGGCATAAGACTCATTTCCTCTACTTCCCTGAGAGTAACTAATTCTTCCAGTAATTCCACAGCCTCTCCAAAAGACATCCCTCCTTCTTGTTCCCGGGACCGAAGAATATCGATCATTTTATAGACATTGCCGGCCCGGCTGCTGCCGAGTTCAGAAGCAGCCAGATACGCTGTAAAGCCGGACGCCTCGCAAATTTTTTCCAAAGCGGTGGAAAAATTATCCTGTAAAAACCATTTCCGCCACCGGGACATGGTTGACAGAGCCGGCCCGACCGGATTTTTTTGGCTGGCCGAAAAAAGATCCCACTCCCGGAAATCACCGCCTTTCTGCTTGAATTCAAGTAATTCCCTATCGCTGCATCCGAAAAACAAACCGCGCAGCGCCGCTACTGTTGATACCGCTTCATTGGGATCAAACAAAGCCCGGACCAATACCACCAGTTCGTTTAACTCCGGTGTTTCCTGAAAAGCCCCGCCTCCGCTGATCTCAAAAGGAACATCCCTTTTTTCCAGAGCAGCGGCATACAGCGGCATATTTTCCTTATATCGGAGTAAAATCAAAAAATCTCCAGGTTTAGCATCCATTCCCATTCCCCGCTTTTCTTCTTCTGAAGTACGGGTCAGCTTGATATTTCCGCAGCAGGCCCATTGAATCCAATCTGCTATTTTACCTGCGTCTTCTTCAGCAATTTTTTCTTTTTTGTCCCTCTTAACCTTGGATATGGAAATCTTATGAACACCCGAAAAAGCATCCGGACTGTTCTTCCGGACTGTATCCAAACGCGCAAACTTAGCCTGGAAATCATTGGATTCATCCGGGAAAACATCATGGAATACTTTGTTATTCCATTCTCCCAGTTCATTCAGCGAACGGAAATTGGTCGTCAATTCCAGAATATCTCCACACTTTTCAATGCGTTTTTTGACTAAATTGTATATATTGATATCCGCCCGCCGGAACCGGTAAATCGATTGTTTTGGATCTCCCACTAAAAACAAGGATCCAGGCTTGGGCGTCAATTCCCACCATTGCTTCCCGCAATTTTCCTGCCCGGTCAAGTAAAAAAGCATTTGTGCCTGGACCGGGTCCGTATCTTGAAATTCGTCCACTAAAATATGCGTGTATTTTTGCTGAAAAAATTTCCTGACCCGGGGAAACTGCTCGAGCAGACGGGTCGTCGTCAATAATAAATCCTGATAATTGACGCGGGATTTTTCATAGCGGCGCTGATTGGTATAATCCAAGGCTGGGCCTAAAAAATCCAAAACAAAGGAATGCCGGTATTCCCGCCACTGCTGCAGTGCCGGATCCACTGTTTTTTTCTTGAATTGCTCCCAATCAAGCCGTGCGGCTTCGGCATCCTCTTTTTCGGGCCATCTGATTTTTATCACCTCCATCTTCTTCTCCAACATTTCGAGAGATTCCATGAGAATAACCGGATTCCTGTGGCCAAGGCTCCGCCGCCGGGTCAGACACCGCAGCACCGCCTTTTGCAGTTTATCATATCCCTTTTCCGGCTTCCGGGACGGAAGCCGTTTGTCCATTCGGTCCAGAAAAACATCTAAATTCTCTCTGATTTGAGAAAAATCCGGCGGCAATGATGACCCTTCCGCCGGGATAACTTCGGGATAGTTCGACAGGACATCGAACGCGGACTTGAGATCTTCAGGCAGCAAACCTACATCATTGAGCTGATTCAATATTTGATTGTCCTCCATTCTGACCTTGATCAGGTATTCATACCAGCATATGTCCTGAAACACCTGATTGTCTATATCATCAAGTTCGGTAAATTCCGGATCCAGGTTCGCTTCCACCGGACGTTCCCTTAGGATTTTTGCACAGAAGGAATGGATGGTCCCGATATAACACTGTTCCAGGTTGGACAGGGCTTGCTGAAGCCGGGAAACAACCGTATCCGCATTTTCCTCCCGGACCTCCCTCTCCAAAGAGGTCTGAAACCGGCCTCTCAGCTCGGCCGCCGCCTTGCGTGTGAAAGTAACCGCTGCCATTTTATCGATAGTGGAAACACCGGACCGCAGCAGAGCCAGCATCCGGTCTACCAGGCTGCGGGTTTTTCCGGAACCGGCGCCGGCTTCAACCAGAATAGTCCGCTCAAGTTCTTCAGTTATCTTCCTGCGGGCTTTCTCGTCAATAATTGATATTTTCACATTCACCAGCCCTATTTATAATTTTTCAAATTATTAAAAATTTTATTGATTTCCGGATCCGACTTGTTTTTCTCTCTGTTAACGGTATCGCGGCCGCAAACCATTTGATAATCGCAATAATGACAATTGGCTTTCGGATGAACCGGGAAAAGGCCTTTTTCAAGCCAGGTCAACAGCTCGCCCAGCATATCAGACAACGATTCCCAGCTGGGCGGCGGAATGTATATTTTTCGTCCTTCTCCTTTTAAGGTTGGGAAAAAATAGCCGCTCTCTTTTATTTCAGGCGCATCACTTAACCCGCAAGAGCGGATTATTTCCCGGGCAGCCAGGGCATACAAGGCACACTGCAGAATCTTGCCTTCATTAAACTGTCCCAGGTCTTCATACTTCTTATATCCACCGGTTTTATAATCAATCACACGGTATGTATTTCTCCCTATCTCATCAATCCGGTCGATGATCCCGCGAAGAAATATGGTCTTTCCTCCAGCTGGAATTTTGACCGGTTTTACGCTCCGCTGTTTATTAGACATACCGAAAGGCGCTTCAAAAAGCAAAGGCCGGCTGTCATTATTTATTAACTCCAAATCCAAAAATATATCCAAAGAATCCATGATCTCTTTTCTTTCCTTGGCATAAACCGCCTGGGATGGCGGCGGGGTTTTCCGGAGAGCTCGACTCAGTTTGGATTCAGCGATGTCTTTAATCAGGGCGCGGTGCCGGCCCGATTCCAGATGCTCACCTTTCCGGGTGAGTTCCGTCATAAAATCACAATAAATCTCATGCAGCAGCGATCCCCGTTCCATAGGGTCCAGCCAACGTGCCGGGTCGTATTCTATTTCCTCAGGCGGCTCCAGCCCCATGATATGATGCAAAAAATATTTATAAGGGCATTCCGCCAATTCCTCCAGGCTGGAAGCGGATAGAATCTTTTCCGGGTTATCGAGCGGATTAAGGGCCGGCGGCAAAACACCGATATTTCCGTCAAACTCTGTCAGCCGCTCTAGTTCCCTTTCTTCCCGCGCCTTAAGACCTGCATCCAGACCGGGATATTGACTGCGGACGGATTCCCCTGCATTCCGCAAATGGCCGCGGACCAATAACCGGGCAAACCACCATTCCGGCGAATCGAGAGCATTTTCCGGACTGTCCGGGATGAAACCCGCCTCAGGGGATACGGCTTCCATCAACTCGGAATAATCAAGCTTTTCATTCCGCTGCTGCAGCCGGAAAGCCTGCAGTATAAGCGAAGAGGGAAATGCCTCTCGTTCTTCAACCAAATCATATACCGGAAAACTGAGAATCAGCCGTCCCTTTATTGAGGCAAACAGTTCTGCAATATCAAAGAGATTTTCCCGCAGCTCATCTGTGCTCAGGGATAAATTTTCCGATACGGCCGTTCTTTCTTTATCGAGGAGAATGGGATCCTCTTGGCCGAATCCGGGAAATCGTCCCTGGTCCATGCCGCAGGCAAACGTGATTTTTCGGCCGGAAAAACCGCCGCTGGTATAGGAAGACGCATATATCCGGCCGGGCATGGGAGCGGAAGCCTGTATTTTAACCGTATCCGCCAGGCTCCGCACCCAACTGAATATGTCCGCACTCGTTTTAGGTTCCGAATCTATCCAAGAGGCTTCGGTAAGCCTGCGCTGCAAAACGCGGACAGCCTCCTCATCCATTTCGTTATTGATGACAGCGAATTCATTCAGAATCTGAATCAATTTTTCACAAAAATCCTTCATCCGGAGACGGACAGACTGGGACACATCGGGAAGCTTTGCAAAAATGCGTTTAAAAAAAACAATCAACTCAGATACGGTGATAAGATCCTTTTGCTTCCTCTCCTGCTCTTCTTTATTCTCCGGCTGGATTTTTTCCTTTTTATTTTTTAAATGTTCCAGGCGTTCCTGATACCGGCTCTTGCCCCACCCGATTTTCGAGGCATGAATAATTTCGACTGCGGCTTCCGGCGTTAATTCCGGGACATTCTTTTCTAAAACCATGGTTCGGCTGCCGATTAAACGGGTGATCATTCTGGTTTGATAGCCGCTCTCCATCCAATCCAGAAGTCCGAAAAACAGCTTTCCCGGGGATGTCCAACCCAGTTCAAGGCCTTCAGCAAATGAAATGTTGATGCCGTTCCTCCGGCATAAGCTAAAGAGATGCGAGGCATACACGCTTCCCCCGGGATAAATGATCTCCACCTCATCAAACCTGTGTCCGTCCCGGTAAATCCGGCGCAATATCTCGCGGCATTCATTGACTGCACCCACCGCCGAAAATATCTCCGGAGCTTCGTCTTCATTAAAAGACGGGGCTTTCCCGGGTGCAAACAGCCAGGAATAAATCTGTGATACGGCATCAATCGGCTCCGGATCCGTTTTCACCGTTTCCTTGTAGCGGCGCGGCGGAGAGAGTCCGGCGATTGGGGCACGAATGAGCCAAACAATCCGTCTTTGGGAATAAGCTTCTAAGAACCGCCGGGTTAAACCTGCCGGAGCCCTGTTTTGAAAATATAAAACCAATGGATTCCCAATGGATGCGGATTCGGGCATTTTTTCTAAAGCCAAGCGGTAAATCCCGGCCTCATCCAGCCATTTCTCCCGATTCAATTCTTTTTCATACTGCTGAATGATATAAATCAGTTCGCGTCCTTTGGATTCATCTTCAAATTGACCGGGGGATAAATCCGCAGATGTCAATCCCTCCCGTCTAAGATCAGAGATGGAACGCTGAAAATTCCTGATTATTCCCGTCTCCGATTCTAACCCGGTGAAATAAGATTTTTTTCCCTGTTTTTTGATCGAACCGAATATGGATTCCAGTAAAAAAAACTGAGTGACATCCGGAATCGGCCGAAACCCTGATTCAGCCATTTCCAGACTGACTGTTTCCATAGCCAATGCCCGGGATGAGGCATAGCGAAGGTTGGTCCAGGAAAAGCCTTGAAGAGCCAGAATCTCCCCTATCTGCCTTCCTACCCGGTTGGAAGAGACCACCATGATCTTTTCTTCCAGGGGATGGTCCCGGATGATTTTTTTCAGATGTTTTAAATAATCGCTCAAAGCGCCCCTTTGAATTAAATTTTTTTGCTTGACAAACTTTTCATTTTGTCCATAATACAAATTTCAATTTGCAGCCGGCTCAAAAATATGGAGCTGAAATAAAATTATAACGAAATGATCCGCTATTTGGAAATAATCAATTTTTCAAAAAAGAACTTGATTTAATTTGAGTATTTTATTATATTAATGGTTTATAAGAAAATTTTATCTGAAATCTGATATTTTTAATATTCCTTGCAACTAAAATCGTACTTTGTTCGTTTTAGTTTATACATAAAATAATTATTGGGGTATATAAATGAAAGAAAGCAAAATAAATAACAGCGAAGGAATACACCAGATCCTTGCAAAAATCAGAAAAGAAAAAGAGGCCTATGAGGAAGAACAGGAAAAAAGACTTCTTTCTCTTCAAGGTGTCGAAGCCACAACAGATCCGGTGAAACTCTATTTGCGGGAAATGGGCAGTATTCTTCTTTTATCCAGGGAAGAAGAAGTGGCCTTGGCTCGAAGAATCGAGCAGGGTCAAAAAGCTATGGATAACGCGGTTTTTCATACACCTTACATCTTGGATGAAATTTTATCACTTGAAGAAAAAATTTTCCTTGAACCGGATATGTTATCCAATGCTTTTGATGTTCCCATGGAAGGCTGGTCACAAAATAAGATTGATGCCCGAAAGAATCAAATTCTGAAAAACTTATCAAAAATCAGGGATCTCAAGCAAAAGCAGGAAAAAATTCCGGGGCGAAAGACTTTTACCAAGGGCCGTATTATTCTGCAGATTAGGGAATTGTATCGCCGTCTTGACCTTAATCTTGATTATCAGGATAAAATGATTGATTCCATTAGAGCCCGGCTGTATGCAGAAATGAAAAATGACCCTTCGAATAAAAAATACCGGGATATACTCGACCAATTCAATCAAGGAAAGTACATACGCGATCAAGCCAAGAATGCCATGGTCGCTGCCAATTTGAGATTAGTGGTGTCTATCGCTAAAAAATATCAAAACCGGGGACTCCATATCCTGGATCTAATCCAGGAAGGCAACCTTGGTTTGATGAGGGCGGTGGAAAAATTTGAATACCGGCGCGGACATAAATTTTCAACCTATGCCACTTGGTGGATCCGCCAGGCAATCACGCGGGCTCTTGCTGATCAGTCCCGGACCATCCGGCTTCCTGTTCATGTCACCGAACAGCTCCAGAAAATCAATAAAGTGACCAAGTCCTTTATAAGAGATCAAGGCCGGGAACCGACCCTTGAGGAACTGGCAGGGAAATTAAGGACACCCAAGGAACGGCTGAGAAAACTATTGGAAAACACCCAGGATTCAGTTTCCATTCAAACTCCGGTCGGAGAAGACCAAGACGGTGAATTGGGCGATTTCATTGAAGATGCAGAAGTCCCCTCCCCTCCGGACACCGTTATCCATATCAATCTTCGCGAACAAATCGAAGATGCGTTTAAAGACCTGTCCGAGAAGGAAACCCAGGTCCTCAAAATGCGGTTCGGCCTAAGCAACGAACGTGAAAGCACCCTTGAAGAAGTCGGTAAAAAATTCAATGTAACCCGGGAACGAATCCGTCAAATCGAATCCCGCGCGCTGCAGAAGCTCAAAGGACATCCCCTCAGCGAGAAACTGCGCTCATTTACTGTCTGAAAGCCCCCAAAACACTTTATCCTCTCTGCACTTTGATGATAATAATTATCCGGGCTATTTGCTTTTCATCTTATTGCTTAATTCCTTTTTACAGGAATCACAAAAATTATACTCTTTCTTATCCGTGTCCTTTAAGGACAAAGAAAAATGCATCACACACACGGGATTGGAGCAGTGCTTCATACCCCAGGTATGACCAAGTTCATGAACGGCCTCTTTGAGCATCCGCTGACGGAAAATTTTCAGTTTTTCTACATGCCCGTAAAAAGACGGATGGAGCCGCGCCAAGGAAATCACCGCAAGTTGTCCCGGCATTTCTGCTTGTCCAAATACAAAATTCAAATCATCGGCATAAAGGTCTTTTTCCGTTATTCCCAAAACCTTTTCTTGTTCCCCCGGGCTCAGGCATTGACGCATCCACATAAGAATGAGGGCCGCCAGATATTGATCGCGCACCGGATTGTATGCATCCCGGGGAAATTTCATAACTGCACAGCGGTCGATTCCTGTATTAAAAACTTTTTTTAAAGACCGTCCGAGCCATGGCAGCAAGTCCCCCTCAATATCACCAACCGGAAGAAGAGTTATACGTTTTTTCATAAAACTCTCTTATAATAATAATATCATGAAAAATAAAAAGTGAAAAGATATTATGAAGAGAGATATTTTTTGATATATTTTTCTATGATTCGTGCTGAATCACGGTAAGCCTGAATATCCCGCCCGAATGGGTCATCCACATCCCAAAGATGGAGGATTGAACCTGACCATGCCCAGCGTGATTTTAGATTTTCATAAACATGCCGGTCTAAAACTATTATCCAATCATATTTATCCGCTTCGATTTCATGCAGCCCCCTGGTCTGGTGGCGCGAAATATCCACATCATAAAAATTCAGCATAACCTGGACCGCTTCCGGCTGAGCTCCCGGGAAACCGGGATCGACCCCGGCACTTTCCACCACAATGGACCGGCCCAATGTTTTCTTAGCCAATCCTTCAGCCATGGGACTGCGGCAGGTATTTCCATAGCAGATAAAAAGAATTTGCTGCCCAGGTCTTGCCTGTATTTTCTTTCGCTGCGTTTTCATCATGACATTCACGATTTCATTTCACTCAAACGGCGGCGGGCTTCATCTTTTTCCCAGGTTTCTTCATCGGCATCCGCCCAATAATTCAGAAATTCTTGGTATTTCACTTTGGCCTCTTCTTTCCGTTCCATTTTATCAAAAAGCCGGCCCTGCTGATACAGACTTAAAGCCCAGATATCTCCATACCCCATCCGTCCGGTGGTTAAATCGCCCAGACGCTCATAAATCCCTATCGCATCCTGAATTCGTCCGGTTTGCTCCATTGCTTCGGCCAATCCATTGAGGAAAAAGGCCTGGTCATTGTTAAAATCAAACGGATTCCCCTGACCCGGAACAAGCTCGGCGGCCTGCTGAAAATCCTCCAACGCCCGGTCCAAAATATTGCCTGCGGCTTTGATGGCTCCGTTAAGATAATAATAATAGCGCATATCCGAAGAATCCGGTCTTAACCGGCATACTTTCCCCAGTTCAGATAAAGTTCGATCGACATCACTCCACTGCTTCAATCCTGCTTGACCGAGTCCCTGCCAAAGCAGACCTTCCCTGGGATAAACCCGGGCGTCTTCCCGGGCCGCAATATTCATAGCCTGTTGAGAAAAAGACAAAGCCGATCTGTAACGGCTGCGGGAAATCTCCATTCGAGCCAGACTGCAGTGGATCCGGTATGCCCAGCTGCGCAGGCCTTGTTTTTCCGCAACTTTTAAAGTACCCGTCCAAATTTCTTTTGCCTTCCGAAAACGTCCCTGCGTCAAGGCTAACTGTCCCAAGCGGAACCCTCTCCAGACTCGTTCGGCCGGCTCCAAATTGTCCAGATTTATTTCGTAATGTTTCCTGGCTGCCTCCAGCTCACCTTGAAGCCAATTAATATCACCAATTAACCGGTCAAAATTCCCTGACGGACTTATTGACCGCCCGGCCTCTGCATGCTCCATCGCCTTCGCATTTTGCCCCTTGATAATGCAGCAAAGTGAATGTATAAAGCTGGATCCAGGTAAAAAACCATTATCTCTCTCCTGTATTTGGGCGCATAAATTCTCCAGCCTTTCAGACAGGGAGAACGCGCTGAATGCCAATGCAATCCACGGAAAAAGAACTTTGGGGGAATTTTCTCCCATATTTCTATTTACAGTTTGACTTTCTAAAACCGATTGAAAATAGCGAGCCCGGGTATCCCAGGGATAGATCCGAATTATTTCCAAATAAATATCCCCGGCTTTCTGAATATATTTTTCCGACTTTAAATACGTTTCCGCTTTAAGCTGAAGCTGCCGGCGGAGAGAAATCCGGTCCATCCAGCCCAGTGCTTTCTGCCCCAGCATCCACGCCTGCTCCGGATATCCGCAGATAACGGCTGTTTCAGCCAGGGCCTGATACCCTAATGCAAATCCTGGATCATTCAACACGCTTTCCTTAAAATACCACCGGCTTTCATCCCAACGGCCCGAATAAAAATATTTTTTTCCCTTAGTATAATTCATCCATGCCGGCCATACAGCTGTTGTTATATCCTTTAATGAGCGCTCATTGCCTCCCAGCCTCCGGAATGCCAGGCTTTCTGCAACGCGGCGCGCGATGACATCCGCCGCCTCGAATAAAGGAGCATCGTCCTCAACGGTTGAGCTGAAATTAAAATGAACCCGTCCCTGGGAATCCTGCAGCTGGGATGTAACTTTGAGCTTTTCCGCTTCCCGGTCAATACTCCCGTCTAATATCCAGGCACGAGAAGGACCATTCATCAATCCGGAACGGTTTCCCTCGCGGAAAATCTCATTCTCAAAATCGGACGGGACTTTAATTTCTCTGGAGCTGAATAATTTTTCACCAACAGCTAAGGCTAATGCATCACCAATGTTTTGCTTCTCTTCATCCAGCGCTGAAACCTGAAAACGTTGAATCAAAAGAGCCGGTTTATCCGATTGAGAAGACACATCTTCAATGTTAATATCCGCGGTTTTGGACTTGGACCTTAAGACATAAAGAGCGAAAAAAGACACAGCCAGCAACACCAGTAAAAGCCAAAGCAGAATCCCTTTTTTTTTGGCATGCACTCGGTGTCTTTCTTTGGATGGGATACCTGTATTGCCGGACTCTCCTTTCCGGGAGCTCAGGGGCTTTCCGCAATAATGGCAAAAACGGTTTCCATCTAGGTTTATGTGACGGCAGTTTGGGCACTTGATCATATATCTATCCGCTTCTTTGAATCATTTTTTCTTCTTGTGAACAACTCGAATCCTGAAGAAAAGCAGCTCTTCAATTTTTACCGCAAGTAAAAATCCCAGCCGGACATAATCCCCTAACCTGGATTATTCTCTTCCTTCCGGAAAAATTGTACCACCGCAATATGCGTTGATATATAGCCTTTTGCGGGGATTCAAGGGGTGAAATATATATACCGGCCGGATGGGATTACATCCGCTTAATGATGACCAGAGTGATATCATCCGTTTGGGGTGTCCCGCCTGCAAAACGGGTTACGGCATCCAAAACCGACGCCTGAATCATTTGAGCATCTCCATGACGGCAGCTCCGGATGACATCCATCAGTCTTTCTTCTCCAAAGAATGTTCGCGGCTGTTCTCCTCCGGGGGCTGCAGCTTCTGTCACACCATCAGTAAAAAGAACCAGCACATCATCCTTTTCCAAAACGACCGCCTGCTGCTTGTATTTTTGATCCTTCATGAAACCCAGTATCATACCACCCGTCTTTAACCGCTCCATCCGTCCATCCCTTTTCAGTAAAAGCGGAGGATTGTGCCCAGCATTGACTGCAGTAAAAATGGATTTTTCCCGGTCCAGAATGCCAAAAAAGAAGGTTACAAACATATTTTCATCCGTCGATTTCACAAGAAGCTCATTGAGCTGCGAAGCCAGATCCACAACATTGAGATTTTGGAGGACCTGCGCATGCAGGCTGGCTTGCAGATTGGCCATTAAAAGGGCAGCGGGTATGCCCTTTCCCGAAACATCAGCGATGGCAATCCCCATCCGGCCGGCCCCCAGATCTAAAAAATCAAAGTAATCTCCGCCTACTTGAAGACTGGGAATGCTGGTTCCCGCAATTTGAAATCCGGGCATGTCCGGCATCTCATGGGGAAGTAATCTTTCCTGAATTTTCCGGGCGGTTTTCAATTCACTCTCCAGCCTTTCCCGGGCGACGGCTTGCTCCCGCCCCTCCTTGACGGCCACTGCCATTTCATTGAAAGCATGGGCCAGGTCTCCCAGCTCGTCTTCATTGGGAATGTCAATCCGGGTGTCTAAATTTCCTGCTGCAATCGCCCGGGTCCCTTTATACAGTTTTCTGACGGCCATGGTTAATCCGGATGTTATCCTTATGCCGAAAAATAGTGCAAAAAACTCTAAAACAAGCATCAGCAGCGCCAGGGCCGTCAATGCCGACAATACGACCTGGCTGAGAGGATTGCGCTCGGAAGTCAATTCATGCACAATTCCCGCCAGGCTGTTCTCCAGCAGCAGCAGAATATTCAATCTTTGAATGTCACTTTCCTGGAAGGAGAGTACCGGAAGATGGCTCATGCCGAAATACAGGGGTTTTCTCCACCAGGGAAGCGCGGCTTCCTCTCCGGGTATATCCAAATACCGGCCGTACAATGAGCCTGCCGATGATTCCGATTCAATGACAACGGACTTAACCTCATTTCCTCCTCCTCCCATCAATGTAAACATATTTCTGAAGGACAGGCGGATGTCGCTCCGGATGATACCGGCTAATTTATCCAGCATCCCCTGGTCTATCCGCCCCCCGTATATATGGAGCCGGGAGGAGTTGATGCTTTCAAATCCCAGCAGCCAGATTTCGGACTGGAAAAGATAATACCCGGGATTGTGTTCCTTGACCAAAACAGTTTTTTCGGGGTGAGAGGAAATCACACGAGAAAAACCAGGGAGCCATTTTTCCAATCCGGGCGGCGGCTGTTCTCCCTGCCGCCATGAAAAAGTATGCCCGGAAAGGTTTTCAATTATATCCGGATTTTTTTCAAATAATTCCGCCCAGTGATCCAAGACACTGCAAGCGCGGGCGGCCCGGGTTTCTCCAAGTGCGGTGTACAGCGTCAACATGCCCATGGTGGCAAGCAGAAACAAGGGAACACCGGCAACCAATAAAGTGATCACCGCCAGCTTAGCGCGCATTCTCAAAAAATGAAGCCGGATCCGGACAAAAAGATGGAACAGGCTGACAAACCAAAAAATGCGCAAAGAAGCCAAAGCGTAATATGTGATGTTCTTCCCAAAAAGAAGGATTCCGCCGGCATGCTGAGAAATTTCAGCCGAACCACCGGCCGCTTCTATAGATTTGAAAGGAATAAACCCAAATGTCAACATAAACAAAACCAGAATTCCCATGATAAATAAACCGGATTTCTGCCGCGGGGCCAAATGGGAATAAGGCTTGTATTTCCTGAAAATAAGGAAAATAAAGGAAAACGCCGTACTTAGAATAACACCGGTTTCATTCCTCCAGAAAAAGAGGAAAAAACCAAAACCTGCTCCAAGCCAGATGATCCAGAACCATTTCGCACGGGTATCGCTTAACAGCATCAAAATGATGGACAGCCAGGCGCCGGCGGCGGCAAAAGCAGCCATCCAGACCGGGACAGGATAAGAAAACCCCAGCCAGAAACGAAAAATCCAAACCAGAAGGCTCCCCCCGGCGCCGCACAAGCACAGTGCCCACACTTTTTTATTAAGAACAGATGCGGTACCGGTTTTGTCCAGCGAAAAGGAAAATTCCCCTGCAGAGGATTTTTGTTCTGGAAGCGGGCGGCTTTTTCCTGTTTTTTTCATAGTTTGCTATTCATGCTACAGTATATTTCAAACTTAAAAATAATCAAAATGAACACAAATAAAAATTATCTTGAATAGCCCAGCAGCCGCGCCGGCAGTGTAATGACGGCTTTAAGCAAATCGAAAAGCGCATTAACTGTGATCCCGAACAGCCGAAACGGAAGCATCAGCACCCAAATAATCGGATACAAGAGCAAAACAAGCAACGCCAACGGCCAGGACAGAACCAAAAGAATGAACCATAATAAGATTTTCATACATCCTCCTCTACATTAATACGGATAAAGCCGTTAATTGGTTCTGCCCGCCGCCGCGCGTTTGTCCCCAGCGAGGACATCCGCTCCGATTCCGGCCCATGAATAATCCAGGCTGCTTGACTTCATCTGCATTTTCTGCTTTACTTATTTGGAAATGAGAGAAAAAAAGATGTTCACAATCCCCGCGAACATCCTTTCTGTCTATTATTATTCCTTCTATTATGGGCGTTAAGCGCCCATAGATATCCACACCCCAAAACCCCGCCTTCGAATATACTCCTGAGGTCCGCCGCCAAATAAGTTGAGACCGTTATTCAGCTTCGCAACAAATAAGATTCTTCGGCCCCATGCGCCGCTCAGGAAAAAACTGGCATGTCATTTTTCAAGGAGGCTCTAACATGAAAAATTTACACTTGACATCTTATGCCCATAAAGAAAAAACACTGATCCCTGCAGGCCGCCTTCAGGTCGGGCGGGATTTTGTTGTCATCGCCGGTCCTTGCGGTGTGGAAAGTGAGGACCAGACTCTGCGAATCGCAAGGGAGGTCAAAGCCGCCGGTGCTCACATTTTACGGGGCGGCGCATTTAAACCCAGAACCTCCCCCTATTCATTTCAGGGATTGGGGCTTCAAGGATTAAAAATCCTGGATACGGCCCGGCGGGAGACCGGCCTGCCGGTGGTGTCCGAAGTCATGGATCCCCGGGATGCGGATTGGATGTGCGACTATGTGGATATCCTTCAGGTTGGCGCCAGGAATATGCAGAATTTTTCCCTTTTGAAAGAAGTGGGGAAAGCGAATAAACCTGTAATCCTTAAACGGGGTATGCACTCCACCATCAAAGAATGGCTGTACTGCGCCGAATATATTCTCCATGAAGGCAACCCCAATGTTATTCTTTGTGAGCGAGGTATCCGCACATTTGAAACCTATTCCCGCAATACCCTTGACTTAAGCGCGGTTGCAGCAGTCAAAGAGCTCACCCACCTTCCGGTTATCGTGGATCCATCCCATGCCACCGGCCGCATAAGCCTGATACCCCCCATGTCATTGGCGGCTGTGGCGGCCGGAGCCGATGGTTTGATTATTGAAGTCCACGACCGCCCTGAAGAGGCTATGTGCGATAAAGATCAGGCCATGACCCCGGATATATTCACTGCCCTGACCCGGAAAGCTCTCCGTCTTCGAACCTTCATGGAGGAAATGGCATGACGGAAATGATTTCCCCTGATTCAAGACTGGGACATTTAATCCTTCAGGACAATTCAGCTGAAATTTCCTCCATATGGCCGGACAGTCATACTGTTTTCATCACGGATGAGCATGTCAGAAAGGCACACCCCTTTCTCTTTGATTTCAAAACCACCGTTGTTTTAAAACCTGGGGAACAAAATAAAACCCTGGATACCATTCGTTTTCTCTATCAAAAATTTTTGCAGTACCATGTTGACCGGACCTGGCATATTGTCGGTATCGGCGGCGGGGTTATCTGTGATTTGACCGGGTTTGCAGCCGCTACTTTTATGCGCGGCCTGCCTTTCAGTTTTGTACCGACAACACTGCTGGCGCAAGTAGACGCTGCAGTCGGAGGAAAAAACGGGTGTAATTATCAGGGATATAAAAACCTGGCCGGAACTTTCGCCATTCCGCAAAAAGTCATTTTCAATTTTGAATTATTAAAAACTTTACCCCGGAGTGAAATCACCAATGGGATTACGGAAATCGTTAAACACGCCTGTATTGCCGATGCATCCCTGTTTAATTTCCTCGAAATCCAGGGGACGCATCTGTTCCACTTGGAAAAAGAAGCCGTTAAAAAGTCCGTTGTCGCCAGCCTTGCCGCCAAATCGGATATCGTTAAAAGGGACCTGACCGACCAGGGAACCAGGCATATTCTCAATTTCGGGCATACGTTCGGCCATGCCATTGAGAGCCGTTACGGACTATCCCACGGCGAATCCGTTTCTCTGGGAATGAGAACAGCGGTTTTTATTTCTCATGCCTTAGGCAGACTCAAAGAGGCGGATTGCCGCCGGATTAACCGGCTTATGGATCAGCTCCAGCTTCCCGCCCGGCATGACATGGATGCAGAGAAAATAATGGATGCGGTGCTGAGGGATAAAAAACGGCAGCGGGACCAGATCCGTTTTGTCTGTTTATCCGGGATCGGCCGGGCGGATATCATTCCCCTTCAGGTTTCCCAGATCCGGATTTTTTTTGAACAGCACTCATCCGCCGCCGCTTCCCCGGAAAAAGGTTTAAACCATGACTGAACTCCTTTTAACAGCGGTGGTGGGTCAACCGGTGCTTCACAGCCGCTCCCCCCAGCTCTATCAATCCCTTCTGCCGGAGAAACTTTCCCTCACATGTCTTCGAATTTCCACTGGCAGCCCTGCTGAAATCCTGCCTGCTGCTGATTCCCTTCGCCTTCATGGATTCAATATCACCGCTCCTTTTAAACAAGCCATTCTGCCTTACCTTGACACCGTTCATCCTGCAGCGGACAAAATCAACGGGGTCAATCTGGTCCTTCATCAGGGCAACCGGTGGCACGGCACCAATACCGACTATGCAGGCGTCCAGCGCGTCTTTCAAAATCATAACGTCCTCGTCGCTGGAAAAAAAGTCCTGATTGCGGGAGCCGGTGGAGCCGCCCGCGCAGCCGCATTAGCCTGTCAAAATCAAAAAGCGGCGTCAGTGACCTTTTTGAACCGCAGTGAAAAAAAAGCACGGGAGTCTGCCCTTCAGATGGGCTGCCGCTGCGCCGGGCTGAAGGAATGGCCCGTCCTTGCTAAAAAATCCCATATTCTCATCAGCTGCATTCCCGGCCCGTATGTGCGGGAAGTCCTTCCGGGCAGGAATTTCCCGGAAATCATATTGGAAGCGGATTATGCCCACCCGGGACTTGCCTTTCTCCATGGTCAAGGCCACTGCCTTTATCTATCCGGAATAGAATGGCTGGTCCACCAGGGCCTTCCTGCCTTCCGCCGGCTCACCGGCCTTAAACCATCCGGATTTTCCCTGGAAACTCTCCAGCATCATTTGAAGAGCGAATCTTCCTCTTCCAGGAAAAAGATTGCCTTGATTGGTTTTATGGGAACCGGAAAAACGGCAGCCGGGAAAAAACTGGCCTGCTTGATGAAGCGGTCTTTTATAGATACCGACCTGGAGATTGAAGCGGCCGCCGGCTCAACCATTCCGGAAATTTTCCGCATCCGGGGAGAGCCGGGCTTCAGGAAACTGGAACAAGACCTGGTTCCGGGGCTGATCCGCAATTCAGACGAATCGGTTCTTTCCCTCGGAGGAGGAGCTCCTTTAAGCCAAAATATCAAAAATGTCCTCAGAAAAGAATGTTTGTGTATTTGGCTGATGACGCCTTGGAAGTTGACACAAAGGCGGCTTGCCCAATGGCCGCGGCCGCTGTTGGCGGCGCAAAAGCAGGGTGATTCACTCAAATCCATTTTTTATTCAAGACATACGCATTATGCCCGCATCGCCGATCTGGTCATTCCCATGGAATACCTGACTCCTGAAACAGCGGCCCGGAGAATTGCAGATGAAATTCATTCATCCATCTGAACCCGGCGGCACAATCCCGGCGCCCCCATCTAAAAGCATGATGATCCGTGCTGTGGCTGCGGGATTTCTAAGCCCGGCCGGAACGGTTATCCTCAATCCATCCTTTTGTGAAGATGCTCTTTCCGCCCTTAATCTCGTCCAAGATCTTGGCAGCCGTGTCCATGCAGCAGCAAACAGGATCAAAATGACAGGCCGGCCCGAAACCCCGGAAAGCCGGCGGCTGAATTGCGGTGAATCCGGGCTCTGCATCCGGTTGTTCTCCCCGATAGCTGCATTATACCGGGGCGCCTTCCAAATCACAGGTAAAGGTACGCTCTTATCCCGTCCCATGAGGGAATTGGAGCCGGCTTTTCACTCCGCCGGAGCCTGCTGCTTCACGAAAAACGGAACTCCGCCTTTATATTTGACCGGACCGGTTCAGGGAGGGCGCATCCACATAAACGGCCGGACAGGTTCGCAGATTCTGTCCGGTTTTTTGGCCGCGCTCCCGCTCTGTCCTCAGGATTCCCAGATTCAAGTGGATCATCCGGTCAGTCTTCCCTATATCCGGATGACCTTGTCCGTTTTAAAGGATTTCGGAATTCAAGTTCATCATAATCAAGATTTGACTGCATTTGATATTCCCGGCCGCCAGATGTATCAAAGAATACAATACCGCATAGAAGGTGATTGGTCCGGCGCCGCTTTTTGGCTGGCCGCAGCCGCAATCAAGGGTGATGTGACCATCACGGGACTCAACCGCAGGTCCTTTCAGGCTGACCGCCGCATCCTAACTGCTGTTGAAGCCACCGGCGCTGAAATCGATGGTACTCCGGACTCCATCCGGGTGAAAAGCGGCATGAAAAGCCCGTTTTCCTTTGACGCGGCTCACTGTCCGGATCTTTTTCCGCCCCTGGCGGTCATGGCTTGTTTCTGCCGGGGGCGTTCCGTTCTTAAAGGAGTTCACCGGTTGATTCACAAGGAAAGCAACCGGGCGGAAACACTGCTTTCCGAGCTCAAACGGATCGGGGGGGATATCCAAATCAAGGGAGATGCCATGATTATTCAGGGAAAAAGCTTGATTGGAGGAACGATCTATTCCCATCAGGACCACCGCATCGCTATGGCCGGAGCTGTCGCCGGAATCCTTTCCCGGGACGGTGTCGGCATCCGGGATTGGCCGGCCGTCCGGAAATCATATCCGGAATTTTTTAATGACCTGCAAAAACTAGGAGGAAAAATCAGATGAATTTATTCGGCCGCTCCTTCCGCTTGATGTTAATTGGAGAAAGCCACGGGCCCATAACCGGGGTGGTAGTGGACGGGCATCCAGCCGGTATATCCATCCAGCCGGAAGACTTCGAAGCCGATCTTACCCGCCGTCGGCCTGGACGCCCCGGGACAACTTCCCGGCGGGAAAAAGACCACCCCATTATCCAAAGCGGTCTCTTCAACGGCCGCACTACAGGTGCTCCCCTGACAATTATTTTCAAAAATGAAGATAAGCACGCCCGGGATTATACACAACTGCGGTATATTCCCAGACCAGGTCATGCTGATTGGGCGGCTGAAAAAAAATACGGAGGGCACAATGATTACAGGGGAGGCGGACGGTTTTCCGGCCGGCTGACAGTGGGATTGGTGGCAGCCGGGGTTGTGGCTAAAAAAATTATTCATCCCGCCCGGCTTAAAGCGGAAATCCTTGAAATCGGCGGCTCGCAGGATTTTGAAACAGTCATTCAGGACGCTGTAACCAGAAAAGATTCAGTGGGAGGCCTTATCGAATGCCGGGGAGGCGGGCTTCCGGTTGGTATGGGTGAGCCGTTTTTTGACAGCCTGGAAGCTATGATCAGTCATATTATTTTTTCCATCCCGGCCATCAAAGGCATTGAATTCGGTTCGGGCTTCCAATGCAGCCGGATGCGGGGAAGCGAATGCAATGACCCTATCACGGATAAGGAAGGACGCACCAGCAGCAATCATTCCGGCGGAATCAGCGGAGGCATCAGCAACGGAAATCAACTTGTATTCCGTGTGGCGGTCAAGCCGACTCCCAGCATCGCCAGGTCCCAAAAAACCGCCGATATCAAAACCGGGGAAATGAAAATGCTTTCTATTTCCGGCAGGCATGATGCCTGCATCGCTTTAAGAATGCCGGTTATCGCGGAGGCCGCAGCCGCCGTCGCTTTAGCTGATTTGTTTCTCCGGAAAACCCAGGTATTCACTCACAGTAAAAGGAGGATGAAATGAACATTGCCATTATAGGCGCCGGACAAATGGGTGTCTGGCTGGCCAAGAACCTGGCCAAAAGCAGCAAGGTGAGCATTTATGACCAGTATCCTGAAAAATCTCTTCAGCTTACGGGACAAAACCCGCAAATACAAACTCTGAACTCGCTGGAAGATTTAAAAAAGCATCCGCCCGGCCTTCTCATCAATACCGTTTCCATCCGCAACACCCGCACAGCATTCGAATCGGTGCTGCCGCATTTAGAGCGTGATGCCGTCCTTTCGGACATGACTTCAGTTAAAGGAGATTTGCCGGAATTTTACAGCACATGCGGCTACCGCTATGTTTCCGTGCATCCGATGTTCGGGCCGACTTTCGCCAATGTCGACCGCATCGAAGACGAAAATGTTGTTATTATCAAAGAATCGGATCCTGAAGGGGCGGCTTTTTTTCATAAATTTTTTTCAGATTTAGGAATCCATATCTATGAATATTCTTTTGAAGAGCATGATGAAATGATGGCTTACTCGCTGTCTCTTCCCTTCGCTTCCACCATGGTATTCGCCGCCTGCATGAAATC
The DNA here is from genome assembly GCA_964505785.1 of uncultured Eubacteriales bacterium. Lineage (GTDB taxonomy): Bacteria > Acidobacteriota > Aminicenantia > Aminicenantales > Aminicenantaceae > CAYRTV01. The sequence goes on from CAZDJZ010000005.1 coordinate 127,562, forward strand.
CCAAACCGTTCCCGGTACGACATTTAAAAAACACCAGCTTATCGCCGAAGGACTTCTCGAAGAAGATGACTTCCTCTTATCGGAAATTTTGTTCAATCCCCAATCCCTGGTTCAACTGGAGAAAGTCACCCATAAACTGGAGTTTCTCAAGCATGTAATCCGGGGCAGGGATACCGAAGAAGCCGTTAAATTTTTCGACCGGCTGCGAAGCAATATCAAAGGCGAGAATAAATAATAAAAAGAGAAAGGTACTTCATGTCAAGGGGCTGCCTTTTTTTCATAAACAGCTAAACTGACTTGACTCGGGTTTTTTTTCGAATGTAAAATGAAGGGTCAGGAGTTGAAACCATGCAGCTGCAAATAGAAATGATCCTTATCATTATGGTTGCGGCTTATACCGCAGCCAAATGGAGAAAATTATCGGTTGAATTGAGTATGTTTATCGCCGCCCTGGCCGGAGGAGCCGCCGGGGCGATATTTCAGACCCCTCCGGTCACTCAATTAGCGCGGCACCTTGTCGAAGGCGCATTCACCTATTTGGATGTGATTCTGGTTTTTGTTACCGCAACAATTTTTATGGCCGTGGTTTCGGAATCCGGCGGGGTCAATTATGTGGTCAAAAACACTTTGCGTTATTTCGCCGACAAGCGCGTTATTGCGCTGCTCCTGCTTATGATGGTCATATTGATTCCGGGGGCTTTGACTGGAGCCGGGAGTGTATCCCTGCTGGTTGTGGGAGCACCTGTGGCCGTGGCATTAAGGCATTTGGGTATCAGCCAAAGAAAAGTGGCGGCAATCCTCTTTATTGTCGCAGGCCTCAGCGCCGCCGCTCCGCCGGTCAATATCTGGGCAATGGTCCTTTCCGCCGGAACCGCAATCCCCTATGTCGGTTTCGAGCTCCCCCTGGGAGTCCCGGTCTTGCTTCTGGGAAGCTTTACTGTGCTCTTTTTAGGACGGAAACAAAAAGCCATGGATCCGGAAAGCGCCCTGGAAAAGCTTCCCGATATCCCCGAAGGCATGAGCTGGTGGCGGGTCGTCCTTCCTTTTGCTGTCTTTTTCGGATTGGTCCTGATGTACCGGGTCTGGCCGTTTTCCACTCCTATACTGGGCCTGTCGCTTGAATTCGTTCTTGCAGCCGCAGCCGCATTCGTCCTCAGCCCGGTCAAGCTGAATCTCCTGCGGATCTCACGGGATACCGTTAAAAGACTCCTTCCCTTGCTGGCGACAATGACAATCGTGGGCATGCTGCAGCAAATTATGACCGTGACCGGGGTCCGCGGCCTTCTGTCTTTCGCCGTCATCAGCACTCCATTGATACTATTGTATGTTTCGCTGGCGGTTATCATCCCGGTTTCCGAAGGCGTTCTCACATACGGCGGCGCTGCGATTATCGGGATTCCCCTTATCTGGTACCTGGATTCCATCGGGCTGCATGCCACGGTTGCCATCGCCGGATTGAGCTTGTTATGGCCGCTCGGAGACGGTCTCCCTCCAACCGCCCTGATTGGAAGACTCAGTGTCATGGTGAGCGATTACAAGGAATCCTATTGGAAATTTCTCAGGGCCGCCTGGGTTCCCTGGGTTATCATAACCATTGTCGGAATACTGATGGTGGTCTTCAGCGCCAAACTTGATTTTCTCGTCCGCTGGAGTATGTGACAAGGAGAAGATATGATGCCGCTTGTTATGATTTGTTATTATCTGATATGCGCCTTTATCTTTAGTATGCTGATTTGGAATTTCATTCGTGAAAAAAAGAGCGTTGACGACATGATCCTTTATTTATTGGTCATGGTTCCCTTGCTTTTAAGGCTTTTGAGGGTGAAATAGGAGAATAATACGCATGAAGCGCGACTGGACGATAAAAATAATTCTAATTGTAATCATCTCATCCATGGCTGCTTGGGGAGGCATTCAGCTTTACCGGCACCGGCACTATGACATGCCGATTATCGCCGGTCCGGGCGTGACCGAGGTTTTTCGTTTAAGCCGCTATGCCGAAGACCTGAAGGGCACAATGGCCGACACCTATGTTTTTGTCCTGGAGGGAAAAAATCCCGGGGGAAAAATGCTGGTCATGGGCAATACTCATTCCAATGAGCCGGCATCGCTGCTTGCGTCATTGATCCTGGTGGAAAACGCCGTGGTTGAAACCGGGACCCTGTTTGTGATCCCCCAGTTTAACAACAGCGGCGGACGCAACACCCGGCCTGGTGACGGCTATCCTCTCTATTTCGAGATTTCAACAAAATGGGGAATGAAAAAATTCCGGATGGGCAACCGTGACGCATCACCGCTCGACCAATGGCCTGACCCCGATGTTTACATCCATTATCCTGACCGCCAGCTTCTCTCCTACCTGGATATCCGTAACACCAACCGAACCTGGCCGGGGCGGCCAAACGGAGTCAGAATGGAAAGAGTGACCTACGCGGCTATGGAACTCATGCGCCGGAGCAATATTCACGTGGCCGTGGATATTCATGGAGCGGAAACCATGTTCCCTGTGACCAACTGCATTGTGGCTCCTGATGATTCCATTCGGATTGCCACTCTTGCCTCCATGACGGTCAAGGCTATGGAAGGCTTTGACAGCCATGTTGAACCGTCCCCGCAGGGTTTCCGCGGGCTGTCACACCGGGAAATCGGTGATTATTCCGACACGCTGCCTTTTCTGCTGGAAGCGCCCATTCCCTTTTTGGATCAGCCCACCGGGCCAAAGACACCCGAATTTCTCCTCCACGGCCAAGACCCTTTTCTGCTCAGTCTGGCGCAAAAGGGCAAACTTTTTGTTCCCTACGACGAAACCGGATGGCCGATGGAAAAACGGGTTGGACAGCATTGTTCCATCCTGCTGGAACTGGCCCGCCAATATTCCCGGAAATACCCCGAGACATCAATCCAAATCAACAACGTTCCAAAATATGCTGAAATCGTAGAGAAGGGTGTAGGCTTTTTTTATCATGACCCGGAAAAAACGGATGAAGAACGAATTTATTTAAATTAATTTGAAATATCAAGGAGACAACAACATGAAAAAAGATACCTGCAAGAATTGCCTTTTATTAGCCGCCGTTTTTTGTATCGCAGCGGCCTTCAACCCGGTTTTCGCTCAGGATACGGTCCCGAAAACCGAGCTTCCGGTTCTCACAACATCCGCCGGTCAGAGTCCGGATGTTATGACACTTAATATCGTGTGTGAAGAAGCCGGCATCATGTACGATTACAGCGATGTTCCGGATGTAGACATGATTAAGGCCGGAGTCGGATTGTCCGGAAAAGAATCCGGAGAGGGATTTCATGTGGAAGTGAATACGGATTTGGATACTTTCCCGGAAGGCACCCCTTATAACACCATTATCTTCGCTATCGGCGCCAGCTTAAAAGGAATGGGCGCTTCCGGATTGACCGTAGAAGGAGAAGTCAGCAGGCTGCAGGAAATTGTGGATTACTGCAAAGAAAATAATATTTTCATTATCGGCGTCCATATCGGCGGTGTATCCAAACGGGGCGCCCCCGGAAGCGATAATGAGCGAATGATCGACGCAGTCGCTCCGCATGCCGACTACCTTGTTGTCACCAAAGACAGCAATAAAGACGGCCGTTTTACCGAAATTTCAGAAGAAAAAGGAATCCCCCTTAAGGAAATCGACTATGCCCTGCATCTGGTGGAAATTCTGAAACAAATGTTCAGCATTGAATAAGCCGGGCTCGTCATTTTTATTCGCTGCGGGCGTCAAGAGAATCAAACGAAAAATTTTTGTCCGCCAGTATTTTCAAACAAGCGTCCACGACATCCGGGTCGTACAGGCGGCCTTTTTTGACTGTTAATTCCTGCAGGGGAGAATCTTTTTCACTAGCCGGCCGGTGAGACCGGTTGGACAGGATCGCCTCAACCGTATCCGCCACTCCCATTATTCTGGCTTCAAGAAGGATATCATCGCCTTTTAACCCCTGTGGATATCCGGAACCGTCCAGGCGCTCATGATGCTGAAGAATAATTTTTGCTACAGGCCAGGGAAAAGTGATGTCTTTTACCAGATCAAACGCTATTTCAGGATGACTCTGTATCACCAGCCTCTCGGCATCGGTCAGCTTGGCCGGCTTATTCAATATTTCAATCGGAATTCCGATTTTTCCGATATCATGAATGGCGGCGGCTGCCTCCAATCCCTCCAATTTCTCTTTGGGCAGCTGCATTTCCTTCGCTATGGAAAGGGCCAGTGCTGTGACCCGCTTCATATGCCCCGCCGAATAACGGTCCCTCAATTCCACGGTTCGGGCCAAGGCCCTTAACAGGTCCTGCGCCATTTCATGCAGGGTATTGTATTGGTCTCTGAGATCACCGGCTTCATGCTTGCGTCCGGAAATATCCCTGACTGCAACAACCCGCAGGTTCTCTCCGTTTTCACTGAACTGCCGGGTCAGGATCTCAACCGGAAATACTTCACCGCTTTTCTTGACGCCCTTTGCTTCCAGGGGCCGGGATTGCCCCGACTCCAGATATTGAATTGTTTCTTGTTTTTGAGAAGGATCAAGTAAAAAGAACAAATCCTGCCCAAGGTATTCCGAGGGCTTGTATCCGAAAATCCCGCCGGCAGCCTGGTTGGCATCAATGATTTGCTTTTCCTGCAGGACGATCAAAGCCTCAAATCCGGCCCTGGCAAAACGGAAAAAACGCCGGCTTCTTTCCTTTTCCTTTTCTTCTTCCCGTTTAAGCTTAAGCGCTTTTCCAATGGAAGCGGCCATGGGTTTGTACAGTTCCATATCCTCTGCCGGCCATTCACCCGGAGCCTGTTTCTTTTCCAGCATGATACATCCGGCAGGATGATCATCCATAGGAATTTGAATGAGAAGGACGGATTGAATTTGACGAGCTTCCCAGAATTCCTTTTCTTTTTCTGCAGCCGGAGGCAATGCGGAAATATCTTGAACGGCAACGGGCTCGGATGCGTTTAAATTACGTGACAGCCAGGGAAAGGATGCCAGGGAAAGATTCTGAAGCTGGTCCATCTCGGAGTTTTCTCCTTCAGGGATCCATTCATGGGTATTGTCCATTTTGGTATTTTTGTCATAAAGTAAAAATAAGGCGGCCCGGTCCGCTTCCGATTTCTGCCCCATATCGGTCAAGGTTTCCTGGATCGCATTATCCAGGTCAAATTCTCCTATCATCCGGGACAAACAACGGGAAAGATATTTTTCAAACCCTAACTTTTTCTTTATTTCCCGGTCGTTTTCCTGGTCTTGCGGCAGCATATCCGCAATCACCATGACGCCCTTAATGGAACCATCCCGGTTAAACATGGGTGACATTCGGGTGTAAATATTTTTTCTCTCTCCCTTTTTGGACAGCCGGCTTATGTTTAGAGCCGCCGATTTTTGGTTTTCCAATATCGTTCTTATTTCAGGCGTCAGATTGGACTCAACGAAGGGCTCCAGTTCCCAAATCACTTGCCCCCGGATTTCATCTTCCGCAGATGTATCAAATATTTTTGTCATTTCTTTGTTAGCAAAACGGATTATCCCTTGAACATCCAGGGACATAATGCCGATAGGGGCTTCTTCCAATAAATTACGAAAATGGTCCTTTTCACTTTTTAACTGCTTGGATTCCCGGCTCAAGTCTGCTTCCGCGGCCTCCATTTCCGTAATCTTTTGACGGACATTATCCAAATCTTTCAATAATTTTGTTCTGATTTCACTCATTTGACCGATCCTCGGGGAATTATGCCTGCCCCTCTTCTAAATGTTTATATATATACAATATGCCTGCTTCGGTGGCAAAAATTCAATAGCCCTTAGAGATGAATTGAGGGGTGAAATCCAAAGGTTATCTAAGATTCTTCGCTTCGCTCAGGCCCTGATGGCGCTTATTTAAATCTGAATGCTGATCTCAGGTATTTGACAGCGGGGATTGTCAGCGGCACTGCCGTATCATATTTGATTTTTGATTTCTCTTTACTCTTTACTCTTCACTCTTTACGTTTTGCCTTTTGCCTTTTGCGTTTTGCGTTTCGCGTTTTACGTTTTGCCTTTTGCCTTTTGCGTTTTACGGTTTTCACCATTCACCGGTTTAGGATTACGAGGCGATGCACTCTAAGGTCCTTCGCTCCGCTCTGGATGACATTGAATTAGATAAGGTCGTCATTTTGCGTTTCGCGTTTTGCGGTTCGCGTTTTGCCTTTTGCGTTTTACGGTTTTCACCATTCACCGGTTTAGGATTACGAGGCGATGCACTCTAAGGTCCTTCGCTCCGCTCTGGATGACATTGAATTAGATAAGGTCGTCATTTTGCGTTTCGCGTTTTGCGGTTCGCGTTTTGCGTTTCGCGTTTTACGTTTTGCGTTTCGCGTTTTACGTTTTGCGTTTTGCATTTTGCGTTTTGCGTTTTGTGGTTTGCGGTTTGCGTTTCGCGTTTTGCGTTTTGCGTTTTGCGAATAACTTTTACTCGTACGCGACCGGCTCCAGGCCGACATGCTTACAGAAAAATTCAAGGTAACGACTGATCCTGTCCAGCTGATGGCGCGGTTCACCAATGCCGTGGCCTTCCCTGGGATACTTGACGAAAGTGACATCTTTATCCAGATCTCTCAGTGCCTGGTAAAATTCCTGGGCCTGGCTGGGCGGAACCCGTGCGTCCTCGGCTCCATGCAAGATAAGAACCGGGGTCGTCACCTGTTTGACATACCGGATCGGAGAATGTTTTTCATACAGCTCCTCATTATCCCAGGGCGTACCGAAAAACCATTCCAGATAACGGGGTATGTCCGTAGTGCTGTACATGCTGTACAAATTCGGCAGGCCGGCTCCGGGAGACACTGCTTGAAACCGTCCGGTCTGGGTTACAATCCAAAAGCTCATATATCCGCCGTAGCTCCACCCGTAACAGATCAGTTTTTCCGGATCAGCCCAGCCCTGCCCGATACAGTAATCCACTCCTGTCATGCAATCATCATAATCTCTTATACCCCATTGTTTGCGGTTGGCATTGACGAATTCCTGACCGTAATTGGAGCTTCCTCTAAAATTCGGCTGCAGAATCATAAACCCATTGCCGGCCAAAACTTGATTCAATGACCGGAAAGATACAGTGGCTGCTCCGCTGGGGCCTCCATGTGGATTGAGGATAAGCGGATATGATTTTCCTTCCTGGTAATCCACCGGCTTGGTGAGGACCCCTTCGATCCATTGGCCGTCATTGTTTTTCCAGCGAACCGTGGAGGTCTCCCCCATCCACACGTTCTCCTCTTTCAACCAGGCATTGGTTTCGGTTAACCGGACAATTTTTCGCAGATCCGTATCCGCCGTATAAAGCTCGCCGGGCCACCGGGGCCCGCTATGCACCCAAACCCAGAATTTACCGTCAGGTGAGAGAACCCATTGGTGATTTCCGCCTTCGGGCGGCTCCAGCCGCCTGACATCGCCGGAATCGAGGTTTAAAGCGAACAGGTTCAAGGTGGTTCGGTCGCCGGCATACCAATAAACCACATGTCCTTTCGGAGCCCAGATCGGTGTTCCAAAATCCCGGTCGAAATCCAATAAATATTCCCGCACTTCTCCGCCGCCGGAAGGAATAATGAGCATTTTATTAAGAACGGTGCTGGTGGCGGGATAGGCATTGGAGGCAAAAGCGATTTTTTCTCCGTCCGGAGACCAGCGGGGGCTGAAATCCGGCCCTGGATTTTCATATAATTTCTCTTTTTTTTCGGTGATCAGATCCACCCGCCAAATATCACTGGCATAGCTGTCGTCCACTTTAGGTGTGGGCCGGCTGACGAATAAAATTTCTTTACCGCGGGGCGACCATTGTGGATCACTGACTGTGTATTCTCCCTCTGTTAAACGGGTTGATTCTCTTGTGCTGATATCAAAATGCCAGAGATGAGTCATGCGGAAATTCTCATCCATAACGATTTCATCATCCTTTTTTTTGCGGGCTTCCTTCTCTTCTTTGCTCAATGGATCCTGTGCCAGGAATAACAGGCTTTCTCCATCCGGAGCGATCTCAAAAGAACGGATGCTCTCTTCATGCTGCGTGATCTGCCAGGCTTCACCGCCGTCCATAGACATGAAAAAAATCTGACTGCCGCCTTCGTCTTCCCCTTTTTCTCCCCGTGAAGATAGAAACGCAAACATTTGACCGTCCGGGAACCACGCTGGAGAAGAACAGCTCTCTTCGCCCCTTGTCAGCTGCCTGCTGTCCCCGCCGGCAATACCGGTCCTCCAAATATGCGTAGTGCGTTTGTAATCTTCATCGTCCATATCCCGGATACTCAAGGTATATAACACGGTGTCTCCATCCGGAGATAAGGCCGGGCTTCCCACAGAATGAATGCGCAGGGTATCTTCCGGAGACATCGCCCGGCCGGTTTCCGCTTCCGGTCTGGAATGCAGATAGGATCCGGCCGCCGCAAGACCCAAAAATAAAGTCGTGATGATACATATTTTTTTTACATAAAAATGCTCTTTTTTCATGCCAACCTCCTGCTTTTTTCTTATCATAAGGATGGTTGTTTTTGCAAGAAAGAATCGCATTCGAAGCGGTCTTCTAGTCCTTCTAAGTCCATCTAGGTCCTTCTAAGTCCATCTAGGTCTGTCTAAGTCATTCGGTCTGTTCTGTCTATTCGGTCTGTTCAGTCGGCTCGCTGCGCTCGCGTTTATCGCGTTCATTGCGTTCTTTGCGTTCGACCACCCCATGTCATTCCCGAAACGGAGTGACGGGAATCTTAGAGTGCTTCGCTTCTTGGAATCGGTGCCGTTTCATTCGGCGATGCAGCTTGGGATTCTTCGGGCTTCTGTGAAGCCCTCAGAATGACATGGGTAGGCGCCTGCACAAAAAGACGATGCCGATTCATTCAGCGATGCATTCTAAAATCCCCAGGGCCGCTAACGCGGCCTGGGGATGACACGCGTATAAGGCGGCTCCTCAGGAAGACATAATATTGCTTATGCAGAGATTAAACCCGCGGCTTCTGCCAGGCGATTTTAAGCTTGCGCAAGAGGTCGCCGGAATAGACTGCATTGGGGAGGACTTCGCACTCAGCCCAGCAGCCGGGACAGGCCCTAACCCATTGCCGCAGCTTTTCTGTTTTTTCGCTGAGCCAAATCTTTTCCAAAGAATCCGTTCGCAGGTTTCCGGTAATACCCGAATTGAACTGGCAAATGGGTATCCGGCCGTCAGGGAGGACTCGAAGGTGGGAACGCAGGGCCACACAAAGCGGATTGGGAAAACCCTGCTTTGATAACAAGCGGTTTTTAACTCCTGTCCAATAATATTTCTTAGCTGCTTTGTTAAGAAAAGGGGCATATTTAAGATCCCCTTCGACCTCTCTGAGCAAGCGGCCGATTTGTTCACAGGAAAAATCCCCGAATGTTGTAAACTCTCCGGAAGTAACCGGAGCCACATTGACATTATCCGATGCATGGTAAGTGGCGCTCACATCATACGCCAGGACTGCATGCACCGGAATATCATACCGGCCAAGATAATTTTTTAAATGCTTAAACTCGGCGATACTGTCTTTGTCCACCATCGTTTGATTCACCGCCAGTTTCAGGCCGGTTTTCTTTTGGACGGTCCGCAGCGCTTTTAACGTAGAAACCGCCTTATCCCAGGCTCCCGGAATCCCGCGGATATGGTCGTGTTTATCCTTCATCCCATCCAGTGAAACCAGGAGGCAGAGGGAATTGTCCGGGCCGTTTTCCTCACAAAACCGGACAATCCTCTCCTCCAGTAAAGCATTGGTTGTGATATGTAAAAACAGGGGTTTGAGATGCTTATGTATGATTTTGACAATGCCGGGTAAATCCTTTCTGAGAAACGGCTCCCCCCCGGTAATACGAACAAAATCCATTTTTGGGAAGGAGGAAAAAATATCCCGGATTTCCTTCAGGCTTAATTCATTCTGCGGCTCTCGTTTCCAGCAATCGCACATAATGCAGCGGGAATTGCATTGGTATGTGACCAGCCAGGTTAAATACCGGGGAAAAACCGGTTTATTTTTATTATTCCGGTAGATCGCATGGAAAAAAGACACCATCCGGATCATGCCCATGCCTCAACGTGCTGGAATCCGGCTGTTTTAGAAACGCCGGGGCTGGATACCTCCGGCAAGTGGCCTTGGATTGCTTTCAGGGCTTGCGGATTTCCATGCAGTTTACTGCGGTCAAAGCGGAGTTTATACTCACCGGCCCTATCCAGAAATCCTCTCAGGATATCTGCATTCAATTCGTCCATACGGACTGATAAGCCTCCTCCGGATTCATATAAATAATGAGCATTGATCTCTTGTTCATAATTTTTCGGCTCCGGCATGGCTAAAACCGGTTTTCCCAAGTAAAGGGCTTCTCCCATAAGCTGATTTCCGGCGGTGGAAACCAGCCCCCGGCACCCAGCCAGGTCATCAACAAAACGATAGATGTCCACATCATAAAAACGCAGGCAGCCGAAGGATAGTCTTTGGCCCAGCCCGTAAACCCGGACTTCCAATCCGCACATAGCCAGTGATTCTAATACATTTGCAGGTGCACATCGTCTCAGATAGGCGACAAGATAAGGACGGTTTTCCGTCTGCATCTGCACTATTTCGGGCCGGAGCAGAACTCCTGTTTGAATAACATTTTGAAACTCCGGTTTGATAGGAGGAAAATAAAAAGACGAAACAATAGTCGAGCATTGTCCCCGGTAATATGATTTGACCGCTTTTCCCATAAGAGCAGCTTTTTTCCGCAGTTTTTCCGGCAATGAGCTCAGATCGGATACAACCAAAAAATGCTGGTGGTCCAGGCTGACAAAGGGGACGCCGCATGCTTTGGCAGCCCGGGGAAGCGCCGGTTCAAAGTCGGTGATCACCAGGTCCGGCCGGCCGGCTTTCATTTCTTTTTTCAGCATATGAACCAGTTTCGGGAGGTGAACAAGATACTTTGCCCCAAAAAAGCCGGTCTTTATATAGTTCAATTCCGACCCGGAATTATACTGGAGCATCCCCGGAATCCGCTTAACTGTAACATTGGTTCTGTCATAGACAGGAGCTAAAAGCTCATAGGCATGTCCAGGCGCGAACAAAGTAATGACATGCTGATGCCTGAGACCCTCAATAATGGTCCGCACCCGGGTAGCATGCCCGCGGCCTTCTCCGCCTACACTATAAAAAATCCGGCTCATATTTGCCTCGCTTTCTTTTTTTATGGCTATAATGCCGGCAAACTGTTTATCAGTAATAAAATTTGGGTTAAAAAACGGTTAATTATCCAGCTCGCTTCGCTAAACCCCATGGCATTCTTGGAGCCTCTCAATGTCATTCCCGGAGCGAAGCGGCGAAAACCTTAGCGTGCCTCGTCATGTTCGCTGCGCTCGCGTTTATCGCGTTTATCGCGTTCATTGCGTTCATGCGTTCAAAGCGTTCCCCTCTATGTCATCCTGAGGCCTGCGCCAGCAGGCCGTTGGGATCTTAGAGTGCTTCGCAGTGAAGAGTAAAGAGAAAAATCATTGAAAAGTGATAAGTAAAAAATTATTTGTTTTGAAATCTATCTATTACAGCATTTCCAATCCATCCCCATTCACCATTCACCGGTTTCATGCGTTTTGCGGATAGATGATTAACGGAATATTAACCCCGTTTTCATTCAATTTTAATCAAGAACAGCTATGATGTGTACCTATGAAAAGCATAAATAAAATGCCGCAGATGCGGGAAAGAGATTAAGCATGGCAAAAATCGATTTGCATGTTCATTCCAAATACTCCGAGCATCCCTCGGAATGGTTTCTGCAGCGGCTTGGGGCCAAAGAATCCTATACCGAGCCGGAATTCATCTATCAAACCGCCAAAAAGCGGGGCATGAATTTTGTCACCCTCACCGATCATAACCGGATTGAAGGTGCCTTGCGGCTAAAAGACCGTTATCCGGATGAGGTGATAGTCGGGGTGGAAAGCACGACTTATTTTCCTGATAATGGATGCAAAATCCATATCCTTCTCTACGGAATCGATGAAAAGCAATTTGAACAAATTCAAGAATTACGTAACGACATTTACACTTTTAGAGAGTATATCCGCGCAGAGAATCTTGGCTACTCAGTGGCCCATGCCACTTTTTCCGTCAATAAAAGACTCACACGGGAACATGTTGAAAAACTTATTCTGCTTTTTGATGTATTCGAAGGTATAAACGGAGGCCGAAACTATCAATCCAATATGCACTGCATGGACATCCTCAAACAGCTCACCCCTGTGCACTTAGAAAGGCTGCAGGAACAATACCGGATCGAACCGCTGGATAATTCGTCCTGGAAAAAATCCTTCACGGCCGGCTCCGACGACCATTCCGGTCTTTTTGTCGGGCAAACATACACATTGACGGAAGGGAACAGCCCGGCAGAAATCCTTGAATGCATCAAACACAAAAAATCCTCACCAATGGGAAGACATAATGATTATAAATCCCTGGCATTTACCGTATATAAAATCGCCTATGATTTTTCCCGCAGCCGGCAGAAAGTCCTGACCGGCTCATTCGCTGGAAGACTGACCGAAAATATTTTTGAATCCAAACCGTTTGATCTCAAACACCGGCTGCATTTTTACCGTCTGAAAGCCCTGAAAAAAAAAGACCCGAACCGCATCCCGGGTCTTCTAATGGAATTGATCGATGAAATCAAGAAAATCAAACCGGCTGACCTGGATAACAGGCTCGATTTGGTTTATAACAAAACCGCAGATATCGCAGATGAATATTTCCGCAAAGTGCTGTATTCATTAAAAAAAGAATTATCTTCCGGCGACCTTGCTAACTTCATAATGAACTTGTCCTCTTCCATACCGGGCATATTTCTATCACTGCCTTTTTTCACCGCCGTCAAGCACATGTTTCACAGCCGGCATTTGGTGGATGAACTGCGGACCAGTTTGCATATTCCTGCAGAAAATCAAAGCAAAAAAATTCTCTGGTTTTCTGATACCTTTGACGATTTGAACGGCACATCCAAAACCCTAAAAGACCTGGCCTGGGTTTCCTTCCGGAGCGGCAATCATATCCGGATTGTCACATCCCGATCATCGCAAAAAAAAGCACCGGAAACCCCTCCTAATGTTATTTTCATTCCTTCCATTTTCCAAGCCGGGCTCCCCGGAAACTTGGATATAACACTTCACTTCCCGTCGATGCTCAAATCACTGCAGATTGTCAATATTGAAGAACCCACGGAAATATATGTATCCACCCCCGGACCTATCGGCTTATTGGGAGTTTTGTTCTCCCGGCTGCTTAATATTCCCTGCACGGGAATCCATCACTCCGATTGGACTTTGGAGCTCGGCAGGATTTCCCAAGATGACTCGCTCAAGCAGCTCATAAAAAATTATTTACGCTGGTTCTACTCTTTAATGGACACCATTAAAGTCAATTCACCCTCCAACATGGACCTCCTGAAATCCCAGGGACTCAATCGCAGTAAAATGGAAGTCATCGAACAGATTTCCTGAAATGACATACCAGACAGCCTCATTATGCTCGCTGCCCTCGCGTTTATCGCGTCGTTCTTCACGTTCGACTCCCCATGTCATTCTCGGAGCGGACTCCGCATGTCATCCTGAGGCTTTCGTCAGCAGGCCGTGAGGATCTCAGACTGCGCTTGCACGAGAAAAGCTCTCTGCGCTCGCGTTGCTAGGGTTGCTTGTGTTCCTAGGGTTACTGGGATTTCTTGGGTTCTGACTCGCTTCGCTCGTGTTTATCGCGTTCTTTGCGTTCTTTGCGTTCGACCACCCTATGTCATTCCCGGAACGGAGTGACGGGAATCTTAGAGTGCTTCGCTTCTTGGAATCGGTGCCGTTTCATTCGGCGATGCAGCTTGGGATTCTTCGGGCTTCTTTGAAGCCCTCAGAATGACATGGGTAGGCGCCTGCACAAAAAGACGATGGCCGATTCATTCGGCGATGTACTCTAAGATCCCCACGGCCGCTAACGCGGCCTGGGGATGACATTTGTTAGCTAACGCGGCCTGGGGATGACATTTGTTAGCTAACGCGGCCTGGGGATGACATT
>CAZDJZ010000006.1:0-118764 GCA_964505785.1 uncultured Eubacteriales bacterium
CTGGTGACCCCGTCCTTACCAAGGACGTGCTCTACCAACTGAGCTACGTGGGCATCTAAAAGCGGGAAACGGGACTCGAACCCGCGACAATCGGCTTGGAAGGCCGATGCTCTACCAGCTGAGCTATTCCCGCAAAAAAATGGGCAGGGAAGGATTCGAACCTCCGAAGCGTTACCGCAGCGGGTTTACAGCCCGCCCCATTTGGCCAGACTTTGGTACCTGCCCATTCATAAATATAAAACTATTGCCGTTTCCGGCAAAACAAAACCTATATTTTTGGAGCCAGCGAGAGGATTCGAACCCCCGACCCGCTGATTACAAATCAGCTGCTCTACCGACTGAGCTACGCTGGCGTGTATTTGCATTGCGACCTTATTTTAACACTAATATTGGGAGTTTTGGTGCAGAGAAAAATTATTATTCCTATTCTCTACAAAATAATTAAACTTTATCCACAAAGATTAATAATATGCAAGAGGCATGCTACCGAAATTCCATGCCTTTGTCAAGCTTGATAAAATAAATTTTTTGATTTTTTTTGCCGGCTTTGGTTACCCTGGTTTTTCACGGCCGCTGCACTCGCATGTCATCCTGAGCGCATCGACAAAAGGATCTTGAGCTGCTTCGTTACATTAAAAAATAAAAGTTTAATGTGAAAAGTATTTTACTTAATATCAATCCATTACATAGCAGAAAAGAACGATTCGTCTTGTGCAATCCATTTACCATTCATTATTCTCCGGTTTTATCCGTTTTGCGGTTTGTGTTTTGCCGTCTTATTGACAACCCCTGTTCAGGTTGTTATGATTCAAAAACCTGTTTCAATTCGTTTATGCGGTCCAAATACAATGTTGTCACCAGCCGGGTCAGGCCTTCTTTCTACCGGGATAATCCGATCAAGGCTGTGACAAGCGGCATAATATATATTAAATGAAAGGTAAATTGCGATGATCAAACGGTACACCCGCCCTGAAATGGGTTCCATCTGGGAAGATCAAAACCGATATCAAAAATGGCTGGATGTTGAACTGGCCGTGTGTGAAGTTTGGCATCAGTTGGGAAAAATACCTTCGGATGCGCTTGAAAGAATCACATCCATGGCTTCCTTTTCGGTCGACCGCATAGATGAAATCGAAAAGGTAGTCAAACATGATGTGATTGCCTTTCTTACATCAGTAGCGGATTATGTCGGCAAAGATTCCAGGTATGTCCACCTAGGCCTCACATCCTATGATGTTGTGGACACAGCTCTGTCTTTGCTTCTGAAGGAATCCCTGCACTTAATCAGGCGGAATTTACTTGAATTCAAAACCATTCTGCAAAAAGAATCCATGCGGCATAAAAAAACCCTGATGATCGGCAGAACCCATGGTGTCCATGCCGAACCCATTACTTTCGGCGTTAAAATCCTGGTTTGGTTCGAAGAAATAAAGCGCCATTTGAACCGGGTGGAACGCGCCCTGGAAACCATTAGTGTCGGCCGCATTGCCGGATCGGTCGGAACCTTTATTCATCTTGACCCCAGAGTGGAAGTCAAAGCTCTAAAGATACTCGGCCTCAAACCTGCCCGGGTTTCCACTCAAATCCTGCAGCGAGACCGTCACGCCGAGGTGGTTTCCGTATTAGCTCTTATCTGTGCCACCCTGGATAAAATCGCGCAGGAAATCCGGCATTTGCAGAAAACGGAAGTACTGGAAGTCGAAGAGCCCTTTACCAAAGGACAAAAAGGGTCTTCCTCAATGCCGCATAAAAAAAACCCGGTCCGGACTGAAAGGGTTTCCGGATTGGCTAGAGTGGTTCGGGGTCATTTACAGACCGCTTTGGAAAATATTCCTCTCTGGCATGAACGGGATATATCTCATTCTTCCGCTGAACGTATTGTCTTCCCCGATTCGTTTATCATTACGGATTTTCTTCTCTCAGAAATGATCAAGGTCGTCGGAAACTGGCAGGTTCACCCGGAAAGAATGAAAGAGAACATTGACTTAACCCGGGGCTTGGTATTTTCACAGCGGGTTTTGCTCGCTTTAACCGGAAAAGATATGTCAAGAGAAGACGCATACCAGCTGGTCCAAAAAAACAGCTTAAAAGCCTGGGATGAAAATATGGATTTCAAAACTCTGGTTCTGGAAGATCCCGCTATAAGGGAGGTTCTTTCCCCGGAAGAAATCAAAGAATGCTTCACTTTTGATCCTTATTTAAGTCAAATAGATTATATTTTCGACAGGGTGATGGCCGATGAAAAAAGTTAGAGTCTTGGTATCATTTAAAGAAAGCGTCCTTGATCCCCAAGGGCAGGCCGTAAAAAATGCTTTGTTTACACTTGGATATGATTTTATCCGGGAAGTCAGGCAAGGCAAAGTCTTTGAGATTGAAGTGGAAGACCTTCCACCGGAAGAATTGGAAAAAATTATCCCGCAAATAGCTCATAAAGTCCTCTCCAATCCGATTATTGAAACATTTGAATGGACCGAAATCGAATAGTCAGGAAGGTGGCAAGATGAAATTCGGTGTTGTTGTTTTCCCCGGCTCCAACTGTGACCATGATACCTATTATGTGCTGCGGGAAGTATTCCGGCAGGATACCGTCTATCTGTGGCACAAAAACCATGACCTTCAGAATGTGGATTGCGTGCTGCTGCCGGGCGGATTTTCTTACGGAGATTATCTCCGTTCCGGAGCCATTGCCCGCTTTTCTCCATTAATGAATGAACTTAAAGCCTTTGCTGAAAACGGAGGGCTGGTATTGGGTATATGTAACGGCTTTCAAGTCCTGTTGGAATTAGGATTGCTTCCGGGAGCAATGTTGAGAAACAAAAATTTAAAATTTCTTTGTCAGCCCGTTCATCTCCGGGTTGAAAATACGCAGACTCCCTTTTCCAGCCGTTGCACTGAATGCGGTATCTTGCGCATACCCATCGCTCATTTCGACGGCAACTATTATGCAGATCCGGATACTCTGGCGGATATCAAGAAGCACAATCAAATTATTTTCCGGTATTGTGACCCGGAGGGCCGTCTCACGGAAGAGTCTAACGTCAACGGGTCGTCAGAGCACATCGCCGGCCTTTGCAACCGGGAGGGTAATGTGTTGGGAATGATGCCTCACCCTGAACGCGCCGCTGAATTGCAGCTGGGAAGCCGGGACGGACAGTGCATCTTTGAATCCTTATTCAGTTTTAGGAAAAATCTTAGCGAGCGGAAATATGGATGAAAAGACAATCAAAGAACATGGCCTGAACCAAAAAGAATATGATCTCATTATCCGATTGATCGGACGGGACCCGAATCTGACCGAGTTGGGGATATTTTCTTTGATGTGGTCGGAACATTGCAGTTATAAAAGTTCCCGGTTACATTTGAAAAAATTGCCGGTTGAAGGAAAAAATGTTATTCAGGGCCCCGGTGAAAACGCCGGAGTTTTGGATATCGGCGACGGAATGGCTGTCGTCTTTAAAATAGAATCCCACAATCATCCCTCTTTTATTGAACCGTATCAAGGAGCCGCTACCGGTGTCGGAGGCATCCTGAGAGATATTTTTACCATGGGAGCCCGTCCTATTGCCACCCTGAATTCCCTTCGATTCGGACCTTTAAATAAACCCCGTAACCGGGCCATCATGGAGGGAGTGGTTTCCGGCATCGCAGGCTACGGAAATTCCATCGGCATTCCGACAGTAGGCGGAGAAATTTACTTCGATGACTGCTATTCTCTCAATCCTCTAGTCAATGTATTCAGCCTGGGTCTGGCAAAAAAAGATAAAATATTTCTAGCCCGGGCGGAAGGAGCCGGCAACGCCGTCTTGTACGTGGGTTCAAAAACCGGCCGGGATGGAATCCACGGCGCCACCATGGCCTCGGCTGAATTCGGAGAGGACTCGGAAGGAAAACGGCCTAATGTACAGGTCGGAGATCCGTTTAAAGAAAAACTGCTGCTGGAAGCCTGCCTGGAAGTTATGGATAAAGACCTGGTGCTGGGAATTCAGGATATGGGAGCGGCCGGGTTGACGTGTTCCACGGTGGAAATGGCCGCCAACTCCAAAGCCGGGATCGCAATTGACCTCGACCTTGTTCCCCAGCGGGAAGCCGGAATGACTCCGTATGAAATCATGCTTTCCGAATCCCAGGAAAGAATGTTGATTGTCGCCGCCCGGGAAAAAGTTTCTCAGGTCCAGAAAGTTTTCGCCAAATGGGACCTGGATGCAGTAGAAATCGGATGCGTTACGGATACCGGCCGGCTGAATGTCAAAAGCAACGGAGAAACAGTTGTGGATGTTCCGGTTGAAGCCATAGTAAACCTGTGTCCTGCTTATACCCGCCCTGTCTCCCCGCATCCATCCGCCGCATCCACTGTCGATGAAAACAATATCCCGGAACCGGCTGATTATAACCGTGTCCTGCTCGAGCTGATCTCTTCAGCCACCCTCTCGGATAAAGAATGGGTTTTCCGTCAGTTTGACCATATGGTTCAAGTCAATACCGCTGTACCGCCGGGCGGCGACGCTGCTGTTCTCAGGTTAAAAAATTCAAGCAAGGGTCTCGCTGCCTCTCTGGACGGTAATTCCCTCTATACCTATCTTAATCCCCGAAGGGGAGCCGAAATCGCTGTTGCGGAGGCCTGCCGCAACTTGTCTTGCGTGGGGGCCGAACCGGTTGGCGTCACCAATTGCCTGAATTTCGGCAATCCGGAAAAGCCGGAAATTATGTGGCAATTTCAAGAAGTTATTGAAGGGATTGCATCCGCCTGCCGTCATTTTCAGATTCCGGTTACCGGAGGAAATGTCAGTTTTTATAATGACACCGAGGGCATTTCGATTCATCCGACTCCTGTTCTTGGTGTCGTAGGGATTATTCCGGATATGGCCAAGGTTGTTAATTGCGGATTTCAAGACCAAAACGAAACGCTGGTTCTTTTGGGACACAGTTGCGGACACTTGGGTGCCTCCCAGTATTTAAAATTGATACATGGGAAAAAATTAGGGCCGGCTCCGGATATCGACTTGAAGAAAGAAAGCAGGCTGCAGGAATTTATTCGCGAGGCGGCCGCGCTTGAATGGCTGCGGTCCGCCCATGACATTTCTGAAGGCGGGCTGGCAGTCTGTTTAGCTGAATCCTGTTTCCACAGCCGGGATCGAACCGGGTTCCGCATCCGGCTTAATGAAAATCTGCGGAGTGACGGGCTTCTTTTCGGCGAAGAGCAGAGCCGGGTTGTGGTTTCAATCAAGCCGGAGCATTTGGAGATATTTCTTAAAAAAGCACACGACAAGCATGTTCCTGCCGTTGTCATCGGTGAAACCGGCGGGACGCATATCGTCATTGAGCATAAGGGGAAAATTTTAGTGAATTTACCAGTGGCCACCGCCTTCCGGGCTTGGAAACAAGCCCTCCCTGAAAGAATGGCGGTCAAGTAAATGAAGAAAATTGCTGCTTTGACAATCCTGTTCATATTAGCGGGGACTCCGGCGTTTCCTGTGGATCTTTCTCTTAAACTGGGAGGCGGCATCGGCCGCATGAATTTTGCAGGTTTGAATCAAGTTTTGACCGATTGGGAAGCCGAACAAATACTGGACACGCAATCCCGGCCCAATTGGGCTTTTATAAGCGGGGAAGCCGGAGAGCTGCACGGCACTTTCGGCCTGGAGGGTGAGCTTAAACTGGATGTCCATCCTAATCTTGCGTTTTCCTTTTCTTCAGGAATCATTCATTCCGATCTCCCGGCTGAAAAGACCAATCTGGTTATCGAAAGGGCACTGGGCCGTTATGATGTGATCCATCCCATTAAGATCAGCGGTTTTCCTTTTATTTTTTCCGGTTATTTTCAACTCCCGGTGTGGTCCGGGACCAGCCTTTACTTGCGGGCAGGAGCTGGATATATGATCGCCCGATTAGTCGAACAAACCGGATTTAAACGAGTTGAGAACACCAGATATGTGATTGAACTTGATCAAAATGCTATAGGTTCCGGCCCTATTTATTTGGGAAGTCTTGGAATTTCCCATCAAATTTCCGAAGGCGTGGTTATTTTTATGGAAAGCTCGTATCAAAACTCCAAAATGCGGGATTTTGAAAACAAAATCCAAGGAAACGGTTCCGGCTTGCTTTATTCATACCAAAAGTATAATTCCGACCTTGACCTGTGGTCGGCTGTTCTGCGTTTTCACGACAACACTCCTTCAGGAGAAGACATCCGCTTTGTGGAAAAAACAGCAGTGGATATGAGCGGATTATCCATAAAATTAGGAATCATGATACATTTTTAAAAGGGGTGTCAAAATGAACGATGTGCCATTTCGAAGTCCTGAAAAAAGAGGAAAAATCGCGATTTTTCTTTCCGGAAAAGGATCCAATTTTTTGGCTCTTTATCAAGCTGTGCTGCGGGGACAAATCAACGCTGATATTTCCCTGGTTTTCAGCAATAAAAAAGACGCTCCGGGTTTAATTCGGGCGCGGGAACTTGGCCTGGAAACCGTTTTTTTGAATTCCAGAGAATTCGCTAACCGCGAAGCCTTCGACGAAGCTGCCGCCGCTGAAGTAAATAAAAGAAATATTGATTTAATATGCCTGGCGGGCTATATGCGCATTCTCACCAGCGGCTTCTGTCATGAATTCAAAAACCGCATCATAAATATTCATCCCGCACTGCTTCCGGCATTTCCTGGATTGCACGTGCAGAAGAAGGCTTTGGAGTGGGGTGTGAAATATTCCGGTGCGACCGTGCACTTTGTGGTTCCGGATGTAGATATGGGTCCCATCATCCTTCAGGCTGTCGTTCCAGTATACCAGGATGATACCGAAGAATCTCTATCACAACGGATTCTCGCAGAAGAACACCATATTTATCCTGAATCCGTAAAATTGTATTTCAATGGCCGGCTGGAAATCCGCGGACGCAGGGTCTTTATCCTGGATCAATAATACAATACAATACACGAAACACTAAAAAATTTCTGAATACGAATAGGATAAGAAAATGTCATTGCAAGAAGATGTCGAACAGCAATTTGAGTATCTACAAAAGGGAAGCACGGAAATCATTCAGGAAAAAGAGCTTAAAGGCAAGCTCGAACGTTCTCTGAAAAAAAATACACCTTTGAAAATTAAGGCCGGATTTGATCCAACCGCTCCCGACATTCACCTGGGCCATGTCGTTTTATTGAGAAAAATGAAACATTTTCAGGATTTAGGACATGATGTCATTTTTTTAATCGGCGATTTCACCGGATTAATCGGTGATCCGTCGGGCCGTTCTAAAACCCGTCCTCCCATGACCCGGAAAGAAATTGAAAAAAACGCGAAAACCTATAAAGAACAGGTTTTTAAAATCCTTGACCCGGATAAAACCATTATCGACTTTAATTCCCGCTGGCTGGGACAATTTTCATCGTTTGATGTTATCAAGCTGACCGCCAAATATACGGTTGCCCGGATTTTAGAAAGGGATGATTTCACCAAAAGAATGCAGGCAAACCAGCCGATATCATGCCATGAAATTTTATACCCTTTGATGCAGGCCTATGATTCAGTCGCTTTGCAGGCCGATGTCGAATTGGGAGGAACCGATCAAAAATTCAACCTTCTTGTCGGCAGGGATATTCAAAGGGAATACGGCCTGGAACCGCAGATCGTTCTCACCATGCCGCTGCTGGAAGGATTGGACGGGGTTGAAAAAATGAGCAAGTCATTGGGAAATTATGTGGGTATTGCTGAAACTCCGGAGCAGATATTCGGCAAGATCATGTCTATTTCCGATGAACTCATGTACCGGTACTATGAACTTTTAACTGACATTTCCATGCATGAAATCGATTCGCTGCGCAAAAAGGCGGAAACAAACCGGGTCAATCCCCGCGATATCAAAGCCCGGCTGGCCCGTATGATCATAACCGACTTCTGGAATAAAAATCTGGCTGATAAAGCCGCTTCAGAATTTGAAAAAATATTTAAACACGGAAAAACTCCTTCAGATATTCCTGTAGTACACATCGGAAAAGATAATATGAATATCATCGATCTATTATCCGATCACAGCCTCATGCCGTCGCGCAAAGAAGCAAAGCGGACTGTTCAACAGGGAGGTGTGTATTTTAATGATGAACGTATTCAGGATATTAACAGAGTTGTATCTTTATCCGGAAAAAGAGATCATGTACTGAAAATCGGCAAGAAGCGGTTTTATAAAATATGCAAACCATAAAACCCGGTTCCATACAGTCAATGTCCGTGGATCCGGGTTCGGGAGGACGGATATGCAGTCAAAATACGGCCGCCAGTTTCAAGAAGAGGAATTCCGTAATTTTCTTGAAAAATTGAAGAAATGCTTTGATTCCCATTATATGGTTTCCGAGATTCCTCAAATTCTCAGCCAAATTCACCGCTCCAAATTCATTCTCCGGCATGATGTGAGATCAAACCTTGACACCGCACTGTATATGGCAAAGGTGGAACATTCCCTGGGCATTCAGGCCACCTTTCTTTTTGATCTTTCTTCTCCTGAAATTTATCCGGAAAATCATTCCGCTCGAAATTCCATCAAAGCCATCCATGATTTCGGCCATGAAGTCGGCCTTCATCTTTCCGGAAGCAATCCTCAGGTGCAAAGAGAGGTGATTACCTCGAGCCGGAAGCTGGAAAAATATCTGTCTCATTCCATTTTGTCAATTTCATTTTCTGAAAATCATCACGACCTTCCTCCCGGTTCATTTTTCATAAGCGGTAAAATCAGCGCCTCTTCCCGAATCATGATGGGATGGCATGTTTCCGACAAAGCCTCCAACCTGATTCGGCTCAATCTTCAGCCCTCAGAAAACCGCCCCATGCTTCAAGTCATTATTCACCCGGAGAACTGGGTGGAATAACATGTCATCCTTACATCGCTGCGCTCCTCAGGATGACATTGAATCAATATAAGAGTGTCATTTTGCGGTTTTCGGATCACTCCGGAGGGAGTATTTTTGGAAGCCGGCCGAAGATTTCTTTATAAATCCGGGGGAAATTATCTTTCCCGCCCAGGAGGAGGCCGGTTAACGGCATTTTTTTCTTGGCCAGCCGGTTCATTTCTTCTGCAATGCGTCTGATTTCCCATTGAGCTGTTCCATCTTCCCTAAGCCGGGAAATATGATACAGCTCGCGTGCGTTGACCTTTATGAGAACCCGTCTCCTGTGAGCATTGGTTAAAATATAATCAGCGCCGACATTCGTTTTTTTCTTGATTTTTTTATATATCCGGTTGGTTCTTTCGATCAAATCCAAAAACCGGCCTTCTTCGCCGGCGGCTGTAACTGAAGGCGGAACGGTTACTCCCAATTCCTGGTTATAGGACTGAACTGTCAGGGTAGCCATCCGGTGACGTTTCATTTGCGCATAGCAGGTTGCAGACATTATCAATTCAAATATCAAATCCGGGAATTCAAACTCCCGGAGAGGAGAATCATAAAACTGCATATGCCGCACCGCTGTCTGAATCAAATCCCTAATCTGCTTGGAATTCATCTTTTGGACATAAGTCATGCAGTCCGTATATGAATAAGAAGAAACGGAATGCAGCAAAGCCGCAGCCAGACGGTTGTCTCCGTCCTGTGTATATTCCACCAATGTCACCAGCCGGGATGAATCACCGCCGCTGGAAGATAAAACCGGCCGGGCAGCCGGTTTCAATTCATCATATGTAAGCGAGTCAAGATCATTGGATTCAGTAAACAGGATGATAGACGGGGCGGTTTTTTTTGCTTCTGTATATATCCGGCGATTCAATTCCAAAATTTCACTTTTGTTTGAGGATGCAAACCGGCGAAGCATAAATTCCAAATTCCGGGCGTTGAGAGTCATTCCCAGCTGCCCTTGCGCCGCCAGACTGACAACATAGCGGGCATCTTCTTTTGCCCATCCGTCTAATATAGAATGTTTTTTGGGATCTTCAGCCATACCGGGATATTTTTCAAAAAAATAGGGCTGCAGCTTCCGGTACAATTGTTCATAGACGGCAAATTGATCCTGAATTGTTTCTTTGAACAGCTCTGTTAATCCCGCCTGTTTAATTTCATCGGGGATAACATAGTCATCGCCCAATTTGATATAGCGCTGAGATTTCTCCGTAAAGGAACATAACCGGAAATGCTCGATATCCTCTATCGCCAAACGGCTGACTCCAATAATATCAAAATTAAAAACCGCATGCTCAGCGACCGAGTGGTGCCCCATTTTGAATATGATAGTGCGGTTGGATTTTCTGGCGCGATCGACCTGGCGGCGGGCAATTTCCCGGAGCTGATCAACTGAACGGGGGTCACGGGAAATTCGTGCATAGGAAGCAGATAAAGTTTCCGGAGTGATATCATTCCGCTCCGGGCATTTTTCCTGCAGGGATTTGATCACCTCACTATCAATATTGAAGCCGGCTAATATGACTTTCATGATGGAATTTACAATATAAAGCTGAA
Source organism: uncultured Eubacteriales bacterium (assembly GCA_964505785.1). Classification (GTDB taxonomy): domain Bacteria; phylum Acidobacteriota; class Aminicenantia; order Aminicenantales; family Aminicenantaceae; genus CAYRTV01. The sequence goes on from CAZDJZ010000006.1 coordinate 10,437, forward strand.
CAAGATTTGTCAAGATGACACACATTCGAAGCATTCGGAATCTTTTGTCATTCCCGGAGCTCAGCTGTGGTCATCTTAGACGTATCGCAATTTATCTCGAATCTCAAAAATCAAACCTCAAATCTGAATCCATCCCGCGGCCGAATGATCTGAAGCAGGCAGGCTATTTTGAGGCAATGGAACCTATTGGATTAGTAAAGAGTAAGTAAACCCTCGTCTTGTGCAATCCATTCACCATTCACCGGTTTTTTTCAGGCTAGATATAGCCGAGATCTTTCAGACGCTGACGAATCATGTCTTCCTCTTCCTCCGTTAAAATCCGGCGCTTCTGTTTTTCAATGTATCCCAGAACTTCCAGCGTGGTTATAATCTTGGACAATCCCTGTTCCGTTGATTCACGATCGGATTGGTAGAGAACTTCAGGCTTATCCGGCGGTTCAAATGGAGCGGAAATTCCGGCGACATCCAGAATAAGCCCTTTCTCGGCTTTTTCATACAATCCCTTGGTATCCCTTTTTTTCAATACGGAAATCGGGGCATCACAAAAGACTTCGATATACCGGATGACTTTATCCCGGCACTTATCCCGGAGTTCTTTATAAGGAGAAATCGTTACAGCAATAGCCACCACATTATTTTCCGTCAGCATCTGGCATTCAAAACAAAGCCTTTTTAAATTCCGGTAAACTTCCTCTTTGGAATAACCCATCTCCTGATTGTATTCCCTCCTTATTTTACCGCTGTCCAAAACTTTGGTTTTATATCCGATGCTTTCCAGCCTGGCTGAAAGCATCCCGGCCAACTGCTTTTTGCCGGAAAAAGGCAACCCGGTGAACCAGACAGTAAATCCTTTTTTTTCCACGAGTGTACTCCTCATATACCAAAATTTAAAACCGGCCATATCAGTCGAGCCATAATAAAAAAGACAAGCAGCGCAATAGTTTTCACAACCAATCCTAACCCCAAAGAATCACGCAGGCTATAGTAGCCGGCTGCAAATGCTATCGCATTGGGAGGCGTACCTACAGGCAAACAAAACGCCAATCCGGTTGGAATTGTCACCGCAAGGGTAAAAATTTCCGGCGGTATTCCAGTCTGGGTTACAAATCCATAGGAAAGGGGCACCAGTATCACCACGGCTGCAGCATTGGAAATGGCTTCCGTTGTCAACGTAGCCAGGAGAGAAAGAGTTGCCAATAAGACCCAGGGAGACATCTCCATTCCTCCAATAACCTGCTTGATTGCCCATTCTACCGCCTGGGTTTCGTATAAAGCTTTCCCTAAGGCAATGGCTCCGCCATACATAACGATTACGCCCCAATTGATATAATCTGAAACTTCCTGCCAGGTTGCGATTTTCAAAATAAAAACAGCCACAGCTGCAGCAATGGAAATCACAGCTAAACCAATTTCATGCCCGCCTGCAACCCATCCCAGGACCGCCAGTCCGACCAGGCAAAGAGTTTTCAGTTCATTAACTGAAATCCGGCCCATTCGCTTTAATTCACTTGTCAGAAAAATTTTGGCTCCCGAAACATCCCGGATTTCCGAGGGGAAACGTTTGGCCAGAGCACCGAATACAACTCCGGTTAAAACCAGGGCCATGGGTGTTGCGGCTGCGGCCCAAGTGAGAAAGTCAATCCTCCGGGAATAGGTCTCCCTCAAGAATTCAACCGCCAGTGGTACCCGGGCCCCACCCAGATAAGTGCCGATTCCACCAACAACCGATCCCCAGGCTAAAGCTAAAAATAAGGATTTGCCCAAGGGACTGCGCCCCTTCTCCAGGCGCAGAACCGCAGCCAACTCCAAAACCACCGGAAACATCATGGCGGCAACAGCGTGAGCAGGCATAAACAGGGCAAAAAAAGACGAGGTAAACGTGACTCCAAATAAAAGGCCCAGAGGGCTCCTTCCGAACCGGTTGATGAACCAAAACGCCATCCGCTTGGATAATCCGGTATGGATAATTGCTCCGGAAAGAATAAAAACTCCCAATAAAAAGAAAACCGCACTGTTTCCAAAATAAGAGAAAACCTTAGTCCGGCCCAGGATGTTAAAGGTCGGCAATAAAATGAGGGCCAAGAGGCTGGTTGCAGCTAGAGGAATAGATTGCAGAACCCAGAGACTGAAACATATGACCGCCACTCCCAAGCATCGGGTACCAGCCGCACTCAAGCCATCCGGAGGCGGGACAACCAGCAGGAAAATCCCCAAAGCCATACCGGCGGTCAAGAGGATTGTCTTCAAAGATGACTTATTCATATAATGCCTTCAGAAGAATCGGTTCAGCCCTTCATAACACTCAATGGGTTCAATTGAGCAACCATTCTGCCGATGCCGAGTTCATGAGAAACTTTAACCACTTCTTCCACATTTTTATAAACTCCAGAGGCTTCTTCGGCTACTCCTTTCATTCCACTCGACTTCAATTCTATCCCCCGCTCTTCCAGCTCTTTAATAATTTTTTCTCCCCGGAATTTTTTCCGGGCCTGATTCCGGGACATCACTCGTCCTGAACCATGCGCCGTAGAACCAAAACTTACTTTTTCCGCCTCCCGGGTACCAACCAGCACATAAGAAGAAGTTCCCATACTGCCGGGGATGAACACCGGCTGGCCTGCTCCCCGGTAAACTTCGGGAATCTCTCTCCTTCCCGGGCCGAAACTGCGGGTGGCTCCTTTCCGGTGAATGCACACTTTTTTTTCTTTCCCGGATACCAGGTGGGTTTCATATTTTGCAACATTGTGACAAACATCATAAACCTGGTTCATCCCCCTCGAATCGCCCATTACCTTTTCAAATACTTTCCTTACACAGTGCGCAATCATTTGGCGGTTAACGAATGCAAAATTGACAGCAGCGCCCATCGCTTTATAATACTTTTGACCCAATTCTGACTGAATCGGCGCATTAACCAATTGCCTGTCGGGAAGCCCGCCGGTCCCGAATGTATTTTCCATCTTATGAATAAAATCGGAAGCTATTTGATGGCCGAGTCCACGGCTTCCGCAATGAATCATCGCCATGACCTGCCCTTCGGATTCAATTCCAAAAGCCCGGGCGGTTTTTTCATCATATATCTGTGCCACCTTTTGAATTTCAAGGAAATGATTGCCGGAACCCAATGTTCCTATCTGCGAAACACCCCGTTCTACCGCCCGGGAAGAAATCTCCTTTGGATCGGCCTGCTTCAGGCATCCGTTTTCTTCGGTCCGCTCTAAATCCTCTTCTGATCCATAACCATTTTGAACGGCCCACTCCGAACCTAAGCGGCAGATGTCTTTAAGCTGTCCGGGCTTTAAACGGGTGGCGCCTCCTTTTCCCAGTCCGGCCGGGACTTCTTCATAGATGCCTTCAATCAAATCCCTTTTTTTTTCTTTAATATCTTCAGCTGAAAATCCGGTGCGCAGTAATCTTATACCGCAGTTAATATCATAACCCACTCCTCCGGGAGAAATGATCCCGTCTTCCAAATCAAAGGCCGCCACACCCCCTATGGGAAATCCATATCCCTGATGGGCATCGGGCATTACATAAGCCGCAGTCTGAATCCCGGGTAAACATGCAACATTTCTTATCTGCGTTAAGGTTAAATCCTTTTTCACCGCTTGAATCAATTTATCCGAAGCGTATATGTAAGCGGGAACCCGCATATCCCCGGTTTGCGGAATCTCCCAGATATATTCACTCTTTTGTTTTAATTCCACCTTATCCTCCCAGAGGTCCGGATTTCAAATATCCACGACGACCTGTACCGTCCAGCGTTTATTCCGTTTGATCTCCAACTCATTATATGTCACAGCTTTAACATCTCCGCTGACTTCATACTCATCCGGACGGCTGTCGCCGGATAATACCGCTTCCAGCTTGTAGTTATCTTCATCTTCTTTAATCGATATCCGCCGGAATGCGGACAGCATAAACGTCCGGCTTTCCCATAAAAACAGGACCTCTTCCAGAAAAGTCACCAAGAGCTGTTCCCTGTCCTTTCCAATAACTTGGACGGCCTTCTCCTCCCTCTTCTCAATATCAGAGGGATTCCACATCAAGGAAGACACAGCCAGGGCAGCATTTTGGAAGGCTTCTTCAATGGTTTTGCCAAAGGCTTGAAATTTCGCATCTCCGGTATGGCTGAGGAATTTATACTTCATGGACAGCTCCAGTCATTCGAATACGCCGGCAATGGAATGCCCGCAAAAAGGGCATTTCCCATTTTCAATCCGGTTTTTGTCCACTGAAAAACCGGTTCTGGTCAAAACTGCTTTTCCGCATTGAGGGCAGAAAGTTTCCATAGCCTCTCCTGAAACATTCCCGATATAAATAAAGTTCAGCCCTGCATCCCGGCCAATCCGAGCTGCTTTCCTTAAAACCTTGACCGGGGTCGGGCAAGCGTTCTGAAATTCATAATCAGGATGAAAACGGCTGAGATGCCAAGGAATATCCGAATCCACCTCCGCTAAGAAACGAGCCGTTTCCCCCAACTCCTCTTCTGAATCATTTTGTCCCGGAACCACCAGGGTAGTGACCTCAACCCAAATATCCATTTCCCGCATCAGCCGTATCGAATCCAGAACCGGCTTCAGTCTCCCTTTGCATACTGACCGGTAAAACTCATCCCGGAATGATTTCAAATCGACATTGCATGCATCCAAACAGGGTTTGATCTTCTTCAGGGCTTCAGGAGTCATATAACCATTGGTGACAAAAATATTGCGCAAGTTTTCTTTTTTTGCCAGTTCCGCCGTATCATAGGCATATTCAAAAAAAATTGTCGGCTCCGTATACGTATAACTGATGCTGCGGCATCCGCTTTTTTTGGCATTTTTGACAACTTCATCCGGCATAAGTTTTTGTTCGGAAAAAAACGGTCCATCTTTTTTATTAGCTTGGGAAATTTGCCAATTCTGGCAAAAAACACACCGAAAGTTACACCCGATGGCCGCTATTGAATAAGATTTAGTCCCGGGCAAAAAATGATACAGGGGTTTTTTTTCAATCGGGTCCGAATTGGCCGCAATGGCATTGCCGTATACATGCGTCACGAGTTTTCCGCTTCGGTTTTCCCGGACCCCGCAAAATCCGAATTCAGAAGGTTTAATCCGGCATCTATGCTCGCAGAGAAAGCAATCAACCTTATTGTTTTCTTTCCTTTCGTAGAGATAGGCTTCTTTGAGATTGTTCTTCATTTTCCTTTCCAATAATAGAGTAATTCATTAAACCTGTTAACGCAAGCAACGCAATGAAGGCGCTATCCGCTTTTTGCTTTTACCTGCGCTCACGAGAGCATTTGGGATCCTTCCCCGGCATGCTTCTCAGGATAATACGGGCATGGCTTTTGATTTGATACTTGCGTTTTGAGATTGGAGATATAAAGTTCAGACCTGATACGAAGGACACAGTTGATCCAGCGGACACTCGCTGCACCGGGGTTTTTTGGCCCGGCAAATATCCCGGCCGAAATTCACAAGAATATAATTGAAATGGAGCCAATCGCCTTCAGGAACAATCACCATCAAATCCCGCTCAATCTTATCCGGATTATTTTCCCCTGTAAATCCCAACCTGCGGGACAGGCGTTTGACATGGGTATCCACTGCAATTCCCACCGCCTTTTGATAAGCACTGGAAAGAACAATATTCGCGGTCTTTCTGGCCACTCCCGGAAGAGTCAGCAACTCTTCCATAACCGCAGGGACTTCACCTCCGTAGTCATCTCTTATTTTGCGGGCCGCCCCTTGAATGCTTTTGGCTTTATTCCGAAAAAAACCTGTAGGCTTGATGATTCCTTCGATTTTATCCCGCGGAGCCTCAGCCAGCTGTTCGGCATTCGGAAATTTTTCAAATAAAATCGGCGTGATCTCATTGACTTTTTTATCCGTTGACTGAGCGGATAAAATTGTAGCCACTAATATCTGGAAGGGGGTTTCATAGTGAAGAGCCGTCCGGCTGTGGGGATATCTGTCTTGGAGGATTTCAATGACGTCCTTGACTCTGTTTTCTTTCGAGGCGAATGCCTCTGTCATGGAAAGAACCGGGAATTCGGTCATGGTTTTCCTCCCCCTGTCATTTTTCAACATGGATTATTACTTAGCCTGACCTATTCAGGTTAGAAAATGACTCGCCAGGGTCATTCTGTGCAAAACAAAGGATTTCCTTCTGCCTCGCCGGATCAAATATCAGCGTCTTCATATAAAAACCGTTTCCACCCGGCAATGGATAAGGGCCATATCCCGCCGGCCTGTGAATAATCCAGGTTAATGGACTCAGGATCAAAATTCATTGAATTTTTGCTTAGGAACGCCGCAGGCCGGACATTTGCCCGGAGTGTACCCTTCCATTGTGAATCCGCATTGACTGCAAACATATATGGGAACAGCGTCCAAATCATTCCCGTTTTCCAATGTTTTTTTTTCTTTTTAAATAAACCGGCGTGGTTTTTTTTCGCCTCCAATGCCAAAGAATTGTCTTTCTCCCCTCAAATCTATATGGCAACCATTTTTTGAATGGCGCTTCGGGCACGGACCGCAATGTCCTTTGGAACTGTTACAACCGGTGCTAATTTTTTTAGAGATTCATGCAGCTTTTCAAGATTGTTTTTTTTCATATTGGCGCAGACCGCCTTTTCCCGAACGGGATAAAAATTAATTCCGGGATTTTCTTTTTTCAAACGGTAGATCATCCCAGCCTCGGTTCCGATAATAACATCCGGGGATGCGGCCCTCCGGGCCTCCCTGACCATCCCTCCCGTGGATAAAACTTTATCCGCTGCATCCACCACTTCCGGTTTACATTCCGGATGAACCCATACTTCCGCACCCGGATATAATTGTTTCCTTTCAAGAACATCCTGCAGACGGATATGGTCATGGACATAGCAGCATCCTTCCCAGGGTATGATAGTTTTGGATGTATGCCGGCTTACCCATGAGGCCAAGTTTCTATCCGGCGCAAATAAAATGGTGTCCTCTTGGACAGCCTCCACAACCTCCACTGCATTGGAAGAAGTGCAGCATACATCGCATTCCGCTTTAACTTCCGCCGTACTGTTGACATAACAAACCGACACGGCGCCGGGGTATTGACTCTTCCATTGGCGCATTTGTTCCGCATCGATCATATCAGCCATAGGGCACCCGGCCTCAGGTTCAGGTATAATTACGGTTTTTTCCGGTGCCAGAATGGCTGCGGTCTCAGCCATGAAATGGACGCCGCAAAAAACAATGACTTGCTCTTTCCGCTTGGATGCCTCGATACTTAAACCCAGCGAATCTCCTAAGAAATCAGCGGCTTCCTGCACTTCTCCGATTTGATAATTGTGGGCAAGAACAACCGCGTTATGCTGCTTTTTTAATAATTCAATCTCTTCATAAACCACATTTTTCACTGTGCTGCTCCACAGATGTTTTCCGGCTTTTTTTATCCGTAATTGAGGGTTACGGGTGCTTCTTCTTAATCAGACGGAAACAACTTCTTTGACTTCAGAAATCTCTTTTTTCAGCAATTTTTCAATCCCCATTTTCAATGTCATCTGTGACATGGGGCAGCCGGCACAGGCCCCGGTTAATTTGACCTTTACAACTCCGTCATCCATGCTGACAAATTCAACATCCCCGCCATCCGCCCGCAGGGAAGGACGGATTTTATTTAGGACTTCTTGAACTTTTTCTTTCATCTTTATGACTCCTTATTTATATATTACGTTCGATTATAACCCATATCATTCCGGTTTGGAATATCTGCGTAAAGCTCACTTTATCATTTTCCGCTCGGGGGGTCAACATGTCCTATAGTTTTGGTAGTGATTAGCCGGCGACAATTCTTTGATTCAATGTCGTCCTGGGAGCGCAGCAAGGTAAGGATCTTATTATGCTTCGCCAGAATGAACAGTTAGAACGTTTTGCCGAACCTCATGTTTTGATATGAATTATTCACAGGCCAAGATTACCGCAGCTGCAAGGCTTGCCGGCGAAGCGTTGGTACTCCACGTCGAGGAGGCGTAACGAAGCAGCTGCGGTGAGATTCGGCCTGCCCGGAGGGTAAAAAAATTGCGATTAAGATAAAATTAAGAAAAAGAAAAGCGCTTCAATAAAACTTTAAATAAGGTTCATGATTATCGATAGAAAGAAAAAGATTGCGAAAATATCGCAATTCTTTTATGAATAATTCATATCACGATGCGAGGGATGTCAGGGTGAATTCCCGCAACGAACTCATAATTGATGGTTTCCATCAAATCGGCCAGGTAATCCACGGATATGATTTCATTGCCATCCCGCCCCACCAGGACAACTTCGTCTTCAAGCCGGACTCTCTGGATATCTGTGATATCCGCCATCATAAAGTTCATGCAAATTCTTCCGCGGATTGGCGCACGCTGACCATGAATCAAAACATACGACAAATCGGATAAAGCCCTTCTGTAGCCGTCCCTATACCCAACCGGAATCACGGCCATCCGGGTTTCCCGGGTGGTTTTATAGGTGCAGCCGTAACCGATAAAAGCGTCTTTGGGCACTCGTTTGACTTGAGCTACCCTGGATTTCCAGGATAAAACCGGCTTCAGGTGAAAGGGATCCCCGCGGCTGAGCAGATTAGAGACATAAACCTCTCGGGAAGGCCAAAGTCCATAGATTCCAATCCCCACTCTAGCCATATCAAAATAGGTTTCAGGAAAAAGAATAACTGCGGCCGAACAGGCAAAATGTTTTATGGGTATACGTATCCCCTGATCTTGTATTTGATGACAAACCCGCTGAAAAACTTCCAGTTGATATTTTGCATAGGAATGGTCAGTCGTGTCTTCAATATTGGCAAAATGGGAAGACAGCCCTTCCAATTCCAACCCGGGAAGCTTCCGGGTCATTTCCACAAAGCCAAAAACTTCACTTTCCCTTATGCCCTGTCTGTGAGTCCCAGTTTCTACTTTGATGTGGACTCGTGCTTGTCGCCCTAAGCTTTGCGCGGCTTCGGATAAACGGTAAAGAGTTTCATGATTATATACGGTCAGACTAAGGTCAGATTCAACCGCTGTTTTCAAATCCTCCAGGGAAATATATCCCACCACTAAAATCGGAACAGTCAAACCGTGCTGCCGCAGGAATAACCCTTCCTCCAATTCATTTACTCCCAGCCAATCCGCTCCTTCTTCGACAGCAATCCGGGAGACCGGGAGAATGCCGTGACCGTAGGCATTTGATTTCACCATAACCAAAAGTTTGCGTCCGGTCCCTGTCAGGGAACGGAATTGACGGATATTGAAGCGCAAAGCCTGTGAATCAATTTCAATCCATTGGAGGGGTTGGTAAATCATTGCGGCTTTAAGTTTTCAGTCTGTTTCAGGATAATCGTCTCCGTCCGGTCCGGCCCCGTAGAAACGATCGCGGCTTCAGCTCCTATGAGGTCTTCTATCAGAGCGATATAGTCCTTAAAACCTGAAGGAAGGCTTTGAAAATCCCGCACTCCTGCTACCGGCTGCCGCCATCCTTTGACAGATCTGAATACCGGTTTAACTTGTTCCAAGACATGGGTTTCCGTAGGGAAATCACTGATTTCATCGCCTTTATATGTATATGCATCGCATATCTTAATCTCCGGAAGTCCATCCAGCACATCCGGTTTTGTCAGGGCAATGTGCTGAACCCCGTTGATCCTGACAGCATATTTCAACGCAACTATATCCAGCCATCCACACCGCCGGGGCCTCCCGGTTGTGGCCCCGAATTCCCGTCCTTTTTCCAATAAATACTTGCCTTCCCTCCCTGCAATTTCCGAAGGAAAAGGCCCCTCTCCCACACGGGTGGTATAAGCTTTGACCACACCTAAAACGCTGTCCACTTTATCCGGCCCGATTCCAAGTCCGGAGCAAATTCCTCCGGCACTCGAGTTGGATGAAGTCACGTAAGGGTAAGTCCCGTGGTCGATATCCAGCAGCGTTCCCTGGGCTCCCTCGAACAATACATTCTTTCCTGAAACAATTTCCCTGTTTAGAATCAGAGAAGCATCATGGACAAATGGCTTCAGTTTTTCCGCAAATTTCATGAATTGATCAACCGCCTCATTTTCATCTAACAGCGGAAGGCCGAAATGATTCAGATATATGTTTTTTTCCCTGACATTATAATGGATTTTCTTCTGCAATTCGGAAGGATGGAAAACATCTCCCGCTCTAATCCCCTGCCGGGCGATTTTATCTATATAAGCAGGCCCGATCCCCCGGCATGTTGTTCCGATAGGACGTTCACGGTGGTTTTCCATGGCGGCTTCTATTCGGGAATGATAAGGTAAAATGAGATGGGCTCCCCGGCTGATCATGACGTTTTGCGCATTCTCAATCCCATGGGATTTTAACTCATCCAGCTCTTGAAAAAACGCCAGGGGATCCACAACCACTCCATTCCCAATGATACATAACTTATTCTTGTGAAGGATACCGGAAGGGATAAGGTGGAGAACGATTTTCCGCCCATTGACATAAACTGTGTGCCCGGCATTATTACCGCCTTGATAGCGGGCGACAATTTCAAATCCCGGCGTCAGTAAATCTGTAATTTTTCCTTTGCCTTCATCGCCCCATTGCAAACCGATAATCGCAGTGTTAGCCATAGGTATCTCTCATTTATTCTTACCATACATTATGAAAATTAATACACATCTGCCTGAAGACAGATTGAGAATTCTAACAAAAACCGTCTCTATAATACAAATTAAAAACTTAATGCTGCCTGGAAAAGAAGGACCCGGCCTTCTTCCTCCCCGGGTTGATTGTTGTTAAATTGATACTCCAGTTTCAACAGGGCTTTTTCCGAAAGAATATAATTCAATCCCAATATCCAGCGTGATTCATTTAAATCAACTCCAGCTCCGGGTTGAGACTGACTTGAAAATCCGGGCCCATGGAAAGGGTCCGAATAGACCAGGCTTTGATAACTGCCCACCGGACGGAATCCTCCTAAATTCATCATAAGCTGAACATAATATCCCTCAGCGTCTCCGGAGTCATAACCGTCAGGGTTATCCATATTCGCCCAATAGTATTCTCCGGTAATCTGGAATCCTTCCGTGGTCCAGCCTCCGCTCACCGCATGCATTAACAGAAAACGGGCATCTTCCGAATCATATTTTCCCCGGTGGAGTGAATAAGAGACATCCAATCCCTGATCCACGGGAAGATTCAAGCGAAAGCCCAGGCTTTTGTTGGCGTTTTGATCCTCAAACTGCTGTCCTCCGCTTAAATATTCCGATTCCCGGGTCCCGTTTCCGGCATAAGCGGAATAATTCAGGCCGAAGAAACGTCCATCCAAGACCAGGCCCAGATCCCGCCAGTCACGGGGATAAAAAAACTGAACCGGCAAGGGAAAATCAATCAAAGCCGTCTGATGGGGCCGGCTGGATTGATTAAATAAGCCGAACGGAACCAGATACAAACCGAGTTTAGGCTTAATATATGAAGACGAAGCCAATTGAATCCAGGCCTGATTCAGGGAAAAATCCGAGTCAGCCTTCATGCGGATTTCTGAAAGCCAGGTGACATTTGAAGTTAAAATTCCAGAAAAAATCAGCCCGGCCTGTCCATTGCGGAATGTTCCTCCCGTCAAAACGGAAGCCTGGTCCTTGTAATAATCAAGAGCTGTAAACCCGGATATTTTCGTTTGTGCGGGAAGAACAGCCGCTCCCGCCCATAAGAACAAAATAAAACATACGAGAAGGAAAATTTTTTTCATATCTTAACCGGCTCATCAATCGGCTGAATGCAGAAGTCAATTATGCAAGAGATCAATCCCCTTCCAGCACGTGGTCATCATACTCTTTCTCTAATTTTAATTTGTGTGTTTGTTCCTGCTGTACCAGAAAATCAAACAGTTTTTTCAGCTCCGGGTCGTCTGCCCGGTCGTATAGCTGGGAATAGAGGTCGGCTGCTTTTTTTTCTTTTTTTGCCGCGAAAATCAATAAATCCTGAAAATTCATATCTGGACTGGTCGGTTCTTCCACCAAATAATCACTGATTTTCAAATCCTGCACATTTTTTATTGTTAAGTTAGAAATCCTTTCCGAATTGATATTTTGAAGCAGCTTTTTATGCTTCTTTTCTTCATCACGAAGTTCTGAGAGCAGTTCTTTCAATCCCGGCATGCGGGTTTTTTCAATCATGCTCCCATAAAATTCAATGGCCTCTTCCTCTCTTTTGACAGCAAAATCAATAACATCCTGGAAATTTGAAAAATTCATATTTACTCCTTTCTTGTTCATCCGGACGATATCAGTCCGGGATGGCCTTATTATTTGGGAAAACCCCGGTTAATCTTTTTTTATTCTCATCGGCTGGTTGCAGCAGACAAGAGTACCCATTCCCGATTTAACCACTTTGACTTCTTGTCCGCACACGGAACACGCATAAACCTTATTTTGTTCTGCCATAAATCCCTCCGTATTATCTAACCTGACTTATTCAGGCTGAAATTCACGTCTATTATAATTTATCCAAAAAACTTGAGCAAACTTATTCTTCCCCTTCGAATTCCATGCATCGGTAGGATTCGATATATTTATGAAAATCAATTTCATTGGCGTCCAACCCGAAAGAATAAACGTAACGGCTTGCCAAACGGGAGGCAAAAACGGCCCGTAAATAAGTATCCGGGACCCGCTCTAATACCTTATCAAAACCCACCGTCTTCATTAATACTGCAGGGCAGCAGCATCTAATCACGTTTTCAAAAAGGCTCTTGTCCTTATGCAGATCGGAAGAATAAACCGCATCCGTCACTAAATTGATCTTCCGGCTGACTAAATCCGTCAAAATCACTCTCGGCATATCATTCTTTGCTTTCTCTCGTTCAATAACATCAAATTCCATATCCGCATTGCTCCGGATCAGCTCAATAATTTCTTCTATGTAAGTCCGGCGGAAACCGGGAATATCCCCGTTTTTAATCGTCATTAATTGGTCATATTCTTCATCACTCAAAGCCAGGCTGGCAAAAACCTCCATTGAAGAAGAGGTTACACCGCCTTTATTGGCAGAGGCATCCTTAAATACGATAACGCCGTTTTCTTCAAGGCGAAGCCGGGCTTCCTGGGTGATAAACAGGTTAGCACCCTCTGAGACAATTTTAAAACGGGGCCGGCCTTCCTTGTCAACGAATTTTTTCCAATTATTGATATTAATCGATGCAGGACGTCCTCCGCACGGGACAAAAAGGTCCCCCTGGAATTTAGGATCCAGATGGAAAAAGTTGCGGAGCTCCAACCCGCTTTCCACTTTTTCTCCCCCCGGAAGAGTAACATCATTCATCTTGATGGTGACAAGAAATCCATTTTCTGACAACATTTTCTTGCTGAAATTTTCCACCATTTTGCGTTCTTTTGCCAGCCGCACAAGTTCATCACGGTTAATTCCGGCTGGATCATACAAAACTCCAGATCCATCAATAATAACCGTAATCTGATCTTTGGAAATCAAAATTTCATTGCTGCCCAAATCTCCATCCGGTCCTCCGGTCATGACCTTAGTCATGTCTTCTTCCTTCAATCCCAGTTTTTTAAGAGTGTTGATCACGTATTGATGAACGGAATTGGTGGTCATGCCGTAGAGATCATGCGGAATACCTCCCATCTTCACAGGTTTTCCGGTAGAAAATGCCTTCCAGTACGGATAATCCAATTTGCGTGCCCGCTGGGACGCCCATTCCATCAAATCAGCGGTCCCTTCATCCGGGCCCAGGAATAAAATCACCTCATCCCCATAATAATCAATGACCTGATTATCCGGAAGGATCAGGTCGAGCAAACCGTTTATATACTTCTTAAAAGCAATTTCACCTTTATCCTGATAACCCCAACGCAGCAAAATGGTCCCCTTTGACCCGCCCTCCGGAATGTCTTTATTCTTTTTCTGCTGGGTTAATGCCAGATTGTAATTTTCATCAAAAATAAAATCAGAATTGTTTATATATGTCTGATAATCGATCGAACGGACGATACGGATACCTCCTCGTGCTATATCCCGGAAACGCACATGGAATCCCCGCAATTCTATTCCAATCACATGAAGAATTTGAAAAGGCCTTTCCGGATAATCCACCTCATTTAAAAAAACCGGATTGTACATAAAAGCAATGGATGTTTTTTCATGTTTATAAAAATTGGTTCTCTGGATGATATCAATAAACTGGACAACTGCTTTGAAAATATCTCTGTCTATATCCGTGGGCAAACGTTTCAATTCCTTTTTTAGTTCGTCCAGATCTTCTTTAATATCATGGTCTTTTCTGTAAGGTGAAAACCTCTTATCAAAAACTGAAAAAATCCGCTTCACATAAGGATAATTTTGGACTAGGCTGTCCCATACTGCGGATTCCGTATAAGTATCTTTGGCCAATTTGGTTTTTAGATTGCGCAAAATTCCCAGCATTTCCGGTGAATCTTTCAGCACCTCAGCCAGCTTCAAATATTCTTCGTTATACCCGCTCAGGAATTGGTGAGCGAAACTCCAAGCAGAAACACCGAAAACGGTTTCCTGTGCCGTCAATTTCCCCTCCCGGAACAATCCTGAAAGGGGACTTTGCGGGATAACGTAAACCAAACTAAGATCCGCAATCAGATCTTTAATCTTGTGTTCATCTTCAATATTTTCTGTGTAAATCGCATAGACAGTCTTGCCGTTAAGGAATTGTTCGGTATATTTCCGTTTGGACACCAAGCCCTGAGAATTGATCACATCGGACACGTTAGAAAAAAAACGGGAGCTGGAATCCCTGGGGGTGACAATGATAATTCTGAGTTCATCCGTTTCCACCTTATGGCTGACTTCGATCATGGGGGTTTCCCACCCTATGGTTTTTTTCAAAACCCGCTGGTATCTTTCTTTGGCTTCGGGAGTCGCTGTATCCAAGAAATCCTGGCATGCGATTTTATTAATGTCGGTTTCTTCAGGCAACAGCGTATTCATATCAATTTGCGGGCGATAAGCCAAATACATGCGAAGGTGCTCTTGCCCCATTGCCTTTCCTGAGGTCCGATAGGAATGGATGCGGAAATTCGGATATTGCAGCTCTATCCGTCTCTCCACTTCCAAGGCACGGTCATGTTCGTCATCCACCAGATAAATAGCCTCATCATCGGATTCCGTGCGCATATCAATGATCAGATCCTTATCCGATCTGACAGAAGCCATAATTTCGCTCGACTTGACCGCCTCAATATGCATGGCAATTGTCTTCAGGGGTGTGGTTTTAAAATAATACTCGGGCATTCCCAGTTGAGTAAAAAACCATTCCATTTCTTTCCGGACAGATTCTTTGGAAAAATGTTCATGCTCGATAATTATATCTTCGATTTCCTTTAACTCCTCCAGATCCAGAGGAGTCCGGTCAGCTATTTTCTGAAGGCTTTTCATTGTGTCTCCTTTCTAACCTGGATTATTCAGGCTAAGCAGCGCAAGCAGTTCCGTGAATAAAATCGTTTTATCCCGGAGGAAACATTATATCATTATTTTTTTCAGCCTGAAAGTTGTTTCAATTTATCTTATTTTTTAAATCAAAAAATGACATGAAAGTGTCATTCAGGAGAGCGAAGCGGCATAAGGATCTCGGACGACCTCGTTTCTTAGAAGGGTTGTGAATCGTGAATCGTTCGTGTAAGACGACGATCCTTTTCACTGCTCTTTAATACTTTGAGTTTAACCTGAATTATTCATAAAAAAATTGCGATGTTTTTGCAAATTCTTTTTTTTCAGCGATACACATGCTTTTTTGCGCAAGATCCTTCAGACTGCATCGCGGGCCCCGGGAAGGCAAGATTTACTGCGGGCGTCAAAATAACCCTTACAGGCCGTTTGGGAGCTATAATTCAGGTTAGATGAAAAGAAACATAAACCAGCCGAATAATATGGCTCCGACCGTCATAATCAGAAAAAGGAAAACGGCATAGCGTATTCTGTCCTTTTTGTTCTTTCTCCGGATCAAAGCTAAAACAACCGAAACCAATGCAGCATAGAGAACCATAGTGAAAAGATGACTGTGAAAAATCATGACTTTTTCCCGCTGATAATATCAAAAGCATCCAGAGCGACGAGGTAGTTGAGAAGACCGGCCCCTGCAATATAGGTTGTACCGAATTCAAAAGTGATGTTTTTTAATTCTCCGGTGCCGAAAGACAATAATTTCGAAAACAGGAAAAGGGCTCCATAGCCCAGATCGGAAAAAAATGCGAGCAGGGTCAATGGATTCTCGGTTTGCAAGGAATAAATTTTTCCTCCCATAATGAGTCCCATCACCGCCATCGCCGTGATGCAGGCAAAAAAGATACCCGCCCTTTTATATTTTCCAGCCAGCACATGGCCTAAACCCGGAATAAACCAGCCTGCCACCGCAGCCGAGACCGCCTTTGTTTTCATAATAAAGGCATAATAATAAAAACCCCGCTCAAAAGCAAGCCGGGAAAAACAAAACAGCTTTTCAAGCACGCATTGGAAAGATATAATGATGATGCCCAATAATCAAGACGAGTATGCCGGATACCGGGCAGGAAGCCGGAAAAAAAGAATGATTGAAGTTTATCACTTATGGAAACAATATCAAAAGCCGAAATGGGCTTTATCAGATGTGACCTTTCAAATTGATAAAGGGGATTTTTGTTTTGTTACCGGGCCCAGCGGATCGGGAAAAACCACGTTGTTGAAAATTTTGTTTCGACAGCTTCTCCCCACGCAAGGTCAGATCATCATCGACCGCCGTAATATTCTCCGTATTCCCGACCACAAAATATACGTTTTACGAAGAACCATGGGGATTGTCTTCCAAGATTTCCGTTTGGTTTTCCATAAAAAAGTTTTTGATAATGTGGCGATTGTGCTGCAAATTTTAGGAATTCCCCGGAAAGAAATCCGGCGCCGTGTATTCAATGCCCTGCGAATGGTCAATCTGCAGCATAAAATGTGGGATTATCCGAGCCAGCTTTCATATGGTGAGCAGCAGCGGGTAGCCATCGCAAGAGCAGTCGTCAATCATCCCAAAATCATTTTAGCCGATGAACCGACCGGCAATCTGGATACGGAATTGGCCTTTGAAATAATGAGCCTTTTCAAAGAAATCAACCGGCAGGGGGCAACCGTTATTATCTGCACTCATGACAGAGAATTAATCCGGCATTTCGGAGAAAAAATATTGTTTTTATATAAAGGAAAGCTGCTTCGAAAGGAAATACTCTGATTATTCAATTTTTGAAATATTTTATTAAAGAGGCTTTGAATAATATCTGGCAATTCAGGATCAGAAATCTATTTTCCATCACCATCATTTCCCTATCCTTTTTGATTTTGGGAATTTTCCTTTCCCTTTCTAATAATTTTCAATACCTGGCCGGTCAAATCTCACAAAATATGGCAGCCGTCGTCTTTTTGGAGCAGACTTCGTCTCAAGAAGAGATCAATTCAGTCCGGTCCTTACTGGAAGGAAGCAGCAAAATTCAGACGGTGCGTTTTATCGACAAAAACGCAGCCATGGAACAATTCAGAGAAAAATTTCCGGAGCTTCAGGATATTGTCGACAGCCTGGAAGACAATCCCTTTCCGCCGACATTTGAAGCTGTGATCAAAGACGAATTCGCCGCCAATGAACTCACCTTAAGTTTTCTCCGAGATCTTAAGTCATTTCCGGGCATTGATGATGTTCAATTTCATAGGGACTGGGTGGAAAAAGTGCGGTCTTTCGCCCGCTTGGCCCGGGCCGTCGGTTTGTTTCTAGGCGGAATCTTAATCATGGCTTCATTTTTCATCATCTCTAATGTCATCCGGCTGAATGTTTTTGCCCGCAAAGACGAAATCGAAATACTTCGCTTGACTGGAGCTTCTAATATGTTCATCCGGATTCCCTTCTTAATAGAAGGGATTATTATGGGCGCATCAGGCGGAGTTTTGTCCCTGATTATCCTATTGGTCCTGATTAAAATATTTCCCGTTTACTTGGGAACATCTCTTGGAGCTCTTTCCGAATTTATCAATTTTCGCCATTTATCATCTCCGCAGGTCATTGCAATCCTTCTAGTCGGAGCGGGCATCGGTGTGCTTGGCAGCATTTCCAGTCTCTCCAAGTTCCTTAAAACGTGAATCGCAAATCGAAAAACCGGCGAATGGATCGGGAATATGTGTGTGATTATTGGAAACGCTGTAAATCCAGGTTAAAAATAAATATTCCATGTCATCCAGAGAATTGAAGAGACATAAGGATCGTGTACTGCTTCATATGAAGAATCGGTTCCGTCTCATCTGCCGAAGAAGCATAAGATCCTCCCGTCGTTCTGCTGCTTTGGCTGATACTGATCTGTCATAAATATCCGGCATTTGTTTATTTTTGATATTTGATTTTTGATTTTTGAATTAAAAAAAGATAACTTATCACTTTTTCCTTTTTACTTTTCACTCCCGCGAAGCAGTCAAAGATTCCCGTCGCTCCGCTCCGGGAATGCCACAGGGGGTGCCGATTGACATAATATGCTGCTTGTCTTACAATTCCAACACAATGGCGACAGTCGGTCAGGAACTTAAAAGAGAACGCGAATTAAGAGGCATTTCTCTTAAAGAAATCGCAGATTCCACTAAGATCAACATGCGGTTTCTGCGGGCGATTGAAAACGACCAAATGAATTTTCTTCCCGGAAAATTTTTCACCAAAGGCATTATCCGCACATACGCGGACTACATCGGCCTTGAATCAGATAAAATTCTGGATTTGTACACCGAGACCATCCGCTTGGAAGAGCAGGAAAACGAAACTGAAAACAAGCCTGTTTCCAATAAAGAAACAGAAGCTAAAAACCGTAAAATTATACAATCCACAGCCTGGATTATTTTCGTATTCGCTGTTTTGCTGGTTGTCTATGTAGTCTTTAAGGACCGTATTTTTTCTGTAAACAATAAAGAATTCATTATCCCTTATCAGACGGAAATTTCCCCTTCTCCACTTCCGGTTTCAATACCGGAGTTTGAAGAGGAAGGCATTCATTTGGACATTGTCTTCGAGGACTTGACCTGGATTCGTCTTTACGCGGATGGAGAGATGGTTTTAGATGGCCTGCAGCCCGCCGGCAAACAAACAGCGGTCCATGCTTCCAATCTCATAAGCATCAATACCGGAAATGCAGGCGGAATAATCTTTTCGATAAACGGGCAACCCGGAAAAAGCCTGGGCAAGTCCGGAGAAGTCGTGAACAACATCCGCATAACGCCTGATAATTTAAAAGAATTCTTAAAAGACAGAGAATAATTCGGGACAATGTGACAGCTTATGAATGAATCAAAGAAAAAAGGGTCCCGGGTCATTGGGGCTATGATTCTCCTCCTGATTATTCTTTTTTTCGCCATCGAATCCATCGTCCGGCAAACCCGCCAGATTTCACCCACCTCGGTCATGAACATCCTGCTTTCTTCCCTTCAGATTATTGTTTTATTGTTATTTCTCATTCTCCTCTTCGTATTAGGCCGCAATCTCGTCAAGCTTTATCTGGAAAGAAAACACAAAGTCGTAGGCTCCAAGTTCAAAACCAAGCTGCTGCTGTTTTTCATTTCGCTTTCCTTGATACCGACTCTTCTCCTTTATGTTTTCGCCAGCGACTTAATCAGCAGGAATATCGAACAATGGTTTAAAACGCCCATCGACAGGATCCTTGCGGATACCAAAAGCCTGACCGATGGTTTTTATAAAAACAGCGAAGATATAACATTGCATTATGCCCGCCAGCTCAGCCGCGCCATACAGGCAAAGAAATTGGCTGATCCGAATGAAAGGGGTCCTTTGATTGACTTTGTCCGGGATAAACTTAAAGAATACCAGCTCGACGAAATCAGCATATTTCTGGATGAAGAAGAACTCTTTTCCTTAATGAACCCGGATTTGCCTCTGCAATACTACCGGAACATGAACCGGAATTACATAAAACGAGCCAATCTGGGAGAAGTATTCAGCACAATTGATTCCATGGGAAGCGGTGAGATGATCCGCCGGGGCATCTCATTTTCACTGCCGGATAAAGGAAACCTTCTTGTCGTCGCCGGCAAATTTCTTCCTCAGAACTATTCTCAGAAAATCAACAATATCACCGCTTATGTCAACCGTTATCAGCAACTGAAAATTCAAAAGAATCCGGTGAATACATTTTACCTCATGACCTTGGCTTTCATCACTCTGCTGATTGTTTTTGCAGCCAGCTGGATCGGATTTCACCTGGCAAAAAGCATCACTGTACCCATTGAAAAACTAGCTCATGCCACCAGAGAAGTTTCCCGGGGAAATCTTAACGTCCGAGTTGAGGACCCGGCCTCAGATGAGTTGGGTCTTCTTATCGAATCCTTTAATCAAATGATCTCCGACCTTCAGGAAAGCAGACAGAATATTGATCAAAAAACACAGGAATTAGAGACCCGCAAGCATTATATCGAAACCGTATTGAACAATATTACAACAGGAGTTGTCACTATAAACGCCCAAAATATAATCACGACAATCAATCCAACGGCTAAAGAGATGCTGGGATTAAATCAATCCAACCCTGTGGGACACAGCTTCCGCGAGGCGCTTAAAGCCCCCCGGTATCAGGAAATCGTTCAAAATATTGAAAAAGGCTTGGGCAGCCGGTTCCCGCTTTCCGACCGGGAAATTAAAATTCAATTTGAACACCACAGCTATACTCTGGCCATGACGATATCTCCATTCCAGCCAAGCAATAGACAGCCATCCGGTTTGATTGTGGCCCTGGACAATTTAACCCAGTTGATTAAGGCCCAAAAAATCGCGGCGTGGAAGGAAGTGGCCCAGCGCGTAGCTCATGAAATAAAAAATCCTCTGACTCCTATTCAACTTTCGGCTGAACGTATTAATAAACGGATCAATCAAAATTCTCATCCCGATCCGGTCGTTATCGAAGGAACCCAAACCATCATTCAGGAAGCCGGAGCCATTAAAAATCTGGTGGATGAATTTTCCAATTTCGCCCGAATGCCCAAAGTACATCTTCAGCCGACGAATATTCATCAAGTTATCAAACAAACCATCACGCCCTTTGAGGGCATATTTTCGGAAATTGAATTTAATCTTCGCTTCGACAATACGGTTCCGGATTCCATCAATTGCGATCCGGAACAAATGCGGCGGGCTTTGACGAATATTATTGACAACGCAATAGATGCCATGAACAAAAAGGGCATGATAATTATCCGCACACAGTTTGACAATCAGCAAAAAAAATTGCAGATCGATATTTCTGATACCGGACCGGGTGTTCCGGAAAAAGATAAACAAAAATTATTTTTACCTCATTTTTCGACAAAAAAGAAAGGAACCGGCCTTGGCTTGGCCATCGTCAACCAGGTTATCAATGAACATAACGGCATCATCGAAATTCAAGACAACAAACCTATGGGAGCAACATTTATTATTCAGGTACCGATATGAATAAAGAAAAAATTTTAATAATCGACGATGAATCCGGAATCCGTTCTTCTCTTAAAGGGATTTTGGAGGATGAAGGCTACGTGGTTAAGACCACTGAAAGCGGAGAAAGAGGAATGAGTCTGCTTAAGAACGAAAGCTTCGACCTCGTTTTTCTGGATATTTGGCTCCCGGAAATGAACGGAATCGAAGTCTTGGAAAAAATCAAGCAGATCGAAGAGAATGTCCAGGTTGTGATGATCACGGGGCATGGGTCGGTGGAAGCGGCCGTCAAGTCTACGAAATTGGGTGCGTTTAATTTTTTGGAAAAACCTCTTTCCCTGGAAAAAGTCATTCTGACGGCAAAAAACGCCTTGAAACAGAAAACCCTGGAAGAAGAAAATATTGTATTGCGTGAAAAAATCCGGAGCCATGTGCATCTTATCGGTCAAAGTCCTGCCATTAAAAAGATCAGACATCAAATCAAAACGGTTGCGCCTACAACCGGCCGGGTTCTCATTCAGGGCGAAAACGGCACCGGAAAAGAGCTGGTTGCACGGCTTATTCATCATAAAAGCCAGAGAAAAAATAAACGTTTTATACAAATAAATGCCGCTGCGATACCGGATGATTTAATCGAAAATGAATTATTTGGATATGCTGCGGAAAACTCGGACTATGCCGCAAAAAACAAAAAAGGGAAACTGCTTCTGGCTGACGGGGGAACCTTGTTCCTGGATGAAATCGGAGAAATGAGCCCCAAAACCCAGGCGAAACTAGTCGGGATCATTGAAGACGGCGGCTTTACCCCGCAGGGATCAGAAGAGCGTATCCGGACTGACTGCCGTATTATTTCCTCCACCAGCATCAGCCTGCGTAAACGCATAGCCGTGGGAAGTTTCCGTCGGGATTTGTTCTATAAATTGAATGTTATCCCGGTCATGATTCCTCCTCTCCGCGAACGCAAGGAAGACATTCCCCTCCTCATCCGGTATTTTCTCAAATTTCATGCGTTGGAGTCGGGAAGAAAACAAAAGGTCATGGCGGATGACGCCATGCAGGCATTTGTTAATTATTCCTGGCCTGGAAATGTCAGCGAACTGAGTAATGTCATTGAACGATTTGTGATTATGATTAAAGAACCGGAAATCAACTCCTCTCATCTTCACTTACTCGTCGAACCAAGGGAATCTCAATTGCATCCCGGAATAGAGGCCGGACAACCGCTCGAATCCGCCCGCAGCGAATTTGAAAGGGAATATATTCATAATAACCTGGTTAAAAACAACTGGGATCTGCCAAAGACCGCAGCTGCCCTGAGAATAGAGCCGGATAAGCTGGAAGCTGATATCAAGCGTCTTGGGATTCAGTTTTTAGGCTGACACGACAGTGTCATCCTGAGCGAAGCGAAGGATCTTAGAATGCTTCGTCTCCAAAATCATGATCAAGTGAATCGTAAGTCGTGAATCGATTGCAAGAGATGATCCGTCTTTTTTTGACCATGTAATGGTTTGAATTCAAATAAAATAACTTTTTACTTCTTGCTTTTCACTTTTTACTGCTGCTAAGCAGCATGAGATCCTTCGCTTCGCTCAGGGTGACATTGAATTAATAAAGGGTCATTTTACGAATTAGGTTTATGATTTACAGGGTGTGTTATTTGTGTTAAATTTAGTGAGAAATCCTGAGAAAAACAATGAAAACAGAAGCGCTACGACTCGTCATAAGTTCAACCCGGAAATTTATAAATATCGGAGCTCGAAGCCGGCTTTGGAATCTGATTAAAAAACTCCATCCTTCGGATATAGCCGGCGTGATCAATCACCTGGTTGTCCGGGAACGATTAATACTAACGCATATTCTGTTTGAAAACGATATCGAAAAAACCGCAGAAGTTTTGGCTGAAATTGCCCCTGAAGACGCAGCTGAGCTGATTGAAAAAATTCCAGTGGACATGGCAGCAGAGATTTTCCAGCAAACCCCGTCCGATGACGCCGCCAGAATCTTAGAAATCATTCCTGAAGAGAGTAAAAATATTATTCTTGCCTCTATGGAAACAAAACCTACTGAAGAAGTAATGGAGCTTCTCGACCATGAAGAAGAGACCGCGGGCCGTATTATGTCGCCCAATTTTTATGCGCTGAACGAAAATACAAATGTTTCCGATGCCATAACCGCCATGCAATTGGAAGGTGATGTTGAATCTGCATTTTATTTATATGTAGTGGACGATCAAATGCATCTCAGCGGAGTCGTTTCATTAAAGCAGCTTTTGTTTTCCCGGCCTAACACTCCCTTGAAAAAAATAATGACCCAGGATGTTATCTGCGTTCAGACCAGTGCGGACCAGGAAGAGGTGGCCCGGATTGTTGCTGATTATAACCTGGTCGCCATTCCTGTTGTTGATGATCAGAACAAGTTGGTTGGGGTTATCACCGTGGATGACATTATCGATGTCATCGATCAGGAAGCAACAGAAGATATGTATAAAATGGTTTCTCTTGATACCACGGACCGTATTCAGGACAGTCCTTTTAAATCCATAAAGAAAAGGCTGCCTTTTCTCCTCATGAGTATGCTGACAGCCTCTTTGGCTCCTTTTGTGGTTAACCAATTCAAAGCCACCATCCAGGAAGCTGTGATTCTGGCTGTTTTCATGCCGCTGGTAGCGGCATTAGGCGGCATTGCCGGTAATCAAACGGTGGCTATTATTGTCAGAGAAATCGCTATCGGACAAACGGAATGGATATCCGCTCGAAAAGCATTATTAAAAGAAATGCTGGTCGGCCTGGGCAACGGCATCATTATCGGCGTTTTGCTGGGTGCCATCTCAATTTTAGTTGAAGCCAATCCTTATTTAGGACTGGTCCTGGGACTAGCTGTTATCATAAATCTTTTTGTTGCGGCACTGCTTGGAACACTCATCCCCTTCCTCTTGAGACTACTCAAACTCGACCCCGCCCTAGGCTCGGTCAACCTTCTCACCATGTGCACGGACTCCCTGGGGTTTTTCACTTTTCTTACCCTTGGAACCCTTTTTCTGCGTTATCTCACTTGATCAATCATGCCTAAGAATCAAACCGAAGCCATAGTCTTGAGGACTTTTCCTGTTGGGAATCAAGATAAAATGGTGATTTTTTTTGCAAGAAACAAAGGGTTGCTTAAGGGCATTGCCAAAGGAGCCAAAAAATTCGGCAACCGCTTCGGGAGCACATTGGAGCCTATGTCCTATGTCCGGTCATTTTACTATGAAAAGGAAAATAAAGATCTGGTAATAATCAATTCCTGTGATTTATTGGAATCTTTTTTTGACCTTCAGTGCCGGCTTGAAACAGTTTACGCTTTGAACTATTTTTCAGAACTTATCGAAAATTCCCACCCGTCTCATTGCGATGAAGACATTCTATTCCGGCTTCTTCTGGCTGTTTTGAGGAAATTCAACGCCGGAGGAGATCCAGCCTTTCTCACCGCTTATTTCGAAGTATGGCTGTTACAAATAAACGGATTTCTGCCGGGATTTCATAAATGCCGGAAATGCGGCTGTCATGATCCCCAGTGGTTGTCCCCGGCTAAAGACGGTGCTTATTGCGATAAATGCGCCCCCAGAAAGAAGAAAAAAATTCAAAAACAGCTGCCGGAATTCATCCGTTGGTCCCGCAAAAATCCGCCCGGCGAAAAACATCCTTTTTCACCCGAAAACATTCAAAGTATTCGGGATGTGCTCAAGGAAATCATCACTTATCACTTTGAGCACATACCCAAATCATCCGTCACCCGGCTGCCCTGACGGCCTTTGCTTAACCTGAACTATTCAGGTTAATTCATTGTCATCCTGAGGCCGGCCGTGAGGATCTTAGAGTGCTTCGCAGTAAAAAGTGAGATGTGAAAAATTATTTAATTTAAAATCAATCTATCACACCGTTTCCAGCAATCAAATACGCATCCCCAATCCATTCACCATTCACCATTCACGATAATTGAGACGAAGCAGTCTAAGGTCCTTCGCTCCGCTCAGGATAACATTGATTATATTAAAGGTCATTATTTTGCCTTTTGCGTTTCACGTTTTACGTTTTGCGTTTCACGTTTTGCGTTTAACGTTTTGCGTTTAACGTTTTGCGTTTTGCCTTTTGCGTTTTGCGTTTTACGAGCTATTCCTCCGTATAAAAATACTTGTTGCACGTATAACATTTCCATACCCTAACCGGCCGGTCAGGCAGCTCGGATTGAATTTTTTTTCGCTCTTCTTCCCCGATTTCAAAAAAAAAGTCAGATTCGCAATATGGGCACCTGCCTTCAGTTGACGGCATCATTCGATATTTCATAGGATATTATCCGCCTTTCTGTTAAAATGTACCATTCGGATGGATATAAAAAAAATCAACTATAAAAAGATCACATTTCGCAACCTGGTGATCAATTTATTTCTGTTTGTGCTTCCTTTCATTCTGCTTTTTATTGTTGTGAATCATCAGATACCTTCGCATATTAAACAGCAAATTTACAACCATTTGTCTGATCTGGTTGAGGAAAATTCCAAAACCATCCAGATTTTTTTCCGGGAAAGAACCATTGACCTGAAATCCCTTTCCCATCTGGATATAGCTTCCATCGACCAGGCCGAAAAATTCCGATCTGTGTTCGCCTCTTTGATACAGGAAAAAGAATGGTTTGATTTCATCATTGCTTCAGATCTCCAAGGAAATATTGAACTTTCCGTTAATTTGGAAATAGAAGCCAATATCAGCAACCGGGAATATTTTCAGGAAGCCGTACAAGGAAATACTTACATTTCCGATATTTTCTTATCAGATATTCTTAAAAAACCAGTAATGATGATCTCTCATCCGCTGCGGGGAAAAAATGAACAGATTATGGGTGTTTTAGCCGCATCGCTTAAACTTGAGAATTTTTATAACCTGCTTTTTGATCTGACTATGTCTGAAACCAGTGAATTATTTTTGATCAATAAGGAAGGAACTCTTCTCTCCCCCACAAAATTAGGTGGAAAGCCTCTCAAAGACAAGGGATTTGACACCGCCTATGAAAATCCTCACACCGGCGAGAGCGGAGTGAGGACCCATTATGATTACCGCGGGAAAAAAGTCTTGTGTGCATATAAAAAACTACCGCAATCAAATTTTTACCTGGTATCGGAAATGGACCTGGAAGAGGCAATGGAGCCGGTTCAGCAAGTTGCCCGGACTATTCTGACTGTTTTTATTTTATTTTTCCTGATGTTTGTTATTATCTCTGTCTTGTATTCACGGCGCATCACCTCGCTTTTACGTAAACTAACTCAGGATTTGGAAGCCTCATTAACAAGTATCCAATCCCAAAAAAATGAAGTTGACCGGATAAATGTGGAGCTGGAAGAGAAAATCAAAGAAGGCAATACATTAGCCCATGAACTTCAATTATCAGAAGAATACATCCGGAACCTTATTGACAGCATCTCTTTGGGGGTTATCGGTCTGGACTGTTCCGGCCGGATCACCCACCTTAATAAAGAAGTAATTAATATGATCAATGATCAGAATTTACTGCCGGGTAAAGAGCTCTTTGCCATTTCACCCTGGTTTGATGACAAACGCATCCGCACTGCTTTCAAGGAAACATTGAATGATGGAGAACCGAAGAAAATCGAGAACAAATCTATTTCTTTGGAAAATGGAGAAGAATTTTTTAATTTTTCTTTCTTCCCTATAAAAAAGAACGGCGCTCCTGACGGCATAACCCTCTTACTGGAAAACATCACAGAAAAAAAGCGGATGAGGGAACAGCTTGCGGAATATGAAAAACTATCCGCTTTAAGCCAGCTTGCTCTCGGAGCCGCACATGAAATTAACAACCCCCTTTTAGGCATTTCTTCCTTCCTGGAAATGAAAGCGGAAGAAACAGAAGAAATCCAGGAAAAGGAAGAATTCAATTTTGTTCTGGAAAATGTTTACCGGATTTCAGAAACCATCCGGGGCCTGCTTAATTTCGCCCGGCCGACGCCGCCGCAGTTTACAAAAATAAATATCAATCACCTCATTCAGGAGACCTTGAATTTTCTCAGCCATCAGCCGATATTCCGGCGTATTAAGATCCAAAAGCAGTTATCGCCGTCCCTGTCGCAAATCACCGCCGATTTGAATCAGATCCGTCAGGTGCTTATCAATATATTTATCAATGCCGCACAATCCATGTCTTCAGGAGGAGAACTGACGGTAGTGACCGAAAAAGTGAAATTCAAGGAATGGATCCAAATTCAGATCTCCGATACCGGCGAAGGAATTAAAGAAGAAAATATCAAAAAGATCTTCAATCCCTTTTTCACAACCAAAAAACGCGAAGGGACGGGATTGGGATTGAGTATAAGCCTAAGTTACATAAAAAATCATAAAGGAGAAATCACAGTCCACAGCCGGCCCGGAGAAGGAACCACATTTGCAATTTCCCTCCCGATGCGCCAGGGCGGAAGGTCTTCAACCCAAGACAAGGACACCATATCATGACCGGCTTTTCTATTCTGATCATCGATGACGAAATTTTGACTCTGAACACTTTAAAAAAGGCTTTACAGAAAGAAGACTATGAAATACATTTGGCGGATGATGGGGAAAAGGCTTTGGAAATGGTGGGAAAATATAATTTTCATTTAGTCCTGCTTGACTTGATGCTTCCAGGTATTTCCGGTTTGGAAGTTCTAAAGCGAATTAAGGAAACGGAAAGTGAAACCATCGTTATCATGATGTCCGCCTATGAAATCCTTGAAAAAGCCGTCGAAGCCATGAAGTTGGGTGCTTATGATTATTTGCTTAAGCCGTTTAAAATCAGCGAATTGAAGAATACCATTCATAGAGCCCTTGAAACTTTATCTCTGCGGATAAGGGTTCAGGAACACCTTGAATCTCAGAAAGGCCGCTATTATTTTGGTAAAATTGTCGGAAAAAGCCAAAAAATCAATCAAGCCATAGAAATGGCGCAAAGAGTCGCTCTGTCAGAGAAAACAACGGTTCTTCTTCAGGGTGAAAGCGGGACTGGTAAGGAATTGATCGCCAAAGCCATTCATTATCACAGTCCCAGAGCTGAAAATGCCATAGTCGATATAAATTGTGCCGCGATCCCGGATAATTTGATGGAAAGCGAATTGTTCGGATATGAGGCCGGCGCATTTACTGACGCCAAAAAGCGTAAATTCGGACTGCTGGAGAAAGGCAGCGGCGGGACTGTTTTTTTTGATGAGATTGCGGAAATGTCTCTTAATTTACAAGCCAAGCTCCTGCGGGTTCTGGAAGAAGGGACATTTACACGGCTGGGAAGCAATAATCAAATCAATGTGGACATCCGGGTTATCGCTGCGACCAACAAGGATTTGAGCAAAACGGTGGAGCAGGGAAATTTCCGTTCTGATTTGTTTTACCGCCTGAATGTGGTGCCGATTCGAATCCCCCCCCTGAGGGAAAGACTGGAGGATATCATTCCTTTAGCTCTCTATTTCATTCAAGAATTCAACCATGACCTTAAGCGATCCTTTAAAGGAATCTCCCAGGACGCCGCCGATGCATTGCAGCGCTATTCCTGGCCGGGAAACGTCCGGGAGCTTAAGAACATCATTGAGCGGATAATGTCATTAAATATCGATGATGAAATCAAAATTCATCACCTTCCTTTGGAAATCAGGACCGGGCGGGGACATTTGCAAAACCTCGGCTTGGATGGAACACACGGGAAGGAGTCTTTGATCAGTCTGGAAGAACTTGAGAAACAGTATATAAAGAAGGTACTGCAAGAAACCCAGCACAATAAAACCCAGGCCGCCAAGATTCTCGGTATCCATCCGACATCGCTCTTCCGCAAACTCAAATCCTGGAATCTTTCCTAGATATTCATAAAAATAATTGCGATACTATTAATTTTTTTTCTCATCACAATGTCCGCCTAATCATCAGTATAAGTTTCAATATCGCGATAGTGTTTCCGCTCATTTTTATTATTAAACCGCAACTATTTTTACCCTTCGGGCGGGCCGAATCTCACAGCATCTTCCGGCTTGCGGCTCGTCATAGTGAAGGACCACGACTTCCTCGCCGCAAACCAAAATCTGCAGCAATCTCGGCCCGTGAATAGCTAGGAAAGGAAGACGTGCAGGCACCTTTCACTTTTTACTATCCACTAAACCAGGCAGCTTGAGACTTCGCTCAGGATGACAGCCCCGCTGTTACTTTTGCTCTAATTCATAATCTTTTACTTATTCCGGCTTTGGTTTATTTTTTGATTTTTAATTTTTGATTTACATAAATAGCTTTTTACTTTTCACTTTTTACTCATAGGAAGCAGCCTAATATCCCCACGTCGCTGCGCTCCTCAGAATGACAGCGTCGCTGTCACTTTTAACTTTTCACTTTTTACTCCGCGAAGCAGCCTAAGGTCCTTACGACCGGCTCCGCCGGCTTCAGGATGACATTGAATTAAAACAAGGTCGTCAATTTGAGTTTTGAGATTTGCGATTTGAGATAAAAACGGGGGGTATTGCAAAATGCAGTAGTGCAAAATGCTATGGCTGCATAATAAAAAATTATTAAATCTTTTTATTTCAACAACATAGATGTTGGCACGTCCCTTGCATTAATTATGGATGCATTCATAATTTTTTAATGGCAAGGAGGCCATCAAATGAGTAATGGAAAAAATTCCACAGCAAGAAAATATGACCGGAAATCCCAACAGCCTGAAATTATCCCCTGGCCGGAAGTGGGTGATTTTCAGGAAAAAAAGGATAAAAAGGAATCCAAGGTCTCATTAGACCGTAAATATCTTTATTATAAGGGCCGCAGGATTCCGATCCTTCAGTTCCAAAAAGCCGGGTATGACAAGCTGCTCAAGCTTCTGGTCAAAGAAATAGGAGGATAATCATGGCAAAAGCAGAAAAGATCAAATACATTGAGCCCATCATAAAAGAAAAAGGGGAATACGATCCATTTATCGAAGCCACTCTTCAATATGAAAGAGCGGCCGGACAGCTCGATTTGGAGCCATGGATTTACCAGCGGCTTAAATACCCTGAACGGGAACTGACTGTGCATATGGCGATAACTTTGGATGACGGCCGTGCTGTTACCTTCACCGGGTTCAGAGTTCAGCACTCAAGAGTCAGAGGCCCGGCTAAAGGCGGGATTAGATTCAGCCCGGATGCATCGATCAGCGAATGTAAAGCCCTGGCGGCCTGGATGACCTGGAAATGCGCAGTCTTGAACCTGCCGTTCGGCGGCGGAAAGGGAGCCGTCATCTGTGATCCGCAAAAAATGTCCGAGAACGAATTGATGAAACTCACCAAATCCTACACGCATGCGATTAAAGATATTATTGGCCCCTTTAAAGACATTCCAGCCCCGGATATGTTTACAAATTCCCAAAATATGGCCTGGATTGCTGAAGCATACAGTCAAGGCAAAGATTATATCGAACCTGCAGTTGTTACCGGAAAACCAGTCCATTTATGGGGTTCCCTCGGACGCGAAGCCGCGACAGGGACCGGCCTGTTTCATTCCCTGAAGGAAGCATCCAAATACCTGAATTTTCCGATAGCCGATAAGAAAGTGGCTGTTCTCGGATTTGGAAATGTCGGCTCCTCCATTGCCAAATTAGTCCATAAGGCCGGATGTAAAATCATCGCGGTAACAGATATGTTCGGCGGAATTTACAACGAGAACGGAATCGATCCTTTTAAGCTGCATGAACAGGTTAAAAACTCCGGTTCAGTCGTGGACTTCCCGGAAACAGATTCTATCGACAATGACAGTCTGATTGCCTTGCCGGTTGATATTCTTATACCTGCTGCCATGGAAGGTCAAATCAACAAAGGCAACGCTGACTCCATTCAAGCCAAAATTATCTTGGAAGGCGCCAATGGACCCACCACTCTGGATGCAGACGAAATCTTAGAGGATAAAAACACCCTGGTTATTCCTGACATTTTAGCCAATGCCGGAGGAGTAGCCGTTTCTTATCTGGAATGGGTTCAGAATTTGCAAAGATTCTTTTTCAGCGAAGAAGACATCCGCAAACGGACCGAACAATTCATGGTCAAAGGCTTTTGGGATGTTGTCAAAACCATGGAAAAACATGACGTATCCATGCGGGATGCCGCTTATATCCTGGCTGTATCCCGGGTGGCTGAATCCCTGCGGACTTTAGGGTGCCAAAACTAAGCCCCTATAATCTTCCTCTTTAATACAACTCTTAACCAAAAGGGCGGGCTCAGCCCGCCCTTTTCCTTTCCATCTCAAAGTATTCCTTGACAACTTAAAAATATTTTTGCTATAAAACCTTCTTATTATATTTATTAATTTTAATAAAGAGTTGTATTTTGTTTATTTTTTTTGGTTAAGAGTTCGCGAAGAAGAGGAGAAATCATAATATTTTTAATTCAGAGAGAAACTCTCTATTTTTTTCCTTCTTATCTCCTTCCCAATCAGTTACCCTACCGGATTACCCTGCGTATAAAGCGCTTTATTGCTTTTTATACATATATCATCAAAAAAATCTTTAATATGGAGGAAGATCTGTGAATGTCGAACCAGATAAAGTCAAATTATTCATCACTAAATATAATCAAAAAAAGAGCGCCCTTATAGGAATCCTTCAGGAAATTCAGGCTGAGTATAATTACTTACCCAAGAAAGCTTTGCTGATTGTTTCCCGGCAACTGAACATTCCTTTGATTGATATCATGGGCGTAGCTACTTTTTACAGTGCTTTTAGTCTTGTCCCTAAAGGGGACCATATAATTAAGGTCTGTTTAGGAACAGCCTGCCATGTGAGAGGAGGCGCAAAAATTCTGGATAATTTTCAGAAAAAATTAAAAACAGAAGCGGGTCAAACTACCGAGGATAGGCAATTCAGCCTGGATACAGTTGCCTGCTTGGGATGCTGTGCCATAGGGCCTGTTGTCGTGGTGGATGAGAACTATCATGCCCAAACATCTATACGTAACGTTGAGTCCATAATAAATAAGTACAAGAAAAATGAGAACAAAAATGAAGAATCCAACCAAAATTAAATCCACTAGTGAACTAACGAGCATAATCAATAAACGGAAAGAACTTTCAAAAAAGGATGCGAGAATCAAACTTATCGTATCAGCAGGTACTTGCGGGCAAGCAAGAGGCTCTATGGAGGTCATAGATTCTTTAAACAAAGCATTAGAACAAGCAGAACTCACAAATAAGATCAAAGTGAAGGTAACAGGCTGTCATGGTTTTTGTGAGGCTGAACCTAATATAATACTTCAGCCTCATAATATTTTTTATCAGCATGTCCAACCGGAAGACGCCGAAGCCATTGTGAATGAAACAGCAGTTAAAAATAAAATTATAGACCGCCTTCTCTTCGTAGATCCCTCCACAGGAGGAAAACCAAAAAGTGAAGAAAATATATCGTTCTATGGAAAGCAAAAACGACTGGTTTTAGGAGACAATGTTAATGTCGAGCCTACTGAAATCAATGATTACTTCTCTATTGGAGGATATGCTTCCCTGGCTAAAGTGTTTGACAGTTTTTCGCCTGAAGAAGTTATAGAAACTGTTAAGTCTTCAAAAATCAGAGGCCGGGGGGGAGCCGGGTTTCCCACTGGATTGAAATGGGAATTCACACGAAAAGCAAAAGGTGATGTGAAATACATCATTTGCAATGCGGATGAAGGTGACCCGGGTGCTTATATGGACCGCAGTCTTATGGAAGGAAATCCCCATAGAGTATTAGAAGGGATGATTATCGGTGCCTATGCCATGGGTGCTAATAAGGGATATATCTATATACGTGAAGAATATCCCCTTGCTTTAAACAATATTAAAACCGCTATAAATGAAGCTGAAAAATCAGGAATCATCGGTAAAAATATTTTAGGATCAGGTTTTGATTTAGAAATAAATATTTCCAAAGGAGCCGGAGCTTTTGTTTGTGGAGAAGAAACGGCTCTCATTGCCTCTATAGAGGGTAAAGTGGGAGAGCCCAGGCAAAGACCTCCCTTTCCAGCATCGAAAGGATTATGGAGAAAACCAACCAATATAAATAATGTTGAAACCTGGGCAAATATTCCATTAATCATTCAAAAAGGAGCTGATTGGTATTCACAAATCGGGACAGAAAAAAGCAAAGGAACGAAGATTTTTTCACTAGTAGGAAAAATCAACAATACCGGTTTAGTGGAAGTCCCAATGGGAATTCCACTCCGGGAAATTATTTTTGACATTGGAGGCGGTATACCCAATGGAAAAAAATTCAA
Organism: uncultured Eubacteriales bacterium; assembly: GCA_964505785.1. Classification (GTDB taxonomy): domain Bacteria; phylum Acidobacteriota; class Aminicenantia; order Aminicenantales; family Aminicenantaceae; genus CAYRTV01. The sequence continues at coordinate 44,127 of CAZDJZ010000006.1, forward strand.
AGCTGTTCAGACTGGAGGGCCGTCAGGTGGATGTCTCCCCGCAGAAAAACTTGATCTTCCCATAGACTATGAAAGCCTGAAAAAAGCGGGATCTATTATGGGCTCAGGCGGCATGATTGTCATGGATGAAAATACCTGTATGGTAGACATTGCAAAATATTTTTTAAATTTTTTAAGAGATGAATCCTGCGGCAAATGCCTCTCTTGCCGTGAGGGCACCCAGCGAATGTGGGAAATTGTAACAAAAATCACTGAAGGAAAGGGCACGGAACAAGATTTGGAATTACTTGAAGAACTGGCTCATGCCGTAAAAAACGCCTCAATGTGCGGTCTTGGGCAAACGGCAGCCAATCCCGTTCTGTCCACACTTCAATACTTCAGAGAAGAATATGAAGAACACATTAAAAGAAAAAAATGCCCCGCCTTGGTCTGTAAAGAAATCGTGTCCGCTCCTTGTCATTACACCTGTCCCGTTGACCAGCAGGCTTCCGTTTATATCGCTTTAACGGCCAGGGGGGAATTTGAGAAGGCCGTTGATATAATCAGAGAAGATAATCCTCTTCCGACCGTTTGCGGGCGAGTCTGCCATCATCCCTGCGAATCCAATTGCCGTGCTGCGGAAATCGGAGAACCGATTGCCATCCGCTCAATTAAGAGATTTCTTGCTGACTGGGCCATCGATAACAACTATAAGCCTCAACTTAAAGCCAAAACTGCTGAAAAAAATAAGAAAGTCGCCATTGTCGGTTCCGGTCCGGCGGGATTAGCAGCCGGATACTATCTGCAGCAAAAAGGAATCCAAGTCACTATTTTCGAATCTCTTTCCGTTCCTGGCGGAATGCTCGCTATAGGAATACCAGAGCATAGATTACCAAAAGACAAGCTTAATTTTGATATTCAAAACCTGCTGAAATCCGGAATAACACTGAAAACAAACACCACCCTGGGAAAAGACTTCTCTATCCAAGATTTATTTGATGAGGGGTATGATGCCGTCTTCATTGCAACGGGAGCGCATAAGTCCATGATGATGAAAATTCCAGGCGAAGACACCAACGGTGTTTATCAAGGCGTAAAAATACTAAAACTGGCCGGTTTAGGTAAAGAATTGCCCCTGGGCGAAAAAGTAGGAATCGTAGGAGGAGGAAACACAGCAATAGATTCTGCCAGAGTAGCTGTTAGAAATAAAAACACGAAAAAAGTTTATATTCTCTACCGAAGAACCAGAAAAGAAATGCCCGCCTATGAAGAGGAAATCGAAAGCGCGATCGAAGAAGGTATCGATATCCGGTATTTAGTCCTTCCCAAAAAAGTATTATCCAAAGACGAAAAAGTCACAGGGGTGGAATGCTTGAAAATGAAATTAGGGGAACCAGATGAAAGCGGACGAAGAAGGCCCGTTCCGATCGAAGGTTCAGAATTCACCCTCGAACTCGACGCCCTTATATCAGCTATAAGCGAACAGCCGGATACATCCTTCTTGAAACCAAAAGATAAAATCAAGACAACCAAATGGAACACGTTAATAGTGAACGAAGAAACCTGTTCAACAACTCAAAAAGGAGTTTTTGCAGGTGGTGATGTGGTGACCGGCCCAAATACTGTCGTGGACGCTATTGCAATGGGCAAGAAAGCCGCCAAGTCAATTTCACACTATTTGGAAGGAAAAACTTATGCTGCCGAATATGAACTCAGCAGACCTTCCCGGTATATAGAACCCGTAGAGTTAACCGAAGAAGAAATTGAAAACGCTGAAAGGCCGGAAATGCCTAAATTACCTAAAGAAAAGAGGCAAAAGAATTTCAATGAAGTCGACCTGGGTTTCGATAAAAAAACAGCCATAAAAGAGGCAAGGAGATGCCTGAGATGTGAATTGGAAACTGAAGACGGGAAAAAAGCATTCGGAGGAGAAAATGATTAATCTCAAGATAAATGGATTGGATGTCAAGGCCGAAGAAGGCTGGACTGTTCTTGAAACAGCTAAATTCTATGGGCTGGAAATACCAACCCTTTGCTACAACGAAGGCCTCAGCAATTATGGTGCCTGCCGGCTATGTATGGTGGAAATCGGAGAGGGAAGCAATGCAAAGCTGGTTAGTTCCTGCACTTACCCGGCACATGAAGGCCTGATAGTCAGAACCGACACCAAGCGGGTTCTAGATACCCGTAAAATGATGATCGAACTTATGTTGTCAGTCGCACCTGGCTCAAAAGTCATTCAGGATTTGGCTTCCAAATTCGGCGTCACCCAAATGCGTTTTAAAACACGTAATGAGGAATGCGTTATGTGCGGCCTCTGCGTGAGAATGTGTGCGGAGCAAATGGACGGAAAGGCCATTGGATTTCAAAACCGGGGGCACAATAGAAAAATCTCCACACCTTTTGATATCCGGGCGGAAGAATGCCGTTTATGCGGAGGATGCATCTATATCTGCCCGGCCTGTCAGCTGCGCTGTCAAGGTCCTGACCCGGATACCAATGTGTGTAATGCTTGCCTGACGATGGACCCGACTTGTGTAGATGTACATGAGGAACTGCAGTGCTGGATGTATGATGCCGGGCGCTGCGGAACTTGCGTGCGGGAAGAACCGGACAAACCATCCGGTCAAAAATAAATTTATCCAATGCTTATCATAAGCAAAATTCATAAATACCAAAAGAATTAAGGAGGAAGTAAGGATGTCTTATACAAAACTTAACCGGAGCGCCGCCACTCTGACCAAAAACAGAACCGAAGGATCAATCAGTCCCTTCAGCGGCATGTGTGTGACCTGTGTCGATGGATGTATCGGTATGTGTGAAATCGGGAAATCCGCTTACCGCGGACACGAAGTGCTTTATCCCCAGCCATTCGGGATTATCACTGCTGCATCAGAAAAAGATTACCCCGTCGATCTTTCCGACTTCACGATTCTGGGAACAGCCGTCGGTGCACACGGTGTACCCGCTGACAGCGATAAAGCCACTTTTCCCAAGGTCAGTATTGAAACCCGCCTGGGAAAAGATAAAAGCCTGAAAATGAAGGTGCCCTTTATCATTTCCGGCATGGGCTCCACCAATGTCGCCAAACAAAATTGGGAGGGACTGGCTGCAGGAGCAGCAATATCCGGAATTATTCTCACAGTAGGTGAAAATGTCGCCGGTATGGACAAGGATTCAGAATTCAAGAACGGACGCGTTGTCCGTTCGGTCGACCTGGAGAACCGGGTCAAGTACTTTAAAGACTGGCAGCAGGACGGATACGGAACTGTCGCCATTCAGGCCAATGTCGAAGACACCCGCCTTGGAGTTCAGGAATACGCGATTGAAAAATTGGGCGTTGAGGCTGTGGAACTTAAATGGGGGCAAGGCGCCAAAGACATCGGCGGCGAAGTCAAGATCAAGAGCCTGGCCAAAGCCCAGGAACTGCAGCGCAGAGGCTATATCGTTCTCCCCAACCCAGAAGACGAGGATGTCATTCATGCCTTTGAACGGGGAAACTTCAAAGAATTCGAGCGCCACTCCCGGTTGGGGATGGTGGAAGAAGAAAGCTTCATGGAACGGGTGGAACAGCTCAGAAAAGCGGGCGCAAAATACATATTTCTTAAAACCGGCGCCTACCGTCCGGCCGACCTCGCCAGAGCCGTTAAATATGCCTCCAAAGCCGAGCTGGATCTTCTGACTGTTGACGGCGCAGGAGGCGGAACCGGAATGAGCCCCTGGCGCATGATGAATGAATGGGGCGTTCCCGGCGTCGAACTCTGGTCCCTGCTCTATCAGTACCTGAAGAAACTTGACGGCAAAGGCGAATATATTCCGGATGTGGCTGCGGCCGGAGGAATCACTTTTGAAGATCAGATATATAAAGTTCTAGCCCTTGGGGCCCCTTATTTCAAAGCCGTTGGAATGGCCCGCGGACCTATGGCCGCTACTATGGTGGGAAAAACCATCGGGAAACGAATCACTGAAGGCCAGATTCCCGTATATGTTGAACGTTTCGGAAACACCGCGGAAGAAATTTTTGTAACCGCGCCTAAACTGAAACGGCGCTATAAAGACCGCTTCGACAGCATCCCCACCGGCGGTTTAGGGCTTTATGGATATTTCGAAAGGCTGAGCCAGGGTTTGCGCCAGTTCATGGCGGGGAGCCGCAAGTTCGGGCTGGAATACATCACCCGCGACGATATCGCCTCCCTCACCCGGGAAGCTGCGGATATAAGCGGTATTCCCTACATCACGGAAGTGGACAAGGAAGAAGCTGAAAAAATTCTGAACAGCTGATTGACAATCTGATTTAACACCATAATCTAGGCAGCTCCTCTGCCGGGGAGCTGCCTTTTTTTTTATCCTTCTCCCCCCTGCTGTCATCCTGAGGCCTGCGATAGCAGGCCGTAAGGATCTTATGCTGCCTTGCCGAATAAAACGGCCCCGACTCCAAGAAACGATGCACTCTAAGATTCCGACGTCGCTTCGCTCCCCGGAATCATATAAGGATCATTTTCATTTGCCGCAACATAATATGAAAAGCGGATAAAAGCTGATATAATCATTTCCCGAAAGGAGCAGCCATGAAAAAAACAGCATGGATCATTATTTTAACGGCGGTTTTCTTGGCGGCAGGATGTCAAAACCAGGTGCCTGAAAACAGCGATTCCCCGGAAACATCATCAGGAGAAATGGAATCCGCATCTGAGATCGCCATATCTGGATCCAATGAACCTAATAAAGTCACAGTCCAGCATATCTTGATTTCCTTCCAAGGCGCAATCCCGGATGAAAGTGTCACCCGCAGCCGGGCAGAAGCTGAAGCCTTGTCGGAAGATATTTACATCCGGGCCAAGCAGGGTGAAAATTTCGACGATTTAGTCAAAGAGTATACGGATGATCAGCATCCTGGGATTTACTCAATGACCAATTTCGGTGTTGACCCGGATCCGGGATCGGAATTAAGGGAATATCCCAGACAGGGTATGGTCCAAGCCTTCGGAGATATCAGTTTTGCGCTGGACGTCGGCGAAATCGGCATGACGCAATATGATCCTGAAACCTCCAAGTACGGCTGGCATGTCATCAAGAGGATCGAATAATTATTCCAGGGTTTTTCCCAACCTTTTTTCTCCCGGAAAACTCATCCCATCATGAACAATGGCTCGAATGCCCATGCTTCCACCATAGGCAAGGGAGCCGGCATTGCCCTGGCCGGCATAGGATTCGGGACTGTTTTCCGCTATCTGCTTCAAATACTGATCACCAGGAAGCTGGGCGCTGAGCTCTTCGGGTTGTTTTTTCTCGGTTTCAGCTTGTTTAAAGTCGCATCGGTTTTTTCCGAGATTGGGCTTTCCTATGGTGTCGTCCGCTATGTCTCCATTTTCAAAGGCCAAAAAGATCCCGAGCGTATCAAGGGAACGATCTCTCTTTCCCTGAAATTAGGCCTGGCCGCCAGTCTTATCACCGGAGGATTGATCTATCTCCTTTCAGGAATCCTGGCCGTGCATGTTTTCCGGAAACCGGATCTAATCCGGGTTCTCAAATATTTTGCCGTTATCCTGCCGTTTTTCACTATGACCACCATTCTGCTGCTGGCCGCCCAGGGATTAAAAGTGATGAAAGCTAAAGCTGTCATCCGGGATATGGCGGAACCCCTGCTCAGAATCGGCTTAACCGCCTTGTTTTTCTGGATGGGCTGGCAGATGGAAGGCGTGCTCACAGCCTTTCTCTTGGCCAGCATATCCGCCCTTGTCTTGTCCTTTTCCTATTTAAGCAGACTGTTCCCCCAACTGATCCAGCCCGGCATCCGCGCACTGGAAGAAACCAGGACATTTTTCCATTATTCCTGGCCGCTGGTATTCGTTCAGTTCATGGCTGTGCTCTTGATGTGGACCGACACCATTATGATGGGTATATTCCGTTTGTCTGCTGAAGTCGGGATTTATGGAGCGGCGCAGAGGACCGCCCTGCTTTGTTCTTTGGTTATTACTGCCTTTCATTCCATATTCACACCGGTCATCGCCGACTTATTTCAAAAGACTGATACTTCCTCAGTGAGCCATTTATTAAAGAATGTCTCCAGATGGTCTTTCAGCTTAACCCTGCCGTTCGGGATCGTCCTGCTGGTTTTCTCTAAATTTTTCTTGCATTTATTCGGAGCGGAATTTTCCCGGGGAAAAGCTGCTTTAGCCGTTCTTACAGCAGGATGGATTGTTCATTCGCTCTTGGGATTATCCAGTTCCATTCTGACCATGAGCGGGCGTTCCCGTCTTCATCTGCTCAACACCGGTCTATTCTTTCTGACTAATATCGGATTGAATCTCTTGCTGATACCCCGTTTTGGAATGACGGGCGCTGCCTGGGCCACAACCGCTTCCATTATAATGCTGGATATCGCCGTTGCTGGTGAAATTCATCTTCTGTTAAGACTGAATCCCCTGCAGCTAAAGCTGTGGAAACCATCAGCTGCCGGCGCAGCCGCTTTTTTACTGTTCAAGACAATCACATTTTTTACCGGAGATTTAAGAAGCGGATTCCTCATTATAGCGGCAGCCGTGCTCTTTCTGATGGTCTATTTTTCCCTTCTCTTTTTGATGCGATTAGATATGGAAGACGCCGCTATTCTGAGAAAATTTTCCCCTTGACTTGGGACACCACGGCCCGGATTTTTCCGGACCTCTCCCGTGAAATATGCCCTGTTTTTTGAATGGATATCTTCACACCCTGGGGGATCTCTCCACGGCATCTATTCAGGATAAGATTTTCATCCGCTTTGCCGAATCCGGATTTGGGCACAATATGGATGGCTATGTGATTCATTCGCTTCTGTATCACTTTCCACTTTTCAATATGCCGGACCGGCTTCATGATCCCGAAAAAAAACAGAGGAGACAGCTCTCGCCCTCCGGGAAGGATAATGCAGGCGTCACTGCGGCCTTCAATTACTTTCATCAAAGGGAATGCCCTTCCGCAGATGGAATTTTCCGTTGACATAACACCGATATCCCCCAGGTCATAACGGATAACCGGCATGGCATAGGAAAATAAATTGGTGACCACGACCCTCCCCCTTTCTCCGGATTGTACGTTTCGGCCTTGCTGGATAAATTCAATCAAAACCGAATCCATGTTGACATGATAACCGGGACATTGGGGACATTGCCAGGCGATACAGCCGGACTCGGCCGCTCCGTAAAGATCAATCAATCCGGTCCCAAAAGCAGACATGATGGTTTTCTGCGCTGTCATATCGGACAAATCCGAAACGCCGAAGATGCGTGCCGGCCGGATGTCATCGATTCTTTTCTGCAGCATATATTCGGCCATCAATTTTAGGCTGCCGGAATACCCGTAAAGAAAATCCGGCTGTTTTCGGCGCCAGTGAGACACAAATTCCCGGGGATCGCAGAAAATTGAAACTTGAGAACTCCGCCATAAGCCTAAATGCTGATACCAGCTTTTGCCAGAGCTGATATTATGGGGACCGGTAATTTCCATACGCTTATGCCACGGCCTGATCCCGTGAACGAGCAGCGGGCGCAGCCAGTTCATATTGATGGCGGATAAGTCCTTTTTCCGAAAGTAAAAATCAGCGGGCATTCCGGTTGACCCGCTGGTGGAACATTTTACGCAATCCGCTAATTTTACTTTTTGCGATATCTTATCTTTCAGCGGCAAAGAATTCAAATCTTCTTTCGTGATGACCGGCAGCATGGATAAATCCTGCGGTCCCCGAATATCTTTCGGGCGCAGGCCTTTTTTATCCATCAAGTCGTGAAAATAAGAGACATGCTCATACGCATATGCAATCAATTTGCGCAAGCGGAGGTTCTGCAAATGCATCAGGGCCGGCCGGCTTCGGCGGAGATTTTTTCCCATATCCAGCCAGCTTAATAATTGACGGACAGTGTTTATCATTTTGTCCAAAGAAACCTTAAATATTTAGGCAGTTCTTTTTCAAACTCGAACCGGTTAAAGGTATTAGGGGGGCAATCCGGGCATGTGTTTTTCTGCAGGGTTTTCTTGCGGTAAAGGAGGTTAGCCGGCTTATAATACAAGCGGTATGCCGGGTTTTTTAGACAATTTCCCAAGGACCGGCTGTCCTTACAATAATATAATTCTCCGTCCGAACCGAGAATGGCGCCAAACATAAAATAATGGCAGGCCATACGGCGCTTATGCCGTTTTGAAATCATTCCGGCCAGATGTTTGTAACGATAGGCATGGTGGTTAAACAGGCTTTTATCCCCGGCGAGGTCATTGAGAAATCGTATTAAATCAGCTTCCTGATCATTTGTGACAAAAACATCCCGCATGGATTGGTTGTTAAAACGCTCGCGGATTTCTCCCAGCGTATAATTAATGAAAATGCCCTGCTGACGTCCCCATTTCCTCATGCTGTCAAGGTGATGCAGATTCAATCCGGTTATCACGCAATTGACGGAAAGATAAAAATTCAAGTCTGCCTGCAGCCGCTTAAGTTCCTGCAATGTCCGGCTCACCTGGGAAAATGCATGTTTTCTGCCGGCAATGGCATTGAAATTCTCTCCCAAATCATGCAGAGAAATACTAACGGAAAAACATATATTGTTTTCCCGGCAGAGACCGGCTATGGCTCGCACATTTCTTATCGTTTGATGAACAGGAACCCCATTGGAATTCAGTGTTATGGTTTTAAGCCGCGGAAATGTCCGTATGAGCATGCCGGCAATCTCCGGGAAATCCATTCGCAAATTGGGCTCCCCCCCATTGATATTGACGAACTCCAGTCTCCGGAATAAAGGGTCAGACAGCACTTTCTCCATTTCATCCAATGTCATATCCTGTGTGGTTTTCCCCTCTTCTTCCTTTTGCCAAATACCGCACATCCTGCAGCGGAAATTGCATTGATATGTGACATATAAACACAAAGCCCTGGGAAGCTCAGGCCGGTGAAAACGGTTCAGAAGGCTTGTTTTAAACCAATTTATCACGATAGCAAACGGCACGGGAATTTTTCGTTTTCTCACAAATACGTTCATAAGAACAGGCAGGTCCGGTCACTCATAAATAGCCCCGGATATTTTGCGCAATCCGACTTTTCTTAATGAACTGAGGAAAAATTGGGGAACATAATAATCAAGCGGAAGATGAAAATATCTTTTTTCCCACCTGGCTTTCGCAATTTTCTGCAAAATTTTCACAAAAAAAGGAAATTTTAATCGATCCGGATTTCGGCGCAGCAGGCTCTTATAAAATCCTAAAAACTTAATTCGCTTATCATGGTAAGGAGCTAATTTTGATCTTTGGGCCCATTGCTTTGTCCATCCTTCCAGTGTTTGCGGCGGCTTCAAACCCTCCGTTTCCGCTAATTCACTCAACCGGGTTCCGGGCCAGGGAACAAAAACCGCGGGCGACCCGATTGAGGCATATTTGCTTTGGCTGCCGAGTTCATCCATAAAATCCAAGGTGGCGATCACATCCTCCCAAGTCTCCCCCGAGACACCCACCATAAAATTCAGTAAAGTATTGATACCAAATTCATCACAGAGGGCAACGGCTTTCCTGACCTGGTCAGGGGTTATATCCTTCTGCATAATATCCAGCATCTTCTGAGAGCCTGATTCCGCGCCGATACGCAGCTCGATACATCCGTTCCGGCTCAATTCCCCGACAAAATCTTCTCCCCAGCGGTCGATATAATCCGCTCGTATCGTCGCCGACCATTTGATGTCTGCGTTGCGGATAATATCAAAGACCCGCTGTTTATTGCTGAAAAAATTATCATCTTCAAAAATGACTGTTGTCACTCCGCGTTCTTTCCAGAACTGGATTTCCTGTATTATTTTTTCGGCGCTATGCGTGCGGAACGTGCGTTGATTTACAGCCTGGTTATAACAATAGCCGCATCTCCAGGGGCAGCCGCGGCTGGTGTACATGGCCGCTACTTTTTCACCGGACAATTTAGATCCTATTTGCGAATAAAAATGATTCCCGGAGTATATATATTTATCCACATCCACTAAATGCCAGGCAGGAGAATATTTATCCAGTTTCTTAATGAAAGGGCGCCTTTCAGTCAGAACAGTTTTGCCGTCTTCTCTGAATCCGATTCCCTGAATGCGCCTTAAATCACACGCTGAATAATGGTCTCTTTTTAAAACCTCGGCTAATTCCACAACCATTTCTTCCCCTTCACCTACCCCGATTATATCGATAAACTCATTCTCCAATGTTTGTTCGGGTAAAATAGTGGGATGAATTCCGCCCCATACCACTGGGACATCGAAATTTTTTTTTATTTCCAATGAAGCCCGTTTTGAATGCAGGAGAGAAAAATTCGTAAAGCAAGAAAACCCGACGAAAACCGGATTTTTATCTGCGATTATTTGCATTAAATCTTCCATGTTTGATTTGGATGCCGGTTCATGGAAGAGATGGACGGCATATCCGTTTTTTTCCAAAGCATCCGCCAGATAAAGCAGACTGAACGGAGGCGCGATTTTATGTGAATCGCTGTCTTCTTCCAACTTAACCAATATGACATTTTTCATTCTGTTTCTCCCGAATAATCCTGGTAAAATCCTTAGAGATATCGTATTATTACGCACATTAAGAACGAAATCAATATTCATGAAGATTATTACTGTCAATGCCCACTCCGTTTTAAATTCGGGCGATACAGCCATCATTCTCTCACAGCTGGATTGGTTTGATGCATCCTTTGAAAAAACCCAGCATATCCTGGTTTCCAGAACCCCTCGCCTTGATCGATCACTGTACCGCGACCGGGTTTGTGACATTTTGATTCCTTTTCTGCCCGCACCCAGCATTTTCCAGGGAAACATGGAACGCTGGATGAAATCCATAACACATATGTTCGGCTATCAGGATAAATTCAAGCTTATGCGCACAATAAAACATTGTGATCTGGTAATAAGTTCGGGCGGCGGATATTTTTGGACCCATCGCAAATATTTTCCCGGTCCTATGTTTTTCCAAAATTATCTATCGGTCAAACTGGCGGAAATGGCGGGAAAGCCTGTCATTTTTTTTCCGCAATCCTTTGGTCCTCTTCATAACCGCACAGCTCAAAAAATGCTTGCCTCTCTGCTTACAAACCAAAATGTAGTCAAAATTTTTCCCAGGGAAAAATTTTCTCATACATTGGTTCATACGTTGACTGCGGAAAATGGAATTGAAAATAAAATCGAACTTTGTCCCGACATGGCCTTTTTATTCACTCCCGGGCCGGCCGTTCATCCCGAATCCAAGCCAAACCGGAAAGGGCCTTTAATCGCACTGACTCTCCGGCGTTGGGATTTTCCGGAAACAGCTTCAAAATCAAGCAAAAAAGAGCATTTGGAATCATATATCAACTCCCTCTTAAGCGGATGCCGGCGCTTGTACAGGTCTCACAATGCCTCCTTTATTGTATTCCCCCAATCCCGTGGGCCCGGCGCCTTTGAAAACGACCGCTCCATATCCATTGATTTTTCCAAAAAGTTGCGAGAGTTAATTCCGGAAAACCATATCCGCTATATAGAACTTCCGGATAACGCGTCTCCTCATCAGGTTATTCAGCTCTTGTCCAAGGCGGATTGCGCTGTCACCACCCGCTTCCATTCTGCGGTTTTTGCTTTGATCGCCGGTGTCCCGGCCGTACCGATTGTCTATCAGCCGAAAGCCCGGGGTATTATGGACATGCTGGGGATGGAGCATTTCAGTCTGGATATTCACAGTCTGAGTACAGACGGAATCGTCCGGATTGTCGAACACGCTCTGGATAATCAAGGTGCGATCAAGCGGAAATTGACGTCACAGTTGATATCTATCAGAAAAACCATTCGAACAAAATTGGAAGGGGCTGTGAAAGGGCTGAATCTGGGATGAAAGTCCTTTTGGTCAACAAATTCTTCTTTCCAAAAGGAGGGGCAGAGACAAATTTTTTTGATACGGCCCGTATTCTGCAGCAGAACGGCCACGCCGTCATGTATTTTTCCATGCAGCACCCCCAAAATACTGCTTGCCGGTATTCTCGTTATTTTATCCGCCGTATCGACTATGACAAAGATTTATCATTACGGGAAAAAATCATTGCAGCCGGAAAAATCATCTATTCCCATGAAGCTCAACATAAACTGGCAACCCTCCTGCAGCATGAAAAACCGGATATCGTCCATCTGCATAATATCCACTCCCAGATTTCTCCCTCCATATTAAAGCCGATAATCAGATTCAATCTGCCTGTTGCCATGACTCTGCATGATTATAAAATGGTATGTCCGGTTTATACACTTTTGTCCCGAGATAAAAAATGCGAAAAATGCACCGGCGGCCGCTTTTATCAATGTATTAAGAATAAATGCGCCAAAAGTTCTTATGCTAAAAGCCTTCTCGCCGCTATGGAAATGTATGTCCATCATTCACTTTGGCATATCTATAACCGGATTGATACGTATATCAGCCCCAGCCTCTTTCTAAAAAACAAACTGCATGCCATGGGATTCAGTTCACCGATATATCATTTGCCTAATCCTGCACTCAATACCGGTAAATCCATACCTCCATCCGAGCCTGAAAGACTCGTCGTTTATACCGGCCGGCTTTCGTATGAAAAGGGCTTGCACACGCTTCTTTCCGCAGCTAAATCAGTTGAGTCCCAATTTCTCATCATAGGAGAAGGGAATCAAAAGAAAGCCTTGCAGCATAGAATTGACAAGGAACGCATAACCAATGTCACCCTTTGCGGATATATGGAAAAGCACCAGGTCCATCAAATTATTCAACGGGCCTCTCTGGTTGTTGTGCCTTCCGAGTGGTATGAAAACTGTCCCTATGCCGTGATTGAAGCATTTGCAGCCGGGAAACCCGTCATCGGATCACATATCGGCGGAATTCCCGAACTTGTCCGCAACGGGTACAATGGTCTGACCTGTCCTCCCGGAAATGCTGCGGCTCTAGCCGATGCCCTCAAAGAAGTGATCCGTCATCCGGATAAAGCCCGTAAAATGGGACAGGCTGCCAAAAAGTTCGCGGAAACAATCTTGCATCCCCGCCGTTACTATGCGGGATTAATGAAAATTTATCATAGAACGGTACATGACCATGAAAAAAATTGAAGCCTCAATTATCACGACGTACCGCTGCATCAACAAATGCCGGATGTGTCACATATGGAAATATCCGACCCGCAAGGAAGAAGAATTCAAGCCTTCTCTTCTCCATAAGCTGCCGGCACTTGCGTTTTGCAACATCACCGGAGGAGAACCCTTCCTCAGGGAAGATATTGAAGAGATTATCGGCATCCTGCGGCAAAAAGCCGGAAGGATCGTCATTTCAACTAACGGATATTTTACACAAAAAATCTTATCCACTGTCAGCGCAAACACAGACATCGGCATCCGCATCAGCCTGGAAGCTGTGGGTGAAAAAAATGATGAGATGCGGGGATTGCAGGGATGCTACCAGCGGGGCATGCATACGCTGAAAGAATTAAAAAAAATTGGATGCAAAGATATCGGTATCGCCGTCACTCTTTCAGATGATAATGCCGATGACTTAATGAAGCTTTGCCGTATCGCAGAAGATCTTGATGTTGAGTTTGCCACCGCCGCTGTACATAACTCATACTACTTCCACAAAGAGGATAACCGGATTCAAAATCCGACGCAGGTCAGTCAAAACCTGAAACGTCTCATCCGGGCACAGCTTAGATCAAAAAAAATAAAAAATTGGTACCGGGCTTATTTTAACCGGGGTTTAATCGATTATGTGCATGGCAAGCCCCGGCCGCTCCCCTGCCGGGCCGGAACAGATATGTTCTTTCTCGACCCGTGGGGTGAAGTAAGACCCTGCAATGGAATGGCAGAACATATTTGGATGGAAAGTATGGGCAATCTTTACGAACAGTCTTTTGAAAACATTTGGTCATCGGCGCAGGCGTCAAAGGTCAGAAAGCTGGTGGCCCAGTGCCCGAACAACTGCTGGATGATCGGCACCGCCGGCCCCGCAATGAAAAAAAATTTGACGAAGCCGACTATTTGGGTTATTAAACATAAAATAAGAAGTATGATCAATCCAAGAAATAAATTTGGATTGTAATAAAAAAACGTCCGCAGTTTGAACATTTGCAGGTCATGATCAGGACAGGGTGAAAAATTTCATGAAAATATTATTTATCGGACAAAAGGGACTCCCTGCAACATTTGGAGGCGTAGAATATCATGTGGAATATCTCAGCCGGGGCCTTTCAGAGCGGGGACATGATGTAAATGTTTATGTCCGGCCTTGGTATTCACAAAAGAAATTGAAAACTTATCAAGGTGTTAACTTGGTCCGCGTCCCGACAATCAAAACCAAGCACTTGGATGCATCCATTCACAGCTTGCTTTGTTCTATTCATGCCTTGTTTTCCGGTGCCGATATTATACACTATCATTCCATCGGTCCGTCTTTCTTTGCCGTCATCCCTTGGATCGCCGGGAAAAAAATCGTATCCACGGTCCATCGCTTGGATTGGGAAACTGAAAAATGGGGATGGTTCGCCAAGTTTTTCCTTAAAACAGGAGAGCGGATTTCTACGCTTATTTCCCGAAATATAATCGTGGTCTCCACCGACCTGAACAATTATTTCCGGAAACACTATCAGAAAAATACGGTCTTTGTTCATCAAGGAATCAATATCCCCCCCCTGAGAAAACCTGATTTGATCAAAAAGAAATTCGGGCTCAAAGGAAAGGATTATATACTTTTTATGGGAAGGCTCTCACCGGAGAAAAGAATCGATTGGCTGATCAAATCCTTTCTCCAGCTCCAAAAAGAATATCCGCCCTCCCATGAAATAAAACTTGTCATTGCCGGCGGATCGAGTGCTACCGGAGATTATGTTTCATCTTCAAAAAAATTGAGCCGGGGCAATGATTCCATCATTTATACCGGGTATGTGAAGGGAAATGAAAAAGACGAGCTGTTCAGCAATGCCCTTGTTTTTTCGCTTCCCTCTTACCTGGAAGGGTCTCCTATCGCTCTTTTAGAAGCCATGGGATCCGAGCTGTGTTGTCTGGCCAGTGATATTCTTCCCCACAAAGAGGTGATAACCAACGGCATAGACGGACTCTTATTCGACTCAAATATTCCTTCGGATTTGACCCGAAAATTAAAAGCTTTGCTATCCAATCCTGAGAAAATAGATCAGTTGGGTCAAAATGCCAAAAAGAAAATCAAAAACCGGCTGAAATGGGAAGATGTAGTCGAAAAAACGGAAAAAGTTTACCGTGATTCGCTCTTCTAACCTGACATATTCAGGCTGGATATAGAGTCAAAGCCATAAAAACAGACATACGGACAGTTATTTATGGAACCGCTTGATAAAATCTTCCACTTCCGGAACCCCGCCTTGATAAACCAGGTAACCGTTATAAGGTTCCCGCTCGGTGATATCATCATTGACTGGAGTTAACATAATGTCCTTGACTTTTTCCAGGTCATCCGTTTGGCCCAAAGCCCAGCCTAGTTTAATATAGGCCACCTCCGGAAGCATATTTCCTGCTGGAATAAGTCCTGAAGCCAAAAGATCCCGTCCGGTATCATAGACATACATATGGACATATCCCCACAGGGTTTGTACTGTCATGTAAACAGCCACCCCTTTATCAATGGCCCGCTTTATGGCAGGGTAAAGGGGTTTATTCACATGTCCCAATCCTGTCCCTGCAATAACAATTCCACGGTAGCCATTATCCACCAAGGAATCGATAATATCAGGCTGCATGTTGGGGTAATAGTAAATTAAGGATACCTTTTCTTCGAAAAACGGCTGAAGCCGGCATTTTTTTGCTTTGCGCCGCGGGTTATAAGAGGTCTTCAACATCTTTACCCGGCCGCGGACAACGGTAGCCAATGGAATATCTCCAATGGTCCTGAAGGTGGACCGATAGGATGAATGCATTTTGCGTACCCGGGTTCCCCGGTGGAGAAATCCATATTCATCCGAAGTCGGACCGAACATACAGACCATAACTTCTGCGATGTCGGAATGTCCTGCGGTATAGGCTGCATGAATCAAATTCAAGGCGGCATCCGAGGAAGGCCGGTCGGAAGACCGCTGAGATCCGACTAAAACCACAGGAACCGTCAAGTCCTGGATCATATAGTTTAAAGCCGCAGCCGTGTGATGCAGGGTATCTGTTCCGTGGCCGACAATGATTCCGTCGATTCCCCGCTCAATTTCATCCGCAATGGCTTTGGCCAAAACTTTGTACTGCATGGGACCCATGTTCTCGCTGAAAACAGCGAATAGTTTTTCCGTAGTCATGTTGCAGATATCCGCCAGCTCCGGAACGGCCCCGTATAATTCCCCTGGAGAAAAAGCGGGGATGACCGCTCCTGTACGGTAATCCAGACGCGAGGCTATTGTCCCTCCGGTTCCAAAAAGCTTCACATTGGGCTTATCATCCGAATAAGGAAATTCCTTTTCCGGAATTTGGTATTTAGCTTTTTTATATCCGGTTTCCTGAATATGACGAATCGTATCGATGGCGACACCGATGTTGTATCCGGTTATAATTTTCAGAACGATATGCCGGTCATCATCGTTTTCTGCACGCGGGAGAATTGTCCCTTCGAATTCACCGCGCGTGGAATCGATCTTAACCTGACCCCAAACCCTGACCTTATGCTTTTTTAAAACCTCCAGGGCTTCGCCTTTATAACCCTGGAATAGAATTGTATCATCATTTATTGTCTTCATTGGTTTTCTGACATAAAGGTCTCAATTTCCGTTTCAACTTGACGGCTCAACCGGGTAAGATCAAGATTTCCCAGCGCCAGAGGACGAAGTCTCCCCATAATCCAATGGAGCCGGGCTGCCGGATGGGTCCGGGAGTTAGGCGTAAACGCAGGGATCAGATCCGGAACCCGGGCTAGTATCTCCTCCCTTGAGCAATTCTGATAGCCTATATCCGTTAATATATCATTGAAATCTTTTCCCGGATGAAGATAAAGCTGCGGAAGCATAGCTTCGGCGATATCCAGCCGGATATTTTTCTCTTTCAAATAAACCATCAATTCATATGTTTTCTTATACTCTATGTCATCCGGATTAGGACTCCGCCCCGCGATATGCTTTAAGCGCTGTCCCATGAGAATACCCACCCAGCCCGGATCAGCCCCGGTTTCTGTAATGATTTTTTCCATAAGCGGAACCAGGTTGCGTCCCAGCAGATAAGGAAAACTGTCTTCCGGCACCTTCCACCTTCGCAATTGCTGTATTCTGGTATGCACATCAACAGGAATCCGCTGCCGTATTGCCTTGATCGTATCTTCACGAAGCGGTATAGGCGGAGAATCGGTATCCGGATACATCCGGTCAGGACCGGGCAATACCCGCTCAAAAATGGTTGTACCGTCCTTGAACGATTTCCGGCTTTCCCTGGGGACGCCTTTCATTGCCAGCCTGCAGCGTTCTTCCACTGTTTCAAGCGCTGTAGGAATATCCTCTTCAGGGCCCCAAATCAGGATTTGGGCATCTTCCGGACCTGCGGAAAGTCTTTCACGAATCTCGGACCAGGCCGAATCCTTCAGTTTATTTTCCCATTGTTCAGAATGGGCTAAATTGGGTTTTTCGACACAGGCGATCACTTTTAAGCGATCGCTTATTTCATCTGCGAACATTTTCCCGGGCTGTGTAAAATGGGACAAAATTCCAGCAAAATAAGGCAAATTAACCGACACAATCCGGTATTGATTGCGTACAGCGTACTGGAGCCGTAAATCATCGATGTCTTCATATGCCGCTTCTTCTGATAAGATACTCCAATCATCCGGCTGCTTAACACGCTCTTTCAGCTTATCCCGGATATGCAGTAAAGCCCACTGCCTGTAAACTTCATTATGGGTCAGATCCGGGATCCATTTATTGTGAGCCACCCCTTTTATCTCCACCCGGCTTCCGCCGCGGCAGCTGACATTGACGTCTTCACGGCCGGAACCGATTCCGGTTCTAACCTTGCCCGTGCTCCGGTTAAGAAAGCGGATTGTCTCCGCCCCCTCCCGGACCTCCTCCGGATTGTCAAAATCCGGATAAGTGACAGTTTCGATCAAAGGCATTCCCAACCGGTCGGTTTGATAAACACGCACATGGCCGATATCAGAAATTTCCCGGCAGGAATCTTCCTCCAGACTCAATTGAATCAACCGCACTTTTTTGCGGCGGAGCCGGATTTCTCCTTCCACACCCAAAATCGCGGTTCTTTGAAACCCAGTCGGGATACTTCCGTCCAGATACTGTTTACGGATAATATGGACTTCCCCCACAATATTCAATTTACAGAGCATGGAGATTTCCAGCGCAATGTCCAGTGCTTCCCGGTTCATCGGAAAAGGCGGGGTATCGTCAATGTCATAGGTGCAAGCGGTTTCATTCTTGATGCGATAGACAATTTCTTTTCTTGTCTTAAACTCCATCAAAGCGGTCCCGTCGTATTCACCGAGCTCACTCAAGGTAGGCCTCATATGCCGGATTAATTCCGCATCATATTCGGTTTTTTTATTGTACAAGCCTGCGGGACAATTGCAGAACAGTTTTTTTTTGGTATCCAGCTGCTGATGGACTTCCAAACCGGACTTAAATCCAACCCGGTCATAATCAGCTTGAACAGCCCGGACCCGTTCAACATAACCGATTTTTCTTTTTGTCTGATTGTAATTTTCGTAAGGATTACATATATTCTTCATTAACACATTAAGCCTTTTCAAAATGAAAAGGCTATTTTACCAGATTGACAGAATTTTCCAAGGATTACTTTCTTCAGGCTGCATAAATCCCCCCTCATTGAGGCCAAGGACATGCCCGCAGTGCGAATCCAGCGGTTATCCCGCCCCACATGAAAAATTTATTTTTCTGTTTCGTCCGGAATCTTTTCCAGTTCCAGCATACGGTCAATACGAAAAATCCGGGCTTCCCCCCTTTTAAAGCAAAAGGCCTTAACACCCTCAAAGCTCTTTCCTTTGTATTCCATTTGTTCAACCGACTTCGGCAATATGCGGCGTTTGGATTTGGTATCATCCGGCTTAAGGTAGACCATCTGCAGCAATCCGCTCTGAGCTATGGCTGCTTGAATCATTTTCTTTTTTCTATCGTAAGACAGATTTTCTTCAGCTTTTTTGTATTGAAAACGGGTCAAAAACCTTACGACCCGGTAATCCATACGTATATGTTTTTTTTGAATCTCTTTTTTCAATACCAATCCCTCAAAGCCGGTACACCGGCTCAAAGCGACATACACCTGGCCATGCGCAAATGTCCCCCGGCCGATATCAATAACAACCCTCTCAAAGGTCTTGCCTTGGCTTTTGTGTATAGTGATAGCCCATGCTAAGCGAACCGGATATTGCCAGAATTCTCCCACCGGTTCCGCGGTGATCCGCTTGGCCTTTTCATCATATTCATAACGGAAAAGCTCCCAAATATGCGGCTTGACCTCAACAATATCACCCTCATTCAGCTCCACTTCCAAAGGCCCCTCAGCCCCATCCTTCGGGACATCCACCACCCTGCCGACCGTGCCGTTAACCCAGCGCCCCCCGCGGTCATTATTGACCAGCATGACCTGCGCTCCAGCCTTTATCTCCAATAATTCATCAGTAGGAAGAGCGGACACATCGAAATCACCATTGATCATGCTTTGATAACGAAAAAAGCTTCCTTTCAAATCAAGAAGCTTCTCCTGGTTGATTTTCCAGGCTTGCTGGTTAGTACTGGTAAGGTAGATAAAAAACTCGTTCTTCTTGGGCATAAACCCCGGGTTTAATCTTTGATTCAGCTGCCTGATGTCTTCATCCGTGACTGACCGGTTCCGAATTGCATTGAGAAGCTGAATAAATTCCGGATCCGTCTGCCGGTATACTTTTTCCAGTTCGATCATTTCCATATCAAAATCCAACCGGGAAAAAAGAGCCGCAGAAAAAAAATATGGAGATTCATAGCGTCCGGAGAAAATGGGCCTCTCCGATGCGGTCACTACGGGGGGAAGCTGATAGAGATCACCGATAAAAACCATTTGCACGCCGCCGAAAACCTGTCTGGGAAAAGGGCCGTTAAGCCGAAGATGTTTTTCCACACAATCCAGCAGGTCAGCCCGCACCATGGAAATCTCATCAATGACCACCGTGTCCAAGTTCTTATACAGCTTTCGCTTTTCCAAAGGAACTTTTTTTATTTTATCCAAAGTTATATCAGGCCGGAAACCGAAAAAGGAGTGTATGGTCTGGCCCCGGACATTGAGGGCGGCAACCCCGGTGGGGGCCAGCACGGCCAGCCGCTTTTTCGTGTTTTCACGGAAGTATTCCAGTAAAGTGGATTTCCCGGTACCGGCTTTGCCGGTGATAAACACATGTTTACCGGAATTTTCCATTAAATCCAGCGACCGCTGGAATTCAGGATTAAGTTCAATATGATCCAAGCCGGGACGGAATTGTCCTTTAGAATTCTTTGCCATAATTTGAATTTTCTACCGATATATAAGACCAGTAAATATGGATGTTTTTCTCAACCAAGCCACTTAAGAATGCCTTCCATCTGATTTTTTATTTTGTCTTCCCCGGCATTAAAATATTTTTTCCAATCATAAAAAGCCATCATGTTTGCGGGGTCAGGCTTGAAATTCAAATCAATGGTATAAATATTTTCATTTTTTTCATGACGGGCCAGCTGCTCCATCATCAGATAAAACGTGGTCATCAAAGTGGAAAACATGTCATGACCCGGTTTTTTATGATCCAGGTCGTATCCCATGAGGTTGACCGCAATTATCTTTTTGAATCCTCTGTCTGCCAGCGGCTTGACCGGAACCGGATCCATGACGCCTCCGTCTACAAAATAATTATCTTCCCTTTCATATAACGGAAAAATACCGGGAATGGACACCGATGCCATCACCGCTTCAATGATCTTCCCCTCCTGCAAAAAAACCGGTTTTTTTTTCACAAAATCAGTGGCGCAAACAACCAAAGGAATTCCACAATCAGCAAAGGTTTTGTCCCCAAAAAACTTTTCCTGTAAAAATTCTTTGATCTTCCGGCCTTTAATCAGGGAGATCTTGGGATTATTGGGATCAACCAATTTTAAAAATTCATTCTTTTTCATGCCGGCAACTGTTTCCCGGATGAAATCGACTTCCCCGTAAAGTGCAAAATAGGCGCCTATCAGCGCCCCGATGCTGGACCCGCTCACCGCTGAAATTTCAACATTATTTTTTTCCAGCATCTGGATAATGGGAACTAAAGCATATCCCCTGACAGCACCGCTGCCGAGTACAAGCCCGATCTTTTTTTTTGCCATGAAAATTTATTATATCCTAAAACACCATAATCGCAAATCTAAAATCTGGCAGCGAAGCTGTCATTCAGAGCGAAGCGATGAGGGATCTCATTCTGCCTCGTTTTAGTAAAGAGTAAAGAGTGGAGAGAAAAGAGATATATGAGTAAAAAGTGAATAGGTCAGCAAGTGGGGCAGCAGCTTCCGCCTGAACATGACCGTCCAGAGGCCGGCTTAACGGAAGGCGATCCGACTGAGAATCCGCTTATTTTCTTTTCCACTCCCGCATGCCCGCACTGCGGGCATGCAATCTCACCTGAATTAGCCGTCACACCCACCAGCTGTTCGAATATATGGTGACATTTTTTACATTGATAAGAATAAATGGGCATTTCATCCTCCTGAGTTCTTATTGTCCATATCAAAAAAAAGCACGGGTAATGAGAAAACCCAGCGCCATTCCATAAATGGTACTTAAATATGGATTCCGGGTTATAGGGCAATATCCCGTAGCACATCCTATAAATTTATAATACAAAAATCCAGCGGCCCCGCCTAAAATAATTCCTGCAATGGTTATTAAAATCATGGTTTTCCTTTTCCTTGCCTTCATTTTATATTAGCATATTACAATATTTAAAGATAAAGAGTCAAGACCCTCCCTCCCTGCATCGAACTTCATGGCGGCATGCCGGATATATGGCTATAGACAGCCGGTCACCCAACCAATAATCGTCAGTATAACCGCCAAACCCAAAACAGTACCCAGCATCACCTCAATTCCTGGGCGCGCCCGGTCCGGTTTGTAATCTTTGGCGGATGAACCCAAAAACATCAGAGGATTTCGTATCCAGGCGGCGAGAAATGCGGCTGCATCCCCGGCCCAGTCATCCGTCTTGGAATAAACCGCCGCAGGCAGGTCCACAAATACTTGCCGGAAAAGAAAAGCCGGTCTCCGGTAAAACCAGTCAAAATCAATAAGCGTGTGTGCATGAGGTGCCAATTTTTTCCGCATCAGCCAAAAAGCAAAAAAGGTGAGGATAAGGATTTGGGTTGTTTCCACTAAATGGGATATGGAATAGGGCTTAAAATAAACCGGATGCGGAAGCAAGCGATACAAATGTCCGGAGTTTATTCCATGGAAAAAGCAAACCGTCCCGACTAATCCCATACTAATGTACATATTAACAGGGACCGGTGTGATTTTGGTTTTTCTGGATTTGCCTAACCAAGTAAAATAGGGCAGCTTTAAACCAACACTGAGAAAAGTTCCCACCGAAGCCAAAAGCAGCAAAAGCATCGCCGTTTCCTGATGGGCTTGGCCGGCGGCGCTGACCACCATGGACTTACTGACAAACCCATTGAACAGAGGAAAACCGGAAATGGAAAATGCCGCGATCATATATAAGATAAAAGCCGGCCTCAAAAAACGGTGCAGTCCTCCCAACTCCGTAAGTTTGCTTTTTCCGGTAGCATATAAAACCGTTCCGGTTCCCATGAAAAGCAGAGCTTTATAGAGAATATGGCTGAAGGCATGGGCAGCGGAACCGTTGATTCCCATCTCTGTGCCCAGTCCGGCTCCAGCAACCATATAGCCCACCTGGCTGATAATATGGTAGGCCAGGATACGGCGGATATCGTCAGATAACAGGGCAAAAAGAACACCGTAAAGAGTCATGGCCACACCCGCCCATAACAATATTTCCCATCCCGGAAAAACACGCAGCAGGACATATACGGCCGATTTGGTGGTGAATGCGCTGAGAAAAACCGCACCCACCACGGTCGCCCGGGAATAAGCATCCGGCAGCCATGTATGAAAAGGCACCACCGCCGCATTCACAGCCACTCCAGCCAGTATCAGCCAGGCAGCCGGGCCCGTCTCCAGCGGCAGCCTGGTGACAGCCAAACCGCCGCTTTGGCTGAAATAAAGCAGAATACCCGAAAATAATATTCCTCCCCCCAAGACATGGTAAAGAATATATCGGGTTCCCGCCCGCCGGGCGGATGAAGTTCGCCGGGCCCAAATTAAATAAGTGGATGCCACTGCCATCATTTCCCAAAAAACAAACAGGGTTAAAAAATCCCCGGCAAAGGTCAACCCTAAAGCTCCGGCTGCATAAAGCAGTCCGGCGCATTGATGGGCGGTTTCCCTGACATGAAAACCATATATGGTTGCGGCCAAGGCGATAAATGCAAAAATAATTCCGAACACTCTGCTTAACGCATCCACCCGGCACAAAACTAATTGAGTCTGCATCATCGCAACATGAAGCACAGAGCCTTCAGGGAGCTGCCAGATATAAATCAGAGCTCCTAAAGGAAACAGCATCAAGGCCCAAGGCCGCCACCGGCGGGAAAGAAAAGGGACAATTATGACTCCGGCCAGCAGCCAAATTGCAGGGGGGAGCGCAAAATCAGCGGTCATAATAATCCTCATCTTTCAATAACAATATTTTCCCAAGCCATTTGGCAGCAGCCACCAGCGCCGCCGCACCGGCGAATCCGAACCACATGTAAAATCCGGGAACCGCCTCCCAGAAATGGTGCAGCCCATTAGGACGAATCCATACGAACTCCGCGGCAAGGGATAAGACCAGCACTCCAGCCGGCCATAGAAAGGCCGCCTTTTTCACAGGATTCCTCCTTCAAACAGCCCGGCGGCCACTGCGGCAGCCAGTTGCAAAATCCGCAAAAATAAATCCGGATAAATCCCCAAAACAAGGGACAATGAAGCGGTCAAGATCAGCGGGACCACCATAAAAGGCGAGGCTTCCTTATACCCTTCTAAATTGCTTCCCTGGCGAAAAAACGCCCGATGAATAATCGGAAAAAAATAGGCGGCATTCAGAATCCCGCTTAAAACCAAAACAGCCAGGATGAAGGGATAACCCGATTCAACCGCTCCGGACCCGAGAAACCATTTGCTTACAAATCCATTGACCGGCGGAATACCCGCCAAACCGATTGATCCGACGCAGAAGGCAGCCATGGTCCAGGGCATGACCTTGCCTATCCCGTCCAATTCACTGATTTTTTCCTTATGCAGGTTGACATAAACGGCTCCGGCGCAGAAAAACAGAGTGATCTTCATAGTGGCATGAAACGCGATGTGGAGCAAACTTCCCAGCAGAGCTGTAGACCCAACCAATCCAACCCCTAAAACGATATAAGACAGATGCGCTACCGTCGAATAGGCCAGCCGGCGCTTCAGGTTGTCCTGTTTTAAAGCTAAAAAGGACCCCATGAGAATAGTAAAAGAAGCCATGATAATTAAAAGTATTCCCAAATCGAATTTCCGCATAACATCCGGGCCGAATATAAAAAAAACCACACGGATCAGCCCGAAAACTCCTGATTTCACAACAGCCACGGCATGGAGCAAAGCACTGACCGGAGTGGGGGCCGCCATTGCAGCGGGAAGCCATGAATGAAGCGGCATGACCGAAGACTTAACTCCGACTCCTGCAAGGAAAAGCAGGAATAAAGGGCGCATCACTCCGCTTCCCGCCGGAAGATTTTGGAGAAGGCCGCCGGCCGTGAACTCAAGGCTGCCGGCGAGATGATAGGTCCAGCCGGCGGCTGCAAGAAGAAGCACCCCGGCACTTAATGTGTACGCCAAATACTTCCGTCCGGCGGACACAGCTTTTTCAGTCTCTTTATGTATGACCAAAGGATATGTTGCGATGGTTAATATTTCGTAAAAAAGGATAAAAGTCATTAGATTCGCAGAAAAGGCAATCCCGATGGTGGCGGACAGACAAACGGCAAAATAAGAAAAATACCGGGTCTGCTTATGTTCATTTAAACCGCGGACATACCCAATGGAATAGAGTGACGTCAAAATCCAGAGACCGGAAGCAATCAGGGCAAAATATACGCCAAGCGGGTCAGCCCTTAAGGCTAATTTAACACCCGGAATCAACTCAAATAATTCAATAGAGGCTGCCCGGTTCTGCAGCGCCGCGGGGAGCAGGGAGAACACCAGGACAAACTTCGACACTCCGGCCGCCAGGGTCCAAAATTCACGCAGGTTGGGACGCCGGCCGGATAGTATGATCAGAGGAACAGCTGCTAAAGAAACCAGAACGGCTAACAATGGGACCGGGGAAAAATAGCTGCTCCAGGGAATCATGGCCATATCTCCGGAATGATTTTCATGATGACATTCTTAACCACAACCACATTTAAGAACCCAAAAATGATCAAGGCAGCGGCAAAAAACAAAGTTGGGATCAGCATGCCGGCCGTTACATCCTTTTTTTTGGCTGCATTTTTTTCGAAAGGAGCAGACGTTAAATATATTTTCTCAAGCACACGAAAAAAATAGACTGCGTTCAGTAAACTGCTCAACAAAATGATCCCAAGAAAAAACCATTTTTCACCCGCTATCGTTCCCAGGGCAAGATACCATTTGCTGAAAAAACCCACGGTCGGAGGAATGCCGATCATGGCCATCGCCCCCACTGTAAAGGCGGCCGTCGTCCAGGGAAGCCGGCGGCGGACATTGAAGTCGAACTTGGAAATATTGGAATGGCCTAATTTTACCCGGAAATTTCCCGCTGTCAAAAACAAACAGGCTTTCATCAGGCCATGGTTGAGGACATGCAAAAGAGCGCCGGTCATCCCCATAGGATTAGCCAGTCCGATGCCTAATCCGATATAACCGATCTGGGAAACACTGCTGTAAGCAAGCATCCGCTTCAACTCCTTTTGTGACATAGCCAGAACCGATCCATAAAGGATACCGGCAGCGGACAGCCAAGTCACAATATCCGCCAATGGAAAAATCCGGGTTATATAAGACAACCCGAAAACAAAGAACAAAACACGCATCAATCCATAGGCACCGATCTTGATTCCGGTGGGAGCCATCAGGGAGGAAGTGGAAGATGGTGCATGTGTATAGGCGTCGGGAAGCCAGAGATGAAGCGGAAACATGGCCATCTTAATGCCGAAACCGATCACAATAAAGGCAAGCCCGGCCAATACCCCCGGGTGTCCCCCCAGCTCAGGAACAATATTCTTAACCTGCTGCATATTCAAGGAACCGGTGATGAAATAAATAAATCCCGTCCCTAAAAGATAAAAAGACCCGCCTACTGTTCCCATAATGAGATAACGGAAGGCGGCTATCGGTGATTTTTTGTCTCCGGCAGCGACCAATCCGTATAAAGCCAGGGAGCTGAGTTCCAAAAATACATATAAATTAAAAAAATCCCCGGTCATGATAATTCCGTTATATCCGCATAACATCAACATGACCAAGGCCCAATAGGGCAGTCTTTTGTGGGGCTTTATCTCCCGGGCAGCATTGGCTCCCGCATGAATTATCACAACAAAAGAAATTCCGTTGACCACTGTCAGCATGAATCCGGATAAGGGGTCCAGAATATATTCAATCCCTGCCGGGGCACTCCACCCTCCGAATTGGTAATGAATGGTCCCGGAAGACAAGGCCTTGATTAGGTTGGCTGCGGAAGCAGCCGCCGCGGCAAATGAAGCTGCAATGGCCACAGGAAAAGCCGAACGCCGCCATTTCCATCCAATAAGGGGAATTAACACAGCCGCCAGCAGAAAGATCAGCGGCGTCAGAACGGGGGCGTTACTTTCAATCATTTTTCATTTTTTCCAGCAAATCATGTTCATTCAGCGTCTTATACCGTTGGTAAATGGTTATGATGAGAGCAAAAGCCACCCCGCTGGTCGCCACT
This sequence comes from uncultured Eubacteriales bacterium, assembly GCA_964505785.1. GTDB lineage: Bacteria > Acidobacteriota > Aminicenantia > Aminicenantales > Aminicenantaceae > CAYRTV01. Next base: position 71,103 of record CAZDJZ010000006.1, read on the forward strand.
CCGACTACTATGGCAGTCAGCATCAAGGTATGCGGCAAGGGATTCATGTAATGAGCGGGATGGACAGACTCCGCCCCATGTTTGAGCACCGGAACAAAACCATTCCACCGGGACGCTCCGGCGATAAAAAAAAGGATCACACCTGCCTGAAAGATATTCATGCCTATGACTTTTTTCACCAGGTTTTTCTTCATGACCATGCCGAACAATCCAATCAGCATGAGAATAAAAACCAGCCAATAAGTATGGTGCCCGGCCACAAAATCAATCATCCGGTCCGCCTTCCAACAGGTCATCGAAGATACCCACCAATATGGCCATAACAGCCAACCCGACTCCGATTTCGACTAAAAGAATGCCTAAAGAACGCCGCTGCGAGGCTTGAGCAGCCAGAGGAATGACATGGTAGTCAAGAAAACGACCGCCGAAAATCATCCCACCTAAGCCGATGCTGAAATAAATCAAGACGCCCAGCGCTCCCAAAGGAGTGGACAACCGGCGTTCGAAGTGCATCTGACCGATCCTGTTTCCAAATACCAAGCGGATAAGAATGACCCCGGCGGCCAGCATCGTTCCGCCTTGGAACCCTCCTCCTGGACTGTAATGGCCATGAAATACAATATAAAGGGCAAACAGCATGATAAACGGCGTCACGATCACACTGATCAAAGAGGGGATCGGATTGCGTTCGTACCGTCTCATACGGATGTGTCCTTTTGATCATTTCTCCGCCGCCTCAACAGCAGAAAACAAATCAAACCAGCTGTCAAAATGACGGTTTCTTCACCCAGCGTGTCATACCCCCTGTAATCCGCCAGCACCGCCGTGACCAAATTTGAGCTGTGTGTATCATGGTAAGCGTTTTTAATATAATAGGCGGCGGCATTGGGAAGACCATCCGGGCTGACCTCCCTATTGACAGGGGATTGAAGATCACCCCGCCCGGGGAGGCCGAAAGACGCTGCCAGCATCAAGCCGCCGAATACAAGCAAAATGACAACATTGAATATTTTCAATCTGAACTCCTTCGCGTTGTCTTGAATATCATCACCACAAAAAGAACCCCGGTTACTCCGCCTCCAACCACCGCTTCAGTAAACCCGACATCCACTGCTCCCATGGCAACGTAGAGCAGTGCTGAGATGAAGCTGAAAACATTCAGAGTCACAACCGCGGTCAGTAAATTCCGGACTGACAGGGAAATGAATGCTGCCGCAATCAAAACAACAAAAAGAAAAAATTCCAGCTCGATATGCATTATTTTTTTCCTGTTTTCCCGTTTTTGATAAAACGCGGTTTTTTTCCAAAGTGGAAAGCGGCCCGGGCCAGGGCATGGGACGCGGTTGGATTTGTCAATCCCACAAAACCGACAATCAGCAGAAGCTTCAAACTGTTCAAAGTAAAACCTTCAAACAACATCAGCCCCAGTATCACAAGCATTATCCCCAGGGTATCGGATTTACCGGTTGCATGGCTGCGGGAAAAAAAATCCGGCAACCGGATCAAACCGATACTGCCGATCATCAAAAAAAAGGCGCCGGTGCTGACAATCACAATACCAAGAATATGAATAAACCCGGTCATCTGCGCCTCGCCCGAATTCCCAAATATTTAGCCACTGCAATAACAGTGATAAAATTCAGCATGGCATAGGCCAAAGTGATATCAATAAACATTTCCACCCTTTCATAAATAAAGCCGATGACAAGAATCAGCACCATGGTTTTGGTCCCGATAGCACCCGCTCCCAACATTCTGTCCACCAGATTGGGACCGGTCAAAACCCGGTACAGTGGAATAAAGATAATCACTGTTAAAATCACAGCTAAAAAAACAAAATATGTGTGCATTACAGATTCCTGGTTGTTTTATGGACTTGAAAATCCTTAACGGCATCAGGTGACGGCCGGCGGTAAAGCCAGGCCACCTTGCCTGGAAGAGTTCCGTCTTTAATCGCGGCAGCAGACGCTTCTGTCAAAGCATGAACTAAAAACACATCCCCTTCAACACGCACGGTCAGGGTTCCCGGGGTAAGCGTGATGGAGTTCCCAAGGATCACCCGGGCGGCGGTGTTAGGAAGATCCGCCCGGAAACGGATCAAGCAAGGCTCGACCGGCACCTGCGGATGAAGCACCAAATAAGCTACCTGCAAACTGGCTAAAATGATCTCTCCTGTGAGCCATGGAATATACAGAACAAGCCTCCGGTAACTTATTGGATTTTCCCGGACGAACTTTTCCCGGTAGAAAAGATATTTATTCAGCTGCAGGTGAATCAAGGACACAAAAAGAGCGGAAAAAAACCCGGCGGTTATATGGAAAAAGTCATAATGGCCGCTTAAAACCAGCCACAATCCAAACAGCACCGTAAACTGTATAACGGTATCTTTGATATAAGCTCGTTTCATCATGGTGCTGTCTGCGTAATCTCATATGATTTATTTCATTTCATGTTGGAAAACCGCTTCATGAAACGAAGTATTAGAGCATACATCCTAAGGAATGTCAAAGAAAAATGACAATTCATCCGGTAATTTTCGTGACAAATAATGCCATTTGTACTATAAATACAATCATGAAATTTCACTCTTCTCTCAAACGGCCATTTCTCGGCATATGCTGTCTTTTTATCATCTGCGGATGCAGGCCGGATCAAAAAGGAGGAGGCTTTTCCGTTATAGAAGCTTCCATTTCCGAAATCCATCAAGCTGTTAAAGCCGGAGAGTTGACTTTTGAAGAGCTGACGCAATCTTATCTGGACAGGATAGAAAGATATGATAAGCGCTCCCGGTTAAACGCCATTGTTGTGGTCAACCCCAATGCTCTGGCAACCGCAAAAAAACTCGATCAGGAATTTCAGCAAACCGGGCAGTTGCGCCCCCTGCATGGAATTCCGGTGATTGTGAAAGATAATTATGAAACCAAAGATATGCAGACATCGGCTGGTTCTGAGGCATTGGCCGGCTTTATTCCCCCGGACGATGCCTGCCAGGTTAAAAAGCTCCGGGAAGCGGGAGCTGTCATCCTGGCCAAGTCCAATATGGCTGAGTGGGCTTTCAGTCCCTATCAAACCCAGAGCTCTATTGCCGGCATTACCCGCAATCCCTATGATCTTTCCCGGGTCCCCGCAGGTTCCAGTGGAGGTACCGCTGCGGCAGTGACGGCCAACTTCGGGACAGCCGGTTTGGGAACCGACACCGGGAATTCCATCCGCGGCCCTTCTTCCCACTGCTGCCTGGTCGGTTTGCGCCCCACGATGGGGTTGACCAGCCGGGACGGCATTATCCCGCTTTACCTGCGCAATGATATCGGCGGCCCTATGGCCCGTACCGTGGAGGACACCGCGCGGATATTGGATGTTATCGCCGGCGGTGATCCGTCTGACCCTATTACCGGTTATGCAGAGGGGCATATTCCGGATTCCTACCTTCCTTTTTTAAAAAAAGACGCTCTTCAAGGTGCCCGTGTCGGAGTATTCCGTTTTTACACCAGCCTCCCGTATGCTGATGAGGAAATAAAAATACTTTTTGAGAAGGCCCTCAAGGATATGCAGACTCAGGGCGCCGTGCTTGTAGATCCGTTTGAAATCCCCGGTTTCGGCAAATTGACAAAAAATTTGTGGTGCGATACCTTCCGTCATGACTTGAATCAATATTTAGAATCCGCAGGTGACAGCGCTCCCGTAAAAACACTCACCGAAGTCTATAATTCAGGTAAATTCTCCATATACATAAAAGAACGGCTGTACAGGGCCCTGGAAGTACCGGTCTGGGACAAACCCCAATGCCGGAATATTTATGAAGAACCCCGGAATATTGCATTCCGTGAAGCCGTACAGGATGCGATGGCCGCTCACAATGTGGATGTCATTGTGTATCCCACATGGAATTCCCCCCCCAACAAACTCGCCTCTCCCCGCCGCCATGCGGGAGATAACAGTCAATTAATCCCGCCGCATACCGGTCTTCCAGCCTTAAGTGTGCCGATGGGATTCAGCCACGGAAACCTGCCGGCGGGCCTGCAGATCGTCGGCAAATGGTTTGGAGAACCGGAACTGCTCGCCATTGCCTATGCCTACGAACAGGCTACTCGGCATCGCCGCCCTCCAAAGCGCTTTGACTGAATGACAGCTCCGCTGTCACTATTTACTTTTTACTAAATTTCTCTTTTCTCTTTACTCTTCACTCTTTACTAAATTATACACTGCCCTCCAAAAAGGCTGCTTCCATGAGAACATCCGGCTAGCCAGGCCTAGCCCGACCAGGAAAATTCCCCGGGCGACAGCCGCCAGGCTTTATCCGCGTATTCCCGCACACATCTGTCCGTATTAAAATAGGCGATCAGGCTTATGGCTTCAGCCCGGCGCCGGACCAGCTCACCCGGATTCCTGTAGTAAAGACCTATCAATTCTTCCAAATTATCATACATAGCAGCAGCGTCAGTGGTGTCAGTGGCCTCCCGGTCGCTTTCCGGAACGATTTGTTTCGTTTGCGGGCCGACCAGCCATATGGCGCCCGGAGCCAATTCGCAGCCTTCAACCACCCAGCCATCATACGAACTGAGGTTCAAGCAGCCGTTTAAGGCCGCTTTCATTCCGGATGTGCCTGATGCTTCCAAAGGGCGCCTGGGCGTGTTCAGCCAAACATCCGCGCCTCCCAGCAGCCGGCGGGCGATTTTTGTATTATATCCCGGGACAAACGCACAGCGCAGATTGTTTTGCAGTTCGCGGCTGTACCGGATAACCTGCTGGATTAATTCTTTTCCATGATGGTCACTTGGATGGGCCTTTCCGGAAAAAACCACCTGGATGCGGCCGTGCTTCTCTGCCAGTTTATGCAGACGCTCCAGGTCCCGGAATAAAAGCAAAGGGCGCTTATACCCTGTGAAACGACGGGCCCAAACAATGGTAAAAACATCCTGGTCAAAGGCTACATTCAACTCGGAATTCAAAAATCCCAGCAGGTAGCGTTTGGCCATCTCCTTAGCCTGAACCAAAGCGTCAAGAGAAATCATATTTCGGGCTCTCTCAAAAACAGCCGGCTCAAAACGCCAATTAGGCAGGTAATTATCAAAAAAATCCATCATGGGCGGGACCGCCCATGATTCAGGATGAATTCCATTGGTGATATAGTCAATTTTTTGTCCGGAAAAAATGTCCATTCCCCGGCAGACATCCGCATGCCGGCGTGAAACCGCATTGACATATCCGCTCAGGAACAGGGCCAGCCGGGTCATATTCAGATTATCCCGGCCGGCAAGCTCTTTGATTTTACCGGATAGAAACCCGCTGCCTATTACGTTCTCAGCTAATGTATAGTCAAATACATCATGCCCGGCCGGAACCGGAGTATGGGTCGTGAAAACCGACCTGCTGCGTACTTCACTCAAAGACAGTCCGTCTCCGGCCATGAGCTGATGCGGCCCCAGGGCGGCATGCCCCTCGTTCATATGGATGAGAAAATCTTCATATCCCAATCTTTTCATCAATTTGATTCCGGCTTGGCCTAGGACGTTTTCCTGGGCAAGCCTTCTCCCGGGATCAGCGTCATACAGCATTCCGGTGATATTCCAATTGGATTCATCATTGTCCGCAAAATGAGTATCCAGCAGGTAGACCGGGACTTTAAAGCCGGTGGAACCGGTGATATCATAACGTTCCGCTCCGACAGTTAAGCTGCGGCCATGATGATTTATGGTTACCGTCTCCGGAATCCTGGGTAAGGTTTTTTGCGGTGTCCAGTGAACCGGCACTTCCTGCTGCCAGCCGTTTTCATCAATCCCCTGCCGAAAATATCCACTTGAACTGGCCTGGATGATTCCTATAATGGGAATCCTGCGATCGGCGCAGGAACGCAGAATATCCCCGGCTAAAACTTCAAGGCCTCCGCTGTAAGTAGGTAAATATGATTCCAAGTAGGCACCCATACTCAAATAGGCAATCCGCGGTTTTTTTTTGCTGGCCTGGAATGGCATAAAAGATCTCCTTTTCATTTGGCTGTCAAAGCCGTCCATACATTTCGGTTAATTCCTTGAGGGGTGTTTGCGCGGCTGATTTCAGCTGAGCCGGAGTCATCCGCCACTTCCAGTTCCCACGATTTGTGGCCGGGCGGTTCATCCGCGCCGGTTCATCCAAGCCCAGGATATCCTGCATGGGAATGATCGCCGTGGCGGCAACCGAGGACATAGCCAGACGGATCAGCTCCCAATGGACCTCGCTTGATTTAACCGGCTTGCCGAGATAACGCATCAGCCTTGATTTTTCATTTTCATCCGCTTCATTTTCAAACCATCCTCTAGAGGTGTTGTTATCATGCGTTCCAGTGTAAACGACATAATTTTTTCCATAATTATGCGGCAGATAAGGGTGCCGGGAGTCCTCATCTCCAAAAGCAAACAAAAGAACTTTCATCCCAGGAAGATAAAAATGATGCATCACTTCCCGGACATCCGGGGTTATAGTCCCCAGATCTTCGGCAATAAATGGGAGATGAATATAATGTCTGCTTAAAGTTTCAAGAAACTCCATCACCGGGGCTTCCACCCATTTTCCATTCACTGCAGTCTCTTCTGTCGCCGCAACTTCCCAATAGGCCACCAAGCCCCGGAAATGATCTATGCGGACAATATCGCACAGCTCCAGCACCCGGTCCAAACGGCTGATCCACCATCGAAAACCGGACTGCTTTATTTCATTCCAATCATATAATGGGTTGCCCCACAACTGGCCGGTCCGGCTGAAATAATCCGGAGGAACCCCGGCAACAACAAAAGGCCGCTTCCGACCATCCAACTTAAAGAAGCCGGGGTTGGACCACACATCCGCACTGTCATAATCAACATATATGGGCAAATCACCGATAATGTTAATATTTTTATTCCGGCAATACTGTTTCAGCTCATGCCACTGCCTCATAAAAATATATTGCAGAAATTTTGTTTTTTCGATTTTGTTTTGGTTTTCTCTCTCAAATTTTTTCAGGGCCTCCTCATTCCTGTCCCTGAATTCCTTCTGCCAGCTGCTCCAAGTTTCTGATGAATGGTGTGCTTTTAAAGCCGAAAACAAGGCATAATCATCCAGCCAGCCGGCATTTTCCCGGCAAAAGACCCCGTAATCAGCCGGCGTTGATTTTTGCTGAAAACGCCGGAAAGCCTCCTCAAATAATCGAAGTTTGTACTCAGTGATTTTCCTGAAATCAACTTTTTCTTTATCAAAATCCGGAATATCCCTAATGTTCTCATGAGTGAGCCAGCCCTCCTGCGCCATTTTTTCCGGGCTGATTAGAAGCGGATTAGCAGCCAATGCGGATACACTGTGGTAAGGAGAATCATCATAGGCTGAATCTGTTGGATTCACCGGGAGAATCTGCCAATAACTCTGCTTTGATTGGGAAAGAAAATCAACAAATTCATAAGCGGCGGGGCCTAAGTCTCCGATTCCATGCCGGGACGGCAGTGACGTGATGTGAGCTAAAATTCCGCTGGCTCTTCTTTTCATCCATCCTCCTTGTTAACACAATTATTGCTTAGCCTGGATTATTAGTTCGAACATTGCCTGGCCTATTACTTAACCTGAATTATTCATAAAAAAATTGCGATGTTTTTGCAATTTCTTTTTTATCAGCGATTAACATGATTTTTATTGAAAGTTCAAATGGAAAGTTTTTCATTTGCACATTTATATTATAATCGCAATTTTTTTACCCTTTGGGCGGGCCGACTCTCACCGCATCTGCTTTGTTGCAGGGCATTCGCGGTGAAGTACCACAGCTTCATGCACTGCGCCTCGCATCTGCGGCAATCTCGACCCGTGAATAATCCAGGTTAAAAAATGATACACCATGTCATCCAGAGGAGTGAAGCGGCACAAAGATTTTGTGCCGCCTCGTTTCTTATGAAAGCTTCGAAGCAGTTCAAAGCGCTCATGACCTGCTCTACAGGCTTTAGGATGACATGTAGATTCATTTTCATCGTTCAGGTTGTGCGGAACAGAGCCACCGGAAAATGATTAAAAAGGACGGCGGCCGGGATGAGGCCGGACAAATTTTCAACCTGCCCTGTTAAAACATTTTCCCAAAGTGCCGGAGCTTCAGCCTGCAAGGCAATACCAGTGTCCCCCCAGCAAGCCTGGGATGGATCCTGATCTTCATTCATTAGTCCGGTTATCAAGCGGGGAACCGCCGCCAAAACCCAACTGGTCTTATTCTTTCGCACAAAAGCTATTATACTGTTTTTCCGGCTTCCGGATACCCGAAGCGGTAAATATTCTCCATTCTCGAAAACCTTGCGGCATATCCGCCTTAATCTAAGACCTTTCCAGATCAAATAAAGTTTGATCCATCCCGACTCACGTTCTTTCCACAACCGGGCAAGGTGTCCTTCACCGCATTCATTGTCTTTTATTTTATTCAGGCAGTTTTTCCTGTATTGAAAATCCACCGGTCTTCGGTTATCCGGATCCACCAAGCTGAAATCCCACAATTCACAACCCTGGTAAAAATCCGGCACCCCCGGCAGGGTCATTTTCAATAAAACCTGAGCGAGAGAATTGACAATTCCGTACTGAGCTATCCGGTGCTGAAAAGGAATAAAATCCCGGATAAATTCACTGTTGCTCTGCATAATTTTATAAAAAAAATGCACAAAAGCCCGTTCATAATCTTTGTCCGGACGCAGCCAGGCAGAATGGACTTTTGCTTCCCGAACCGCTTTGTTCAGGTATTCTTCAATCCGTTTATAATATTGATTCATTCGGCCTGTATCAAAAGGGTAAGAACCGATCAGGGTTTGATACAATAAATATTCATCATTGGCGTCGGGAGCCGGATTCCCTTGCAGCTGGGTTTTAAACCTCAAATTCATTTTACTCCAATGACGGATCTTCCGTTCCCATTCTCCAGGCATTTCCGACAAGACATTGATCCGGGCCCTCACATCTTCCCCTCTTTTATTGTCATGAGTAGCGGACGCGTTTAAAGAAAACGGAGATTTTTGCTGCCTGGCCCGGTTCCAGGCATGAAAGGTTCCGACATCAGATCCGAACTTGTCCGGATCACCTCCGACCTCATTCAGAGATATCAGCGGATGATAAACATACAGTAAAGTATCTTCAAAACCCTTGGCCATAACCGGCCCGGAGTATTGTTGGAATTTCAGGGAAAATTCCTTCCCGTTTTGCTTCATCTCCTCTTCCCAGCTTGAATCCCACTGCATCAAAAGACATTGCTCAATGAAGGAACATTCATGCTCCATGTCCGGAATATGCCGACAGGCTGCCTTTACGGCTGCACGGATAACGTTTCGGTCATATTCCCGAATCGATTCATGGGAATGATAGGTTCTGTAGACTGGAAAACGCGCTAGAATCTCCACCAATGTACGCTTCAAACCATACATGGTGAAATCCTGGCCGCTCCGGTGGCATTCTGCGATTTTTTTCACACTTCGGGCCAGATTATCGATATCCCCGGCCATGTTTTTTCCAATGATCAGCCGTTTTGTATCCGCTGATAATTCTGAATAAGATTTTCTTATCCCCGTAAAACGCAAGTACAGCTTTTTCCAGCGGCCCTTCGGGTCATCCCGGCAAAAAATTCGGTTGATCCGGTTCATCCAATCGTAACCGGTTGTTCCCTCAACCGGGAAAGATTCGGGCAGAGTTTCATCCTCTTCTAATATTTTTTCAACAATGATATATTTGTCACCGGATATTTGCCGTAACCGTTTCAAATAATCAGCGGGATGGTAAAGCCCGTCGAGATGATCAACCCTTAGCCCGGAAAAATATCCTTTTTCCAAATATTCCTTAACCAAAAAATGGACATCTTCGAAAACGCCCGGGATCTCCACACGGAGAGAAATTAAGTCATTTATATTAAAAAACCGCCGGTAATTGATCTCCTCCATAGCGGTTTTCCAGTAACTTAATCGAAAAACCTGATTATTCAACAACTCCTCCAAGGCCTGAAATGGAACCGCGGTTTCCGAATCTCGATTAACCGTCTCCAGTCTGCGGTCCATATGCATACGGATTTGCGGATTTTTCCGATAGAGTTTCCAGATACCCGCCTTGATCAAGTTCAATTGCACATTCCGCCCTTCATTCTTACCGCTGTTTTTAAATGAATCCAGATCTGAAAATAGATTGTGGAGCTTGACAAAATCAGGGTGGCCTTCACCCATTTCGTTTTTTAAATCATCCAGGTTATGTTTAAAAACCCGGCTGAAAGACTCAATTTTCAGGGGAAAACTAATATCAAAATAATTGACCGTCAGCCGGCCGTCTATGTATTTCAAAATCAGCTCCCCTTCCTCAAGAGCCTCTCCATACCGTTTTCCTAAGAAAGGAGCCAGCACCCGGCCATGCAAACCCGGATATGGGTGATCCCAATCAATATCAAAATAAGCAAAATAAGGAGAGTATTTCCCTTTTTCAAAAATATCCATCAGCCGGTGATTTTCCGGATGAAAGGCCATGTGATTAGGAACGATATCCTGTATCCATCCAAGCTTATGCCGGCTCAAGCCTGAAACCAACTCCGCAAAACCTTCTTCTCCTCCTAAATGAGAATTAACCCGTTGAGGATTAACAATATCGTAACCATGAGCACTCCCGGTTCGTGCTTGAAAAATGGGAGACGCGTAAATATCGGAAACCCCCAAATCTTTCAAATAATCCAGGATTGCACCTGTATCCTTAAAATCAAATCCGGAATGAAGCTGCAGCCGGTAAGCAGCCAGGGGCGCTGAATTCATGGGCTTTTAACTCCTAAAAAAGCACCTATTCTGCGGAAACAGGACACCCATTCCCGGGCTTTTTGATTGCCGAGCTCTGCTTTTTTGGCCATCTCCGCGAAATGCTCCCTGGTCAGCACAAAATAGATGTTCTGGCTTTCCCATAAATCAGGTTGAATCTCCATTTGATTAAAAAGCAAAAAAAGGTCTTCAGCAGTTTTCAGCAGCTTCGTTTTCTGTGGGGAGCTCATAATGTCCTTCATGAGCCGGCTTAATCTTTGCTTAGCAAGAAGGTTCAAGCCCGCTTTATCTAATGAAAAAGAAAAACGCTGGAACTTTTCAGCGAGTTTTTTAAGTTTTGCCATATCGGGATTTTTCCTGCCCAGTATTTCTTTAAAGTCATGATTAAGAATAATTTCTACCGGTGCGGCCAAAGCTTTGGGGAGTGGAATTTTCATTTCTTTCATAGCTTGAATGATGGGGTATTGATGTTCATATATCTGCCGGAAATTTCCTTCAATGCTTTCCATGCTGGATTCAAGAATGCGTTCCATCACCTTCCGTTTTTCATCCCGGAATAAATGCCAGAGCGAATAATTGTGGCCGGCAAAATAATCATCCATGCTGTTGATAACACTGGTTATGTCGCTGCGGCGGAAATTTTCACGTATAGCATGCATCATTTCATTGAATTCTTTTTCACCCCTGTAAGGACGAACACCGCCCATGACATTATGGTCTCCGAAATGCAGGACGGCAAAACCCAGACGTTCCTCTTCCCATAGTATTTCAGAACGAAGTTTGACCCGCCCAACGGCCACTTTTTGTTTTCCGGCTTCCTCCTGATGGTACGTTTCTTTTTCGGCGGAATAACAGTTTATCCTGACTTTCTCCGGATACTCTTCAAATAAGGAAGAAATGGCATAGTGAGCACCTACCCGAGACAAATCCAGCACAGCCGGCTTAACATTCTTTTCATAGATCCACGCACCATTGCCAAAACCAGGAACATTGCTGGGAGCTTTTTCTAAATTTTTGACAAAACCGGTCTCATAGTCTTCTCCTGACAGGTCCTGCGCCAATTGCAGCGCCCGGGCCGCATACTGCATCACCTGAACGGTTTCAATTCCGGAAATATCATCAAAAAACCAGCCGCAGCTGGTATACATCAGCATCGCATTCCTCTGCATCTCAAGAAGTTTAAGTATTTTGACCATGTCTTCCTGATGCAGTTCCCGTTTGACCTGAGTGGAGAGGAATTTCTCCACAGCTCTCCGGTCCCGGTCCAGCACCACCTCGACATAACGGTTTCGGACCTCCCACGGATCTCCGGAGGAATATAACTTTATTTCCTTTTCAAAAAGAACTCTCATGCGATCGCGCAGTTCATCCAGGGCTTGTCTTAAGGGCGCCCTCCATTCCTGCGTCCACCCCGGATGCATACCGGAGCTGCAGCCGCAATCGCTGCGCCATCTTTCCACTCCGTGGATACAGCTCCAGGAGCTGTACTCCCGAATTTTCACTTCATCTTCCGGAGGATATTTTTCAAGATATTCCGCATAAATTGTGATTCGGGCCAGGTCTTTGTTTTCCAGATGATGGAGGCAATAGGACAAAGCCATATCTCCGAAACGGTTATGGTGTCCGAAGGTTTCTCCATCAGTCGCGATATGGACGAGAGGATTTGATTCAGCATTATTTTCAGGAAAAGACCGAAGCAGCCGGCCGGCAAAGGCTTCCCCGTTTTCCAGCAGTTTGCCGAAAGCCACATCATGCGCAATAGGTCCATCATAAAAAAAGACAGCCATGGCTTTCCCGGATGGCAGCAGGCAGCGGTATGGCTTGCTCGGATCAATACCGGTGTTATGAATTTCATTCCATTCTTCTTCATCCTTGTGCCGGACGGCTGAAGCCTGATGAGGAGCTAAAATCACGAATTTAATCCCCTGTTCCGCCATGATTTCCATCGTTTCCATATCGACAGCCGTTTCCGGTAGCCACATGCCTTCCGGATCCCGTCCGAATCTGGACTGGAAATCATTCAGTCCCCACAAGACCTGCGTCCACTTGTCCCGGCGGTCAGCCAGGGGCATAATCACATGATTATATATCTGGGCCAGAGCGCTTCCATGGCCGGAAAATTTATCCCGGCTGCGTTTATCCGCCTCTAAAATCGCCTGGTAAACCGCCGGGGCTTTATTCTCCAGCCAGGAGAGTAAAGTGGGGCCGAAATTAAAACTCATTTGAGAATAATTATTGACAATATCCACGATTCTCTTTTCATCATCCAGAATCCTTGAAAAAGCGTTCGGCTCATAGCATTCAGCTGTAATCCGTTCATTCCAGTCATGATAAGGATAAGCCGAATCCTGAATTTCAATTTCTTCCAGCCAGGGATTTTCCCGGGGCGGTTGATAAAAATGGCCATGTATACAAATCCAGCGGTTCATGTGTGCACCTCGCTCTTATAAACTGTAAACGCCCAGGCTGGAATTACGATCTCCTGTTCATCCGAAATCCGTTCTGGAAGAATGCCCCCCGGACCGCCCCAGCGCTTATCGGCTGAATCCCACATCTTTTTCCAAGATCCCGGAGGAAAAGCCGTCATTTGCTGCTGGGTGCGTGAAGAAAAATTCATCAGCATGGCAATGCGTTCTTTGCCCCGGCCCCGTAAAACCACCAAAATATTTTTCTCTTTATATTCCCTTGTCCAGAGATTGCGGTTGTCAGCTTCAGACAAAACCGGGTTCTCTTTTCTTAACTGCAGCAGGCTCCGGTAAGTATCGAGCAATATTTTGTGGGTTCCCTGGCTGCGGATGTTCCAATTCAGCCGAGAACGCTCAAATGTGGTTTCAGATTGAGGGTCAGGAAATTCTTGGGTCCCCTTAAAACCGGAAAACTCCCGGCGGCGTCCCCTGCGGACCGCATCCACAAGATCCGGATCATTATGGCTGACAAAATAAAGAAAGGGAGATGTTTCTCCGTATTCCTCCCCCATAAACAGCATCGGAATATAAGGGGAACAAATCATAACCCCGGCTGCCAGCTTCAGCGCATCCAGCGGAAGCAAGGACGACAATCTCTCTCCCGTCATCCGGTTTCCCGTCTGATCATGATTCTGCGTAAAGACCACAAATTGAGAAGCAGCCCGGTCTGCCGCGGAATCACCGTGCCGGCGGCGGCGGAAACGAGAATAGTCACCAGTCAACACGTAGCTTTCCCTCAGTGATTTTGCCACATGCGCCACCGAACCAAAATCACAGTAATAACCGGATCTTTCTCCGGTCAGCAGCGCATGTAAAGCATGATGAAAATCATCGCACCATTGGGCATCCAATCCGAACCCATGTTCATCCGGGGACCGGATGACTTTGGGATCATTTAAATCGCTTTCAGCGATTAAGAATGCTTTTTTACCCCTGTTTTGGTTGAATTCTCTGACCTGGATGGCTAACTCCCTCAAAAACGGACGGGCGCTCATGTCGGTTATGGCATGAACGGCATCCAATCTCAGGCCGTCAATATGATAGCGGCGGAACCAGTGCAATGCATTCCGGATAAAAAAACCGCGCACTTCATCACTGAAGGCATCATCAAAATTAACGGCATCCCCCCAGGGAGTCTGGTACTTGGGCGTAAAATAGGGCCCGTAGTCATGCAGGTAATTTCCTTCAGGCCCCAAGTGATTATATACTACATCTAAAATAACACTCATATCTTTTTGATGACATGTGTTTACTAGATCCTTCAGCCCTACGGGGCCGCCGTAAGAATTCTGTACGGCAAAAGGATAGACTCCGTCATACCCCCAGTTTCTTTCACCCGGAAACTGAGCCGCCGGCATCAGGCTTACTGCATTTATGCCTAATTCCTTCAGCTGGTCCAGACGCGGGATGATCGCCTGAAATGTCCCTTCCGGTGTAAATGTACCGGTATGCAATTCATACAGGACCATTTGCTCTAAAGGAATGCCCGTCCATGAATCATCATTCCATTTAAATAAACGGTGGTCTATCACTTCCGAAAACCGGTGTACACCCTCGGGCTGATAATGGGAAGCCGGATCGGGCCTTTGGGTCTCTCCATTTAAACGGTAATAATACCGGGAACCCGGAGAAACATCATCCAGGACAGCACTCCAGTACCCCGCCCCGGCCGGCTCAAGAGATTCCATACGTTCTGCCGGAAACACCAGACGCACCTCAACCTTATTCGCTCTAGGTGCCCACACCCTAAACCGGCATCGGTGATCCCCCAAATACACCGCTCCGATATCATCATTCGGAGAGTAAAACAAGTTCAAAATGGGATAATCAGGAACGGCGTTCCGAACCTGCCAGAGAGATTAAAGTCCGGTTGCCCTCTTTCCGGTAATTGATTTTATCCTCCCTGGCCAGCCACCCTAGGGCTTGATTTACAATAACAGCCTTCTCATTCAGCATGCCGGGAAACTGAGAAATGGCGACTTCTTCTTGTTTTTGCAGAATATCCCAGATTTTCCCCGCGGTTTTACCGATTTTTTCTTTCATTTTATATATCTCCTCTTAATTTATCCTGATTTATTCAGGTTGAATTACATGGCGGTGTAAAAATCAAAACACTCAGCGGCGGAAGGGTGAGAGACAGCGAGTAAGGCCGGCCGTGAAAAGGCACCGGCCTGGCTTCCGTTTCTCCCATATTTCCCTGTCCGCTCCCCCAATATTCACGGGCATCGCTGTTCAGGGCTTCCTTCCAGATCCCTTTCTCGGAAACACCAACCCTGTAATTATGCCTGGGAACAGGAGTGAAATTGCAGACGACCAGGACCACATCCTCCGGCAAATGTCCCTTCCGCAGAAATGCCACGACACTGTTCTCCCAGTCGCTGGAATCGATCCATTCGAATCCGTTCTGCGAAAAATCTTTCTGATACAGGGCCGGAGTCTGCGAATAAAAACGATTGATATCCCGGACCCAGTTTCTCACTCCCTTATGAGACGTATACTCAAGCAAATGCCAATCCAGGCTGTGGTCATGGGCCCATTCCCGCCTTTGACCAAATTCTCCGCCCATGAACAGAATTTTCTTTCCTGGATGGGCATACATAAACCCCAGAAGCAAACGGAGATTAGCAAATTTCTGCCATTCATCCCCCGGCATTTTCTCCAGCAAAGATCCTTTGCCGTAAACAACTTCATCGTGGGATAACGGGAGCACAAAATTTTCAGAAAACGCATACCAAATACTAAAAGTGAGTTCGTTATGATGATGCTTGCGATGGACAGGATCTTTGGAAAAATATTCCAGAGTATCGTGCATCCAGCCCATATTCCATTTTTCTCCGAATCCCAATCCTCCCAGGTGAACAGGCTTGGTAACCATAGGCCAGGCTGTGGATTCCTCGGCTATCGTTTGAATCGCAGGAAAGTCGCCATACGCCATTTGATTCAACCTGCGCAAAAAAGACATTGCCTCCAGGTTTTCCCTGCCTCCGTATTCATTAGGAATCCATTCTCCTTCCTTCCTGGAATAATCAAGATACAGCATGGAAGCAACTGCATCCACCCGCAATCCGTCGATATGATATTTATCCAGCCAGAACCGTGCGCTGCTGATAAGGAAGCTTCTGATTTCATGACGGCCGTAATTAAATATATAACTTTTCCAGTCCGGGTGAAATCCTTTTTTGGGGTCCTGATGTTCATAAAGATGAGTCCCGTCAAAATAAACCAGGCCGTGTTCATCGGAAGGAAAATGAGAGGGGACCCAATCCATGATGACACCGATATCATGCTGGTGGAGCTGATCAATTAAATACATGAAGTCCTGCGGAGTTCCATAACGGCTTGTGGGTGCAAAATAACCGGTGGCCTGATACCCCCAGGATCCGTAAAAAGGATGCTCCATAACCGGAAGAAATTCCACATGCGTAAATCCCAATTCCTTAAGATAAGCCGGCAGCTGTTCCGCCAACTTTCTGTAGGTTAAAAAATTTTCCGGTTTATCCCCCGGCCGGCGCCATGAGCCCAAATGAAGTTCATATACGGACATGGGTGCATCCTGGGCATTTTTTTCTTCCCGGTTTTTCATCCATTTTTTGTCTTTCCAGTTATATTCTAAATCCCAGACCACGGATGCGGTTTTGGGCGGTGTTTCACAATGGAAGGCATATGGATCGCTTTTTTTAACCTGATAGCCTTTTTCCCGGGAAAAGATATGGTACTTATAGAGATCCCCCCTTTGTATATCCGGGAAAAATCCTTCCCAGACACCGGATTCATCCCAGCGGGGGTGCAAAGAATGAGACCCGGATTTCCAATGATTAAAATTTCCTATGACGGATATCTTTTCTGCATTGGGAGCCCATACCGCGAAATATGTTCCCTTTTTTCTCTCCCGGACAACCGGGTGAGATCCAAATTTATTGTATAGGGTATGATGTGTCCCTTCTTTAAAAAGATAGATATCGTGATCATTCAGCATGGACGGCTGTCTTGAATTTTCAGGTTTACTGTTATCATCTGTCATTAATTCTCATCCTTTCGTCATGTGGATTGCTGCTGCAGGATGGTGGAGATCCCGGTTAAAGGAATAATCGTCCAGTCTGGACGGTTATTCAATTCATAACCCAATTCATAGACTGCTTTTTCCAGCAAATACGCATCTAAAAGGACACTTAATTGATCCTGTTTTTTGGGAAGAAATTCCGCTTCTTTTACGGTACGGAGATATGAATGGAAAAATATCCTGCTTATTTCATTATACCAAATCATGAGCCACTTTTCTAACAAGGCCTTTTCATCCCCCTGATAAACTTGATTGTGCAATAATCCATAAAACGCGGCGTAATGAAACGAGCGGATCATCCCGGCGACATCCCGCAGGGGAGAACGTTTTAACCGCCTTTCGCTTAAAGCCCGAGCAGGCTCACCTTCAAAATCAATGATCACAAAGTCTTTCCCGGTGAACAAAACCTGGCCCAAATGATAATCTCCGTGAATCCGGATTTTTTTTGCTGAAATTTTCCTGCCCGTGATCCTCTTAAGACATTGAAGAATTTTCTCCCGTGACCCCAGTATGCCTGCGGCTAAATCATCCGCATCACCGCTTAATCTTCCCCGGCTTTCCTCCAAGAGGTGGAAAACCCACCTCACCAGAGTGCGCATGGACTGGTAAACGGAGCGCTGATACAGGATTGAAAAGGATTCCGGCTTCAAATCTCCGCCTTCCTTTTGAGATGATAAAGCCAGGTGGAGCTCCCCGGTTCGTATCCCCAGCCGCTCTATCATCTCCAAAAAAAACCCGTCTGCCAGTCCTTCCAGGGCCGCACCATTTCTTTCCCTGGATTCAAGTAAAGGATGCAGAGTAACATTTTTTTGGGATAGTTCCTGCCTCCGGGCGAATATCTTCTCCGTATATTGATTAAGCCGGTCCAAAACATATCTCCATCCATCGCCTTCATTGGGCACATAACCCTGGAGCAATCCTACTGATACAGACGGTCCGCCATGAATTTGATATTCAAAACTGCCCGCAAAAGGAGGGATATGTGTAAAGCATGCCTCTTCGGTTAAAAAACTCTCCAATTCAATATCCGGATGAATACCCTGATCCAATCGCCGGTAAAGCTTCAAAATCAACTTGTCTGCATAGACGATTGAAGTATTGCTTTGCTCCGCCTTTAAAACCTCGGATTTCATGGGCAGTTCCGCCTCCTGCAGAAGTTTTTTCAACTGTTTTCCGCGCCGTGCAATAAAATCTCCCTTCTCACCATTAATTTTTTTTCTTCTCGAAGCCATTTCCATCAACAGTGTATGATAGCGGCTGGAAAAAGCGCCATCATAAAAAATGCCGCTTTCCTCCCCGGCTTCAACCTGACAGATAACAGCTTGCGGCCAACGGCGGTTAAGAGTATGCGCTTCCTCTCCAGTGGCATAAAATAAAGGAAGAAAATACCATTCCGGTATTCCCTCATTGTACTTGACCTCTAAAATCAGCAGATAACCGGAAGCGTCAATTTTTCTGTGGACCGGTGCGGCTTCCACAACCGAAACCTGGCGAACCATGCGGCCCTTCCCTCCGAACCAGCGGCTCCGTTTTAAATATGAGGGCAAATACTGTTTTTCCATCTCTTCCCGGCTTTTTCCCCGCATAACGTCCCGGTAACCGCGGCGCAACTGGAAAGGCTCTTGAATTTTCCCGGATTTTTCTAAGGCGTCTTTTTTATTTTCCTTCAAAAAGAACCAAAAATGATTAAAAGGACCTAAAGTCAGGACATAGGGCTCTTTATGAATTCGGGGAAATATGTTACCCCCGAATACTTCTTCGGGAACAAAACCATCATAATCGGACAATTCCAATTCAACCACTTGGGAAAACCGGGAAAGGTTTACCACCACCAGCATGATTTCCTCTTTATTGCGGCGTAGGAACGCCAAAATTTTATGGTTCTTGGGAGTCAGAAAAACAATATCCCCTCTCCCGAAAGCCTCAAATCTCTGGCGCATACCGATTACCCGCCGCATCCACCACAGCATGGAGGATAAATTTCTTTCCTGGTTTTCCACATTCACAGCTTCATAATGGTACTCCGGATCGATGATGACAGGAAGATACAATTTTTGCGGATTGGCTCTGGAAAAACCGGCATTCCGGTCCGCACTCCACTGCATCGGAGTCCTGACTCCGTCCCGGTCTCCTAAATAGAAATTGTCCCCCATCCCGATTTCATCTCCATAATAGATCACCGGGGTGCCGGGGAGTGAAAACAGCAGAATATTCATCAGTTCAATTTTCCGGCGGTTATTTCTCAGCAATGGAAACAATCTCCTGCGGATCCCGAGATTGATCTTTGCCTGTGGATCACCAGCGTAAACCCGGTACATATAATCCCTCTCTTCATCCGTCACCATCTCCAGGGTCAGCTCGTCATGGTTACGGAGAAAAGTCGTCCATTGACAGGAATCGGGAATTTGCAGGGGCGGATCCAGAATATCCACAATCGGAAACCGGTCTTCCATCTGGACCGCCATAAACATCCGCGGCATCAAAGGAAAATGAAAGGCCATATGGGATTCATCTCCTTCTCCAAAATAGGCCACCGCATCTTCCGGCCACTGGTTGGCTTCTGACAGCAGCATCTTATCCTTGAACTTCCGGTCGATATGATCCCGCAGTTTTTTTAAAAAGGCATGGGTTTCCGGAAGATTTTCACAATTCGTTCCCTCCCTTTCAAACAAATAAGGAACAGCATCCAGGCGCAACCCATCCACACCCATCTCAAACCAGTAATCCACTACTTTGATCATTTCCTTTTGCACTCTGGGATTGTCAAAATTCAAATCCGGCTGATGGGAATAGAACCGGTGCCAGAAATAAGCTCCCGCCGTATCATCCCATGTCCAATTAGACGATTCGAAATCTTGAAAAATGATACGGGCATCTTTATATTTATCCGGAGTATCGCTCCATACATAGAAATTGCGCCAGGACGTACCCGGAGGTTCCCTGCGGGATTTTTGAAACCAGGGATGCTGGGAAGACGTATGGTTCAGCACCAATTCAGTTATGACCCGGATTCCGCGTTTATGGGCTTGCTTTAAAAACTCTTTGAAATCCCTGAGTTTCCCATACTGGGGATGTATTCTGCGGTAATCGGATATATCATAGCCGTCGTCTTTTAGCGGGGACGGATAAAAGGGAAGCAGCCAGATCACATTCACTCCAAGGTGCTGCAAATAGTCCAACCTTTTGATGAGCCCCTTGAAATCACCAATGCCGTCCGCGTTGCTGTCAAAAAACGACTTGATATGAAGCTCATATATAACCGCATCCTTATACCAGTGAGGATCATTAAGAAGCGAAAATTCACTCATGGTTTTTTTACCTCTACATGAAATAATCGAAGTCCTCTTCATGTTTCATTTTCCGGTATATCTTAAAAATATGCACCGGAATCACATGCGGATTCAATTCGACATAATTCCGCGCGCCCTGCCAAAAATACTTATCTGCGCTTAAAAGATCATAAACCAGAATCTGCTGGTCCGGCTGGATCTCTAACTCCTCCAGGGGAAGCCTGACCCACCCGGACTGCGTATGAAATGGGTCCAAATTGACCACAACCAGAATAAAATTAGATAAATCGGGACTGATCTTTCCATAGCAGAGTAAATAGTCATTATCCACATCAAAAAAACGGAGATTCCAAGTGGTTTGCAAAGCCGGGTTCTCACGGCGGACTTGATTGACCTGCGCAACAATTTCGCGCAGACTCTCAGGCCGCTGCCAATCCCACTGCTTGATCTCATACTTTTCCGAATTTAAATATTCTTCCTTGCCCGGGACCGCCTTATCCACCATCAATTCGAAGGCTGGTCCATATATTCCATAATTGGAGGACAGGGTGGCAGCCAGCACCAAACGGGAAATAAATGCCGGACGGCCGCCGTGCTGGAGCGATTCCGGAAGAATATCCGGCGTGTTCGGCCAAAAATTCGGCCGGAAAAACTCCCGGACCGGAGTCTGGGTCAATTCTCTAAGATACTCCTGGATTTCCCACTTGGAATTTCTCCAGGTGAAATAGGTATAAGACTGGGAAAAACCAATTTTGGCTAACCGGTACATGACTTTCGGGCGGGTAAAAGCTTCGGCCAGAAAGAGAACATCCGGATGTTCTCTTTTGACTTCCTGAATCAGCCACTCCCAAAAAACAAACGGTTTGGTATGGGGATTATCCACTCTGAAAATCCGGATGCCCTTAGCCACCCAAAACAGGACCACGCTTTTCAATTCCTCCCAGAGTGCTTTCCAGTCAGCGGTTTCAAAATACAGCGGAATAATGTCCTCATATTTTTTTGGGGGATTTTCCGCATGCTGGACGGAACCGTCGGGGCGCCAGCGAAACCATTCCGGATGTTTTTTAACATAAGGATGGTCGGGAGAGCACTGAAACGCCAGGTCCATGGCCACTTCCATATGATTCTCTTCGGCAGCGGCAACGAACTGTTCAAAATCTTCCATGGTTCCTAATTCAGGATGGATAGACTTATGCCCGCCTGACTGCGCACCAATGGCCCATGGGCTTCCCGGATCGTCCGGCTTTGCCTTCGGGTTATTATTTACCCCTTTGCGGTGCGTATATCCAATAGGATGTACCGGCGGAAGATAGATCACATCAAATCCCATTTCGGCTATCTGCGGCAGCATTGACCGGCTGGAGGCAAGGGTTCCGGACTGACCTGGTTTTTCACCAAAAGATCTGGGGAAAAATTCATACCAGCTGCTGAATAAAGCCCGGGGCCGTTCAACCGCAATTTTAAGCTCACGCTCGTAAACGGAAATCCACTTTTCCGGTGGATGCCTCCGCATTAATTCACTCAATTCCTGACTGAGAGCGGCGGACATATCTTTGGATGGATTTTTTGCATCAAAAAGAATTCCGGCCCAGTGTTTGAGCACATCTCCATCCGGCTCTCCGGCGCGATGAGAAGCTTCTAGAACGAACCCGGCTCCGATTTTAAGTTCCATCCGGATATCCTGTCCATCCGCGAATTTTTTCTTTAAATCGTGCTGCCAGGTTTTGAAATGATCCACCCAGCCTTTAATAGTATAATAATAGGTTCCATTCTTGTTCACCGGGAATTCCGACTTCCACCTGTCGTTATTCACATGCCGCATGGGAATTTCCCGCCATTGAGAATCCCCGGAATGACGGTAGATGAGCAAAGCCGTAATATGGTCATGTCCATCCGCATACATATCCGCCTCCACGGAAACCGTCTCACCCGCGGCTCTTTTAACCGGATATCTTCCCCCATTGATTTCAGGGCTTACGTTTTCTATGATAACCCGGATACGGCCTTCAAAATCCAAAATTTCCTCCTGAGAAAATAAATGTGAAAAAGCATGAAGCTTATTATTATTTTATCAGATTATCGATTGGATTTGAAAATGGGCGGGATTAAAGATAAACAAGGGCTAAAACTTCAGCGGCCGCTGCCGGCCTGGACCCACCTTCGATTTCAATTGTGCATTCGACGGTCAAGAGAAATTTCCGCCGTTTTTGTTTTTTTATTTCAGTTAAAACCGCCCGGTTTCTGATTCGCGAACCGGATTTAACCGGGCTGATGAAACGGACACGGTTTAATCCATAGTTTATGATCATTTTAATGTCGCAGGCATAAAGCTCACTGCCGGAAAGGAAATGCGGCAGCAGGGAAAGCAGGAGAAAGCCATGAGCCACAGTGCTTTTCATCGGACTTTTCCCGGCTCTCTCTTCATCCACATGGATCCATTGATGGTCTTCGGTGCAGTCAGCAAACGCATTGATCCGGCTTTGATCGATCTCTATCCATTCCGACAGCCCGATTTCACGGCCTTGCCATCCCTGTAATGTTTTGACGGTTAGTTTATTTTTCATTCCACATCCTTATAATATACCTATACTTTACTCTTTTCCTGAGCTGATGTTCAACTCATTCATCTCAGGTCTTTAAACCGTTTCGGGAGCGGATGACTTTAATACGGCAGATTTTTAGTGAGAAGGTCAAATCCTTGTTTTGCAAAAGACAAGTCTTTTTAATACTGCGGCGTTTTGCAATCTGCATCAAAGCGAAACGAAAAGAAATAATATACGTATAATGATATAAAAGCGCCTTTTAAGGAGAATATCATGGAACATCCTCCTGTCCCGGCAAATATGAAGAATAAGCCAAAAGATCAGGTTTCAGGGCCGGCCATAGGTTTGTTGATTACAGGAATAATAGGAGCGGCCTTTTCCCTGGTGGGGTTCATTTCTTTAGCCATCGGCACCGGCCTCAGTCATTTTTGGGTAAAAGAATTTCCGGAATATTTTGAAAAATTTTATGAGCGGAGCTTTGCCCTGAGCAGTTCACTTATAGAAATTCTCGCCGCTGCCTTTATTATTTATGCCGCCTTGAAAATGAAGGATCTGCAGCAGTGGGGTTTTGCTGTGGCCGCCAGCATCCTTGCTATGCTGCCCTGCATCAGCCCCTGCTGTATTATTGGACTTCCTATCGGAATATGGTCGCTGGTGGTGCTGATGCGTCCGGATGTGAAAGATTCCTTTCGCTGATCATGTCATCCTTGAACCCTAAAAACAGGCCGGAAAAAGGAAAAGGCTCCGGCTGTTTGACAGTGAATAAAGAGATGCTGCCGCATCTGGCTGTACTGGGCGTGTGTGCCGGAATTCTGTCCGGATTATGGCTGCTTTCTCCACCTGAGGGAAACAGCAGCAGCGTCCATTTTTTTGGGATCTCTCTTCCTGCCGTTTGTTCATTCCGCCGCACTGCCGGCCTGCCCTGCCCCGGGTGCGGACTCACCCGGTCCCTGACAGAGATTATGCATGGAAATATCTCTGCCGGTTTTGATTATCACAGCCTCGGGCTGATCACATTGGTATATATCACCCTTCAGATTATTTATCGAGGAATATGGCTTTTGTTCCCAAGTATCCGGAAAACCTGGGATATCTTGGGCCTATACTTAAATCAGGCCTTTATTTACTTGGCGGTGTTATTCGGACTGAACTGGATGAACCAGATTCTATGGAGACTGTTGTCTTCTGAAATCATGCTCTGTCTGTTATAATAATAAAGCAGCTTGAACAGGAGGATCGATAGTGAAAAAAGCAACAATCAGCCTGGCTTTGGTGACAGCTTTTTGTTTCAGCATGGTTTATTCACAAGATATCACAGAAGAAGGTCAAGATTTTTTTATCCGTGCGGTAATTTATCCCACATTCAGTTTATCACGATATGACTATAATAATGACCTTAATCACACCGAAATCAGGGCCTATGTGAATTTGCGCTTGGGATCCCCACATGGAAAAATCATCACGGACGCAAATGTCAAAGTCAACGGCAGTAAGCTGGAATTCAGTGAAAACAATTATGAGAAGAGGATTCCTGTTAAGCCTGAGAATCTGCCCGATGAAATCACCCTGGACATTAAGGGTCCGGGCGGATTTATTTTCAGCCGGACCTTCCCCGTCCCGGACTGGCTGGTTATCCAGGCCCCCCAACCCTCCATTGTGGATAACAATTCTGATTTGACGCTCAATTGGTCTTTCCGGCAATTCGGAAGACCGGTGAATGTGAGTGTATATAATTTTAAGACCGGGGATGAAATTTTGAATCTTGACTATTATGCAGAAAGCGAAGCGGTTATTCCCGCGGCTGACCTCCGGGAAGGCATCTTGCTGCGTATTTTAGTGGTCTGTTCCTGGATATATAAAGAATACATTCGCGGAGAGAATATTGCAGGAGGCTCGGAGATCAACATGGTACCCTGGTCTCAGGTATTCATCCGCACGAAATGATTTGATCCTGCTTTAGGTCAGGCTGGTATATGACTAATTCAAGCGGAAAAAGAGAAGCAAAGGAGACCATATCATGACACGATCGTACAGAACGAAGCAGTTGAGTACTGGCCTGGTACTGTTCATTTCCCTGTTCGGATATTCCCTGGCAGCCCAGGAAATGGAATTACGCAGAACCGCTCCCAACGTATTTTTGGATTGTGAACGGCGTGCTTGCGATATGAATTATATCAGAACTGAAATCACCTTCATTAATTATATGAGGGACCGGGAGAATGCGGATATCCATGTAATGGTAAACCGAAGGCAGACGGGAAGCGGCGGTTACGAGTTCACCCTTAATTTCATTGGTTTGAAAGAATATAAAGGCAAAGACGACACACTCAAATATTTTTCCAAATCCACCGACACCGAGGCGCAAGTCCGGGAAGGGCTGGTGAATATTTTAAAACAGGGACTGATTCCCTATGTGTCGGATACCCCTTTGGCCGAATATATTTCCATTTCCTACCAGGGCGCAAGCGGGGCCCCGGCCGGACCCATGATTGACAAATGGAACTACTGGGTTTTTTCTGCAGGTTTAAGCGGTAATGTAAACATGGAAGAACTTTCCAAACGCTATAATTATTCTCTTTCCCTTTCCGCCAACCGTACCACCGAAGCGTGGAAATTCCGCTTTTGGGCCAACACCAATTATGACGAACGCAAGTATGAAGTGGAAGATGAAGGAACCATAACCAGTATACGGGACCGGAAAACCATATTCACCCAATTGATTAAAAGCCTGGATAATCATTGGTCCACCGGATTCTTCGCCCACATATATTCCTCCACTTTCGACAATGCCGCCTTGTTCGGAACATTCGGCCCGGCAGTGGAATTCAATATTTTCCCCTATGAAGAGTCCATGCGGCGGGAGCTTCGTCTGCAGTACCGGATTAATTATTCTTACCGTAAATATGATGAAATCACGATCTTCGATAAAAACCGGGAAAATTTGTTCCAGCAGACCATGGAGATAATCCTCGCCGTCAAAGAACCATGGGGGTCCGTCGGCGCCCAGCTGGAAGGTTCAACATTTCTTCACGATCTGGGGAAAAACAATCTTAAATTCGAGGCGGGATTGAACCTGCGCGTTTTCAGGGGATTATCCTTTAGTGTAAACGGCGAATATTCACGCGTGAGAGACCAGCTGTCGCTTCCAAAAGAAGGGGCTTCCAAGGATGAAATTCTTTTGGAGATAAAGCGCCTTGCCACATCCTATGATCTTCAGCTGCGGATGGGCTTCAGCTACCGTTTTGGATCCATCTATAACAATATTGTGAATCCCCGCTTCGGAAACAGATAAACGGCCGCAAATATAACAGGTGTATTTGCCCGGCTATGTTCCTCAAATCGCTTCGTCCGTGTTCTTTGCGTTCTTTGAGTTTACTCGGTCTGCGCCGACAGCACACTGTGCGCGTATTCATTGCAATTTGCCTCGATATGGTTCGCAGATTTGAGTTTCAAGATTTGAAATATGCAGGGCAGCATGGAATCTTTCGGGTGCTTACGCGCCCCTCAGGATGAGACGATGTCCTTTTCTGAGTAATTAATCATGGTATAATACATAATGAACGATGGAAATGAATCCACAAGTCATCCCGCTCCTTCTTCCTCGAGCTTTTTTCTTGTTATCCGTTTTACCGAAATGGACGTTTCATTTTCTAAGTAATAGGCCAGGCTATTTTCGAACTCATTATCCAGGCTAAAGAAGAAGTCCGGTTATTAGAATGAAAGGAAAATTATTTTCTTTTTTCAGAAGACACAAAATTTTGGGACCCTTTCTGATTTTTCTTATCGTTATTGGGGGAACCATAGGATTTTTTCATGCTCCCCCGGGCAGGAATTTAATATTCAGCCGGATCCAGGCTATGCTGGAAACCCGGTACGGCCTTCATATTGAAGCCGGGGCTCTTCACTATAATCTTTTTTCCTTAACTGTTTCCATCGATTCTTTGAAAATCGACACGGATAATGTACATTTTCCGTTTGAACATGTTTTCGTCGAACATATCCGGGTGAACACCGGCATCCGGACGATTCTATCCGGAATGCTTCATTTCCAAAATATTCAAATCGATCATCCTTATGTGATTTTCCGGCCCCCGGTTCCTGATAAGGCTCCGGAAAAACCCCCAACTTCTTCCAAGCCGCTTCACATCCGGGTGGATAATCTGAATTTGAAGCAGGGACATATCGAATATAAAGATCAGTCCCTTCCAGTCTATGCCGACTTGTCCCGGATCCGCATAGATGCCGTTTACGATCCGGTTGACCAGCGCCATACCGGCCTGTTTTCGACAGAAAAAGGACGCCTTTCTTTCCAGGAAAACCATTTAGCCGTTGATCATATCCTCATTCCCTTTCATTTTGACAAAAAATCCATTGAAATCCAGGATTTTCAGCTGGAATCCCCGGCATTAACACTCAAAGCTTCAGGAATGATCGATGAATTCCAAACTTTACCCGTTTTTGACTTACGCTTCTCCGCAGCAATTCAGCCAAAAGCTCTCTCCGAAACCTTAAATCTCAATCAATCCTTTCAAGGAACCGTCCTTTTGCAGGGAACATTATATTCCACCGCCGGCGGACCCGGCCTGGAAGGCAGCCTGTCTGCGGAAAATTTCGCTGCATCCGGAATCCCGCCGTCCGCCATTCGGGCGGAGTTCACCTATGAACCATCCCGCTTAGCCCTTAATCAATTTCAGCTGCAAAACCGCTGGGGAGAATTGGAAGCAGAAGGCACCTGGTTTCCGGATGCCGAAAAAACTTCCCGGATCAATCTCAACTGGAATAAATTGTTGCCGGGCCGCATTTTATCCCAGATGACTTCCCAACCCCTGCCGCTCACTGCTGAAAGCCGGGGCCGGATTCAAGCGGAATGGACCCGGATGGACTCAGCTCACCTTCACGCCGCTCTTGAAGCTGAGTTCGGCTCTTTTTCTGATTCAAGGAGCAAGAGTGATGTCTCCGGCCGCCTCAATGCGGAATGGGACCGGGGCACAGCAGTTATTCATCCCTCCGGTCTATCCTTTCCCGGTGGAGAATTCAATTTAAACGGCCGCATGGATCCTAAAGAGGTCATTCAGGCAAAAATTGGTTTGAAAGTCAGAGATTTATCGCGATTGTTTGCGCATATTCCGCAAAAAAAACTCCCGGACCCTGTCAACGGTGAACTGGATTTTTCTGCTGATGTTAAAGGCTCCCTGTCCCAACCAGAGATTTCGGTGGACATAAAATCGAAGGATATATCCTTCCGGCACATTTCCGTATCTCAGCTGACAGCAGCCATCGCATATGGTCAAAATACCGTCTCCATCCGAAAATTCCTTATTCAAACCAGGGAAGGAGAAATTCAAATAAACGGGAAAATTGATGCCGCTGCTCCGGAATTCTCGCTGGGTGAATCCACACTATTGGAGCTGTCAGTTTCCAATTTTGCCTTAGCTCCGGTATTCATGTCTTTTTTACCCGAGTTGCCGGTTCAAGGACAATTAAAAGGGACCGGTTCCCTTGCCGGTTTGCTGCGAGAGCCCCAAATCAACCTTAGTTTTACGGCGGCTCCCCTGAGTGTATCCGGTGAAAATATTGATGCCTTATCCATTGAGGGCTCTTACCACCCAAAACAAATTTCCCTGAATCAATTAAATGTTATCAAAAACGGAGCTTCACTTGCCGGTTCAGGAATGTGGCGCCCAGGTCCGGAAACCTTTGAACTTGATATAGGCGGAAAGGGAATCCGGCTTCAGGACTTTGGTTCTTTTTTCCAGAAACCGCACTCCTTTTCCGGACAAATTGATTTTGACATAAACGCCCGCGGTCTCCTTGGCCGGCCGGAAGGCCGGTTGAATTTGGCTTTGTCAAACGGAAGGGTGGGAAAAGTCAGGATAGGCGATATTTTTCTCGAAGCCCAAGCTGATGGAGAAACCCTCACAGCCGACCTGCGTGCCGGAGACAAGTCCATTCAGATCCAAAGCAGGACTCCTCTGGAAAATCCACAGCAGCTCCTGGTTAAAGCCGATATCAACCAATGGAATATCGGGGAACACCTGCCGCCAAAACCCGGAAAGCAAGGTCCGATGCCTCCATTCTCCACCCGCATCAATGCATCGGCCGAAATATCAATTCCTCTGGATGAACTCCAGTTTATTTCAGGTGAATTTCAGATGAGCTCTCTCGGTTTTGAATACCGCGGAGTTCAGTTCACATTGTCTCAACCTCTTTCCTTAAACGCCGGAAAGGGACTCATCACCATCCGGGATACCGTGTTTTCCGGCCCCCATACCGAACTCCGTATCAGCGGCCGTATTCCCATCTCCGGAACTCCACAGGCCGGAATATCCCTTTCGGGAAAATTGAATTTAAATGCCTTTGAACCCTTTATTCCAGGAGCTCACCTGGCCGGAACCATTGATTTGAAAACATCCGTTTCAGGATCCCTTCAGAATCCTGAGCTAAACGGAAATATCCGGTTGAAAGAAATGGAAGCGGGATACAACGGCCTTCCATTATCCCTGGAAAAAATGGAGGGACACATCATTCTAGACTCCAGGATGGTCCGTCTTGAAAATTTTTCCGCCGGTATTGGGAAGGGTGAGATTAAAGCGGAGGGCCGTTTCAATATTCCGGGATTCAACAGCACTGAATCAGCAATTGAGAATAACCGATTTGCTCTGCAATGGACCGGCTTGAACCCCGAAGCGTTCGACCGGTTCCTCCCCCCGGAGTATTCCGGGCGCCTGCAGGGAGAGATTTCCGGAAGTGCCATAGCCTCAGGGGATTTTTCCAGGCTTGATTCAATCTCCGTCGAAGGCCGTTTCAACCGTTTCAAGATGGAATTAACGCCGTTCCAATTGGCTGCTGAAAAAGATATCCTGTTTTCCATGTCGAATAACCGGTTCTTTTTACAGTCGCTGCATCTTACCGGCAGTCAATCTTCCATTCAGGTCGAGGGAAGCCTGGATCTTAATCAAGAAATCCCACGGATTAAAGGCTCTTTGGCTGTTTCTTTGGACGGAGGAGCCCTCTCTCCTCTCATAGAAAGCATGCTTCTCAGCGGAACCGCAGGGTTGGACTTATCATTTCAGGGCCCATTAAAAAACCCGGCCGTTTCCGGGACTGGATCCCTCAGGAAGGGCTATATTCAACTTCAGGCTCTGCCGCTGACCATCAGCAATCTGGAAGGGGATATCAATTTTTCTGACTCTAAAATCAGCATTCCCTCTTTGGAAGCGTCCGCCAATGGGGGGCCTGTAACTATGACCGGAGAAATCGAATATCCCCATTTCAACTTGGAAACGGCGCAGCTGGATTTAGACTTCCGGCAGCTGCAGTGGAATTATCCCAAAGGACTGAACTCCTTTAACCGGGGTAACTTAAGTCTTCAGTTTTCCGCCGGGGAATGGATCCTCTCCGGTGTTTTCCAGATCCAACAGGCGTATTTTAAAAAGGACATCTATATCGGCACGGAATTGATCAATCAAATCCGCCTGAACCGCGTCCGTATGCAGACGGAAATGCCGGATTTTCTCAAGCAGCTGAATCTGGATATCCGAATCAATACTGAAAACGAAGTGTTTATCGACAATAATATCGCCGAATTGGGTCTCAATGCCAATCTGGTTATCCAGGGAAATCCCATCGATCCTGCTGTATCCGGGTTGATCAGCAGCCCATTCTCCGGAGAAATTATCTTCGGAGAACAAACATTTCAAGTAGAGACAGCGCATATAGATTTTCCCGGAGGAGACATCCTTGACGCACGTGTTAATATCAAGGCTCACACCAGTGCATGGGACGCTCAGGACCTATTAGAAATTACACTTGCGGTCAGCGGGCCACTCACAGATTTGAGCACCACCCTCACCTCTTTTCCATCCCGTTCCGAGGTTGAATTGGCTTCTTTGCTTATCACCGGAAGAAATATTCAAGACCTTAAATCCGGCACGGCGAATATTATCGGGAATCAATTACTGCTGTACTTTGCCACCCCGCTGGCTTCCACAGTCACCGGCCAAGTAGAGGATTGGCTTAAGGCCGAAGAAGTCCGGATCGAACCCATAAACATCGCGACCGAAGAGGATCCCGGAGCCCGGTTCACATTCCGCAAAAGATTGATCCGGAATGTAGATTTGATTTATTCGGTTGATATCACTGATACTCAAGACCAGACCTGGATCATGGAGTATGATCTCAGCCGCAATTTTATCATAAGAGCCTTCCGCAAAGATGACGGCAGCTATGGCTCCAGCCTGGAGCATCGTTTCGGATTGGGCAAACCCGGTTACGTCCGGCCCCGGGAAAAGGATGCCGTTCGGCGGAATACCCTGCAAACAGTCCGTTTTTCCGGAGACTTTGGTTTCCAGGAAACGGAACTGCGCAAAGAATTGGGTCCGCTTAAATCCGGACAGATCTTCAATTACAGTGACCTGCAAGCTGCCGGCGAGCGGTTGAAAAAATATTATTCAAAACGGAATTATCTCAATGCTGTTATCAATCCCAGGATTTCCTACGGAGAGGAGAATAATATCCAGATCGAAATCCATATCGACAGCGGAAAACCTGTCTTTTTTGATTACCGGGGAGACAAAATATCTAACGGCCTTAAACAAGCATTACGCAGATCCTGGAATGGAAGGATTCCGGAAACCGCCAGGATATCGGAAGCATCCCAACTGATTCTCAACCAGCTGAAAGGAAAGGGCTATTACCAGGCGAAGGTCAATCACAGAATGAAAAGCAATGCTGCCCGGATCCAGCATAGTTTCACTATAACCCGGGGGCCCCGATTTGAAATCGGGCTTTTCGCGGTTGAAGGCGGCGGCGCAGTTACGAAAAAAGAAATCCGGAAAACGATTGAAAATTTACCGGGATCCAAGGAATTCGGAATGTGGAATCTGGTCCGGAGTTTCCCACAGATTCAAAAACAGCTTGAAAAAATATATGAAGAAAACGGATATATGAATACCCGCATTCACGCCCCCCGGGTCAAAGTAAAAAGCAGCTCAAGGAAGATAGACATCACTCTGTCCATTGATCAGGGAGAGCAGAGCCGGCTGGAACATCTTGGTTTTCAAGGCCTGAAAAATTTTACTCCGGAACAATTAAAAGAATCCTTAAACTTGGTCCCGGGACAGGTGTTTCGTCCCTCACAATTAGCGATGGATATCAACCATTTGATCGACCGGTACCGTTCACTCGGATTTCAAGATATCGAAATCAACGCCGGTCTGGAATACAATAAAGATAATTCTGATGTCAGACTGATATACACCATTTCAGAAGGAATCGTTCATTATATTCAGGATATCGTGATTACCGGCAACCGCCGGACTCCGGAAAAAATCATCCGCCGTGAGATTGTTTTCCAGGAAGGGGATCCGGTCGTTCAGGCCCATCTCGTGGAAAGCCAAAAGAACCTCTTTGATTTAAACATTTTTGACTTGGTCAACATCCGGAGAAATAAAATTCCGGATATGCCTGGAAAGGAACAAGTAGTGGTGAATGTCCGGGAAAAGCCGCATTTTTTCCTCGGATACGGCCTGCGCTATAATTCCGATGATAAGCTGGAAGTGTTCAGTGATCTTAAATTCAACAATCTTTTGGGACGCAGCAGGAACGGAATTCTGTTCTTTCGTCGAAATCAACGGGAAAAGAATTTCCGGTTTTCCTTAACCGATCCCTATTTTCTCGGTCTCCCCATCAATACACTCCATTCATTCTTTCTATCCAATGAAGAGCGCTTTGGAGTGGCCACAGACGAGTTTGGATATACAGCCGAGCAGCAGCTGCAGCTGCCCTTCTCCCTTTCTTTTTCTTATCTTTACCGCCTCAGCCATATTCACACATATGACTTGGAATTAAGCGGTCCATTCGCCTATGATTTTAATCTGTGGCTTTCAGAATTATCTGCTCATCTTATCCGGGATACCCGCTCGGACAAATTAAATGCCCGGACCGGATCCTTTTTCTCTTTGAGCTTGACCTATTCTCCGGAATTTTTGGGCTCTACGTTCTCATACATCCGGGGATTCGGACAATATTCCCTATTCCTTCCGCTTTCAGATAAACTGACATGGGCTTCCAATGTCCGCATAGGATTAAGCGATACGTTTGATCAGACAATCATGATTTCTTCCAAACGGTTCTTTGCCGGAGGCGGAAACTCCATCCGGGGGTTTGAAAGAGACCAGGTCGGTCCCTACAGCCGTTATTTAGACCGTCCGGACGGAGGCGAAGCCCTTTTTATCCTAAACCAGGAACTCCGCTTCCCCATTTATAAAGGCTTCAGAGGAGTGGCTTTTTTTGATGCAGGAAATGTATACCGGTATATCGAGGATTTCAAACCCTGGGACCTTAGGACCAGTGCCGGAGTGGGCTTGCGTTTCAGCAGTCCCATTGGACTATTGA
Organism: uncultured Eubacteriales bacterium; assembly: GCA_964505785.1. Lineage (GTDB taxonomy): Bacteria > Acidobacteriota > Aminicenantia > Aminicenantales > Aminicenantaceae > CAYRTV01. Next base: position 104,607 of record CAZDJZ010000006.1, read on the forward strand.
GATTAGATTATGGTTTCAACCTGGCACCGGAAGACCGGGAACCGCACGCGGTTTTATTTTTCAGTATCGGCCAAGCCTTCTGATATCAGGGCTTTAGTTCAAAAATGATGCCACAGGGTCATCCTGAGAGCGGCGAAGCCGGCCCGTATGGAGACCGCACGGACACGGTTCCTCTCCGCAGGAGAGAAGAGGGAGGCCGGAGGAGATGTCTCCAGGGCACTGTCTTCTGGAGATAATCCGATTGCCTGATGTTTTTCAGTTTTGAGATTTTAGATTGGATATTGAATGGAGTTAACGGCGCAAAAAATTGAGCAGGTTTCTGACCTTATCGGCTTCGGGAGCCTCAGGAGCGAGCTCTAGAAATATCGAAAGATGCTCTAAAGCCAGGTCAGGCCGTTTTTTTTCATTATAGGCCAGGCCCAGCTGATAATGTGCATATGCATACTTAGGTTTAATTTCCAGGCATTTTTCAAAACTGCTTATAGCGGGATCAACCTGGTCCCGGTATCCTTGGACAACACCTTTATAATAGTAAGCTTCAGCCAAGCCTTCGTCCAGGGTAAGGGCTTCCTCCAGATTATTCCAGGCATGATCATATTCTTCCTTTTTTATATGAATCATTGCCTTTCCTACAAAACCTAACGCAAAATCCGGATCAACTTCCAAGGCCTTCATGAAATCATTCCAGGCTGCATCCAAATTTCCCAGCTCAACCAAAGCTGTTCCACGTAAAAAGCGGGCCTGCTTATGCTTGGGCTTTTCTTTGATGACCAGGTCGAAGCTGTTCTTGGCTTGCTGGTATTTGAATTGTTCAAGAAGAACTTTACCCCGCTTCAGAGGATCTTCGGGAAGGTCATCGGCAGCCGCCGCCGGTAACCCCAAAAAAACAATCCCCGTCAAAAATAAAACTATTCCTTTTCTTCTTCTGAAAATTTTCATCATGATTTATCCCCTCATTTTTAATTCAGGCTGAATAAGTCCTAACCTGACTTATCCGCTCGAAAATAATCCGGCTCCCGTGTCACTGCGAGCAGCTGCAGGACAATCGTAGTGAAAGATCTCAGCTTTACGCCCTGCGCATCACATCTGCGGCAATCTCCGCCCGTGAATAATTCGGCCTAAGTCTATTATGAATGAAAATCCAAAGATTGCAAACACCGCGCCGTTTGAAATCCACACGCCGCTTCGCTCCTCAGGCTCCCGCCCGAAGGGGTGAAAAATTGCGATTAAGAATAAATATTGGCAAAGAACAAAGTATCAGCTATTATTTAAAATATATCAATGGTTTTCGCGGTGAGAAAGAAATTGCAAAAATATCGCAATTTTTTTTTATTACACATGTGCATAATACACCCTGAACAATGAAAATGGTCCTCATGTCATTCCGAGGAGCGAAACGACGTCGGAATCGTAGAGTGCTTCGCTTCTTGAAATCGGTACCGATTCTTCTAAACGATGCAGCTTGGGATTCTTCGGGCTTCTGTGAAGCCCTCAGAATGACACAGGCAGGCGCTTGCACGAGGAGACGGTCTCGATTCATTCAGGCGAAGCAGTCTGAGATTGCCACGCGGCCTGCGGCCGATCTCAATGACGAGGAAGCCGCTTTGCTCCTCAGGACGACAGCTTCACTGTCTTTTTCAAACGAATAGATCAAGCAAGTGAATGTATGGATAAAAAAGGAGGTTTTTCATGACGCGTATAGCTGTGATTGTTTTATGTCTTTGGTTATTGGCTTTACCGGGAATACCGGCGGATGAAACCCATCCCTTTTCCGTTCATGATATGCTGGCCATGGAGCGCATATCCGATCCTCAGGTATCTCCGGATGGAACATCCGTTGTGTTTGCACTCCGGAGCACTGACCTGGAGGCCAACCGGGGACGAACAGATCTATGGATTCTGGAATTGGCGGATCAAAGAATCCGCCGTTTGACCAGTCATTCGGCAACGGATTTTAATCCCCGCTGGTCCCCTGACTGCCGGTGGATCTGGTTTTTATCCACTCGTTCGGGTTCATCGCAAGTCTGGCGAATCCAATCAAACGGCGGAGAACCCCAGCAAATCACCGATTTGCCCCTGAATACAGGCAATTTACTGGTTTCTCCGGACGGCGGATCGATTGCTTTCACTATGGACATTTTCTTAGAACATCCCACCCCGGAAGAAACCCGGGAAGAAATGGACCGGAGGGTCGAAATGAAAGCCAGCGGACAAATATTCGACGGTTTATTTGTCCGGCATTGGGATACCTGGGAAGACGGCCGCAGGTCTCATTTGTTTGTCATGGATACGGAAACCCGCAATCTTGTTGATGTTATGGCCGGAATGGATGCCGACACACCATCTCAGCCTTTCGGCGGCCCGGAAGAGCTCTCATTCACACCAGACAGCCGCGAAATAATTTTCACCGCCAAGAATGCCGGACAAAAGACGGCCTGGTCAACGGATTTTGATCTTTACCATGTTCCGGTGAATGCAGGCTGCCCTCCGGATTGCTTAACGGAAGCAAACCCTGCCTGGGACACCACTCCCGTTTTTTCACCTGATGGTCAAACTCTCGCATATTTGGCAATGGAGCACCCCGGCTATGAATCAGACTGTTTCCGTATCATTCTTATGCCATGGCCGGATGGTCCACAGCGGGTTCTGACCGGAGATTGGGACCGGTCGCCATCCTCTTTATGCTGGGCCCCGGACGGACGCTCCTTATACGTGACCGCAGCCAACTTAGGTCAGCATTCTTTGTTTTCCATTGATATTGAAAACGGGGAGGCTTCCATTCTCATCAAAGACGGCACTATTCAATCACCCTCTTTTGCAAACGGCCGCCTGATCTTTGGACGCGACACCCTGCATTCTCCAGTGGAATTATATTCCTCCAGTCCGGACGGGAACCAAATCAAAAAATTAACCCATTTCAACGACTCGCATATTGCCGCCGCCCGCATGGGCGAATATGAACAGTTCACATTTTCCGGCTGGAACAACGAAACTGTGTATACCTATGTGGTCAAACCGGTTGATTTCGATCCGGAAAAAACCTACCCGGTCGCTTTTCTCATCCACGGAGGACCGCAAGGCTCCTTCGGCAATCATTTCCATTACCGCTGGAATCCCCAAACGTATTCCGGGGCGGGTTATGCTGCAGTCATGGTTGATTTTCACGGCTCAGTAGGATACGGCCAGGATTTCACCGATTCCATTCGCGGCGACTGGGGCGGAAAACCCCTGACAGATTTAAAAAAGGGACTATCCGCAGCTTTGGAAAAATATCCATGGATGGATGGGAAGCGGATCGGCGCACTTGGTGCTTCATTCGGCGGTTTTATGATCAACTGGATAGCAGGCCAATGGCCAGACCGGTTCTCCTGCCTGGTTAACCATGACGGTAATCTTGACGAGCGCTTTGCATACTACGCCACAGAAGAACTGTGGTTCCCGGAATGGGATCACCAGGGCACGCCGTGGACAAATCCGGAAGGATATGAAAAGCACAATCCAGTCCGTTTTGTGGACAAATGGAAAACCCCGATGCTGGTGATTCATGGAGCGCAGGATTACCGGGTGGTGCTGACTCAAGGCCTTGCCACTTTCACTGCGCTTCAGCGCCAAGGCATTCCCAGCCGGTTTTTATACTTTCCGGATGAAAACCACTGGGTCCTGCAGCCCTATAACAGCATTCTATGGCATGATACAGTTCTGGAATGGCTGGACAAATGGTGCAAATAAATATCGCATTTCTCCTTATGCCTGAACTGGCTATGGTGAGAAAGAAATTACAGAGATATCGCCAAATCATGTATTTCAAATCTGCAGGGATGAGCCCCTTCTGCTGCGGGCAGGCGGGAGTTCATCCCATACCACCTATCCTTTACGGGAAGATGTGTACGGCAATCCCTTCAACAACTGATTTCTTAATCCCAAGCCCCTATTTCTCTGAGCCGGCGGTCAACTATATTTTCCCAGTCTTGATTGGCGCGGGGATTAGCTGGACTGGGATGAAGGATTCCTCCCACCCTGATGTCATCTTCTGCAAACACTTCCCGGCACCTTTTCTCAGCAAACCGCCCGATGCCGATCAACCATTCCGGTTTAAGAATTACTTTCAACGCAGATAAATGCCTGTCACAGGAAGAAAAAAGCCGGCTGCGCTCATCCGCCTTAAGTTTATCCGGAGTGCGGTTGCGGCCGTTCTCTTCCAAAAAAAGCAGGGGACAATAATTGGCTACAAAATGGTGTGTGAAAAACCGGCGCGGAGTTATAAATTTCCTGCGAAAAAAGCCCCATAACCGCTTTCCGCTGACTTCGGAACGGTGACAAGAAAATCCTTCAACCGGTTTAGCCTCATGTTCCGGCTCCGGCTTCCCGATATCTGCATATATATCAAGCCAGTCCCGGACTTCCTTGATTTCTCCAAAAGGAACCCCGGTCTGGGCCATCCCCCAAGGTCCTGGATTCATTCCCAAAAAAATGATTTTTTTCTTTCCCGGGCCATAAGATGAAAGATACTGGGCATGGGCTTTCCAGGCATAATCCAGAGGATGATAAACTATGGAAACCGGGCTGGAAAAATAAAGGTGCCTGGTTTCTTCCCGCAGCCTGACCGCCGCTTCTTTGAGATTCTCTCCCTGCAAGGCTTTTTCACTCTTCACTGAAAAAAATATTCTCCTTCCAGACGTCGGCCCTCTTTAATTCTAACCGGCTGTTCTTTTTGATTTTCCAACGAAACCTCATTGCGGCAGACAATATTTTTTCCAAAATGGAAATCTCCTGAGACTTTAAACTTTCGGCAATAAAGCAGGGACGGCGGGCCAAAAACAAAACGGGATTCCAAGTCATCAATAATTTTATAAAATTCCGGATCAAGTTCGATAACGATCTGAGGCAATGACCTTTTCGGCGAAACGATAATCCGGTAAGAATCGGTAAGCTCATAAATATCTGAACGAACCTCCATCAGGTCATTCGTGGTTTTCACCGGAGCAAAACGTTTCCGGTCCACCCCAATTGCCCCTGAGCCGGGGAAAAGCCCTATAGCCGCACCCATCGCAGTTTCCAATTGAAAAACTTCAGGAGAATCCTTGTCCCGGGGGGCCAATTTTTTTTTATTCCTGATCATCGGCAGTTCCAAAATGCCGTCTTTTTCTTCCATAACCCGCTTAACCGCAGGAAGATGCACCCATAAATTATTGGTATTAAAGTATTTATGCTTTGTGATATTTTGAAATGAAGCCATATCTTCTTCGGGACATTGTGCTGATTCCCGCAGCACCAGCCGGCCGTCATTCCGGCGGGCAAGATGACCGCCCTTTTTATCCGATTCAGTCCGGGCAGCGGCTTCCATCAGGAAAGGCATCTTTTTATCGGCAAAATACCCAAGTATCTTTGCGTCCAGGACCGCTCCCAGGTTATCCGAATTGGAAATAAACGCATATTCATATCCTTTCTTCAAAAGCTCATCCAGTATTCCGCTGGTAAGTAAGGCCGTATAGATATCGCCGTGCCCCGGAGGACACCACTCAAATTTTGGATTCTTCGGCCATTCAGCCGGCCGATAATCATCCACCCTGACTTTAGGGACTTTATTCTGGAGAAAATCCAACGGGATACTCTTTATTAATTCGGTGTATTCCTTGAGCTGTGCTAAAGAATCTTCACGCGTATTAAAGCTGTTCATCAACACCAGCGGGATACCGTCCACGATCGCCTGCCTGGCTGTGATATCCAGGAAAGAAAGTCCTTCTTTAACCATCAACAGGCTTTTAGCCCGGTTTAAGCCCATGCTGGTTCCCAAGCCCCCGTTCAATTTGATCATGACGGTTTGAGGAATGATTTTCTCTCCAACCGGTTTATATTTATTGGAAATTTCTTCCAAATCGGGAATGGATTCAAGCGGCGTTATTTCATTTTCAGGAATATACCCGGTCTCTCCTTTCAAAAGCTTCCGGTAGTAGTATGAAAAAGTCCGGATAACCAGATCCGGCAATCCTTCTTTTTTCATACGCTCCCTAAAGGGAGTAAATTGAACCTCGAATCCGCTCATCTGCAGCCTCCTTCTTTCCAGCTTTACTCCTTACTCAGCCATTCTTATTGCTATGGCTGACCTATTCAGGTTAGAAAATGACCCGCGAGAAAATTAGACAGCTTCGCCGAATGAAACGTAACCGTCTTCTCGTGCAAGCTCCCTCTAAGATCCCTCGTCGCTTCGCTTTCCGGGGCGACAATGGATTAAAGATATGCTCTGAAAATCCAAAAAAAAGGGAACCTGCCGATCCACTCAACAGATTCCCTTCTTAAAAACAGGTCGGGACGTTAAAGAAAATTAATCGATATGAATAACTTCTACCGGACAACCTTCCGCCGCTTCTGTCACACAATCTTTGAGATCATCGGGGACTTCACCGGTGGCAAGATCATTATCCACCCTGTATTCTTCGGTGATTTGAGTCAGGTCATCGTCATCATTGGCTTCAAAGACTTCAGGGCATTCATCCCAGCAAACTCCGCACATCGTACATTCGTCTCTGTCCACTGTCACTTTCATAATTTACCTCCTTATTGTTTTAAAAAAATGATTATATATATTTCATATATTTTTTTCAAAACATGCCTTCAGAGATTACCAACTTTACCTGAATTTGAATATGCAATCAACTTAAAAGGAGGAATCTTTTTTACACATACCTGGCGATAAGCGCCGCCAGGAGAATAACAACCAGGATCCAGAAAAAAATTCCTAAAAACCGGCTGACTTCCCTTGTCCGGGCTCTCCTCAAGTCCTCACTTTCACTGGTACGCGGCCGGGAGTAACTGGGTGGAATGGCAGCTGCGATCAAGAACGCAATGATAAGAGCGACAATAAGAAACGGAAGCCATTGCACCCCGGCAAATTTCGGACCAAACGGTGTCACCCAGACACCTCCGGCCCATGTGAAAAGAAACACAATCAAAAAGAATAATAAATATCCAGGCCAAAGTCCACGCCGTCGGAATCCATATGCGAAAATCAAGCTCACAATCAGCGCTAATAAAAATGCCGTGGCGGCTTCAAATAACATCATAGCATATCTCCTTTTATTGGACATCACGGCCTGCTTCGCAGGCCTTGTCACCATGGACCGAATCCCGCGCCGTCTCACGTCTGCCGCCGCAAAGAACATCCGCTCACGTTCTCCCCTTTGGGGAATCATGCAAAGCCCCAATACGGTATTTCTTGAAAATGGCCCTCATCCAATGCAGCCGTTCAATATGAAACTTCCATCCTTACAGAATATCTAACCGTTTATCAAAGAACCAAATTTCGTGCCAGACTGAAATATGGGAAGGAATGGATATTTTGGAATAAGACAAACTTTCATCCGTTTTGTTCAGCAGGACAAAATCCGGAATTATAGAAAATCAGCCTGACCTGTCCAGAGGGAAAAAACCTGGATTATTAGTTCGCAAGTCGATTCCTTATTCAAGATTTTCATTCGTCCGGATGTATTGTATTCATGAGTCATTCGTTCGAAAACAACCCGGAAATGCTGTCCCTTTGCATTGAACTCTCGCACAGCGGGCCGGCTGAACAGACTTAGACAGCCCTAGATGGACCTCAACAGACCTGGGCAGACCTAGACAAACCAGATTGACGCCTGCGCTGCGATCATAACGAGACCGCAGCGTCATGTCCCTTGCGCCGAATCCGCTCCAATTCCGGCCCGTTAATCATTCAGGTAAGTTGACTGAACCTGCAGGCAAAGAGCTGTGTTTTCCCCAAGAAAAGAGCCCGCTTAAAGAGTGAATTAAAGTTTTTGGCATAATTCTAGCATTAAAAATCAAAAGAACAGAAATCTGCAAAGGAGGATAAATGATTAAAAAACAAGACGACCCCAGGATGAAAAACCGGAAACAAAATATTGCCCGGTTTGAAGCGCACCGGAAAATGATTAGAACCGATCTAACCGAATCCCTGAACAGCTTAAAAGAAGCCCAAAAAACCAGTTTGGATGAAGGCGGCACTCAGATGGAATTATTCGCGGCGGAAAAGCTCCAGCCGGAGATTGACCAGATGGAAGAATTGATCCGCCATCTCGATTCTTTGATTCCTGAAAACATCAAACAGGAATCCTAAACATAAAGAAGAAAACTCAGCCTGAATTATTTAATAAAAGCCGGAATTGCTGAAGATGAAAGGCAAACCAGCGGGCAGGGGAAGTTGCGCGGCCGCTGAAAACCCGGTATGAAGAATAGTGTTGAAAATGTGAACCTTTCATCCCCATACACGTATTATCATGATGCAGTCCTTAGTTTGGATTATTGCTTCGCCTGGATTATTCACGAGCCGGGATTGCTGCAGCCGACGACAATTCTTCAATTCATTGTCATCCAGAGGAGCAAAGCGGTGTAAGGATTTTTGCCTGCTTCGTTTCTCAGAAGGGTTGTGAATCGCAAATTGAGAATCGCTCGGGTAAGACGGCAAGCCTTTTCCCTTACTCTTTACTGCGAAGCATTGCAAGGTCCTTACAGCCTGCTGATGCAGGCCTCAGGACGGCATGTGGATTCATTTTAATCGTTCAGGGTATGTTATGCACATGTTTTATTCATAAAATAATTGCTGTGTTTTTGCCATTTCAGGCCGTGAATAATTCAGGTCAGCTGCCTGGAATTTGGCGCAAGAAAAAATGCAATAAGGAGAAAATTATGCATAGAGTCCGCATTTTAGGGATTGTTATAATTTTAATCGGGGCAGTGGGAACAGCTGGAGCGGTTTCACCGCCGCCTGGAAAACAGGAACAGAATGTCGAGGTTATTAAAAACGGTAAAAAGCCGAAAACAACAAAGGGAATCCCGTCAAAAGTTGAGTTCGAAAAAGAAATCATAATGGGAAACTCTGATGACCCGGACCGGGCTTTCGCCCAGCTTTCAGGCTTTGCAGTGGCGGAAGACGGCTGCATTTTTGCTTTGGATATGCAGGATAAAAAGGTGAAGGTTTTTGACTCACAAGGTGATTTTATCAAGGCCTTTGGAAAAGAGGGCCAAGGACCGGGAGAACTTTCTATGCCCTCAGGAATCAGCATGACACCGGAGGGGGAACTGATGGTGGAAGATGCCATGAACCGGCGGCTTTCCTATTTTAATTTAGATGGCGAATTTTTGCGGCAGTTATCCATCGCGGAAAAAACCGGCCTGGTCAATCTGATTATTGGGCCTGAAGGAAATATGCTCGGCCGGGAAATTGTCATGGAAGAAAATCAGATGTTTTTCGATATTAAAAAATTCGATCCCGCACTGAATACACTATTTAAAATTGACCGGATGCTTTTTCCTAATCCTTTGCAGGGAAAAATCAACATAATGGAAATCATTTCTTTATACCAGTTTGATAATATGGGGCACGCCGTTTACGGCCGGACAGATAAATATGAAATTAAATTCTACAACAAGGAAGGCCGCCATTACCGGACTGTTGTAAAGGATTATGATCCGGTCGAAGTCACCCAAACCGATATCGATGAAATGACAGCCCGAATTCCGGATACTGCAGGTATTAACTTAAAAGAACGGCTGGAATTTCCGAAAAACTTTCCGGCGTATAGCTTCTTTTCGCTGGATGGCCAAAACAGGCTGTACGTCCGCACTTATGAAAAGGGTAAAAATGAGAAGGAATATGCCTTGGAAATTTTTGATCCGGAAGGCCGTTTTTTCGCCAAAATTTTTTCGGAAGCAACCCCTATGATATGGAAAGGTGCTCACGTTTATTCGATTGAAGAAAATAAAGAGGGATACCAAGTCATCTGCAGATACAAGACCTCATGGAAGGAATAAAAGGCTAATATTCATCCCAGGTTTTGACGGCTAAATCATCAACACTCAAGCGGGCAATACCGTCAATAAACCTTTCGGCAAATTGCAGGTTGGTGATGAGAGGGATATTAAAGTCTACTGCATACCTGCGGACCATATAGTCCTCAGCAAGATGCTGCGCCTGCGTACTGCGGGGGATATTGATGATAAGGTCCGGCTTTCGCTCCCTTATAAAGGAAAGGACATCAGGAACCCGGTTTTCAGAAGGCCAATGAAGCACGTGGGCGGAAATACCGTTATAATTTAGAAAGTCCGCAGTCCCTGGAGTGGCGAATAGGGTGAACCCCAGGTCTTCCAATCGCCTGGCATCAGGAAGGAAAAGAGCTTTGCTTTCAAATGGCCCAGTGGACAGCAGGATGTTCTTTTCAGGAAAACTGTATCCCACAGAAAGCAGAGCCTTGAGAAAAGCCTCTTCAAAACTGTCTCCCAGGCATGCCACTTCACCTGTAGAGGCCATTTCAACGCTCAAGACGGGGTCCGCTCCTTTGATCCGGGTAAAAGAAAACTGGGGTGCCTTAACTCCCACGTATTCCAACTCAAAACAAGATTTATCTATGGGAGGCATATCCTCGCCCATTATGATGCGGGTCGCAAGATCAATAAAATTCAGTTTGAATATTTTAGATACAAAGGGAAAAGACCGGGATGCCCGCAGATTGCATTCAATGACTTTGACTGCATTTTCCTTGGCGATGAACTGTATATTGAACGGACCGTGAATGTTGAGAGAGCGGACAATTTTCCGAGTGATCTTTTTCATCCGGCGGGTGGTTTCCAGATAGGTCCTCTGGGGAGGGAGAACCATCGTCGCATCACCGCTGTGGACCCCGGCATTTTCCACATGCTCACAGATGGCGTAAATAAACAACTCGCCGTTTTTCGCAACCCCGTCTAATTCAATTTCTTTGGCATTTTCTATAAATTTGCTGATAACCACTGGATATTCAGGACTGACTTCAGAGGCCTTGCGCAAATAATCGGTCAGCTCCTGTGCATTCAAGGCCACCGACATGGCGGCCCCGCTTAAAACATAACTGGGACGTATCAATACCGGATAACCCACTTTTCCCGCAAAAGCCGCTGCTTCTTTAATCTCAGTCAATTCCTTCCATTGGGGCTGATCAACTCCCAACTCATCCAGCAGCGCAGAAAATTTATGCCGGTTCTCAGCCCGGTCGATATTCGCCGGCTCCGTGCCCAGGACATTCAATCCATAAGCGAGACATTTGACCGCCAGGTTATTGGGTATCTGTCCCCCCATTGAAATGATAAGCCCTTCGGGTTTTTCCTTTTCATAGATATCCGCAACTGCTTCAAAACTAAGTTCGTCGAAATACAAGCGGTCACAAATATCATAATCCGTGCTGACCGTTTCAGGATTGTAATTGATCATAATCGTTTGATAATCCTGCCGGCGCAGGGCTTGGACGGTATTGACGCAGCACCAGTCAAATTCGACTGAAGAGCCGATGCGGTAGGAACCGGACCCCAAAACGATAACTCCGCGGGAGGACGCAAACGCGATATCATCCTCTTCACCATGATAGGTCAAATACAGATAATTTGTTTGGGCCGGGAATTCAGCTGCCAATGTATCGATCTGCTTGACACTCGGATATAACCGATATTTCTTGCGTTTCTCCCGGATATCCAGCTCTTCCAAACTCTGAAAAACCGCAATCTGCTTATCTGAAAATCCCAGCTTTTTTGCCTGTTTCAGCAAACCGAAATCCAGAGTGGTTTCCAGATTTTCCAATTTCTGTTTCATAGAAACAATATTGAATATTTTATAAATAAACCAGGGATCGATACCGGTCAATTCATGAATTTTCTTTACCGGCATTCTCTCGACTGCCTGAGCGACAGCAAAGACCCTTTTGTCCGTCGGGTGGCTTAATTCCGTTTCCAAATCATCAAAATGGATATTGTTACCCACCAAGCCATAGACGCCGACCTGAAGCATTCTGAGGGCTTTTTGCAGTGATTCCTCAAAACTCCGTCCAATCGCCATGACTTCACCGACACTCTTCATCTCAGTTCCGATTTTATCAGATGCCCGGCGAAATTTCGTGAGATCCCACCGGGGAATTTTCACGACCACATAATCCAAAGCCGGCTCAAAGCAAGCTTTGGTGGACAGCGTCACACTATTGGAAAGGTCAGTGAGCAGCCGTCCCAGAGCTAATTTTGCCGCCACAGAAGCCAATGGATAACCGGTCGCTTTGGAAGCCAAGGCGCTTGAGCGCGATAAACGGGGATTGACTTCAATGACCCGGTAATCTTCACTGCGTTCATCCAATGCAAACTGAATATTGCATTCCCCCACGATACCCAGGTGACGGATGACCCGTATTGATATCTCCCGCAGCTTATGATATTCACGGTTATCCAGAGTCTGAGAAGGCGCCACCACAATACTTTCTCCGGTATGGATGCCTAAAGGATCAAAATTCTCCATATTGCAGACCGTGATGCAATTGTCGGCCTTATCCCGGACCACTTCATATTCGATCTCTTTCCATCCTTCCAGATACTCTTCCACCAGGATTTGTCTGGTAAAAGCAAGAGCTTTCTCTACCTTACCTTGCAGCACATCACGGTCAAAAGCCAATCCGGAACCCAGCCCGCCCAAAGCATATGCCACTCTTATCATTACTGGGTATCCGATTTCAGCAGCCGCTTGGACAGCCTCTTCCGCGCTTTTAACCGCGACGCTCCTTGGAATCTCAACTTGGATCTCTCTTAAACATTCCGCAAAGCTTCTCCGGTCTTCACAGTCCATGATTGTCTTAACCGGAGTTCCCAATACCTCAACCCCGTATTTTTTCAAAATTCCTTTCTGATGCAGCCGGACCCCGCAATTAAGTGCTGTCTGTCCCCCGAAACTCAAAAGAATGCCTTCCGGCCTTTCACGTGCAATCACTTTTTCAACAAATATATCTTTCAAGGGAAGAAAATAGATTTTATCCGCCAATGATTCAGATGTTTGGATCGTGGCGATATTGGGATTGACCAAAACCACGCGGATGCCTTCGTCCTTGAGCGCTTTTATGGCCTGGCTTCCGGAATAGTCAAACTCCCCGGCCTGGCCAATCCGCAAAGCTCCGCTTCCCAAGAGAATCACAGATTTCATGCTTTTATCAACTCCAGAAATTCATCAAACAAAAATTCCGTATCCACCGGGCCGGGATGGTGTTCCGGATGAAATTGGACGGAACAAAAAGGAAGTGAAACATGGCGGATTCCTTCATTGGTTCCATCATTGAGGTTTTCAAACCAGGTCTCCCAACCCTGCGGGAGGCTTCCGGCATCCACGGCAAATCCATGGTTTTGGGATGTGATGAAACAGCGCCCGTTCCGTATATTAATACAAGGCTGATTTTGACTGCGGTGGCCGTATTTCATTTTGAATGTTTCTGCCCCGGCCGCCAAACCTAAAATCTGGTGTCCCATGCAAATGCCGAAAGTAGGAATCTCCCGGGTCAGGCATTGTTTTACCAATGCGATTGTTTTTTGATTCAGCCGGGGATCTCCGGGACCGTTGGAAACCACGACCCCGTCAAAGGCCATGTCCAAAAAATCAAAATCCCAGGGTACGCGAATCACACAGCATCCCCGCTGAAGGAGGCAGCGAAGGATATTGTATTTGACACCGCAATCAAGAACCACGACAGCAGGGCTTCCAGCCGGATTCAGTGTTTGCGGTTGAGACACCGAGACTTTTTCAGTCAGCATATCCCTGTTTGGATCATAAAACGGAATGTCCTTATCCAGAACGAGTTTGCCCGGCATGGTCCCGCAGCTGCGGAGAAGTTTGGTGAGAGCCCGGGTATCCACACCTTGAAGAGCCGGAACTCCGTTTTCCTTCAGCCAAACATCCAAATTTTTCCGGGCATGCCAATGGCTGAATTCGGTTGAATAATCGGACACAATTAAACCTGATGCATGAATCCGTTCTGATTCAAAATGTTTAAGAATACCGTATTCTTTTTCTTCACCCGGAACCCCGTAATTTCCAATCAGCGGATGCGTCAAAACCAATATTTGGCCGTAATAACTGGGATCAGTAAGAGTCTCTACATATCCGGTCATTCCGGTATTGAATACCACTTCTCCGGATGCAGATTTTTCGGCACCAAAAACACCCCCGCCATACTCTTTGCCGCCGTATAGAATCAGTTTGGCTTGTCGCATATATCCCAAAATTTCCACACTTTATAACATACGATACGGTTCCAAGTCAAAAAAACATTAAGCCTTGTCAAGGCAACGTAAAAACTTCCGGATCTTAGCAACGTGAAAATTTCCGGTT
>CAZDJZ010000007.1:0-111942 GCA_964505785.1 uncultured Eubacteriales bacterium
TGCTTGGGTTACTTGGGTTGCTTGGGTTACTTGGGTTACTTGGGTTGCTTGGGTTCTTGCGCGCTTCGCGCGCATTTCATTTATAGTACGTTTCATTCGGCGAGGCAGCCTAAGATTCCCGTCGCTTCGCTCCGGGAATGACATGAGTGGAGCAAGGGAATGACATGGGTGGAGCAAGGGAATGATATGGGTGATTTCCCGGGAATGACAACGTCTATTTAACCGCCGTATGCAATGCGGCCGCGCCGAAGAACAAGGGACGGTGGTCCACTCGGCTGAATCCTGCCTGCAGGAGCAAAGCGGCAACCTCTTCCGGTTGATAAAAACGGATGACGGATTCCGCCAAGTACCGGTAGGCTCCGCGGTCTTTGGAAACCAGGCGTCCTGCTGCGGCGACGAAAAGACGAACATACCAACGGAACAGAACATGGATCAGCTTGTTTTGCGGGCGACTGGACTCTACAATGATAAAACGGCCGCCCGGCTTGAGTACCCGGCAGATCTCCCGGAGAAACACATCCCTGTACGGATTTTTATAGGTCAAATTGCGGAAGGCAAAGGAAATCCCGGCACAATCCAGACTGCTTTCCGTAAAGGGAAGCTCCCGGACATCGCCCTGTATCCAGGTCAAATGACGGTCATTCTGCAGCGGTTCCGCTTTTTTTACCGCGGCCTCCAGCATGGGGCGGCTGAAATCGAACCCAATAATCTGGGGCCGCCAATCCGCCGTTTCCGCCAGGTGTATCGCCAAATCACCGGTTCCGCAGCCTAGATCCAATATGGTTTGCGGATGATGCTCCTCGCAGCGGCAAACAGCTTTTTTACGCCAGGGCCGGTCCAGCCCCCAGGTGATGATCCGGTTGATCAGATCATACCGCCGGGGGACCCGGTTGAACATTTTTTGAAGGGGTCGTGTTTTAGGTTCTTTCATTTATTTCGGATTTGACGCGTCAGAATCATCCTGAGCGAATCGGCCCTCTCGTCATTGCGAGCGGCCGCAGGCCGCGTGGCAATCTTGGGCTTCTTCGCCGAATGAAACGGGACCGTCTCCTCATGCAAACGCCTTCTAAGATTCCGACGTCGCTGCGCTCCCCGGAATGACACATGATCCCAACCTGCTTGGGCCTTGTAAAACGGCCCGAATAATTAGGCGAAGCACATTAGGATCCTTCGCTACGCTTAGGATGACAAAAGGGAAAGATCCGCACAAGTGTATACTTCTTTCTCATAAAAGCTTTGCTAATATATAACCCGCGCCCATCAGCACTTGCGTCAGCAGCACCATCATCACATTGGCGCCCAAGCCTGGCATTAAAAGTTCCGGAGTGGTGGAGTTCAGCGCCCCTCTAATGCCTTTGACAGCAAAAGGAATGGTCAGCCAGCCCAGCAGCACCGGTGCCGGCATCCACCCTATCAGAACGGCAACACCGATCCAGACATAGACCATAACAGTGAAAACAGAATACAGCACAGCCGCGGTTTTGCGGCCGGCGGCAATAGGCAATGAGCGGCGGCCGGCTGTCTTATCGGCTTCCATATCCGGAAATTCATTCAGCAAAAGGAGATTATGCACCAGCAGAAAGGGAGGAATCGCCGCCGCCAGAGCCGTTAAGGTGTATTGTCCGGTCTGCACAAAATATGTCCCCAGAACCGGCAGAGCCCCCAGTCCCAATCCCGGCGCCCATTCCGGATACCCCATTTTCAAAAACAAAGGCGTATACAGCACAATGGAGACCGCTCCGATAATCAATAACGGAAGAAGCGCCCAGCCTTTAACCAGGCAGAAATAAATCCCGATGGGCACATTGATCAGCAAAGCCGTCCAGCCCAGAATCAATGCCTGACGGGACGACACCAGCCCTTCCGGAAGGGCACCGCTTCCGCCGCTGAATGGAGTCCGCGTGGTCTTGAAATCCACCCCGCTGTGATAATCGTGGTATTCATTAAGGACATTAACACTTATATGGGCCAGCAGCAGACCGGTAAAAGCTAAAACCGCATGCCCGAAATGAAAATACCCATCATACCAGGCCGAACAGGTTCCCAGGACAGCTAAAGCCAGCGGCAGCAGCAAAAACGGCGTCCGGATCACTCGCATCCATTTGTTCATAGCGCAAACTCCTTTAATCGTAAATTAAAAAAGGCCCAAACTGATCCCCATCCGCCAGAGAAAGCCGTCCCAAAATCCGGCAGAGGCCGTAATTCCCATTCCCGGCGCCGGAGAGATGAGAATACCCAGTTCCGCTTGCAGAAACGGTACAAAGCCGGGAAGTAAAAATTCTTCACCGGCTTGTTCCATCAACTCGTTAAACTCTACAAAATTCATACTGTCTTTCCCGCTTATTTCCGCTATAAGGATATCCATAATCTGAATCCCGCCGGTATAATCGTAGCTAACCATCCCATTTTCTAAAGCCCTTGCCGAAGCCGCTCCAACTCCTCCCCGGATAAACGGCCGGATATAACGAGATACGGGAATATCCCATCCCACACTCACATGCAGAGAGAATGGACTCATCGTATATTCTCCGCTTGCTTGTGCTTGAATCTGAGCATATTCCCCCACATCCATCCGGCTTTCAATCAAAGGAAAATAAAGACGCATTGATGTCTTCTCAAAGGCCAGCCCCAAGTTGAAGCCGGAGCGGCCGCCATCCGGATACCAGCGGCATTCAATACCGTAATTGGAACCTCCGGATTCCGGAACAATATCCGGTATAAACCGGGAAATAAGGCTGCTGGAAACATCAATTCCAATTTGCTCCAGCACCGCCTGCCGTACCGCAGTCTCAAGTGAACGGTTGAGCTCCTCTTCAATCCCGCCGCCCAGCCATCCGGTGCTCCATTGTCCGTAATGAATATGAAGGCGAAACGTCCCTGTATCCGCGTTTGCAAAGGCTGGAAAAGGCAGGGACATAAGCACCGATATTACAATCAATAAAATGAAATGTTTTTTCATCATTCCAGCCAGGGATCCAGATTTCAATCGTAATATTTTTGGAATGTCATTCCAAAGACCAATCGCTGGTGAGCTTGGATACGGCAATGCGGAGTTTCCGGGGAATATCTATTCCGTAAGGGCAAAAATCTTTCAGGTCCTCCCGGTTATAATCGGATTCATCCAGATGGATATCATCCCAATAAAAGGTATTACGGGCCGCTTCCTGCTGATGAAACCAAGGTCCCAGACGCACACGCAGGGCGTAATCTTCAGGATTGACAACTCTTCCGTCCCACATCTGGCGGTCATACCAGCCTTCCAGCTCAAAAATCCGCTTGACCGGAATCCCTTTGATTTGATCGCATTTGGGGCATTGGCGGCATACATAATCCCGGTATTCCTTCGCTTCCCGGTATACTTTGCCCACTTCGGCATGGGAGAGGGGTTCAAATTCTTCAGCCAGCGCCATGTCTTTTTTCAGATACTCCCGGGTGTTCATCCCTGCCACCACTAGAGAAACGGGCAGGCTGAGAGCAAACCGGAGGGCTCTTGCAGGAGAACGCCAAAGGTACCCGTCTCCGAAGGCCTTCATTCCGATCACCGCTGTCCCTTTCAGCTGGGCTAACGGGATCAATTTTTCAGTGACATCAGGGAAATTAAAATGATCATAATAATTGGTGGGAACCATGACCGCATCAAAATCATATTTCTGGAGGGCATGCATTAAGCCGAACGGCTGGCCGTGGCCGGTAATACCAATAAACCGGATTTTACCCTGTTCCCGGGCTTTTTCAGCCGCTTCCAGGGCGCCGCCGGGAGCTAAAATTTCATTGGCGGCATCCCTGTCCTGTACGGCATGCATAAACCAAATATCCACATAGTCGGTTCCAAGATGCCGAAGGCTCCGGTTCAAGGTGTCCAGGGCGCCGTCTTTATCCCGCTGGTCCACCTTGGTAGCCAGTAAAAATTCATTCCTGCGGGCGCTGACAGCTTCTCCGATCCTTTTCTCCGATTCTCCCTTGCCGTAGCCGGCGGAAGTTTCAATATAGTTTCCGCCCAAATCCAAATAACGGCTGAGAAGAAAGTTCACATCCTGCCGTGGGATTTCCAGAAGGTGAAAGCCACCCATTCCCAAGAGAGAGACCTTTTCACCGGTTTTGCCTAATGGTCTTTTTTGCATTTTGTCTCCTTAGCGAACCGGCCTAATCGGATTGAAGCACAAGTCCGCGCCGTCTTAATTTTCCAAGTTTTCGAATCGCCGCCATATAAGATTTGAGAAGAGCATACAGCATTTTGACCATGACTTTTTTGTCCATAAGGGAGACAATCCAATCCTGCATCAAAGCGCGGGTCAAGGCATTGGCGGCCCGCATGACCCGGGGGTGAAATTTTGACCAGACCACAAAATAAAGAAGAATGGTCAGGTAATTGAGATTGTGAACATGGTCGATGGTCCAGAAGCGGAGATAAATATCCTTGATCTCATCCTGAATTAGGCCGTCCTCCTGCGCCCGCTCATAGAGTTCCGTCCCGGGAAAAAAAGTCAGAGGAAACATATAGATCCGGGACCGGGCGGGAAATCTCATCATGAATCTTATAGTGGTTTTGATGGATTGATTGCTTTCATAAGGATTGTCGATGATGAAATGATAGACCGGCCTGGGTATTTTATCTTTGAACTGCTCCATCAGGGATATAGTCCTGCCGATGAGTTTCCGTGACGTGGGGCGTTTAAACACATTATTCAGTGTGTCCTGGCTGACGGATTGAAACCCGATACTCATGTTATACAAACCGGCATCCGTCAGGTAGCGCAGTTTATCCTCATGCAAAGTCTGGGGTGAGGCGCTGCATGTAATGGGTAAATTTATCTTTGCTTTATAAAGCCGGCTGAATTCCCTCATCTCTTCGGGGCTGCGGAAAAAAAAGGTATCATCAAAAATACTGACTTCATTAAAAAAGGGAAACCGTTCCAAGATGGTTTCCAGTTCATGAATCACATTGGGGATACTGCGTTTGCGGACGAATTGGCCTTTCCCCTGGTAGATTTTTCTCAGGGCGTTGTTGCAGCAATAGGTGCAATTCATAGGACAGTTGCGGGCGGTTATCATATAATACCTTATCCGCGGGGGAGTGAATTCATAATCCCGGGGCATCACCCGCTCCAGCACCTCGTCATCGATGGGAATAATTTCGTCTCCGTCAAGCACGTAGTGAGTGCTGATATCATAGTCCTGAAAGGGAAAACGGTCCAGATTTTCTTCCAGCGGCCGAACCGGATTTTTGATGACTTCATCCCCGTTTTTTATCCAGAGATTGCGGATCTGATGAATATCCCCGCTTCTGAATTTTTCCGCCAGTTCCAGAAGCGCATCTTCTCCCTCTCCTATACAAAGCATGTCCGCATACCGGATTGATTCTTCCGGCCGGACTGTGGCATGAATACCGCCCCATATGACCGGCGTGTCGAGCTGCTGTTTAATTTTTTCTGTCAGATCGCGGACTTTGAGAAAGAAATTCGTCATAAAAGAAAAGCCGATCAAATCCGAATCCCGGCATAAATCGATCAGATTCTGCACCGCCTTCCCACTGTAAGGCTCATTCGTGAATTGGCCGTCATAGCGTTTAAACCTTCCCTTTTGCGACATGAAAATAAGGTCGACATGATGGCCGTGGGCTTTTAAATACGATGATAAGCATCTGATGCCGCTGGCCACATTAATGCTGATTTCATAGGGAGAGACCAGTATAATTTTAATTTTATTTTCTTTTCTTCCGTTGTTCTTGTTCATTTCTTACCAACATGAATTCTTCCTTTTGGAAAAGACATATAATGTCATCCTGAGACTTGCGATAGCAAGCCTTTAAGGGCTTATACTGCTTCGCTGAATAAACCGGAACCATCTCCTCGTGCAAGCGCCGTCTAAGATTCCGATGTCGCTTCGCTCCTCGGAATGACATGTGGTGCCTTTTCATTTGTCGCAAAGGGCAGCCTTGTCGTCCTGAGGGAGCTGCCTTCGCAGCAACCTCAAATCATTGCGGATTTTCCGGTGTCTGTCAACTTTTCCGTATACCCCGCTGACAAACGTTTTAAAAACCCGGCCCCGTTAAATCCGGCACAGAATATCGGAGGCTTTTTCCAGAGTTTCTTCCTGCTTGGCAAAACAAAAACGAAGAACTTTCTCATCCCTTTTGTCAGGATAAAAAACGGAAACCGGTATGGAAGCGATTTTATGCTCCCGGGTCAGCCTGGCCGCGAAATCCATGTCATTTTCATCCGTAATCCGGCTGTAGTCAAGAAGCTGAAAATAGGATCCGGATGCAGGACTGAAGCTGAAACGAGAATCCCGCAGCTTGTCCACAAAGATATCTCTTTTCTGCTGGTACATCTCAGCGATATGCAAATAATTGTCCGGATCTTTTAAAAAATCAGCCACCGCATACTGAACCGGTGTGTTGCAGCAATACACCATGAACTGATGAATGCTGCGAAATTCCTTCATTAAAAACTCCGGCGCCAGGCAATATCCCAGCTTCCAGCCTGTACAGTGAAACAGCTTGCCGAAGGAAAAAATCACAAAACTGCGCTTCCTCAACCCCGGAAACCCAAGCGCACTCCAGTGGGTCTTCCCATTAAATATGATATGTTCATAGACTTCATCGCTGAGCACGATAATATCCGTATCCCTGGTAATAATGTCCAGTTTTTCCATGTCGGCCTTATCTAAAACCGAGCCGGTCGGATTGTGGGGTGTATTGATCACAATCATGCGCGTCCGGGTGGAAATCAAGGATTCCACTTCTTCCCAATCGATCGTATAATCCGGCGGCCGCAGGTAAGAATAGACCGGCACACCCCCGTGTATTTCCACGGCGGGCGCATAGCTGTCATAAGCCGGGGAGAACAGGATAACCTCGTCTTTGTCATGCACAACCGAAGCAATGGCGGTATAAATCGCCTGGGTGGCTCCGGCTGTGACATTGACTTCCTTTTCCGGGTGATAGTCTGCACCGTATAATGCCGCCGCCTTACTGCAGACGGCTTCCCGCAGAATATCGACTCCTTCTAAAGGCGCATATTGATTGAATCCCTTCTGCATATAAAAATGAACCCGGTCTATCAACGCATCTGAAACCGGAAAATCGGGAAACCCCTGGGAAAGATTGAGTGCTCCGTATTCTTTCGCCATCCGGCTCATCACAGCAAATATGGTGGTGCCGATGCGGGGCAGTTTAGACTGGAGGGGATGAGAAAACAAACTCATAGAGTCATACTTCTTCGCAGAGATCCAGGAACCGCTTATAAGGGATCGCGGTCCAACTCTCCGCCTGGAAGGCGCCATTCGAAAGACTGATCATGGATACTTTAGCCGCGGTTTCTTCGTCAGGGGCTTCATAGATATCCAAAAAATCATACGACCCCAACAAAGCATAATGAGCAAGGAATTTCACTTCCGGACATTTGTTTTTGACTTGATCCAGCCAAGCCCGTCCCAAAGCCGCCCGGTCCTTCATTTGCTTGCTGACTTCCGGGGCCAGCTTTGTCATCAAAATATAGGTTTTCATTGTTCCCTCCTCGGCTCAGTTCTAAGAGCCTCATGTAAGAATTATAGCTTGATTCCTCACAAGACATCAAACCGGTCCGCATCCAACTCCACTTGAAACTTACGACGAAAATGATGCAGTTCCTCCCAGGATAAATCAACCGTATCGCAACTCGCCTCAGAAGGAGGACTTGCGCGGAGGGTTTCGCCTTTGGCGTTATAGGCACCGGAACCACCGGAAAACGCTAATCTATTGCCGTCTTGGCCCACACGATTCACCCCTATCACATAACACTGATTTTCAACCGCCCTGGCCGGAAGCAAAATTTTCCATGCGCCGCTTCTCGGCTGCGGCCAGTTGGCGATATAGATAAGAACATCGGTATCGCCGCGGCTGCGGCTCCATACCGGGAAACGGAGGTCATAACAAATCAGCGGCCGGATGCGCCAGCCCTTAAGCTTGACTATAAGCCGTTTGTCCCCTGATGAAAAGCGGCGGTGCTCGCCCGCCATCCGGAAAAGATGCCGTTTATCATAGGAATCAAAAGAGCCGTCCGGACGCATCCAAATCAACCGGTTATAATAACGGCCGCTCTCCCTGATAATCAGCGACGCCGTCACAACACAGCCTTTATCCGCGGCCGTCTGCCGCAGCCAGCTGACTCCGGGCCCGTTCATATCCTCCGCCAGCTTTTCCGCTTGCATGGAGAAGCCGGTGTTGAACATTTCCGGCAAAATGATCAAATCGGTTCTGCCTGAGACCTGGTCCAATTTCCGGCTGAACATGGCCAGATTAGCGGCGGGATCCTCCCAATGGAGCGCTGTCTGGATCCAGGTAACGGCTAAATCCGGATTTCCATCCACGTTTTAACTTATTCTCCCAGCGTCGCCACCATAACAGCTTTGATGGTGTGCAGGCGGTTTTCCGCTTCATCAAAAACGATGGAAGCTTCCGATTCGAATACTTCCTCTGTGACTTCCATGCTTTCCAGTCCGAATTTTTGATAGATTTCCTCGCCGATTTTTGTATCGCGGTTATGAAAAGCGGGCAGGCAATCCATGAATTTGACATCCTGATTTTCCGCAAGGTCCATCAATTCTTTATTTACCTGATACGACTTTAATAAATTGATTTTTTTCTCCCACGCCGTATCCGGCTCGCCCATGGATACCCAGACATCCGTATAAATGAAATCGGATCCTTTGACAGCCGCAATATCATTGGATATCAGGATTTTCGCGCCAGTCTTATCTGCCACTTTCCGGACGTCTTCCACTAATTTCTCTTCCGGATGCAGCTCCGCCGGTCCTATCACCCGGATATCCATGCCCATTTTCGCCGCACCCACCAGCAGGGAATTGCAGACATTGTTATTGCTGTCCCCGACAAATGCAAAACTTATGTCTTTCAGCGGTTTGGAAGAATGTTCCCGCATAGTCATAAAATCCGCTAAGGTCTGTGTGGGATGGAATTCCGTGGTTAATCCATTCCATACAGGGACACCGGCATATTCGGCTAATTCCTCGACTTTTGTCTGGGCGAAACCCCGGTACTCGATGCCATCATACATCCGGCCTAAAACCCGGGCGGTATCCCGCATGGTTTCCTTATGGCCGATTTGGCTGCCGGTGGGGCCAAGATAAGTGACATGGGCCCCTTGATCAAAAGCAGCGACTTCAAAAGCGCAGCGGGTCCGGGTTGAGGTTTTTTCGAAAATCAAGGCAATATTTTTCCCTGCCAGCTTCGGGGTTTCAATGCCCAATTGTTTCTCTTTCTTCAACTGTAAAGAAAAATCTAAAAGAAACCGTATCTCTTCCGGATTGAAATCCAACAGTTTTAAAAAACTGCGTCCGCGAAATGTTTCCAGCATAATATCCTCCGTTTTTACTTATGCCCGGCTGCCGGATGAATCTGGACTCCGGGCTAATTTCATTTCAAAAAAAGATAGTTTAAGGTCTTTCACCAACAAGGTCAAATAAACCCGGCTTATTAGTGCGAAATCAGTAAAAAGTGAAAAGTTATCCTGTCAAATCAGATTGTTTTGACCTTGGACTCGTTGATCATATGGAACTCTAGGAACGCGAACGGAGCGAGCAGGCTGAATTAACAGAACAGACTTAGACAGACAACAAGAACGCTTTGACCGCGAGCCCGGCAGTTGAAGATTCCGGCGCCGCTTTACTCCTCAGGTTGACAAAATATGCGTTCTTTTATTCTCTTTCCTGAATGGCTGTCACGTCATCGATTACATACATGCCGCGTCCATTAGTCGCGATCACCAGCGTATTATCACGGGGATGGATGATCAAATCCCAAACAAAGCAGTCGGGCAGTCCGCTTCCCAGGTAATCCCAGTGTTGACCGCCGTTGCGGGTGACATAAACACCCAATTCCGTTCCCACATAGAGAATATTTTCTTTTCGGGGATCTTCCCGGATGACATTGACTGGTCCACCGGGAATATTTCCGGAAATATCCGTCCAGGTTTGGCCGGAATCAGCCGATTTATAAATATAATCGTTGAAATCATCATCCCGCCGGCCGTTTAAAGTCACATAGACAGTATCCGGATCATATTTGGACGCCACAATCCGGGACACATGTTTATTATAAGGCAGGCCGTCTGTGATTTCCGTCCACACGGTTCCGCCGTTTTTAGTCACATGAACCCGGCCGTCGTCGGTCCCGGCGTAGATATAGCCGAACTTAAATGGGGATTCGGATACAGCCGTAAGGGAGGCATAGGGAATGGCAAAGGGCCAGGCTCCCTGTTTGTCCGGATCATTATACGTCAGGTCCGGGCTGATTTTCTCCCAGTTTTCGCCTTGATCCATGGAACGGAACAGGTACTGCATTCCATGATAGATGACTAAATGATTATGGGGAGAAATAATCGTGGGTGCCATCCACTGACCGCGAAGAGGCGGCTCGCCTTCTTCGACCTTCGGGAGAATATTTTTACTGACCCATTCCCCGTCTTTATAAACCGAGCGCTGTAAGCGGCCGTAAAAGGTCGATGAATAAAGAATCCGGGAATCCGCAGGATCCACAGCCACATGGGTTCCTTCGCCTCCGGGGACCGGGCGCCAGCTTGTTTCTATATTCCTGAGATAGTCATTACCTACAATTTCATGCTCCACACTGCCCATATACGTGCCGTGATCTTGCACTGACCCATATACATTGAAGGGTTTTTCCATATCATAGGCAACATTATAAAACTGAACCAGAGGGAGGATGCGATGAAAATTCTGCCAGGTTTCACCAAAATCATAAGAAATATTCACACCGCCGTCATTCACATTAATAAGATGGCGGGAATCAGCAGGATTGATCCAAAGCCCATGATGGTCGCCGTGCAGTCCGGGGAAATATAATGTCTCGAAAGTTTTGCCTCCGTCGGTGGACCGGGCCAGGCGCAAACCCATAATATATACGACATCCTCGTCATTGGGATCCACCCTGATCTGACCGAATACCCAGCCGTAAGTCCCGCCGAAACCCTCCATATACCGGTTGTCCCGGCTGACCTTCTGCCAGGTTTCAGCCTTATCGTCCGACCGGTAAACTTCGGCTCCTTTAATGACACGGCCCTGCTTCTGCCGGCCGTATGCATCCCTCTCTCCGGCTTCCGCCATCCGTCCCGGGTTATGATTATCCACATATGCATAGATCACATTAGGATTAGAACGGGCGATATCCAAGCCGATACGGCCGGTTTTCTTCAGGTCGGGAAGGCCGTTGACCTTCAGCTCCCAGGTTTCCCCACCGTCGGTAGATTTGAAAATGCCGTCACCGGGTCCCGGCATGGGATCGCTCCAGCGGCGGCGGATCCGGTTCCAGGCCGAGGCATAAAGCGTATCCGGGTTGGACGGATCCATAACTAAATCGGCGGCCCCAATTTTATCACTCACATACAAAACTTTTTCCCAGGTTTCGCCCCCGTCTGTGGTTTTAAACACACCCCGTTCCTCATTATTCGTCCACTCATGTCCGGGCGATGCCACAAACACGACATCCGGATTCTCCGGATGAATGAGAATGCGGGCAATGGTATGGGTCTCGGCCAGGCCCATATGCTGCCAGGTTTTGCCGGCATCCGTGGATTTATAAACGCCGGTCCCGGCAACCGAAGCCCGGAATATATTGGCTTCGCCGGTTCCGACCCATACAATGTCATTATTGGAAGGAGCAACAGCTAAATCACCGATGGACATCGACGGTGTTTCATCCATTATCGGCTCCCACGTCGTACCGGCGTTAACCGTTTTCCAAACCCCTCCGGTCGCAGCGCCGATATAGACAACATTCCGGTCTGTACCGGGAACGGCGATATCCGTACAGCGCCCGCTGATTATATCCGGACCGATAAGCCGCCATTCTAACTCCTTGAAAGGAGAGCTGTTTTTCAGTTCCTGATGCTGATCAAACCATTCCAGTCGTTTGGCCGGATCTGTATTTTTTACGAGTTCTTGACCTCCGGAATAAGCCGGCGGCTGCACCAGGGAAAAAACCACAATTGCGGCTATTCCGGCAATAAGACTTCTTTTAAATCCCTCACGAAAAAATAACATAATAAAGCCTCCCTATACTGATTTAATGCTCTGAAAATGACAAGTCCTTGTTATCCTGATGAGTAAAGCAGGACAAAGTCCTCATGGCCTGCTCTACAGACCTTAGAATGATATATGGATACATTTTCATCGTTTGTGGTGTGTTATGCACATGATTCATTCATAAACAATTGCAATATTATGCCATCTCGGCCCATGAATGATCCAGGTTAAATGTAAAGTTTAATCCCCATAAAATATTTTGTCAAATATTTCACTGCTCATTCTTTTTTAAAGAAAATGATGATTGGCTCAGTCTTACGAATTGCGATTCACGGTTCCATGACGTTTTGCGGTTTTTACCGCGGATCAGGCAAAAAAATCATCGCGTGTCATTGAAAAAAGCCGCAGCCTGACCTGGAGACCGTGCTGTTTCCGAAGCACAAACCCTTCATCCTTCATCCGGATCCGTTTCGCCACACGGGCGGATGGTTCATTCGAAGGGAAAATATAGGCGACAATGCGTTCCAGCCCTAATTCCGTGAATCCATGCGCCAACAACCGGGTGGAGGCCTCGGACGCATAACCTTTGCCGCGATACCTTGAAAGCAGAGAATAAAAAATTTCCGCATTTCGGGAAATCTTGATTGGAAACAAACCGGCTGTTCCAATATAACGGTTATCTTTTTTCCGAACCACAGCCAAGAGAAAAATCTGGTTTTTCCGCCCATAACGCTCCACGATTAAATCCAGCAGTTCTCCGGCGCCTTTATAGGTTTTTTGCTCTCTGGTTAACGAAAGATACCGGGTGGATTTTTCATCACGGACGAATGAGAAAAAATCAGTAAAATCACCCTTGGTCAACGGACGTAAAACGATCCGGTCTGATTCCAAAGAATCAGGTATATGAGATAGTATGTAGCGGTTTAATCGAATATTGCCCATTCAGATTTCTTCCTAACCGGCATCTGCGGTATCCCCGTTTATGTAGTTTTTCATCCGGCAAATCATGTCCATTTTACCGTAAAAACATGATTCATCCAAATACTTCTATGGATCAGGTCCCGGCCGCATTGCGATCCCGGTCTTACGATAAAATCCAACAAAATTGTAGATTAAAATACATTTTTGTTAGTCTATGTTTGCTCCCTTTAGCCAAGTTCTCCAGAAAAACAAGCTTGGCACAATCCTTGCAATTAAAACGGGTGATGGAAATAAAAATAATCTCTCGGAGGTAATACAATGAAAAAAAGACACATTTTGACAAGCGCTTTGGCTATATTGGTTTTAGTCACCGCTCCCGGGGTCTGGGCACAGCCGTATTCCGGTTACGGCCCAGGCTTCCAAAGTGATTATCATTGGCGGGAACAGGTCAATCTTACAGCGGAGCAGCAGGAAAAAATCGACCGTTTGCAGCAGGAATTTTATAAAGAAACAGATGCTCTGAAAGCCGAACTGGATGACCAATACCGCAAGCTGGACGAATTGGAAATGAATCCCGCCGCCGCGCGCAGCAGCCTCGATAAAACATGGGACCGTATCACCGAACTTCAAAACAGTCTTGACGAAAAGTGGGAGAGTCATCAGGAAAAGATCAGAGACATCTTAACTCCCGAACAGCGTCAAAGGCTGGATTCACTGGGCTATGGATACGGACCCGGATTCATCGGCACCACGGGCTACGGCCGCGGCGGCGGCGGTTATTATAGAGGCGGGCGTGGTTTTCCTCGCGGCGGAAGCGGTTACTACAGAAACGAAGGCGGTTATCTCCGCAGAGGACGCGGAATGGGGGCATATCCTTACGGCCGCAGCTTAAACCGCGGACGCGGATTTTCCGGGAATTATGCTGCGCCGGGAAGAGGACTTGGTCTCACCCGGCCGCGTAATGATTACCGGGGCTACCAGCGTAATTACCGCACCTACAATTACGGAATCGGCCCCTGCGGCCGGGGTTTGGGTAAATGGTATAACTACCGGGGCAACCGCGGTTACGGCTGGAGAAGGTAAGAGCTGGTTTCCTTCATATATTTTGCAAAGAGGGCCTGGGAGAAATCCCGGGCCCTTTTTTTATACTTGGAAAGTTTCCGGCTTTTCTTTATCATAAAAATATAGCCTGGATTATTCTCGGGCCGAAATTGCTGCAGATGCGAGGCGCAGGGCATGAAGCCCCGCCGCCTTCACTGCGAATGCCCTGCAGCAGCAGGCTGGGAGAATCTTATGCTGCTTCGGCAGGTTAGACAGTACCGATTCATCCTACGAGGCAGGACAAGTTCCTTGCGTCGCTTCGCTCTTAAGGATGACAATGTCTGTCATTTTTTGAGTCATAATTCAGGATAGATAAAATCATTGCAAAAAGAAAAATATATCTATCCTGAATACAGCAGGCTATGAAAAAAGAAGAAGAAGAAAAAAGGAGATCAATCATGAAAAAAGCCGCGGAACATGCCAATTTAACCGTGGATAAACTCGCCTGGAAAGTGGACATGGAAACATTTCCCTTTGAATCCAGCGATGAGTGCGAACCTTGTGAAGATATTATCGGGCAGGACCGCGCCTTAAAATCCCTGAAAACCGGACTGGATATCCGGAGTCTCGGCTATAATGTTTTCATAACCGGCCTGGCCGGCACCGGCCGGACCACTACAGTTAAAAGGCTCCTGGAAAAAATGAAAGACCAGCACAAAACCCCGGCAGATATGGTCTATGTCAATAATTTTGAAAAGCCGGATGAACCTGTGCTGATTAAGCTGCAAACCGGGAAGGGAAAATCATTTAAGAATGCTATGGACAAATTGATCCGGATGCTGAAAACCAATATCCCGGAATTGCTGAAAAGTAAATATTATCAGGAGCGACGGGACAGCATCGTCGAAGGACATAAAAAACAGCAGCGGGAAATTCTGAAAAAATTTGAAGAGGAAGTATCCAAGGAAGGATTTTCCGTCATCCAAGTCCAAATGGGCATGTTCACCAAGCCGGACCTCATTCCGGTTATAGACGGCAAGCCTACGCCCTTTAATAAACTGGAAAACATGATGCGGGAAGATAAATTTTCCAAAGAAAAACTCGATGAACTAAAAGAAAAATACAGCCGCCTCACCGACCGGCTGGAAGAAATTTTTGGAAAACTCAAGGATATAGAAGAAGAAACCCGAAAAGAGCTGCAGCAATGGGACGAAGAATCTATTACCCCTATCATCAAAGGTTTGGTGAATGACATCCGCAACAAATTTGAGAATGAAAAGATCATGGAATTTCTCGATGCCGTTGAGCAGAATCTCATTCAAAACATCGATATCTTTAAAAATGACCAGCAAAAAGAAAAAAGAGAGATGGCGGGAGACCCATTTTTCATCTACCGTGTTAACCTGCTGATCGATAATTCCGAAACCAAAGGCGCCCCGGTGATTATGGAAAACAATCCCAACTACATCAATTTATTCGGATCGATCGAAATGACCCCGACCAAAATGGGAACCATGCGGACTGATTTCACCAAGATCAAAGCCGGCTCTTTTCTCAAGGCCAACGGCGGATACCTTGTCATCAATGCCCTGGATGCATTAACGGAACCAGGTGTTTGGCAAACCTTGAAACGGACCTTAAAGTACCAAACCCTGGAAATCCAGAACTATGCTTCTTTGTTTCTCTTTTCCACCACCCGGCTTAAGCCGGAAGAAATAGACTGTGATGTGAATGTTGTCATGATCGGAGACAACCGGATTTATAATATCCTTTATTTCATGGATCCGGATTTCAAGAAAATCTTCAAAGTCAAATCGGAATTTGATTCGGAAACCAAAAAAAATGAAGATATCCTGAAAAAATACGCAGGCTTTATCAAAAAGATCGTAGATGATGAAAAGCTGACCGCATTCGACAAGACCGCCATTGCCGCTATGGTGGAGTATGCCACCCGCCTGGCCGGTCGCCAGCAGAAAATCACCACCCGTTTCCATATTCTCGCCGACATCATCCGTGAATCCGACTACCTCGCTTCCCAAGACGGCCGGGAAAAAGTCAGCCGCCAGCATGTTGAGCAAACCATAAAAGACAGGTTTGAGCGGGTAAGCCTGATCGAAGATAAAATTGCAGAAATGATCGATGAAGGCACCATCATGATCGATACAGAAGGCAAAGTGATCGGACAGGTCAACGGACTGTCCGTCTATCCTATGGCGGAAGAGGCCGTTTTTGGAAAACCGACCCGGATCACCGCCTCCACTTCCGTAGGCCGCGCCGGCGTTATCAATATCGAACGGGAAGCCAATCTCAGCGGCCGCACCCATAATAAAGGCGTATTGATTCTCTCCGGATATCTGCGGGGCAAATACTGCCAAAACAGGCCCTTTTCCTTATCCGCCAGCATCGCCTTTGAACAGTCCTATTCGGGAGTTGAAGGGGATAGTGCTTCCTCCACGGAAATCTACGCCATCTTATCCAGCCTTGCTCAAATCCCGCTGCGCCAGGATATCGCTGTCACCGGCTCCGTCAACCAAAAAGGGGAAATTCAGGCCATCGGCGGCGTTAATGAAAAAATTGAGGGCTTTTACGATGTCTGCAAGAAAAAAGGCATGAATACCTCACAAGGTGTCATTATTCCGGAACGCAATGTGCATAATCTCATGCTCAAACCGGAAGTCATCGAGGCCTGCCGGGAAGGCCGGTTTTTCATTTTCCCTATAAAAACCGTGGATGAAGGCATGGAAATTCTGACCGGCTTTGAGGCCGGAGAATTGAAGGAAGACGGCACTTTTGAGGAAGATACGATAAACCACAAGGTTGATCAGGAATTACAGCGCCTGGCGGAAAGCTGGAAAAATTACGCCAAGAGCGGCCCGAAAAAAGATGAAGAATAAATTCGTTTGAAAATTTCTTCATACTTTGTGGAAAATTTTGTGGAAAAGTAATATGTTTCCGGATTTTTTAGACCAGCCGGCATCAAAGTCCGCGCCTCAATTATTAGGCTGCCGCCTGCTGTATGAATCAGGGAAGGGAACCACCAGCGGAATGATCATTGAGACCGAAGCCTACCTGGGAGATGATCCCGCATCCCATTCTTATAACGGCAAGACCCCGCGAAACGAAGTGATGTTCGGCCCTTCAGGCCGGGCTTATATTTATTTCACCTACGGCATGCACTATTGCTTCAATATCGTAACCGGCCGCCCGGGAGAAGGAGAAGCGGTCTTAATCCGGGCCCTGGAGCCAATTGAGGGCCTGGCCTTAATGAAAAAGCGCCGGCGGCAGCAGGATATAAAGAATCTCTGCAGCGGACCCGCGAAGCTCGTTCAGGCAATGGGGATTACTTCAGGCTGTAACGGACAGGACTTATCCGCAGGCCGCCTGCGCCTGCTCGCGGCCGGATCACGTGATTTTGATATCGTCCGAGCCACCCGCATCGGAATAAAGAAAAGCACAGATAAAAAACTGCGCTTTTATATCCGCGATAATCCCTATATTTCGCGGAAGTGACAGCAGAGCTGTCATCCTGGTCACAGCAAAACATTATAGACTTCCCTAAGTGTATACTATTTTACTCTTCACTCTTTCCCAAAACGCTGCAGCATAAGATCCCCACGGCCGTATTCACGGCCTGGGGATGACATGCATATGCTTCCGCAGTCCTCAGAATGACATAGGGGGCAGGCGGAGCTGGCATCGGGTCCGGCTGACCCGATGCCGTGAAGCTCATCGAATATCAAAGCTTGGGCCGAGAGTAACACAATTGAAAAACAACTTGTTTAAACCGGGAAAGGCGGCCCGGTAACTGGGATCCTCCGCGAACATAATCAGGTTTCCCTGCCCCAGGGATTCAGCCCCAAGGTAGATTTTCCCGGCCAGCAGCTTCTCCGTATCCGGCCACATAAAACCGGATATCCTCAGGTCTTCCAGTCCTGTATACTGCCCGACATTTTTCCGGGGATTATCCGCATACGGTGAATATAGGGTGGTTGAACGGACCTGCACCGCCAAATTTTTCAGCACCCCAAATCCAAGGAAACTATGAGGATGAATATGAACTTTAGCCATGGCACCGGGTGTATATTGCGGCTGCAGCATTCTTTCCGGGTCTTCCGGGTCGGAAGCCTCTTCCACCCGTTCGATCTTTGCCAAACCGGCCTGCCGCAGCCAATCGGAAGCGCCAGAAACCGCAACGACGGTTCCGCCTTCCTGAACCCAATTCCTCAATTCTTCAACCTGGGGTTTCTCAAACACCCGTCCATACCTGCCGTCCGGAATAACCAGCACATTGAATTCTTCCAGATCATGAAAATCATCCGTACTCAAACGCACAAAATCCAAATGAAAGCGCCGCTCGAACAGGTAGTGAATGGCGCCGTAAGAATAAGAAGAAACCGGCGAATGGGTCAGCAAGGCTATCCGGGGGCTTTCCAGGTGGACCACGTTATTGGAACCAAGGTCAATACCGGCATCCGTCAATTCATGATCCACAGCGGCAACTTCCACCCCGGTCTCCCGGGCTAAAACCGGGATACGTTCATGCAGCAGCTCCGGATTCCGGTTGGACCGTACCACTAAAGTTCCGGCCGGCCATTGCTTTCCTTCAATTGAAAACGGTTTCCTCGCCATACGAACCCGGAATCCTTCTTTCCATAGAGACACCAGCAGCCGCGAACCGGCCAATGTGCCGTATGGGATCAGATAAATCTTTTTTGAAGGACTGTCGAGTATTTTACCGGTGAAATCCGGTTTTTGAGTAACCGGATCTCCTTCAAACCGCGACGGTTTCCGGGTCCAGTACGCATCCACTCCGTAAGCAAGCGGCAGCGACCAGGCGGTCACATCATAGAAATTCCCCCGTTCACCGCGTGCCTGCCGCTCTTTTTCCGCCTGAATAAAATCAGGACTTAAGGGAGATTCCGGCGCCAGCAGGGTTTTGATCAGAATTTTTTGGGGCTGATCCATGGAAATGATATAAGTTCCTTTGGGAAAGGTCACGGAAGAGACCTTTCCATCCATGTACGAGACAGCTTCGGTATTGGTAAAGGGCTCAACAGCCTGCATCACTTCCACGCCTTCAATCAGGCAATTTTCAACCAGCTCTGCGGCAATCTGCGGATCATGCTGAGGCGTCCATATGATTTCTTTTACCGGCTCCGTTTCCGCTTCTTCCAGTCCGGTGACAAAAAAATCATAAAAATCTATGATTTTCTCTTTCCGTCGCTCCGCTGTTACCTTCAAAGTCGCCATAGACGTGGTGAAGTGATGCCAGGCGGCCTCTTTAAGAGTTAAAACCGTGCCGTCTTCACGGCGAATGCTCACTCCGCGGGCGGAAGCCTGTTCATAGGTCATACCGACGGCCCCGTTTATGGAAGGATAAGACGTCCCGTACCCGGGATAAAAAGCATCAAAACTCTCCCGGGTATAATAGCCCCATCCGAACCGGTCGAATGCCTCAGCATTGGCTTCAGCGATAATATTCCACCATTTCATCAGCATCGGTTTGACAAATTGATTGTAAGGCGTCATGGGAGGGGAGAAAAAATAAGTGGAATCCGATCCCATTTCATGCACGTCGGCAAAGACATGCGGCATCCAGCGGTGATAGACCCGGGCCTTCTGTAAAGATTCTATCTGGGTTTTAAGGAAAAAATCCCTGTTTAAATCAAAAAGATAATGGTTGGTGCGGCTTCCCGGCCAACTGCTGTCATGCTCCGCATCCCTTGGGTGGGGATGCGAATCCAACGCGGATACGGAGCGCACTTCATGAGCGAACCGGTCATGTCCGTCCGGATTTTGGCAAGGATCAATAATGCAGACGACATTATCCAAAATCATGAGGGTGGTTTCATCCGTTCCCGCCGCCAGCTGATACAGGGTCCTGATGGCGGCCTCCATGCCCGAAGCTTCGTTGCCATGGATGTTATATCCAAGCCAGACCAGCGAGGGCATCCAATCTGCAATCTTCTGCGCCCGGGCGCGGTCAGTCCGGCGGGGATCCGTCAATTCCAAATTGGCGATCCGGATCTTTTCCAGATTCGCCAGGTTTTTCGGGCTGCTGACAAAAATCGTATACAGGGAACGGCCTTGATAGGTCCGGCCGTAACTCTCGATTTTCACCCGGGACGAGGCCTGGTCCAGGGCGTGTAAATACCGTTCCATTTCCCAGGTAAATGTGTGTTTTTCCCCAAAACGGTGACCGATATGATCTTCCGGTTCAGGGACGTTTTCATCGTAGCGTCCGCCGGGAAACAAGTCTTCCTGTCCGGCAGCGGCGGCTGCCCCGCCCGCAACAAAAAAAACAATAATAAAAAGCAATCCGTGTTTAATTAATTTCATCCCTTTCTCTCCTTATATTTAGAAAAAGACACACCATGTCATCCTGAGGAACGAAGCGACGTAAGGATCTTGTACTGCATCGCCGAATTAATAGGGACCGCTTCCTTTTAGCGAAGCAGTCTAAGATCCCCTCGGCCGCTCCGCGGCCTGGGGATGACAAATGGTTCTTTTCCCTTTTCACTTTTCCCTTTTCACAAAACGATGAAGCTCGAGATCCTTCGCTTCGCTCAGGATGACAGCTCTGCTGTCACTTTTCACTTTTTAAATGCAAATGCCCCCATTTATCCACCTCCATCCGCCATCCGGGTCCGATCAGCGTGGTGGATTCGGCTTCTTCAATAACTGCGGGGCCTTTCATTTTGTGCCCCGGTTTCAGGTGCTCCCTTTTAAAAACCGGGGTATCTTTCCATTCCTTCCCGTACCGAACCTTCCGCCGGCCGGATGATTCCGGTGACTCTTCCGTTCCTTCCAATTCCGGAAAGCTGGGTTTCGGCATCTTTTTTAAAGCTCGAACCCTTATATTGACCATCTGGATTTCTTCCTCCGGCGCGCTATGGCCGTAAGATTGCTCGTGTGCCTTATGAAAATTTTTTTCAATTTCAGGCACATCGCCTTTGTCTATTTCAAATCCGGGAAGCTCCAGGTTTAATTCATAGTTTTGGTGAAAATACCGCATATCTCCGGTCACTTTCAGTTCCCGGTGCGGTTCATCCGCCTGATTTTTTTCAAACCACTCCTGCGCTTGCCGTTTTAATTCAGTCAAAGCCTGCTTGATTGTATCCAAATCATCTGTTCCTATCATAACTGTCTCAACAAAGTCCATGCTCATATCCGCAAACAATAATCCCAAGCTGGAAAACAACCCGGGGTAGCGCGGAATGACCACATGGGACACCGATAATTTTTCTGCCAGCTCCACGGCATGCAGGGGGCCGGCTCCCCCGTACGCTATCAACACGAAATCCCTGGGATCATATCCCCTGGCAATCGAAATGACGCGCAGAATCCGCAGCATGCTGACGTTCGCAATATCCACAATACCGGAAGCCGCATCTTCGATTTCCATTTCAAGGGGGCTGCATAAATTAGTTTCAACCGCCTCTTGAGCCGGTTCTCTGCTCAGCTCCATTTCCCCGCCGAGAAACCCTTCCGGACTCAAACGCCCCAAAAGCAAATGCGCATCCGTTACTGTCGGCTGGTCTCCGCCTTTCCCGTAACAAGCAGGACCCGGATCAGCACCGGCGCTGCGGGGGCCTACTTTAAGATGACCTCCCTTATCGATCCAGGCAATGCTTCCGGCGCCCGCACCGCATTCCACAACATCGATCATCGGACTGCGAATGGGGTAGCCGCTCCCCCGCTGACGTCCGCCGTGGTGAAAGTCACCCCCGACCTCATATTCCCGTGTGTATTCGACCGCACCGTTCCGGATTAATCCGGCTTTAGCCGTGGTGCCCCCCATGTCAAAAGCCAAAACTTTATCTAATTCCAGATTCCGGGATAACTCCGCCGCTCCGATTAAACCAGCTGCCGGACCGGATTCCACAAGAGTATGGGGTTGCCTTTGGGCATCCTCCGGCGTGACGGTTCCGCCTCCGGAATGCATCAAGCCGAGGCTGTTGTGTTTTAATCCCTCTTCATTGAGCTTTTTTTGAATAGCCCGCAGATATTGGATCACCCGCGGTCCCACCACCGCCGCAATAATCGTGGTGCTGATCCGTTCGTATTCCCGGAATTCTGGGGAGACCCGATGAGACAGGTAAACGGGAACATCGAGAATTTCTTCAGCTGCGGTGCTGACAAGGTCTTCATGGTCCGGGTGAAGAAAAGAAAAAAGAAAGCCCACGGCCAGGGATTCTATATCCTGATCTTTGAGTTCGCGCAGGCGGGTTTTTATTTCCTCTTCATCCGGAGACGCCAAAACCTCACCCTGCGCACTCACCCTTTCCTTTATTTCCTTTATGTAATCCCTGCGGACGAGAGGCGCCGGTCGGTCCCGATTTAAGTCGTAAAGCTCGGGCCGCTGCTGACGGCCGATTTCCAAGATATCCCGAAATCCGGCTGTCACCAGCAGTCCTGTCCGCGCTCCCTGTCCTTCCAAAAGGGCGTTGGTGACGATTGTGGTTCCATGACGCAGGTTTCTTATTTCGGATATATCCGCCTCCGCCTTTTCCAAGGCTTTCAGGAGTCCGGCTATAAAAGGCTTATCCGGATGTTCGGGGTCGGAGGAGACTTTACTTTTCCAAAAACGTTTCTCTTCATCGGAATACAGGATAATATCGGTAAAAGTCCCTCCGATATCCACGGCGCCCCTCATGATTTATCCTCGGAATCACTCTCTGAATATCCATACTGCTGTTGGGCTTGTTCCGGAGATATTTTGCCCATAGCAATATCATCCGCGATTTTATCCTTATTCCGCTCTTTCGGCGGCCCCCAGCCGCCGCCCCCGGCGGTCTGGGCGCTTAAAACTTCATTTTCCTGAATCAAGATTTCGGAAATCTTTGATTTCAGCGGCTGCTTTCCTTCCTCTCCTTTAAGAATCCGAAATTTTCCGCAGGCGCCCGCCTGCCCGCCCTTCAATCCCCAGGGCGGAATCCGGTGGCGGTCGGAATGCGCTGAAAACACGACCGGTTTTAAGGCTTGGATCTCCTTGCGTATGGCCAAGCCCCCGCGATGTTTCCCCGCTCCCCCGGAATCCGCAACCAACTGGTACCGCAGGACGCGCAGCGGATACTCCATCTCCATGGCTTCCACCGGCATATTGGACGTATTGGTGATATGCACCTGGACACCGTCCTGCCCGTCTTTCCCGGAGCGGGCTCCCATGCCTCCGCCTAAGGCTTCAACATAGACAAAATCCTGGCCGGATAATCTTTTGGTCCCTCCCAGAATGATGGCCGTGGTGGCGCCGTTGGAAGCGGCCATGACTTTCTCAGGAACCGCCTCGGATAAAGCACCTAAAATAACATCCACCACTCTCTGGGCGGTATCCGTGCGTCCGCCCACCGCCGCCGGCGCTTCCGCATTGACTAAAGACCCGGCCGGCGCATTGATTTTTATTACCTCCCGAAAACCGGCATTTATGGGAACCCCGGGTGCGATAACGGCTTTCACCGCATATAAAACTGTAGCCAGTAATGCCTGCCATACCATATTGATGCCGCCGGCCCCCTGGTCTGCCGTTCCATTGAAATCGAAGCGGATTTCCGGCTCCGGCTTATGGCTTATCTCGATTTTAACTTTAATCGGCAAAGATTTGTCCGAAATCCCGTCATCATCCATTTTATCCGTAAATGCATACGTCCCCTCAGGAATATCCCGCAGCGCTTTCCGCATCCATTTGCGGCTGTAGGCATAAATATTTTCGATGATTTTCCGGATCCGGTCAGGTCCGTAATCGGATATCAGCTCGATGAGACGGCGCTCCCCCAGCTTAAGGGCGGCAATCTGGGCGCGCAGATCGCCTTCCCGCTCCTCGCGGCTGCGCATGTTGGACAGCATCAAATGGACCACATCCTCCCGGATATTGTCTTCCCGGCTCAAGCGGATAGGCGGAATCCGCAGCCCTTCCTGATAAATTTCCGTTGAATCCCCGGCTGTGCCCACACCAGGACTCCGGCCGCCGATATCGGTCCAGTGGGCGATATTGGCCGTAAAGGCGCATAATTTGTCTTCGCAATAAACCGGCCGCACAATAGTGACATCGGGAAGATGGGATCCACCTCCCAGATAGGGATCATTGGCGATCACCATATCCCCTCTGTGAAAATCCCAAGAATCGATTTCTTTCCCGATTTTCTCCATAAACCCCTGCATAGAGCCCAGGTGGATGGGTATATTTTCCGCAAGCGCGATCAATCCCCCTTCCGGATCAAATACGGCGCAGGAGCAATCCCGGCGCTCCTTGATATTCGTGGAATATGCTGACCGTATCAGGGAAGAGCTCATCTCCTCCGCAATGGACAAAAACGCGCTCAATACGACTTCTTCGGTAATGCGGTCAACTTTATTCGACATAATTCTAGTGTAAAGAGAGAAGAAAGAAGAGTAAAGAAAAATGACTCTTAAATCAGCCGGACTTTTTTCTTCCCAGGATCGCCCGAAACCAGAGAACCGATATCCCAGCACTCCATCCCTTGTTCCCGGAAGGATTTAAGGGCGGCTTCAGAATTTTCTTCAGAACATATAACCGCCATGCCCAAGCCCATGTTAAAGGTCCGGAACATCTCCTTTTCAGATACCTTTCCCCGCCTCTGAATATCAAGAAAAATTCCCGGGACCGGCCAGCTGCCCTTTTTTACTACAGCGTCAAGTCCATCCGGAAGGACACGGGGTATATTGTCTATAAATCCCCCGCCGGTTATATGAGCCATGGCTTTCAGCCGGACTTTTTTCAATACATGCAGTATGGGCTTGACATAAAGACGGGTAGGCATTAATAAATCTTTCCCTTTCGGACCTTTCAGTTCCGCTTCAGTGAAGATTTTTCTTACCAAAGAGAACCCATTACTATGAACTCCGCTTGAAGCCAAACCGATAATCCGGTCTCCATCCCGGCAGCCGGCTCCATCAACGACCTGATCACCAGAAACTAGGCCGACACAAAATCCGGCCAGATCCAGCTTGCCCGGCGCGTACATTCCGGGAAGCTCAGCCGTCTCTCCCCCGATCAAAGCACAGCCCGCCTCCCGGCAGGCATCCGCTATCCCTTTGACGACAGCTGCCAATTGATCCGGTTCAAGCTTGCCACAGGCAATATAGTCAAGAAAAAATAACGGTTCAGCCCCGGTGACCACCACATCATTGACGCACATGGCAACCAAGTCTATTCCGACCGTATCATATTTGCCCTGGATTTCCGCAAGTATCAGCTTGGTGCCGACTCCATCGGTGGAGGCCACCAGCAGCGGATCGGACATACCCGCTGTGTCCGGACGAAAAAAACCGCCGAAACCGCCGATTTTCCCCATACAGCCCGGTCTTTCCGTTGTCTCCAAGAGGGGTTTGATTCTCCGGATGAATTCATCCGCCCGGTCGATATCTACACCTGCTTTTTTATACGTTAAGGCCGCCATCCCCGCTTCCACCTGCTTCTTTTCCGTTTTTTTATGCCTCACTCTTTACTCCTGTTCTCGGCCAACAAATTTTTCCCATTCAAACAAATCGGGAATGACCCGGCAATGTCTTAAGGCTGCAGCGGTTGCCGGGGAGACAGCTTCCCAAATACGAGACAGGGACTGTTTGGTTTCTTCCGGAATATCCACCATAGATACGACCCGGACATCTATCTGAATCTCCGGGAACCGGTCCAGCTTTTCCAGAGGAAAAAGAAAATCAACCAGCCGGGGATTGGGATTAAGATAGCCCAGCGGCCCGCGCCCTATTTCCTCAAATGCCTTTTCCCATATTGACTGGGCATATCCATAATAGGAACAGCTATAGCAAACATAAAAGGGCAGGGTTCCCCCATTCAGATCTTGAAGAGCTTCATCCACAAAGGCATATATCAGCATTTCCGTTTCCGAAGAATCATAGTCCTTCTCAATAAACGAAATCAATTCCGGACACGCATAAGTGAGAATTCGTTCATCCAAGAAACCCTTCTTCAGTAATCGTTTTTTATACACATCCGCAAATGTTTCCTCCTCATTTCCGAAAACAATAACCCGTGAATCCGGGAGGGATTTCAATTTTTCTGAAATCAATGCCACCCCCGCATCCAAAATTCCAACGACCGGGCTAGAAGATTTATGAGAAAAAAGCGTATCCTGAAATAAATCGGAAAGAGTGCTGCATCCGATAAGGATAATATCCGGAGAATAGCGTTCCTTCATAGCATAGAGGGCATTATTGAAGATTTTGATTTTCTCTTTTCGGGATGTAAGGCCGCTGTACCCTCCGGGATAAGGAAAAAGGGAATTGAAGAAAATAAAACTCACCCTTTGATAAGACTGTTCCGCATGCATCCGGCTGACCGCTTCTGCGATGATGGATAGACCGCCTAAGCCGGAATCAATAACACCGATGCTTATTTCTTTTTTTTGCAAAACCTGCTGAATCCGGTCTTGCCCGGCATATGATGCCTGGTTGGCACAGGATGTGCAGCTGAAAACAGCGAAAATAGTCAATATTAAGCTGCAAAGAAATATTAGAGGTGAACCACGCCGCATCGGAATGCGAATATAGCACTTGACGGCTGTTATTGTCAAATGACAGCTATGTCAATTCTGTCTATTCTGTCTATTCTGTCTATTCAGCCGCCTTTTTTTTACCTATCCTCCATCCATGAAACATTGTCATTTTGAGGAGTGCAGCGACGAAAAATCCCAAAGTGCTCCGTTCCCTTAAAGCTAATCCGTCTCATCCAGCGAGGTCGTCTAAGATCCCCACGGCCACTGCACTGCCTGGGGATGACATGAGAGCGGCATTCGGCACTGCACCGGTTTTTAGATTTGAGATTTGAGATCTAAGTTATTTATTGACTCCGTCCTCTTACATGACCAATCAAACTGGGCACGGCTAGGGGGACGACATCCGGCAGCATCTTGGGCATCAGATTGTCCATCACTTTGGGCATTAAATCGGGCATTTGCTCAGCCATGTAATCCGGCATATCGATCCTTTCTTTGACCCGTTCCAGCATGACCGGCATGACCTTCGGCATCATCTTGGGCAAAAGCCGCGGGAACAGCACCGGAAACATGGGTTTCATCATGCCGAACATGGCGTCACCGGCAATACCCATCTTGCCGATGCCGCGCATCATTTTTCCCATACCCATGGGCATGGCGTCCAGCATCTCCGGCCACATGGTAGACATAAGATCAGCGAATCCTTCAGGGGTCATCAGGGTGATAAACTGGTCGAATACGCCCCATTGCCGGGCGACTTCCGGACTGGGATCCTTGAATTCCTTACCCAACCCTTTGCATGCGAAGCTGGCCAGGTCATGGATCTCCAAGTCCATCTTCTTTTTATCCCGGGTCACCCGGAATTGGACCTCGCAGCAGGGGCAAAGAGCCAAAAGGGTGTCCGCCTGGATATCCTTGACTTCATCCATTCTGATTTCGCCGATATCCGCCGCCACTTCCGGCTCTTTGATCAGAGAGAGCACACTGCCGCAGCAGTGGCCTTCCTGTCGGTTGTGCTCCATATCCTCAAATTTGACTCCGGGGATGGCTTGAATCACATTGCGGGGTTCATCATAGACACCGGATACGCGTCCTATATGACAGGAGTCATGCCAAGTGACTTTTTTATCAACCGGGTGAGTAAATTCAAATTCACCGGTCTTGATCTTTTCAGAAATAACTTCGCTGTAATGTTTGGTCTTGATGTCATAATCAATGCCCAGCTTCTCCGCCCAATCCTTATAGGTATGCCGCCACATCATATCGCAGGCGGGACAGGACGTGATCACCGTATCCGCGCCGGATTCCTTGACTGCGGCGATATTCTTGCGCATGATGTCTTCAAAGACGCCCCATTTTCCCGCCACCAGCATGGGGGTGCCGCAGCAGTTTTCCTTGTTGCCCACAATCGAAAAATCTACACCGGCGGCATCCAGCAGCGTAGTCGAAGCCTGGGCAATATCATGCTCTACATAAGACGCCGTGCAGCCGGCAAAATAGACATTATCCGCTTTCACTCCAGGGCCATGTTTGGCTTTCATCTCATCTGGGAACCACCTGGTCCGGTCTTTGCGGTAGCCGGCCCAAATATTGCCTTCGGCATTGAGCGCCGCCGCCATCATTTCAAAAGGCGGGAAGGTCAGTCTATCGTCTTCATGGATCATTTTGCCGCGAAGCTTCATCCAGGCGGGTTCGATAGGCAAAGCAGCGGAGCAGCGCAAATTGCAGAATTCACAGGTCGTGCAGACCAGGAAGGTATCCACCATAAACTGGTCCCATTTCACCCGGCCTTCCATGTATTCCCGCAGCCAATACCATTTTCCCCTGGGAGACTGGCTCTCCCAGCCGCGGCCGTAAAACTGGTCGCATTCATCCAGGCAATACCCGCACTGGGAACAACCGTAAGCGTACCAGGCGACATCCGGCGGAATGCCTTTGACAGGCTTATCCAGCCGCTCTCCGACTTTGGTAACCACTGTATTACCGAAGGGCCGTACCACCGGTTCAAATGTTTTAGCCATACCAAGAGCCCGGCTGACCAGATTGGACTTCATAACCTTATCCGGATTCAGCAATCCTTTGGGATCCATTTGTTTTTTGAATTTCTTAAGCCGCAGGCTGCGGTCCCGGCCCATAATTTTTTCAATTTCACGGGTAAAGTACAGCCCTGTGGAGTAAGGCCGTCCGCCGTATTTTTTGGCGATTTTAAGGACAGTCAAAACCAAGCCAAAGACAAAGTTATACGAAAACTTCCGCTGATCGCAGGGAATAAACCCCAGGATCACTGCTTCCGGCTTGCCGTCGCGGCTCTTGCGTATAATCACCCCTTCCTTTACCACCGGCTGATTGATTTTGTTTTCGATTTCTTCCATCACATGTCCCAGCTTGTCCAGGGGGACCACCACTTCCGCCGGCACCAGGGACGGGCCCAAACGCTTGACCACCATGAATTTGAACCGGTGCTCCCATTCGTGCTCAGCGATTTTCTGGTCCAGAATTTCGCCCTCGCATTTCTTGACGATTCCCGGGAGTTTTTTCATTATCACTTCTCGGTCTTTCTCTTTGAATGCGATCGTGGAGATATAAGCGGCAGGCAGAATCACTCTTTCTTCCACCGGATGCCCGTGATGCATCATCAGCGGCGCCCGGTTTTTCATCTCCGCCATACGGGGATTGATGAACACCACCGACCAAATCGGCAGGTCTTGATCAATAAAGTCTTGGAAAATGCGTGATACGGTAAAAGCATCCGGACAGGCGACAGCCGCGACACCTATGTCTTCTTTTTTCTGAACCTTAAGGGTCACTTCACTGATAAATCCGGTGGTCCCTTCAGCTTCCGCAATCAAATCCAGGTCATTGCCGCGGAATTCTTTTACCTCTCCCCCCGGCATAACCGCCCGGGCGCTGACCACGTTTTCGGGAAACCAGCCGTACTGATACGAACCAATGCCGGCTCCGCCTTGAGCC
Source organism: uncultured Eubacteriales bacterium (assembly GCA_964505785.1). GTDB lineage: Bacteria > Acidobacteriota > Aminicenantia > Aminicenantales > Aminicenantaceae > CAYRTV01. The sequence goes on from CAZDJZ010000007.1 coordinate 29,448, forward strand.
AGCCATCCCCCGACGGAAGAAGATGGATAACTGGTGGGGTAAAGACGTATTTCCAATCCGCTGGATTTCAGCTTCCGGTCCAGCTGCTCCCACGTGATTCCGGGCTGAACCGTGACTTCTTCTTTGTCCGCATCCACGGATAAAACATCCTTCATATAATAAAAATCCACCACAATGCCGTTGCGGGTGGGAATGATCCCGCCGTATCCAGAGGAGGCTTTGCCGCGGGGGACCAGATTGATCTTTTCCTCGGCGGCCCAGCGCATGAGCTCGGAGAGCTGGTCTTCACTTTTCGGCTGCACCACAGCCGCCGGGATGGTGTTCCCGACCAGGGGTTTGAACAGACCGGGAATTGCGGCGATATCATGGCTGTACAGCCGCCGTTCCACCGGGTTGAAATTCACCCTGTCTTGAAAGGTATCTTCCAGCCAAGTCCGGTTGCTTTTATTCAGTTTGGACATAATATTTCTCCCTGACTATTCTTATAATTTTAATATATTATAATATATTAATACGTTCATGGCAATTAAAAACCAGTTCCAATTCACAATTAGGAGCGTTTGTAGATTTTTTTCTATGGCCACTAGCAAGAACCAGGACAACAACCCGCTGGTCCTGTATATCGCAGATAATCCGGTAATCCCCTATGCGGTACCGTCAAAATCCAGCATGAGATCCCTTTAAAGACTCACCAAAATGCCTCGGATTCTTGCATCCTCCAAGGCGTTCCTTCAGCCAGTCAAGAATCCGTTTCTGGGCCGGGCGGTCCAGTTTCCGCAGCTGCCGCTCAGCGATATTGCTGATTCTAACCGTCCACGGCAAGCTCTTTCCTTAACTGCTTAAGCGATTTACCGCTTTCCATTTGAGACAGAGACTCTTTCGCCAGTTGCAGATCCTCATTATCTTCCAGGTACCGGATAATCGCCTCCCGGACAATAGCGCTTCGATTGCTTCCTTTTTCTTTAGCCAGCAAGTCGATTTCTTTTTCCAGTTCTTTATCCAAACGTATCGCCAGCATGGTTCCCCCCTTTTATACTATGTATAACAAGTATAATTTGATCTGTCCATCAGAAAAGAAGTTTCAGGTGAAAACCTGGCGCTGGAGCTCGGCGGCGCGTATGCGGTCTTCCTGCGGGATAACACCGATACCTGGGCCGTCCGGCACGGGTATAGTGCCGCGGGATGTCAGTTCGAATGCGGGTTCCACCAGGTCGATTCCAAAATAACGGCGGCTGGCGGAGATGTCATTAGGAAACAGGAAATTCGGCAATGCCGCCAGGTGAACATTATGCGCACGGCCGATTCCGGATTCCAGCATACCGCCGCACCACACGGGAATTTTTTTCTCCCGGCAAAAGTCATGAATGCGGCGCGATTCCAGAATACCCCCCACCCGGCCGACTTTTATGTTGATGATGCGGGCGCTTTTCATCTCCCAGGCCCAGCGCGCGGAATCCTCAGATTTAATGCTTTCATCCAGGCAGACAGGAGTTTTGATCTCTTTCTGCAGGCGGCTATGGTCCCATAAATCCTCCCCGGAAAAAGGCTGCTCAAGCATCAGCAGGTTGTACTCATCCAGCCTGCGCAATTGGTCCAAATCAGCAATGGTGTAAGCGGCGTTGGCGTCCGCCTGCAGCGGAACATCCGGGAACGCCTCCCGAACCGCCGCCACAGCATCTATATCCCACCCCGGCTTGATTTTGAGTTTAAACCGGAGATAGCCCAGGCTTTGAAATTCCCGCACTCTGTCCACCAGATGAGGAATTTCATCCTGAATGCCGATGCTTACCCCGGCCGGTATTTCCAGGCGGGACGCGCCGTATAAACGGCTGAGGGAAACCCCGGCTTTTTTGGCTTTCAGGTCCCACAGCGCCGATTCCAGTCCGGCCTTGGCCATAGAGTGGCCATTGTAAATCGAGGCAGCCTGAATAAAATTCTCCGGCTCTTCCAATTTCATATCAAAAACCATAGGAATAAGCACTTCTTTGAAGACCGACCAGGCAGTGGAATTGGTTTCATAGCTGTAAAGCGGCAGCCGGTCCGCCGTCACCTCGCCGTATCCTATGACCGCCTGGGAATAGACCTTCACTAAAATAAAAGTCTTGTTGATCTCCCGGCCGAAGCTGGTTTCAAAATAATGCCGGTAGGGCATCTGCAAAAGAATCAGTTCTATCCGGTCGACAGCCATCTGTCCTCCAGTAACATAATTTTATCATATAACCTGCGGCCTGGCCTCCATATTTTATTCAAAGCCAATAAAATACTAAAACGATCCTCTTTAATAAATGCGTTAAAGTTCCTTTTTTACTGCAAAAAATGAGCTTTAAAGATGATAATTCATTTCCAATGACTAGAAATCCTTAGATGCGTTTTCCAAGGCTGAAAAAGGCTTTTTAAGGTCCTTATTTCAGACATTGAGAAGGCTAAACTACTCATTATAATGAAGATTTAGCGGCCAGACCGCGGTTAGGATAAAGTAAAATGAATCCGTTTTTTTTCGGCTAGGCGTTCGTATTCACGGATGATTTTTTCTGCCATGCCGGAGGCGGAAAACTTGTCATGCACCAGCTTGTAACCGTTTTCCGCCAGCTTTTGAGCAAATTTACGGTCTTCGTACACACGCAGGATGGCTTCGGCCAGACTTTTAGGATTTTTAGGCGGGACCAGCAGGCCAGTCTCTTCATGTATCACCAATTCCGGAATACCGCCGGCTTGGGTGGCCACTACCGGCAGGCGGCTGGCCATGGCGTCCAAAATGCTGCTGCCCAGCCCCTCTTTATAGGAAGACAGAACAAATAAATCCAGAGATGCCAGGACCCGGGGGACATCATCGCGAAAGCCCATGAAAAAGACCATATTGTCGACCTTGGTTTCTTTAGCCTGGCGGGTCAATTCCAGCTGGAGCGGCCCTTCGCCGACAATAATCAACTTGACAGCCGGGGCTTTTTCCTTTAAAACCTCCATCGCCTGAATCAGATATTTATGTCCCTTATGGTCGGCCAGGTGGGCCACAATCCCAACCAGAAAATCATTATCGGCAAAATTCAATTCCTGGTGGAGATAATACTTGTCACGTTCTTCTTCAAACGGAGAGTAGTCAATACCTGAAGGCACCACCCGGATCTTCCAGTCCGGGATACCGCTCTGGACGAGAACTCTTTTGACTTCTTCAGAAACCGCAATGATCAAATCAATGTTATCAACATATTTTTTTCGAGTAAAAAAATTATTCTTTACCGGGAAATCCACCCGGCGGGAGACTATTCGAATAGGAACCTTGGCCCGGGATGCGGCCGCAGCGGCAATAGCGGCCGAATGGGCATCGTGGCTGTGGACCAGCCGGCATTTGGCTTTTTTCATAGCCCGGCCCAGCTTGAAAATCGCCCTCAGATCGGCCTCGCTGCCCATTTTCAGCGGGTAGACCGGCAATCCCTCCGCTTCCGCTTTCCGGTGAAGGGGAGAATCAGGCTGCACATAAAACCGGAAACCATATCCCTTTCTTTTAAGTTCCCGGGTTAAAAAAAACGCCTGCCTTTGTCCCCCTCTCCATTCTTTTCCCGCGTCAATTTGGAACAGACTCAATCCGCTCTCCTTTCTTCCAGATCTCCTTAAGTTTGGCATAGCGCGTGAATATGGCATATCCATTGAGAACTGCGATCACCAGCCCGGGGAATCCATCCAGGAATCCCGCCTTCAGAAAGTAGGTCCGGACAAACCGGACGGGCGGCAGAAACAGCAAGTGCAGCCAGCGGGCTTTTTTTCCGGCGGCATAGAGCTTCTGCGCTCCTAGCCCGGAAAAACGGTTGATCCGCTGCATATGATCGGTTATGTCCCGGTAAGTGAAATGATGAAGATCGCCGCGGAGTTTAATGACATTACCGTCCAGTTTAAGTTTCTCGTGCACATACGGACCTTCCCATCTGGCTTTATCCTTGCGGAACAGGCGGATTTTGCGGTCCGGATACCAACCCGAATGCCGGATCCAGCGCCCCAGGTAAAAGACCCGGCGCGGCATGGAAAAGGCATCAGCTTGCGGTTCCCGGCCTTTAAGCCGGATAATCTCGGTTTTAAGCTGAGGGGACAAGCATTCATCCGAATCCAAGCTCAGAATCCAGGGATGAGACACCTTCTCATTGGCCCAGTTTTTCTGGTCGGCATAATTGGTCCACTTTCGCTGGAAAACTTTGTCGGTATATTTTTCAGCGGTTCTCACGGTTCCGTCCGTGCTGTAACTGTCCACAACCACAATCTCGGAGACTATGCCCTCCAGGCTTTTCAGCGCCCGTGCCAGCCGCTTCTCCTCGTTGTATGTGATAATAACCGCAGATATTTCCATGAGCCTCATTTTATCACAATTCACGTCCTGTTTGTATGGTAGGGGTTGACCAAAAATCCTGCGGGGTTTAAAGTACTTTTGTCATGAAAACAGAGAGGCCCTCTATCCCCCGTTTAAGCATGTGGATATACTATCCGCTCATTGCTTTGGGTTTAGCCTTTCTTCTCTACCTGCACATCCATGTATCTTCCTTTTCTTTTTTAGATCATGCCTTTAAACCGAGTTTCTTGTTTCTGCTGATAACCAGCGCCATTCTCTGGGCTGGAATCGCGGCCTTACAGACTTTCTCCGGCTGGTGGAGCCATCTGCACTACGATATTCCGCCGAACCGGGTACGAAAGCTGGACGACCTGGTACTGCTTCCGCTGCTGCTGACACTGCTTTCACCATTACTCCTGGTGCACTACACCACGGCCATTGATTTTCAGGAACGTCTGAATATCTTCACCATACTCGTAACAGCCGCAGCACTGCTGCTCAAGTGGTTTGAATTGCGCCGTTTCGGAATGAAAAGCCCCGCGCGCGGGCTCGCCGACCATCTGCACCGCATTCCCCGAAAGAAACGTCTGCTTCTTATGTTCGCAGCCGCTTTCCTCATATATACATTCTGCGCCGGTATCCTGGTTCTACAAAAAGGACTGGCCTTTTCAGGGGATGAACCCTATTACCTTATGACTACTGACAGCCTGTACGAAGACGGGGATATCAATGTCGCCGATGAATACGCCGAACGCGATTATTACAACTTTTACCCACGCGAACAGTTCCCGGACCTGCGAATCCGGCCGTACGCCCGGTTCGGCAAAAAAGGCACCCATTATATCTATCCCATCAGTCAGCCGGGAGTATCCGCCCTGATTCTTCCGCAATACTGGCTGAGCCGGTTTTTTGAGGGACGTGCCCGGGTGTTTATTCTCAAATCCAGCCTGGCGCTGTGGGGCGCGCTTCTAGGCCTGCAGCTTTACCTTCTGGCCCTGGAATTATGGAAAAACCGCTATGCCGCCACCCTGGTCTGGTTTTTTCATGCCTTTACCGCTCCGATTCTGTTTTTTTCGATTCACATCTATCCGGAAGTACCGATTGCCTTGTTTACGGTATATATCTTCCGCAAGGCCCGTTCAGACCAAGCGCCGTCCGTCTTTCAGCTGCTTTTTTCCGGGTTTCTGCTGGCCCTTTTCTTCTGGTTCGGACTGAAGTACAACATGATTTTCTATCCCCTGCTGGGGGTCTGTCTTTATCTTTATCTGAAAAAGCATAGGCTGGGCTGGAAGACCGCAAATTTCCTGATTTTTCCGGTTATCGCCATTGGCCTTTTTTATCTTTATGTGTATACGTTGTACGGAACAGCCAATCCTATCTCCCTGTATGAAGGCGTGCTGAATCCGCAGATACTGGAAAATTTCCGGGAGGTGATGCTGAAAACCCCGATTCACCTGCGCATAAGCTCTTTGTTTGACTATTTTCTTGACCAGCGGGACGGTCTGCTTCTGTATTCGCCTTTTTACTTTTTCGCCCTGTTGGGCCTGATCGAGGCATTCCGGCGTTCACGCCGGGACTTGGTCATGCTGCTTCTGATCGGCCTGCCGTTTGTACTCAATTACGCATTTTTTGCCCACCGCCAGGGCCACAGCCCCCAGGCAAGGGTGCTGTCGCCTTTGGTCTGGATCTTAGCTCTGCTTGTGGGGTATTTTCTGGTATATAACCGCAAGTCTTTTTTCCGTTGGCTGTTTCGCATCGCCGGAGGAGCCAGCCTGGTCATGGCGGGGCTGCTGCTGCATAATCCGTCCGCCTTGTACCAGCCCACCACCCACCAGTTCACCTTCCGGGGCGGGGAAATCTTCATTTCGCTGAGCAATATGTACTTTTATCTTCCTGACGTTTTGCCGTCTTTTTTAAAAATCAACAACCTGGGCTGGTGGCCCAATTATATCTGGCTAACAGGAATTCTGGCCTTGGCTGCTGCCTATGCGGTCAAAAAGGATATCAGGCTTAATATTGGCTTCCCGGCCGTCACCGGAGGCGTTTTAACCCTGACTTTCCTGGCTTCTTTTTGGCTGAGCTTTTACCCCCGCCAGGTGCTGCTGTCGCCGGCGCGCGCGGATTTCGGCGGGGCATACCGGGCCGGCATTTACGGTATCAGCCGCGACGCTAAGATGAAAAACCCGGGAGAAATCCGTTTAAGCCGCGCCCCGTATACATACCGCTTTTTTATCACCTCTTGGCGGCCTTTCACACATATCCGGTTCCGTTTCGGTTCGGAAGAGGGATATTACCGGGTCAAGATAAAATACTTTGACGAAATCTTATTCTCCGGCGAAGTCCGTCATGAAGTGAAGGACCTGATCTTCACCCCGGAGGAGGCATACCGGTTAAAAAACACCAATATGTATCAGATCACGGTTGAGCTCGATCACCTGGGCGGCAAAACTCCGCCGGAAGCCCCGTTTGTTTTCAATTTTCATCCGGAACAAGATTAGCCTGCCATATTCATAAAAAAATTGCGGTGTTTTTATAATTTTTCCTTTCTAGCGATATTCATGGTTTCTATTAATATTCACCACAAACGTTTATTCTTTTCCCAACTTTCATTTTAACCGCAATTTTTTTACCCTTCGGGCGGGCCGAATCTCACCACATCTGCTTCGTTACTCCTCCTCGGCATGAAGGACCACGCCTTCGTCGGAGTGCCTCGCATCTGCGGCAATATCGGCCCGTGAATAAGGCAGGCTCTTACATGTGTCATCCCGGGTGCCCGCTCGGCCTCCATATGGGATGGCGGAGACATAATCCGTATCCATTGCAACTGTTCACTTTAAGACTTTCATCGGACAAGGTTTCAAATAAATAGGACTGAACAGACCGAATAGACCGAATAGACATAGATGGACTTAGATGGACTAGATAAACGCGAGCGAGCTTGCCGAAGCCGTCTAAGATTCCCGTCGCTTCGCTCCGGGGATGACACTTGGATCTCAGCTTCTGGCATAGGCGTTCAAGCGCAGATCCAATTCTCCGGTTTCGCCCTGGCGGATTTTTTGCAGGGCCAGGCCGGCCGCCATGGCGGCGTTATCCGTGCAGAAAGCGGGAGATGGCAGGAATGCCTGTATGCCTGAACGTTTGCCCAGTTCTTTGAATTGACGGCGCAGGCGCGAATTGCGCGCCACTCCTCCGGAAAGAATCAGGGAGCGAGCCTCCGTATCAGCCAGGGCCCGTTCGATATTATTGAGCAGCGACGTGACCACTGCCTGCTCGAATGAAGCCAAAAAATCCCTTAGCTGCGGATGGTCCGCATACAGCTTGTGCCGGCGGATGTGACGTAAGGCTGCGGTTTTGAATCCGCTGAAGCTGTAATCTAAACTGCCGTCCGACATTTTCGGCTGACTAAAAGCAAAGCTTTCCGGATCACCGTCTTTGGCCAGACGCTCAATCACCGGGCCTCCGGGATATCCCAGGTCTAAAAATTTTGAAATTTTATCCAGAGCCTCACCGGCGGCATCGTCCCGAGTGCGGCCCAAAATCTGATACCGCAGCTTTTTCTCCAAGACCATAAGCGAGGTGTGGCCGCCTGAGACGAGCAAAGCCAGGGCTGGAAAGGGAACGTCCGGCTCTTCCAGGAACACGGAATGGACATGTGCTTCCAGGTGGTCGATGGGAATAAGCGGCTTTTTTTGTGCATAAGCCAGGCCCTTAGCGAATGACAGGCCAACCAGCAGCGATCCGATCAGTCCCGGCCCCTGGGTGACGGCAAATACGTCTATATCCCCCAGGGTCAGCCCGGCGCGGTGCAGGCTTTCATCCACGATATAGGTGATGGATAAAATATGCTGGCGTGAGGCCAGCTCCGGGACAATGCCGCCATAAGGCGTGTGGATTTCGTCCTGGGACAGCACAATATTGCTGAGAACCTCTCCATCTCCGGTCACAACCGCCGCCGCGGTTTCGTCACATGATGTCTCAATCCCTAAAATATTCATTTTCCTGAATCATTCATGAAAAAATTGGCGCTGCCATTTTTTCTTTTCCTTGTGACTATATTCATTGTTAATTTAAAAACATAAATCACTACGTTCACGTTTCCTTTTTTGATCTAATTTTAATCGCCAATTTTTTCACCCTTCGGGCGGGCCGAATATCACCGCATCTTCCGGCTTGCGGCTCGTCGCAGTGAAGGGCCACGGCTTCCTCACCGCAATCCAAAATCTGCGTCAATCTCGGCCCGTGAATGATCCAGGATGAGTATTCACAAAATTGGCGATGCCGTACCTTATTATACCTGACTTGAGGAATATATGAATTATTCACGCGCCATCATCCGCAAAGCGTTAATCGCAAAACGCCTAAGAAGTGAATCGTAAACCGTTAATCGTGAATGGACTGGGAATGCGTATACAATTGTTGGATACTCTGTAAAATCAACATTTTTAATTAGATAACTTTTTACTTTTCACTTTTTACTTTTCACTAGACGATGCATCATAAGATCCTTACGTCGCTTCGCTCCTCAGGACGACAATAAATAAAAAATTGTCGTCGTCTCGGCCCGTGAATGATCCAGGATGAGTATTCACAAAATTGGCGATGCCGTACCTTATTATACCTGACTTGAGGAATATATGAATTATTCACGCGCCATCATCCGCAAAGCGTTAATCGCAAAACGCCTAAGAAGTGAATCGTAAACCGTTAATCGTGAATGGACTGGGAATGCGTATACAATTGCTGGATACTCTGTAAAATCAACATTTTTAATTAGATAACTTTTCACTTTTCACTTTTCACTTTTTACTTTTCACTAGACGAGGCACCATAAGATCCTTACGTCGCTTCGCTCCTCAGGATGACAGCTCCGCTGTCACTTTTTACTAATTTACTCTTCACTCTTTACTCTTTTCTTAAAAATCATTAAAATAAAGAATAATGTTTATTTACAAAAAAGGATTTTTCTTATGAAAAAAGATACATTCTCCCGCCGAAATTTTATTAAAAACATCACCGCCGGAGGGGCGGCTTTATCTCTTGCCGGACCTTTCCGTTTGTTGGGACAAAAGTCCGGGGCGGATGCCATTGAGAAAAGCAACCTCTTTCATATAGACACTATTCCTGCCCAGCCGTTTTTTTCCTCTGAAAACCCGCATTATCATGCCGGCGTGGAATCGCTGATTCACCTAATGGGGACCAAGGAATTGAAACTATACCGCTCTCCGGATGAATCCCTGCTCTGCGGTCCGGATGGTATGATTGAGCCCCATGACGTTGTTTTAATCAAAGTCAATGCCCAGTGGAAATACCGCGGTGCCACCAACAGCGACCTTATCCGCGGATTGATCCAAAGAATCCTGGACCATCCGGATGGATTCAGCGGAGAGGTGGTGATCGTGGAAAACGGCCAGGGGCGAGGCAGCCTGGCCTGTGATACGTCCACCTATAAAAATTATCCGGATGCCAAAACCCATGCCAATGCGGTCAATGAAAAACACAGTTTTCTCTATCTTGTAAACTCCATTTTTCAAGACCCTCGAGTGTCAGCTTTTCTCCTGGACCCGGTACGGGAAACCTTTATCAGCGATCAGGACCACGTAACCAACGGCTACCGCAGCTTTGAACGGGTTTCCTACCCTTGTTTTACAACCGCCGGCGGCAACCGGGTGGAACTCAAAGAAGGCCTGTGGACCGGCAGCGGTTATACACAGAATCTCAAGCTGATCAATGTGCCCGTCCTCAAGCATCATGACCAGGGCGGGTCGGAAATAACCGGCGCTCTTAAGCATTTTTACGGCCTGGTCAGCATGCGCGACGGCCGCGTCCGCTTCCGCCATTATCTGGGGCTGGGATATACCACCGGCACCATGATCGCTAAAGTCAGAACCCCGGTCCTGAATATTATGGACGCCATCTGGGTCTCGCATCGAACCCTGGCAGGATATCCAGAGCATACCACCTTTAACACCAATCAGATCACCGCGTCCCAGGACCCGGTGGCCCTGGATTACTGGACAGCCAAACACGTGCTCTATCCCATCGATCACAATGAACGCCACCACCCGGATTTCCCTCTCATTGACCGCTGGCTGACAGACGCCCAAACCACCATCAACCAGGCAGGCGGATTGTTCCATCCGGAACACGGCATTATGGTTAAGAATGTGACGAAGAATGAAGCCCGGATGCAGGTTCACCGGGAGAACACAGAATCTCTTTCCATGTCAGGACAAGTTGTCTTAGGCGAAGACAGCGATATCCCAGGTCTGGGAGCCGTGGTTCTGTCCGGATTGCCAGGAAACCCTGAAACCAATGCCCAGGGGCATTATTCCGCAGACCTGTCTCCTGGATGGAGCGGGACGGTTACCCCCAGAAAACCGGGGTTTTTGTTCAAACCCCAGAACCGCACTTACGACAAACTGCAGTCCGGTCTTTCCGGGCAGAATTACACCGCTTTACGGCGCATTTACGCTCCCGCCAATTTTCAAGGTGAAAAAATCATCAACCGGGGACTGTTCCTGCAGGAAACCTTCCATAAACTAACCTGGGAAACCAATCCGGACAACAGTCCAGCCCGTATCCGGCACTACCGGATCTACCGGCGAACCGGCGGGGTTTGGCAATTACTGCAGGAAGTGAATGCCGCGGTCACTGAATATATCCACAAACCGCAAAGCCAGGACATTTCCATGGAATATTCTCTTGCCGCCGTTAATGATTACGGCCGGGAAGGGAAAGCCGCGGTCATCACTCTGTAATATATTTTTCAATCACGGATTTCCAGATCAAATAGCCGGGGCCGGTCAGGTGCAAGCCGTCATTGGTGTATTCCGGCTTCAGTTTCCCATCATCATCACTAAAAAATGAGTATAGGTCAATATTCACCAGCCCATAGGTTTGCGCCATTTTTTCCAAGCGGGCATTGACTTTGAGCACATCATCCGCCCGCGAGGTGTGGTCCGGAAAGTAAGGATAATCTCCGTTTACCGGCAGCAGACTTTGGAGATAAAGCTCTGTCTTTGGAGAGGCGTTTTTCACTTTCTTAACAATGGTTTGGATATTGTCCACGATTTCCGTGACGGATTTGCCGCGGGCCAGGTCGTTGATACCGATCATCAGAAATATTTTATCCGGATTGGAACGAGTCACCTCTTCCAGCCGGAAAATCACACCGGCAGTCACATCCCCACTGATACCGCGGTTGATTATCCTTGAATTTCCGAACAGCTCCGCCCAGGCCCCGCCGTCGGTTATGCTGTCGCCTAAAAAAACAATTTCATGGGACGAATCCGGCAGCTTCTCGAACAGGCTTTTTTTCTGATGGTAATAAAGGGAAAAATCATCCTCTCCGGCACATACCGAAAAACTAAATCCGAGCATTATAAGAACGAGTGCAGCCAAGACTGCTTTTGTTGGATTATATCTCATGCCTTCCCCTCCTTGCGCAAATGCGCCAGACTGTCCCGGTACGGCGGACGCACAATGCCGAATTCGGTGATAATGCCTGTAATGTATTCTGCCGGCGTGACATCAAAAGCCGGATTTCGGACAGAAATACCCGGAGGTGCAATAAGCTGCCCACCGGCGGTCAGGACTTCTTGAGGATCTCTTTCTTCGATCGGAATGTCACGGCCGTCGTCCAAATTGAAATCAATCGTGCTTAAGGGGGCAGCTATATAAAACGGCAGGCCGTTCTCACGCGCCAGTACCGACAGGGAATATGTGCCGATTTTATTGGCGGTATCTCCATTGGCCGCTATCCGGTCGGCTCCGGTCACAATCACATCCACCTCTCCTTTATGCATGAGATAACCCGCCATATTATCGGTGATCAAATAAACCGGAATGTTATCCTGCTTCAGCTCCCAGCAGGTGAGCCGGGCGCCTTGCAGAAAAGGACGGGTTTCATCCGCATAGACTTTGATATTTCCTAAGGCTTCATGCGCAGCCCGAATAACTCCCAAAGCAGTGCCGTAACCGGCGGTAGCCAAAGCTCCGGCATTGCAGTGAGTCAGGATTGTCTGACCGGATGTGATCACTTCCCGGCCGTGCTCTCCGATACGCCGGCAGGTTGCCTCATCTTCCCGGTCCAGCTTTTCCGCTTCTTGTAAAAATATATCCCGGATCCGGCCCGGGTCCTCTTGCTTATGCTTATCGTAAAGCGCCCGCATCCACTCGAGAGCCCAAAAGAGATTGCGGGCTGTAGGCCGGGTCCTCTCCAGCCGCCGGTAAGCGGCATTGAATTCATCCAGAGAAGCCTTGTCCTTCATATTGCGCACAGCCAAAGCCATCCCGTAAGCGGCGGCGACGCCAATGGCAGGCGCTCCGCGTATGACCATGGTTTCAATCGCCTCAGCCACCTCTTCATAATGGCGGCACTTGACATAAACTTCCTCCAATGGCAGGCGCCGCTGGTCAATCATGATCACTTGTTCGTCTTTCCATTCGATTGTCGGCTTCATACGTTCACCTCATTGTCCAGTCCGGCTTTTCCGGCCCGGGCCATCCCCATTTTTGTATCCATAGCGTATACATTTCCTGAAAACGGATCCATGCGTCCGGCTCCAAACTCCGTTTTAATTCACGGTAGCAGAAAATGATCTGATTGTCATTATCCCTAAGAATTTTCATCCCCGGCAGCCCCAGCTCCCGCGCCATCACCGCCTCTTCCAGGCTGTCCCGGAAGAAACCAAGATGGCCCAGCACCTGGGATTTCACATAATGATAATATCCGCAGGCCAGATCGGTTTCAGTCAACCGGTCGATTTTTTTTAACAAGTTTTCAAGTTGCCGGCGGCGTTCTTTTTCCGGTAAAGTCCGGGCATCCCGCAGGACATGGTCTGCATATTTCTGTGCGGCCAACCTGCGGATTTCATCGATCCGGGAACGGTCCAGCAAATAAGTATAGATTCGAAAGGCTGACTGTTCCAAACCCAGGTTTTGAAAGGAAGAAGCCAGGCCGAATAAGGCCAGCTCCCGGGCCCATTTTTCCCCATCTTCAAATCCCATAACAAAAGCGGCTGCGAAACTCTCCTGGGCTTCCTGCCAGAGCCGCAGTTTCATTTGAGACATCCCCTTGACCATATAGGCCTGGGCCGAGGGGCGGGCACCGGCTTCTTTTTCGGCGGCTTGCAGGGACCGTTTGTAGGCAGCCGCTGCCTGGTGCGTCCGGTAATCCGCAGCCAGCCGCTCAGCCTCCAGGTAGAACGATTTGGCGGTCTTGAGGTGAGACACACAGCCTGCAGCCGTCAAAACAGCAAGGCACAAAGCCGCGGGCTGCATCCAGCCGCAAAAGGAATTATTGATTTTGTTTCTTGACATGATTTTCAATGATTTGCACTATACTTTTCTGGACTTCTGTTTCCGTCAAAACCTCTGACCCTAAAGATGCGGCATGCCGGTAAAGGCCTTCCATTGCCTGAAGCAGGCCGGGATGTCCTTGCAGAGCCCGTATCTCCTCCAAAGCGGATCGCGTCCGGTCTTTATATCCCGCCAGCAATCCGCGGTAATTGCTTGACTCCAGTTCATCTTCAAATAAAGCCTTGAGAAAAGGGTCTTCCAGGCCTATGACCGGATATAATTTATCAAAATATTCTCTCAACCGGGGCAGGTTGCCTGCCTCCAGCTCCGGTTTAAACTCCGACGCCAGCTTCGGCCGGCAGCGAAAAAAATCGAGGATAAATTCATCCGGCTTTTCCCAAATAACAGCAGGAACCGGCCAAATCTCATATTCGAATATGCGTTCTTTCCAATCCCGGACCCGGTTGATTCCCCAGAAAAAAACAGCTGATACCAAGGGGAGATAAAGATGTGTTTTTTCAGGAATCAAATCATCCAAAAGCTTAATGACTTGATTCACCTCTTTTTTTAAGTCATTCCAGTCAGTCATTTAAGTCCGGCCTATTCATAATAAGGATTGTGCTCAATTAAAAAATATACAAAATTTGTCCAAAAAAATCACAAAATATTCACATTTATGTAACATTTTATAGTATATTTTTTATTATGCTGACGATAAGGGAGACGCTATGAAGAAAACCATGAAGATAATCTATCCTTGGACCGGGCTGATTTTAGTGGTGGCTGCGTTAGTATCCTTGAACTCCGGCTGCGCCAGTTTCGCGGGACATCAGCTGCCTGAGGTGACCTCATCCCAATACCCTGAAGTCCGCACGAAACCTTCCGTTTATCTGGACATCATGTTTATAACTGATATCAATCAGCCGGTGGAAAATACGGAAAGCACCGTCCAGCTTAAGGAGCTTGTCAATCAACTGACAGCTGAATCCGGATTATTCAGCGATTACACGACAGATGAATCCCATGCGGATGAAATGGAATATCACATTCAGCTGGATGTGGTTAATTTCGGCAATCAAACGGCCGCTATGCTGGCTGGAATCATTTCGGGTGTGACCTTAGGCCTCATTCCCACCTGGATCAAGGATCACTACCGCCTGGAAACAGCAGTCGTGGATGAGCGGGGCAACGAACTGAGGCTGTATACCTATGAAGACCATGTCACGACCTGGTTCCATCTTATATTTATTCCCATGACAAAATCAGCCGGAAAGGTCCCCTGGAACGTTATTGCCAACATGATCAGAAATTTTTATTTCGACCTGGCTGGAGAACCGTTTTTCACCGAACCCTCCCGCACCGGCTCCTTCAGCGCTGCGCAAACTCAATTAGAACCAACCGAACCCAGGAAAATTCCCTTAAGCGGTGATATTGAGATTGAGGTTACAGCTGATAACGCGGTCCTGCACTTGGATCCGGATGAACAGAGCGCTGAAATCACAACTGTTTCAGCCGGGACTGTCCTGAAGGGGATAGAAATCGCCGGGAATTGGTACCGGGTGGCCTTGCCCCCGGATGAGGACGGTTATATAGTCGAAGGATATATACACAGGAGCCGGGCAAAAAAGAAAATCCCTAGGCCCTCCTCAGCGAATGTCCAGCAGGGCTAAAAAGGCTTCCTGGGGAATATCAATCCGGCCGACCCGTTTCATCCGTTTTTTCCCAGATTTCTGCTTTTCCAGCAGCTTCATTTTGCGGGTATAGTCACCGCCGTAAAGCTTGGCCAGCACATCCTTGCGGTAAGCCTTGATAGTCTCGCGGGCGATAACCCTTTTTCCCAAAGCCGCCTGCAGCGCAACGTCATACTGCTGCCGGGGAATAAGCTCCTTCATCTTGGTGATCAGCATCCTTCCCATTTGATAGGCTTTTTCACGGTGCACGATCATGGACAGGGCATCCACCGGTTCCTGATTGACCAGTATATCCAGCCTCACCAGGTCCGCCTCCCTGTAACCGGACAATTCATAATCCATGGACGCATATCCCCGGGAGACTGATTTAAGCCGGTTATAAAAATCGTAGACCACTTCATTCAGGGGCAGAAGATAAGTCAGGAAAATTTTCTGCGCACTGATAAATTCCATTTTCTTTTGTTCGCCGCGCCGGCCTTCCAGAAGCTTGAGCACACCGCCTAAATATTCCTCCGGCGTCAAGACCAAGGCTTCAATCACCGGCTCTTCAATGGTTTGAACTTCATGCGGTTCCGGAAGCTGTGAGGGTGTCTGGACTTGAAACACTTCGCCGTCCGAACCGGTCACCCGGAAATCCACACTTGGTGCGGTTGTGATCAAATTCAAATCGAATTCCCGCTCCAGCCGTTCCTGAATGATCTCACGGTGAAGCAAACCCAAGAACCCGCAGCGGAATCCCAGGCCTAAAGCAGGAGAATTTTCCGGTTCGTAAAAAAAAGAAAAATCATTAAGCTGCAGCTTTTCCAGTGCCTTTCTCAGTTCCGCCACATTGCTTTCTCCGGTTGGGTACATGCCGCAAAAAACCATAGGCTTGGCCTCTTTAAATCCAGGGAGGGGTGCAGCGGTTTTCCGCCCGGATTCGGTTATTGTATCTCCCACCCGGGCTTTGCGTATATCCTTAATGCCGGCGATAATATAACCCACCTCTCCTGCCCGGAGGGTACCGGTCCTGACCATTTTCGGAGTGAGATAACCCACTTCCTCCACTGTATACAGGGAGCCGTTGGACATCAGTTCAACCGGCGTCCCGGTTTTGACTTCCCCGTCATAAACCCTGACCAGCACGATAACGCCCCTGTAAACATCAAACCAGGAATCATACAGCAGTGCTTTTAAAGGAGCATCCGGTTCTCCCGCCGGCGGAGGAATGTCCTTAATCATCCTTTCCAGAACGTCTTTAATGCCGGTCCCGTTTTTGGCGCTGGTCAGGATGGCCTCTTCCGGCTTCAATCCGATAATACTGTCCAACTGTCCCAGCACCAAATCGGGCACAGCCTGAGGAAGATCGATCTTGTTGACCACCGGAATCAGGTTAAGGTCATGCTGAAGCGCCAGGTAGGTGTTGGCCATGGTCTGGGCTTCAATCCCCTGGGATGCATCCACCACCAGCAGGGCGCCTTCGCATGCGGCCAGGCTGCGGGAAACTTCATAGGAAAAATCCACGTGTCCCGGCGTGTCGATCAAATTGAGGATGTATTCCTGTCCGTCTTCAGCTTTATACATGAGCCTGGCGGAATGAGCCTTGATGGTAATGCCCCGTTCCCGTTCCAGGTCCATGGTATCAAGCACTTGTTCCTTTAATTCCCGTACCGTCAGAGCTCCGGTCTTTTCCAAGAGGCGGTCGGCCAGCGTAGACTTGCCATGGTCAATATGCGCGATGATGGAGAAGTTACGTATATTTTTCATGTGTTAATATTGGGATTTCAGTGAATTATTTAAAATGAAAGCCGTTATCTATTCACTATCCAGATCACTATTATACTGGAAATCATTGGTATCCGTCTACTTGTCAGTCATGTGTTTTTCACGCTTCACTCGCCTTTATTTTATTCATCGCCCTCTCAATCCCGATCCGCCATGGCATTGAATAAGGGCCATATCTTGCCCCCATGGGGGTCTCAAATATTTGACAGCAGGGTTTGTCAGCAGCGATTGGATTCTCTCCGAAGCCAATGGTGGTGGGTGGAAAGGAAGGAACTTGGCGAGGAGAGAATCCAATCGCTGCTTCACAGCCGTCGTGTGACGGTAAAACCTAAGCGAAGCAGATGAGGTGAGATCGCCCCCCTCTGATATGCCGCATTTTTTTATGCTTCATCCAACCTTGAGCGGGCATAGGCGGCGCAGCCAATAAATCCGGCCTGATTGCCAAGCCGGGCTTCCCGGATTTTAGTGCATTTAAAGGAAGCAGTGAATGCCCGCTTCTCCGCTTCCTCAAGGGCAGGATCGAGCAGAAACCGGCCGGCTTTCATCACCCCTCCGCCCAAAACAATGGCTTCCGGATTCAGTATATTGATTAAAATAGAGAGGGCCAAGCCCAGGTAGCGTCCAGCTTTCTCAAATGCTTTGACAGCGTCGCTGTCGCCTGCTTCCGCTTGTTCAAACACTTCACGCGAAGTCCGGACCCGCGTATCCGGTTTCAGTTCCCGGTAATTTCGCACAATTTTTTCTCCGGACACCTCCCGCTCCAGACATCCCCAGCTGCCGCAGCTGCATTTGTCGCCTTCAGGATTGACCACTATATGCCCCACTTCCCCGGCAAAACCGCATTCTCCCCGCCAAAGCCGGTTGCTGAGGATCACCCCGCCGCCGACTCCGGTCCCTATAGTGAGCAGGACCATACTCTCACAATCTTCCCCGCCTCCAGCCGCAAATTCACCATATGCTGCCAGATTGGCATCATTATTCATAAAAAAAGGAACCGGAATAAACGATGAGAGGGCCGAGGACAAGTCATAGTTGTTAAGCGCAGGGTAATTGGGGGATTCAAGGATCTGTTTTTTCTTCAGGCTGAAAATTCCGGGAAAACCGAATCCGGCTGCCCGTATGGGTTTGGACGTCTCCCGCGGCAATTTTCCCCAAAGCTGACGCAGTAACCTCATTAAATCATCAATATCTTCCGGAGTATCCACCTTGTCGTGTAATATGACACTATTAGTCTGATCGATAATCCCATATTTCAACTGGGTTCCGCCTAAATCAAATCCGGCATATAAGGTCATCATAACTCCTTGAAATGGGTCTCTTGAATTTATAATAAAATAATCCCTGCTGCATGGCAATTCAGATGTCGAGTAAAGCTTTCAGGATTTCACTGCGATTGCAGCGTAATTGGAGGGTGCAAACAGCAGCCTGTTGAGCTTGTCGATATTCTCATTGATCGCAAGGTCCCGGTCCGTATTCCCGGGCAAAGGCCGCAAACGTTCTTCTTCCAGAGGAATACTGTATTCGATTTTAACCTCTTTGAATCCGCTGCTTTCCAGCAGAAACCGGAGAGTTTGAGGGTGGACGGGATTTTTATGAGATAAATCCAGAAAATATATTTCCACCAGGGAAAACACCGAAGCCGGGTTTATGGTTTCCAAAATAATGCACCCGGACGGGGCAAGCTTGAAATAACTGAGCTCCACCAGCCGCTTGAGATAAGACGGGCTCAGGTGTTCAATCACCTGGGAAGAAAATATCCCTCCCAGGGAATTATCCTCATGCGCATAAAGAGTTTCAATAATATCCGCTTTGCGGCAGTCCAGCCCTTTGTCCCGGCAGATATCCACCATCTGTTCATTGACATCAATTCCGCCGGCCGGAATGCCGTTATCGCGGAGCATCTGAACAAATTCCCCCCGCCCGCAGCCCAAGTCCAGCACGGGAAGGCGGGTATTGAAATACGGCAGATAATCCCGCTGCTGCTGTTTAACCTTTTCTTCCCAGCCCCTAAACCGGTTTTCAAAACCGGCGTATTTAAAATCTTCAAGCGGTCCGGCCAAAGCGCGCACTTGTTCCGGCGAAGGCGATTCTTTCTTCTCTAAAACCGCCAGCAGGCAATCCAGGTCTTCTTTGACACGGAGGAACTTTTTCATCAGCAGATTGGCGTCTTCATAGCTGTCGGAGAGCTTCTCCACTTTCCATTCCAGGCTTTTGAAAATCATGCCCACATGATTGCTGCTTAAGGCATCCCACTCTTTGTCTTTCACATCCATAAGCTGGGCTGCGGTTTCCACCAGATGAACACAATCGGCACACCACTGTCGGGTATCCTGGTTCTGGCGGGCAAGCGCCCGGGAGATCTGCTTTAGAGCAAAGATAATGTTTTTATCAAAAGTGTCTTTTTGGGACAGCCGGGTCCTGGATTTATTAAACAGGCCCTTCCCGGCCGAAGCCTCTTTTCCCCGGAATAGTTGTTCTTCAAGAGAAACAAGAGATGCCTGAATTTGGTCAAAATCCCCGCGACTGCATTCAATCCTTTTTTTTATATCTTGCAACTGCCGGGAAAGACGTTTTTCCTTTTCCTGCCGGTCACGGTTGAGCTTTTCCAGGGTTCGTTTCATGATCTCTTAGCCTGGCCTAAATGACTCGAGAGTGTCATTCCGAGAAGCGCAGTGACGAAAGATTTCAGGCTGCCTCGTGTAATGAGCCGGTCCTGTCTCACCTGCCGAAGCAGCATAAAATCCTTACGGCCTGCTGCCGCAGGCCCCAGGATGACATATGGAGCCATTTTCTTCATTCACAGAGTGGCATAGGTACATGATTCCTTCAAAAAAGCGATTAAGTATCGGAATCATTTTTCTTTTCAGGTCCGGATTTCTCCTCTTCTTCAGGATTGCTGACAGATTTTTTAAAATTTTTGATTCCCTGTCCCAGGGATTTCCCCAGTTCCGGCAGTCGCCGGGCGCCGAAAATAATGACAATAATAAAAACGATAAGAAGCAGTTCCATCGGGCCGACCGGTCCAAATACAAACATTGAAACCTCCAGGAGGATTTATTTTCTTCCGTCTTTTGACCATTTCAAAATACCTTTTATCCCAATGAAAAGTCAAGACAAAGCAGCCGTTTGCTCCACCCGGCCGGCAGGTTGTTGCAAAAATATTTCAGATATTATATTTTTGTTGATTCCCCTGAATTATTCACGGGCCGAGATTGCCGCAGACGTGAGGCGCAGGGCGTGAAGCTGTGGTCCTTCACCGCGAATGCCCTGCAGCAAAGTTTTATTGCAAGGCCTGCGAAGCAGGCCGTGGCAACCTTAGACGGACAGATTCTTAACAGCAAAGCCGTCTAAGGTCCTCACGTCGCTTCGCTCCTCCGGACCCCGCCTAAAAGGGTGAAAAATTGCGAAAAAATAAAAATTTATTAATGAAAAACTTTCCCATGGATCTTTCTCTAAAAACCCCTCAAAAATATGCAAAAATACCGCAATTTTTTTTGAATAATCCAGGTTCATTAAATTCAGGATGATTATTATGTCAAAATCTATTGTCTGTCTTATCTTTTTGCTTTTGACCTCACTCGCCGGGCCGGTTTATGCCCCGGCTTCTCTTCCGCAAAATCATGACCGCACCGTTAAAGCAATCTCCCTGCATTCTCCGGTGCAAATCGATGGCCTCCTGCAAGAGCCGTGCTGGCAAAACCAAGGTTACTCAGGATTCATCCAAAGCGATCCGCTCGACGGAGAGCCAGCCACGGAAAAAACAGTAGTCTGGATTGCCTTTGACAGGGAAAATTTGTTTGTCGCCGCCCGCTTATATGACCGCTCCCCTGAAAACATCGTCAGCCGGTTGGGCCGCCGGGACGACCAGGTGGATTCGGACTGGTTTATTTTTGCCGTCGACCCATATTATGACCGGAGAAGCGGATTTCAATTTGCGGTTAATCCAGCAGGTTCTATAATGGACAGCACTTTGTTTAATGACGAAGGCGTCGACCCAACTTGGGACGGTGTTTGGGAAAGCTCCGCCCGCAGAGATGACCAGGGATGGACAGTGGAAATGCGGATCCCTTACCATCAGCTGCGCTTTAAACCAAAAGCTGACTATATCTGGGGAGTCAATTTTTTTCGCACGATACAGCGCAAGAGTGAAAAGGATATGTATGCCTGGAAACCGAAAGAGGAAAGCGGATATGTCTCGCGGTTCGCCCCTCTGACCGGAATCCGCGATATCCATCCCGGACGCTTGATTGAACTGCAGCCGTTTTCCGTGGGTAAAGCCGGATTTCTCCGTCATGATGAAGGCGACCCCTTCAACAGCGGCCGGGAATTCACAGGAAACGCCGGCTTTGACTTTAAAGCCGGTCTACAGAGTAATCTCACTTTAAATATGACAGTCAATCCTGATTTCGGTCAGGTTGAAGTGGACCCCGCGGTTATCAATATTAGCGACCAGGAAACATACTATCAGGAGAAACGCCCGTTCTTTATTGAAGGCGCGGATATTTTCCGGTTCGGATACGGCGGGGCCAACCAGGTCCGGAATCTGGGATGGAGGAATCCCAGCTTCTTTTACAGCCGCCGCATCGGCCGGGCCCCGCAAGGATTCCCTTCGACCTCCGGTTACGTGGATGCGCCGGAGTGGTCCACTATTCTAGGTGCTGCAAAAATAACCGGAAAAATCGGAAACGGTTGGAACATCGGTTTTATGGATGCCTTGACTCAGCGGGAATTCGCGGCCATAGATGAAAGCGGACAGCGCGCACAGCAGGAGATCGAGCCTTTTACCCATTACGGTGTTTTTCGCGCTCAAAAGGATTTCAAGGAGGGGCACCAGGGTTTGGGCCTTATTGCAACCTCAGTCATTCGGGATCTAAAGAACAGCCCTTTGGAACTCACTCTCACCAGCAGTGCGCATAGCCTGGCTCTTGATGGATGGACATTTTTGGACCAGGACCGTACCTGGGTCGTAACCGGCTGGCTGGGCGGCACGCGGGTGACCGGAACATCCGATGCGATGACCCGCCTGCAGAAATCTTTCCTCCATTATTTTCAAAGACCCGATGCCGGCCATGTTTCAGTGGATGAAAATGCCGCTTCCCTTAACGGCTGGGCCGGCCGGATTTTTATCAATAAGCAAAAGGGCCGCCTGGTCTTCAACACCGCACTGGGTGCCATCTCTCCCGGTTTTAATGCTATGGATATGGGATATCATTCCCGGGGAGACCTGATCAACGGACATGCTGAAGCCGGATATCAATCCTTTCATCCCGGCAGCCTGTTCCGCGACTGGAAAATCACCATGTCCACACACCGGGGATATGATTTCACGGGGCATAAAACCGACGAATACTATAATTTCAATGCTTTCGCAAGATTTTTAAATTATTGGAGCGTAAATTTCTATTTAAGCTACGACCCGAACCGGTACAACCACAATTTAACCCGCGGGGGACCGATGAGTCTTTATCCATGGGGATTCAGCCGGAGTCTGAGCGTCAGCAGCGACAACCGGAAACACGTGGTCTTTTCCCTGTCCGCTTTCTACCGAACCCATCCCTACGGCGCCTATAATTATTCATTCCGCGGAGGAATTTTGTGGAAAGCCCGTTCAAATTTGAGCTTATCCGTCGGCCCCAGCTATACCTGGCGCCATTCCTGCGGACAATGGGTCACGCGAATTCAAGATCCTCTTAAAACAGAAACGTACGGAACCCGCTATATTTTCTCAGATATCATCCAGGAAACTCTCCCCGTGGAAATCCGGATTAACTGGACTTTTACTCCCAAACTCAGCTTACAGGCCTATCTGCAGCCCTTTTTAGGGGCAGGAGACTTTTTCAGATTCAAAGAATTAAAGGCCCCGCGGACATTTGATTTTCTGTTTTTCGGTGAGGACAATGTGTCAACGATCGATAAAGAGGGAGGCTTGTACACGGTCGATCCTGACGGCCCGGGTCCGGCACAGGCTTTTTCCTTCCGGGATCCGGACTTTAACCTCAAATCCATGCGCGGGACCGTGGTTCTGCGCTGGGAATACAGCCCCGGGTCCACCATTTATGCGGTATGGACCCAAAACCGCTGGGACGCATCCAACCCCGGAGACTTCGACCTGGGCCGCGATTTGGCCGACCTGCTTCAGGCCGGCGGCGATCATGTCTTTTTGTTCAAGATGAACTACCGCTTCACTTTTTAGCTTTAATTTAGTTCGAAATGAGTAAAAAGTAAAAAGAGAAAAGTTATCTCAAATCTGAAATTTGAAATCTGAAAAACATATCGATGCAGATTGCAAAAATCGTGTTTTTTTTAAATTTCTCCGGGCGAGGAGAGAATTCAATCGCCGCTGATAAAACCTGCTGTCAATAACCCTGAAACATTCAGGTAACTATAGTTTCTCTTGAAAATATCTGTTAATTTAATACAATACTTAAATAATTCCTACTTGGAAGCGGGATGAAACGATTCGACAAAATACAGGTATAATAAGTGAAAATACGATTTATCATATACAGCTTTTTTTTGACTCTGGCCCTTGCGGGGATTTTGGAGACCGCAAGCCGGATCGGGTTTATCCAGAATCTCCTTCCTATGTCCAGCCGCGGGATCAATCACCATTTTTTAGATATGAACTTTGCCCTTTCTCAGCGGCTTGCCCATGAGCAGGGCGGCATTGATGCTGTCATGATCGGAACATCCCAGGTTATGGTATCTTTTGACCCCGAGGTCTTCAGCCGGCGTTACAATGAAATAACCGAGCGAAAAATGACCGCCTATAATTTCGGGGTGGCCGGACTGACTCTTCCTGCGAAAATCGCTCTGATAAATATTCTTTGGGATGAGTATCATCCGGAATGGCTGCTTATTGGATTATCGGTCCCGATGCTGAGCGAAAAAATCCGCCCTTCTCAGGAACGCATTTTATCCAGCCCCTGGATCCGTTACCGGAACCAGGATTTTAATTTTCCAGGCTGGCTGACCGAACATTCCCGTTTTTTCCAGTATTTCCTGCGTTTCCGCCAGTGGCTTCAGTATCCGGACTTTTCCGCCCGCATTTCGCGAAAAGAATCACGTGTATCGCCATATGGATTCAGCAATTTTAAAAATCCGTCCTCAACCCGGAGTTTGGTTTTGGATCCGAAACGAATCCAGCGATTTCGTGATAATCTTAAAGACTATTCCATTTCGAGAGAGCGGGTGAAAGATTTGGACCGCTTGCTCTCCTTTCGAGATAAAACCAATCTGATCGTGATTGAGATGCCGGTGCATCCATATTTTAATACCTTATACAAAAACGGAGAACAGGACCACAAAAGGACTGTTAAAATCATCCGGGACCGCTGCGCGCAGTATCGGGTTCCCTTTGTCCCCGCAGACAACCCTGCATTTGAATGCGACAGGTTATGGATTCAGACCAATCATATGAATGCTCTGGGGGCGGAAATGTTCAGTTCCTGGCTGTCAGAAAAGTTTGCGGAGACAGTCCAATGAATATTTACACAGCTTCATTTTTCTTATTCTGCGCCGGGGTTTATATTCTGTATTACCTAACTCCACGCAAACATCAAAATTTGATTCTGCTGCTGGCGTCTTATACTTTCTACTGCCTGCTTTCCTGGCATTTTGCATTCATCCTCTTGGTCATGACCGCAGTGAACTTTATTCTGGGACAAGTTATTCACCAATCCAGCCGGCCTGGACGCTGGCTGACCGCGGGCATTCTTTTTAATATTCTGTTTCTTTTGGCATTTAAGACTGCCGGTTTTTTTATTCCCGAGCTCAGCCGTTTGATCTCAAGGATTGGCATTTCCACCCAGACGGAAGGCTTGAGTATCATTCTGCCGGTGGGAATGTCCTTTTATATCCTGCAGGCTGTATCCTACCTGGTGGATATCCGCCGCCGGCAAATATCTCCTGCAGCCGACCCGGTCAAATTCGGACTCTTTCTGGCTTATTTTCCCAAACTGACCGCCGGTCCGATTGAAAATGCCCGAAAATTTCTCCCCCAATTGAAAAAACCGCGCCAAATTGAAAAAGATAATATCACCCAGGGCATAACCCTTATTATTCTCGGGCTGATCCGAAAACTGGTGATTGCGGATACCATTATAACATCGGCTCCCCCTCAGCTTTTCTCCTCCCTTTTGCAGCATCCCGCCGGACATATTTTCTTTTGGGTCTTGCTGTATGGAATCGGCATTTATTTTGATTTCAGCGGTTACACCAATATCGCCCGAGGCGTCAGCCGTTTTTTCGGAATCACGCTGAGCAGAAATTTCCTGTATCCTTTATATTCGCAAAACTTTTCCGACTTCTGGAGCCGCTGGCATATCTCCCTCTCCCAATGGCTGCGTGAGTATATTTTCTTTCCCGTGACCCGAACGCTGATGCGAAAAAAACAAAATCCCGCACATTATCTGGTGATATTGATGCCCCCGGTTTTAACCATGCTGGCGAGCGGACTTTGGCACGGGGTACGCTGGAATTTCATTGCCTGGGGATTCCTCATGGGACTCATGCTGGCGGGCGAACGGTTATGGAGTATAAACAAGCCGGTTCAAATCCCCAGTAAAAAATCGGGCGTTTTCCGGATTCTTTCTTCACTGGGAATTCTATTTCTGTTGACAGCTGGATTCATCGTCTTTGTCATGGATTTTCCTTTGGGGCGAGCGCTGTCGACAGGACTGATCCCCGGCTTTTCCTGGTCTCCTCCCAACTATCGGCTCGCGCTGATCATCATCCCGGGATTCATGATTGATTTTTTTCAATACCGAAAGAACAGTGAAACATTCTTTTCCAGCTGGTCCCTTTGGTCAAAAAGTTTTATGCTGGCGGCGGCCCTGGTTTTAATTGTGCTCTTTTCACAATCCCGGTTGGCCACGCCGTTTATTTATCAGGGATTTTAACCTGATGTAGAATCAAGGTCCTGTGACTATATGAAGAATGGGAAATTAAGAATGGAAAGAAATGAATTGAAAAACAGGCTTCGGTCTTATATCCGCAAAGAAATTATTAAAAATGAAAATTACCCCCTTAAAGATGATGAACCCATGATCACCGCGGGTTTAATAAATTCCTTCTCTCTGGTTCAAATTGCAGTTTTTATTGAAGATGAATTTAAGGTCAAGATTCCAGATACCGACTTAACCGTGGAGAACATGGATACCTTAAATGATATGGCCGCCAGGATTGAGCAGGAAATGGAATCAAAATGACATCACCGCGCCTGAATGTTTCTCTGACAGCGGCGCTGTTTCAGCAATTACAGACCTCCCTGGAAAAAACTGCCGTTGTATTCCGGGACACCCGCGGAGAAGAAATTTTTATTTCCCGCAGGTCTCTTCTCCAAAAAACGAAAAGATATGCTTCCGCTCTCAAAAAGCAGGGTGTCTTACCGGGACAGATGGTGATTATCGCCCTCCGCCATACACCGGAACTGATTTTTACCCTGCTCGGAACCTGGTTCGCAGGGGCCGTCCCTTCACTGTTTCCATACAAGGATTTTTTATTCAGCGGAGACGCGTATCATACCCAACTGTCCCAACGGTTAATAAAATCCAAGGCACCCTGGCTTATCACTTTGGATGAATCAGCCGAAACGATACGGAAAATGACCGGAAAAATTCAATCCTGCATCATCCCGGAAAGCGCATTAAATAAAGAGGATTTCATTCCCGGTTTTTTTAATCCTGAAACAAACCATACCGGAGAAGAAACCGCATATGTCCAATATACAAGCGGAACCACCGGTCATAATAAGGGTGTTTTACTTAGCCATCGCGCCGTGACCGGCATGCTGGATATCTTAAAAATAAAAGTTCACCATTGCAAAAATGATGTGATCGTCAACTGGCTGCCGCTTTATCATGATTTCGGACTATTCGCCGGCTTTTTACTTCCGCTTTACGCAGGTTTGACCCTGGTTCTCATTTCTCCTTTTGCCTGGCTTAGGAATCCGGAAATATGGCTTGATGCGATTCACCGTTATAAGGGAACGATCACATATACTCCTAATTCAGGGCTGGAACATACATTGAAATATTTCCGGCCGGAAATATATCAAGGAATAAAACTCGATTCGATCAAGATACTGGGCATCGGATCCGAACCAATCCTGCCCGGAAGCGTGGATAAATTTTGTCAATTTTTTAAGCGGCTGGGGCTGGATCCATCCACGCTGCGTCCAGGATACGGTTTGGCGGAAAATACTTTGGGTGTCTCCCTTGACACCGATCCCGGAGGGCCCCATGTCGATTCGGTAAGAATGATCTGCGCCGGCGGAAAGGAACGGGCCGAGCCGGCTCCCCAGAATGATAGTAAAGCTCATAAATATGTAAGCTCCGGGTATCCCTTGGAGAACGTCAACCTGAAAATCCTGGACCAAAAAGGGGACGCCCTTCCGGAACGCTGCATAGGCGAAATCGTCTTTAACAGCCCTTACATGTTCAAAGGTTATCTTGATGGGAAATTATCCTGTTCTTCGCCTCAAGCCGGCGCCAACGGATATTTCAGAACCGGAGACATGGGTTATATTGCAAATGGAAAATTATATGTCTGCGGCCGCAGCAAGGATTTGATCATCATGGGGGGGGGAAATTTTTTCGCGGAGGATCTTGAAGCAGCCCTGGATTCCATCTCCGGTGTTTCGCCCCGCAGCAGTGTCATCCTCGGCATTTCCGATCCAAAAAGCGGCACGGAAAACGTGATTGTCCTGGCTGGAATATATCCGGGCTTAAATAATGATACCCGGCACGAAATCGACAGGTCTATCCGCCGGATTCTCTTCCAATCTTTTGGAATTACCGCTCAAGAAGTTCACCTGGTTAAACCCAATTGGATCACAAAAACCCATAACGGCAAGGTATCCCGCGCCGCCGCCCGTTTTAAATACGCACAGTGGAAAAAAGAGGGCCGCTTAAAATGAAAATTGCGCTGATTCAACCCAAATTTACTTTCCCCGGATTATGCTGCAGCCCCATAATCACCTCCGCTCTGTCGGATATCCATACGTATTTCCTGCGCTGGAATACCCCTAACCTCGGATTATTAACGATAGCCGCATATATTCCGGAAGACTGGGATATAAGCTATATTCATAAAGAGGCCAAGGAAATTGACTGCTTCGAAGATTTTGACCTGGTCGCCCTCAGCTGCATGACCCGCGAAGCGGAAACTGTATATGAAATTTCCAGCCGTTTCCGCAAAAAGGGAATATATACTGTCGTCGGGGGCATCCACGCTTCTGTTTTCCCCGAGGAAGCCCACCGCTATGCAGATACGGTTTTCGTCGGCGAAGCTGAAGAAACATTCCCGCGTTTCCTGCAGGACTTCCGGGCCGGACAGGCCGCTGAAATCTATCAATCCCCGGACCCGGTTGACCTGACCTTGTCTCCCAAGCCCCGTTTCAGCATCCTGCCTCACCGGTATCCCGGCTACCCTATTCAAACAACACGCGGATGTCCGCATGGATGTGAATTCTGCGCCGCCAGTCTTTACGGCCGAAAATACAGGTATAAAGAAATTGATCAAATCATCGATGAAATTTCTTATTTAAAATCATTGGTGTCCAATCCTTTTATTGTATTTTCCGATGACAACTTATTTGTAAATAAACCCCGTTCCCTAAAGCTCCTTGAAAAATTAATTCCATTAAAGGTCGAATGGCAGGCTATTACAGATGTCTCCACAGCGGATGATCCAGAATTGCTCCGCCTGCTTTACAGGGCGGGCTGCCGGGAAATCTTTTTAGGCCTTGAGAGCCTGAATCCTGATCACATCCGCAATATAGATCCCAATGGTTGGAAGTCGAGGAGGGTTAAGCATTACCAGGCCTGCATTCAAAAAATAAAACACGAGGGCATCCGGGTATTGGGGGCCTTCATCCTCGGTTTTGATGATCAAACTCCGGAAGATTTCCAGGCCGTCAAGCAGTTTGTTCTGGATAATCACATCATGCCTCAATATTCAATTCTAACACCAGTCCCCGGATCAAAACTTTATTCCAAGTATAAAAAAGCGGGACGCCTTCTGAAAGACAAATCCTGGAGGTATTATAATTTCCTGGATTGCGTCTTTAAGCATCCTATTATGACGGCCGAGGAATTGGAAACAGCGATAGCGGACCTTTATAAATCCACCTTTACAAGAGAGCATATGTCTCTGATTATAAAAGACATGATCCAGGCGAAAAAACGCAACCGCATGCGGAAATTATCATGAATGAACCGGATCTCCCGTATAATGCGGAACCACGGAAATGCCATAGGGCATAACCCAAACCAAGGCGCCGGGGCCCTTAATTTCCATTGCCTGGTCCAGGGCGGACTGGACTGAGCAGAACTGGGGGAAGAAAAGCTTATTGCGAATTTGATTCGGCAATTCTGAAACAAGATAAATGGGCGTCCGCAAGTGAATAGCGGCCATACGGGAAGCAATATGGCGGCCCTGCACAAAATGAGACTCTAATTCAGCCGCCAGGTCTTCCGGACGAGGATTGTCCTCAAACACACCGGCAAAAACCGGCACCCCAAGCCCTTCCTTACATTCTCCTGCCGCAATCATAATGCCGTCTTTTTTAAGGGCGGGCAAAGCATGTTCCATGGCTTTATGGGTTTGATAAAGATCACAGTCTTTGGGGTCGCCTCCCGGGGTAACGACCACAATATCCGCCCGGTGGTCTATCTTGAGTCGCGCAGTCCGGTCTAGAAACCGGGCCCCTTCCCGGTGAGCAGCCCGGACATCGCCGGCCACAATCCGCAAGAGTTCTTTCTTTCCGTTTAATACCGCATTAACGATAAAATCCACACCAGCCATGTCCGCGATTTCCTCCAGCTCGCTGCGCAAGGGATTTCCTTCCAGATTTCCCGGCCTGCACCCGGAGCTGGTGAAGCGGCTGTGATTGGCCGATGCCGTCTCACGGCTGCATAACCCCGGAGCCACAGCCTTGGCTCCGCCGCTGTACCCGGCAAAATAATGAAATTCAATATTCCCGGTGGCAATGATAAAATCCGCCTTCATGGCTTCCCGGAATATCTCCGCCCGGGTGCCGAGAGAGGTGGTGCCGGCATAAATACAATCCCCGGGATTGTGTTCGATGCAGCGGTAATTCCTGTAAATTTCTTCGCCGATCAAATGGATTTTCTCCTCTTCCGTCTGCGGCCGGTGGATACCCAGAGCAAACACAATAGTTATATCGCCGGATGATACGCCTCCTATATGCAGCTCCTCCAGAATCGGGGGAAGCAGAACGTGACTTGGAGACGGCCGGGTAATATCGCTGACAACAATTAAAATTGTCTTATTCGGCCTGACGCGGTCCCGCAAACAGGAGCTGGAAATGGGATCCGCCAGCGCTCGGCGGACTTCGGCTTCCGGATCCGGGATCGGGGGAACTTTTTCCGGCTGCAGCAAACCTAAATAATTTTTATCCGGAAGCCTGAGCGTTATCGTTTTTTTTCCGTAAGGCAATTTAATTTTCATTTTTTTGACCTGGATTATCCAGCCTGGCTTATTTCATAGCCTTAACTATTCATCAAAAAATTGTGATATTTTTGCAATCTTTTTGTTATCATCGATAAACATGCTTTTAGAAAAGGATAGGTATAATAAGCTCGATAAATAAAATAACATCATGAACAGTAAAAATTAATTTAGTCTTAACATATTTTCATTATACAATACATACTTATTTAAAATTCCAAATGGAGTTATTCATGGAAACACACGCAAGCAAACTTATATGGGCAAAGATCATCATTCTTTCTGTTATTTTGGCGTTATTCCTTTCAGGATGCGGACCGCTGCAGGAGGACCGGCCGGCAGCGCCAAAATATATTTTCTTATTCATCGGGGATGGTATGGGCCGGTCCCAAATCACGGCGGCCGAAATTTACACTTACGCCTTGAAACACCGGGATACCGGATTTGAAAGTCTAAGCTTCAGTGATTTCCCCAGTCTCGGTGAGATAACCACATTTTCTTCTAATTCCTACTTCACGGATTCTGCCGCATCCGGCACCGCCTTGGCATCCGGTTATAAAACCAAAAATGGAAAAATCAATATCAATGAAGACGGAACACTTTCCTTTGTCACTCTGGCTGAATCCGCACAAGCAGCGGGACGAAAGATCGGTATTCTTTCCAGTGTTCCCTTGGATCACGCCACTCCCGCCGGTTTTTACGCCCGGGTTCCTTACCGCTGGCACTACTATGATATATCTATTCAAATGGCGGAATGCGGATTTGATTTTTTCGGCGGCGGCGGGCTGAATTATCCCACTGGAAGGCTGGGGCAGCAAAAAGATGCCCGGGAATATGCCCGGGAGCGAGGATATACCATCACGAATACCAACGAGGATTTCGAAAACTTGAAACCCGGAGCCGGAAAAACCTGGGCCATCAGCCAAATCCTAACCCGGAAAAACGCCCTGCCTTATGAAATCGACCGCCCTTTAGAATGTCTCACCCTCGCAGATTTCACCAGGAAAGCGATTTCCCTCCTCGAAAATGAAAACGGGTTTTTTATAATGGCTGAAGGGGGAAAAATCGATTGGGCCTGTCACGATAATGACGCAGCTTCAACCATTCATGAAGTGCTGGCCTTTGCTGACGCCGTGCAGGAAGCAGTTGATTTTTATCACCGGCACCCAGACGAGACTTTGATTGTGGTCACGGCCGATCATGAAACGGGGGGAATGATGCTCGGATCGGAAAAAGCAGGGGGAAATTTACATCTGAATATCCTGTCCCATCAAAACATGTCCCTGGATCAATTCAACAAACAGGTCATCAAGCCCTATCTGGCTCTGACCGATGAGGAAAACCGCAACCTGGAAGATCTCTATCCTGAAATCCAAGAAAAATTTGGATTGATAAAACTCGATAATGCAGCCCGCAAAGCCTTAAAGAAGAAGGCCCTCGATGGAAACCGGAGGGCAGAGGAAAAAATACGGCTGGCTTTATCCCCAATGGAATGGAAAGAAATGGAAGAAGCCCTGGCGGATCCGCGCACATCCACACTGGGGTTTTCTATTGTCAGAATATTGAATGAAAAGGCCGGCATTTCCTGGGGGTCCTATAACCATTCCGGATCCCGGGTGCCGGTTTTTGCGCTTGGAGCCGGAGCGGATCAATTTGAAGGATCCTATGATAATACCGGCATTGCCAAAAAATTATTCCATATATTAGATCTGCCATGGCCGCAGCCGGTTGAAACACCCCAGGATTCGGCGGCAATCAATCCCCATTAACATATCCACATAGACAAGAACCGCATTTATGAGTATACTCTGAAACTAATTCAAAAATCCTGTTTGCCGCATGGAGTGAAACATGGATGCTGTTCTGGGAATAATTTTTCTTTTTGTGTCTCTGGCCCTGCTTATATCCATCACTGTCTGGAGCCGAAGAATTATTAAATTCATCCATGAAAACGATCTCAAATCTGCAAGGGAAATTTTAAAGGCCTGGTATGAAAGAAAATAGCAGCCATTCAATTATCTCAACAGAACTGTCCCGAGACTTGAAGCTCTTCCATATCACGATGATGGGGCTGGGAATGATGATCGGTGCCGGCGTTTTCCTGGGAATAGGCAACGCTGTCGGCGTAGCCGGCCCCGGCGGAGTCCTCCTTACTTTTGCATTCAACGGGGTTATTGCGATTTTCACAGCCCTTTCTTATGCAGAGCTGAGTTCAGCTGTTCCTAATGCCGGCGGCGCTTATAATTTTGCCAGACTGGCATTTGGGCGTGCCACAAGTTTTTCCGGCGGCTGGATGGAATGGTTTGCTTCCAGTGTCGCCGGCAGTCTCTACGCCGTCACCTTTGCGATTTATACCGTTCGCTACCTTGAAGGTTTGGGTTTTATCGATTGGGTCCCTTTTTCGATCTATGCGACAGAAAAAATCATGGCGTTTTTAATCGCTGTTTTTTTCCTCTTCATCAATTACAGAGGAGCCGCGGAAACCGGTAAGATCGGGGCTCTTTTCACTTTGGGACAGACACTTTTTCTGTTATTTATCGGCGTTATCGGAATCGTCGTCGTAGCCGCCGACCCTTCCCGCCTGGAAAATTTCACTCCCTTTCTCCCCTTAGGGTGGGACAAACTGCTGGTAACTATGGGATTTACTTATGTAGCGTTCGAAGGATATGAAGTTATCGCCCAAGCCGGGGATGAGACTATCAATCCTAAAAGGAATCTTCCCAAAGCCATGATATATTCCGTCACTCTGGTGACAATTACTTATGTAGCCGTAGCTTTTGCTTCCATCATAGCTGTCAAGGCCGGCTCCCCGGGAGTGGAAGGTGCCCCCTGGCAATGGATCGGGAGTTTTCAAGAAAGGGGCTTCGGAGAAGCTGTTTCCCGGCTGCTGCCCATGGGTAATTTTTTGCTAACCCTGGCGGTCATATTTGCTTCCGTTTCCGCCCTCAATGCCACTATTTTTTCCGCCACCCGTGCCTCTTATGCACTCGGCCGGGACCGGATGCTGCCTGCATTTTTCGCCCGCATTTCAAAAAAACAAAAAACACCTTGGGTTGCATTGGTATTCACCGGCTGCATTGTGATTTGTGTGGCGGTCCTCCTGCCCACCAAAGACGTCGCCTCAAGTGCGAGCATCATGTTTCTCTTTCTCTTTTTTCTGGTTAACCTCAGTGTTATCCGTATTCGGCTGAATATGGGGGATGAACTCAATTACGGCTTCATTATGCCCTTTTTTCCCTGGCCGCCCATTATCGCCGTCATTTTACAGGGTATTCTCGCCGTTTGGCTGGTCCATATGAGCATGATCGCCTGGATCATTGCTCCTCTGTGGATTTTAAGCGGAATGGCTATCTATGCTTTATATTCCCGTTCACATGCGGTTTCCACCCCGGATGAGATTCGGGTGATTGAAGAAGAAAAGGCACCGCCTTCAGACCAGTATCAAATCATGGTCTCTGTCGCCAATCCGGACAATGCGCTTTCCATGGTGAAAACCACCTATGTGCTGGGGGAAGCCAAAAACGCCCAAATCAATTTACTGCATATGGTTCCGGTTCCTGAGGAAGTACCGCTCTCCGACGCTGAAAAATTTATGATGGAGGGCAAGGAAGCCATTGTCGAAGCCATGTTGTCTCTCATTCTGAAATTTCCCATCACCACTACCATCCGGTATTGCCGGAACATCGCCCGCGGAATATTAAGTGCGCTCAAAGAAAAGAAGGTCAATCTGCTGATTATGGGATGGCATGGAAAACCCCGCAGTTCCGCCTTCAGGCTGGGCCGCACAATCGATTATATTATGGAACGTGCTCATTCCAATGTCCTGATTCTCAAGGGCTGCAGCTATAAGGCATATAAAAGGATTTTAGTACCTGTCGCCGGAGGTCCCAACAGCGCTTTTGCTCTGGAAGTCGCAAGTATTCTAGCCGAAAGAGACAACAGCTCCGTTACCGCTCTAATGGTTAATGCCGATAAAAAAGATGGTGGCCTTCATAATCTTCCCGAACTGCATAAAAATCATCGTCAGATCAATTTCAACCAGATAAAATCCAAGCACATAGAAGCACCGGAAGTCAGCCAGGCCATCCTTAATGAATCCGAAGATTATGATCTAGTTGTAATCGGGGCCACTCAAGATCCGCTGCTTCGTCAGGTCACCAAAGAGTCTATTTCGCATACCATCGCAAAAAAATGCCGTAAACCTTTGATTATGGCTAAAGCTCCGACAAGAATTCGTTCCTGGATCAGCCGCTGGATTTAAACGAGCTGGATAAATCAACATGCCGGTATATGGAAAAGATTTCGCGTTCATATACAACCGGGAATGGAATGATTTTACCGAAAGAACATGGCCGTTTCTGATAAGGATGGTCCGCCTGCATTCCCCCAAGGCGCTGACCTGGCTTGATATCTGCTGCGGAACCGGAGCCTTGCTTAAACGGGCTGAAGCCGCCGGGTACTCCATGACCGGCCTTGATTCATCTATTCATCAGCTTCGCTTCGCACAGAAAAATGCACTGCAGGCACAGCTTATCTGTGAAGATGTCCGCTCCCTGGCTTTCCGCCGCCGTTTTGACGTCATCACCTGCATGTACGACAGCCTGAATTATCTGCTTGAAGAGAAAGAGCTGAAGCAGGCTTTTTCCCGGATCAGACAGACCGCACATGACCGCAGTCTGTTTATTTTCGACATGAATACCTATGAGGGCCTGGAAGATCACTGGAACCGGACATTTTCCATCAAGCTTAACCGGGGCGTAGTATTAGTCGATTCATATTTTAATACGGAAACGGCCCTGGGGACCTGCCGCATAAGCGGAGTTCTTCAAAAAGGGCGGAGGCTGCACCGCTTCCGTGAAAAACACCTTGAACGCGGTTATTCCGCAGAGGAAATACAAAAAGTTCTGGACAAAGCCGGCTTCACTTATATCGCTTATGACGGAGACCGGCTCTCACAGCCCGGCATGCGGCCTTCACGACTGCTTTATATCTGCCGGCCCGTATGAATTAAACAGGCTCCGGGTTCCGGGTTCCAGGTTGTGGGTTGTGAGATTTGACAGCTCCGCTGTCACTTTTCACTTAATTTTGACACATACATAGGTCTGTGTTATTTATATTTGCCTATGACTTCCATAATCTCAGACCGGATTCCTTATTCCCAAATCCGGGTGATGTTCGATGCCGCCCGGGAATTGGAAAAGTCCGGCCGCACCATCATTCATTTGGAAATCGGCCGGCCGGATTATGATACTCCTGATCATATCGTATCATCCGCCATAGCGGCACTCAAATCCGGCCAGCACCATTACGCTCCCAACGCGGGGATTATTGAATTGAGGCAGGCCATTGCGGAAAAATATCGGCAGGAATACAATCTGACTTATCACCCTGAATCAGAAATTCTGGTTACAAACGGGGTGACTGAAGGCATTTTTTTGGCCGTAAACGCATTGCTTAATCCAGGAGACCAGGTCCTGATACCCGATCCCCGCTGGGTCAGCTATGAGCCGGCCGCATTGGCCAATCTGGTCGAGCCGGTCAGTTACCGGCTGTTTCCAGGCGAAAACTTCCAGCCGGATCCTGATGAAATCAAAGACATCATCACCCACCGGACCCGGATGCTTATTCTTTCCAGCCCGTCCAACCCTACGGGAGGAATGATCAGTAAAGAACGATTAAAAAAAATTTGCGACCTGGCCCTGCAGCATCAAATCATCATTTTGAGCGACGAAGTGTATGAAAAAATCATCTATCCGCCGGCCCGGCATTTCTCACCTGCCTCCATTACCGCGATGAAAGACTCAACCGTTATTCTCAACGGATTCTCTAAATTTTATTCTATGACCGGATGGCGGTTGGGTTACGCTCTTGGCCCAGAAAAGCTGATAAACGCCATGCTGCGCTATCATCAATATATGATCACATCCACCAATACATTCGCTCAATGGGGCGCTGTCAAAGCTCTCACCGGGGAACAAGGCCCTTCCCTGGCGATGCGGGATGAATTTGAAAAAAGAAGGGATTTTATCTATAAGGCTGCTTGCTCTTGGCCGGGTTTTTCCTGCCATAAACCTGACGGAGCTTTTTTTCTTTTCCCTTCCATCGCAGATACCGGATTAAGCGGTTTCCAAATGGCGCGGCTGCTGCTGGAAAAAGCCGGCGTTGCCACTGTCGCCGG
Organism: uncultured Eubacteriales bacterium; assembly: GCA_964505785.1. Lineage (GTDB taxonomy): Bacteria > Acidobacteriota > Aminicenantia > Aminicenantales > Aminicenantaceae > CAYRTV01. The sequence continues at coordinate 66,169 of CAZDJZ010000007.1, forward strand.
CGAATGTTTCGGCCGGAGCGGGGCGGGCCATATCCGGATTTCATATGCCAATTCTATGGATAATTTAAAAAAAGCCGCTGAACAAATCAAACACACGGTTCAAAAGCTTTAATAACGGAGGAAACAACATTGAACAGAAATCACCGCATTATCGCCAGCACTTATGTCATTATCTTTTTTCTTTTATTAGGTACGATCTTGCCCCTTTCCGGGCAGACCATTACCGCGCCTAAGCATCATTTCGGCCATGATATTGGAGATGATTATTGGCTGGCTACTTATTCCCAATTAATGGAGTACTGGGAAATTTTAGCCCGGGAATCGGACCGTATGATCCTGGAAGAAATCGGAACCACTGAGGAAGGCCGTCCCATGCTGATGGCGGTCATCACCTCTCCCGAAAATCACGCCCGGCTGGCCGACTACAAAACCATCGCCCGCCGCCTGGCTCTGGCTGAAGACTTGGAAGAGGAAGAAGCTCGGAAACTGGTCCAAACCGGCAAGGCCGTAGTTTGGATAGACGGCGGCCTTCACGCAACCGAAGTGGTGGGCGCCCAGCAGGAACTGGAGCTTGTTTATCAAATGGTCAGCCGCAGCGACCGGGAAACTCTCCGCATTCTGGATAATGTAATTCTGCTGACACTTATCACTAATCCGGATGGAATGGATCTTGTCGGCGAATGGTACATGCGGACGCCCCAGCCGGAAGAACGGTCGACCAGTAATCTCCCCCGGCTTTACCAGAAATATATCGGGCATGACAATAACCGCGATTTTTATATGGTAACCCAAAAAGAAACCGAAGCCATCAACCGGATCTTATACCGGGAATGGTTTCCACAAATCGTATACAATCATCATCAAACCGGCCCGGCGGGCTGTGTTTTGTTTGCTCCGCCGTTCCGTGATCCGCACAGTTATAATTATGATCCGCTGCTGGTCACCGGCATCACCACCGTCGGCAATGCCATGCACACCCGGTTTGCAGCGGAAGGAAAGCCGGGGGCCACTATGCGCGAAGGAGCCTGGTATCAAACCTGGTGGAACGGCTGCCTTCGATGCACTCCCTATTTTCATAATATGATCGGAATTCTGACCGAAATAATCGGCAACCCCACGCCGATCGAGATTCCATTTATTCCGGAAAAACTGCTCCCGGACAGCGATTATCCCTTTCCCATTGCCCCGCAAAAATGGCATATGCGGCAGTCTATCGATTATTCGATTACCGCTGACCGGGCTATTTTAGACCTGGCCGCCAAGCGCAAGGAAGATTTTCTCTACAATATTTTCCGCATGGCAAAAAATTCCATTGAACGGGGGAGCCGGGATCACTGGACTCTCAACCCCCGCCGGATTGAAGCGGTACAGAAGGCTATTAAAACGGATGAGGCCGAAATGGAAGGCTCAGGACGTTCCAGGGGATATCCACCCGAGTATTATGAGAAGGTCCTTCATGACCCTGCTCATCGCGACCCCAGAGGATTTATCCTTTCCGCCGACCAGCCGGATTTTCTCACCGCGGTTAAATTCGTCAACACTCTCATTAAAAACGGAGTCAAGGTGCACCGGGCGATTGAGGATTTTGAAGCTGCCGGGAAAACTTATCCGGCCGGTTCGCTGGTGGTTAAATGCAATCAGGCTTTCCGGCCCCATATAATGGATATGTTTGAACCTCAGTTTTATCCCGACGATATCCAATACCCGGGCGGGCCTCCCCGGCCTCCTTATGACAGCGCAGGATACACTCTGGCTTATCAGATGGGTGTGGAATTCGACAGGATTTTAGATGGCTTTGGCGGGCCCTTCGAAGAAATAGCCGGAGTCATGGCTCCGCCTGCGGGGAAAATCATCCAGCCCGATGCGGAAGGATTTTTGCTCAATCCAAGGCTGAATGACACTGTCATCGCAATTAACCGGCTGCTGAAAAACGGCACCCCGGTTTTCCGGACCGTCCGGGACATTGAGCATAATGGAATTTCCTATCCTCCGGGAACGATATATATTCCAACAACCGGAGCCACCCTGGATATCATCCGTTCTGCGGCCGAAGAAAAAGGGCTGGTCTTCGAAGGAGTCGATTTTAATACTCCTCCGGCCATGATGAATATTCATGCCGTCCGGGTGGGATTATGGGACCAATACGGAGGATCTATGGCTTCCGGCTGGGTTCGGTGGCTTTTAGAACAGTACGAATTTGATTTTGATGTGGTTTATCCCCCGCAGCTCGATGCCGGCGGATTGAAAGAGGATTTCGACGTTTTGATTTTTGTGGACCGGGCCATTCCAGGCACGGATGAAGATGAATCCCGCTATCGCCGCTATGCGCCCATTGAGCCGGAGGGAATTCCGGAGAAGTACCGGGGGCGGCTCGGCCGCATCACAACAGAGACCACCATTCCCCAATTGCAGCGCTTTATGGAAGCCGGAGGAACCATTCTCACCATCGGCAGTTCAACCGGTCTGGCTTATCACCTCGGCCTTCCGGTAGAAAATGCACTGGGTGAAAAAACTGAAGAAGGCGAAGTTGAACCCTATCCTATGACGAAATTTTTCATACCCGGTTCCGTTCTTAAAATCAAAGTGGATAACACACATCCGCTCGCGTTCGGCATGCCTGAACACATCGATGTGTATTTCAACCGCAGTCCGGTCTTCCGGCTGCTGCCGGAATCACACAACCGGGTGAATGCCGTGGCCTGGTTTGACAGTCCGGATCCGCTCCGCAGCGGATGGGCCATGGGCCGGCAATTTCTGGAGGGAGGAGCCGGAGTATGCGCAGCCGAAGTCGGAAAAGGCCGCCTGGTGATGTTCGGCCCGGAAATCACGTTCCGCGCCCAGCCGCATGGAACCTTTAAATTCCTCTTTAACGGAATATATTTAGGCGGAATCAAGAATAACTAACCTGAATTATTCACGGGTCGAGATTGCCGCAGATGCGAGGCGCAGGGTATGAAGCTGTGGCACTTCACCGCGAATGCCCTGCAACAAAGCAGATGCGGTGAGATTCGGCCCGCCCAAAAGGGTGAAAAATTGCGATTATAATATAAATATGAAAATGAAAAACTTTCAATTTGAACTTTCAATAAAAACCATATTAATTGTTGATAAAAAAGGAATTACAAAAATATCGCAATTTTTTTATGAATAATTCAGGCTAAGCAATGAAAAAACCAGGGGAAATAAACAGGCGGGAATTCGTCCGTAATGCCGCTGTTATGCTCGCAGCCGCTGAAGTCGGCCTCAGCGGAGCCGGCAGGCTGTGGGGGGAAAAAAGTAAACCGCCGCAGAACAAATCAGCGGGGACTGACCTCCCGCTGATCGGTATTCAAATGGGCCCGCATACCATGCTGGAGGAAGGGATCGAGCATGTCCTCGATCTGATTAAAAATACGGCCGCTGTCAATACGGTTTTAGTATACAGCCACACCTATCATTCTTATTTGGACAAACCGCTTTCCTGGCTGGTTCCGGATCACGGCACTCCTCTCAAAAAGCTAAAAGGACGGCGTTTCCCTTCGGTTTGGGTAAAGCATCACGATAAATATTTCAAGGACACAATATTGCGGCATCAGGCAGTGGACCAAAGTCATGAATACGCCGGCCGTGATCTCCTGCACGAAATAACGGTGCCTGCCCGCGACCGGGACATGAAAGTCTATGCCCGTATCCTGGAAGGCGCCGGCCCCCTGCCGGCGGAAAGAATCGAAAATTACTTAAAAACGGTCACCATTGATGTATATGGCCGCCCGACCCGGGTGTCTTGCTGGAATAACCCCGATTATATCAGCTTTTGGACCGCCACAATGGAAGATCTTTTTCGTAACTATGACCTGGATGGTATCCAATGGGGTGCCGAACGGATGGGCCCGCTTATGAACGTTATTATGCCCTGGAATGATACGCCTCCCGCATGTTTTTGTGAGCACTGCCGCGCCCGCGGAAGAGAAAAAGGTATTGATGTGGAAAAAGCCAGGGAAGGATTTGCAAAGCTCTATGAATATGTCCGCAGACTAATGGGGGGCAAACCCAAACCTCCAGAAGGCGTCTTCACTGTTTTCCTGCGCCACCTCCTGCAGTATCCGGAGATTCTGGCCTGGGAATACCAATACCGTCTCTCACGGGAAGAAATCATGCAAGCCATGTACGGAACGATAAAGGCCATCAAACCGGATGCTGAAGTAGGCTGGCATGTGGACCACCAGCCTTCAAGCTGGGACATTGTGTACCGCGCCGAACTCAGCTATGCGGACATGGCTCCCTATTCCGATTTTATCAAATTTATTGCTTATCATGACGTTCTTGGGCCACGCATAAGATGGTGGTATCTGGAGCGATTAAAAAACACCGTCCTCAGCGAGTTATCCCTGAAACAGTCACTGGACCTCTATTACGATTTATTCGGGTATGACAAAAAAAATGAGCCCGGTGTGGACGAACTTGAAGAAAAAGGATTTTCTCCGGATTATGTTTTCCGCGAAACTAAACGGAGTGTGGCTTCCGCCGCCGGAAAAACAAAAATTTACCCCGGTATCGGTTTTGATGTGCCCTGGGCTGCAGAACATATTCCAGCTGACCCCGATGAAGTGTATTCAGCTGTGATTAAAGCCTTTGAGGCCGGAGCGGACGGGATTGTCATATCCAGAGAATATGAGGAAATGCGGATTCCGAACCTCAAGGCCGTGGGCCGGGCCGTACGGGATAAATTTTAGTATTTCAATTCCAGATCCAATGCTTTATTTGCGTTGAGACTGACGTTGCGCGTTTCGCCGGGGTTACAAACTCCACCTGCTGACCTATCGCTGAAGTCACTGCTGCCTGAATAACTCTGTTTTCCCAATGCAGATATTCAATTTCAATCTGCCTCCGGCAAAGAACGCCCTCGATCGTTCCGGAAGGACAGAGAGTTTTGCCTTCTAATAATATTCAGCCAGGCCCTCCGGAATATATTCGAACCGTTTGAGTTCATCCGGAATAACAGCCGGAAAATTTGATTCAATTGGCTTTTCCTGCAATACCGGAATTTTTTCAATATACACTGGCTCATGACCTTTTAAATGCATTTTCCGAAAGGGATAGCGGTAAGATAAGTGCGGCCGAACTGATGTTCCAAAGTAGCTGACAAATTTTGGATATTCCAAAATCGCTGCCCCCGTCATTTTTGAGGGATGAATATACAACCGGCCCAAATTTGTATCTAAGTCTCCAAATTTTTGCATTTTTTCCCAGTTTCCCGGCCTTACTTTTAAAAAATGACTTCGGATTAAACCGCTTTCGGTTAGGGTTTCACGTGGAGTCATTATAAGCGGCGCCACTCTTTTCCGGTTTCCAACTGTCTGGAAACGGTTTTTATATACAAAAGAGCAATAATTTATCGGCAAGTCAATCTCATGTGCCACTGCTTCTCGAATGACGGCCAGAGCCGTCAGTTCCGATTCCATAACCGTGACTTTGGGGCCATGGAGATAAGTATAATGGAGACGCTGTTCATCCTCAGGAACAGCAGGGATCTCCACAGTCACTCTGTCGATTATTTCAGCTGCCGTTTTGACACCGAGAAGACGATAATCATCGGCTGCAATATTAAACCTTATTTCATTCAGGCCGGCTTCCTTCAGCAGAATCAGCTTCTCCCTGGATACTAGACGGCCGTTGGTATAAAGCCAAAAATAGACCTTGTCACGAAAATGGCTCTTAATTTCCTGCAAAAACACCAGGCTTCTCTCTAGAGAGGCCAAGGGTTCGCCGCCGCTTAGGCTGACTCCCTGAATATTGAATTTTTCAATATAGTCTGTATGAATTGAATCGCCGCATTGACGGATTAATTCCTCTCGTTTTTCCGCTGCTGCAGCACCCTGTTCCGGTTCAACCCATTTTAACTGGGGATAGTACTTTCCGTATTCCTGCTCGTTCTTGGTTATATAATAATTTTTTTCATTCATGTCCATTTTTTTCGATTATTAATCAGAAAGAGTAAAGAGGGAAGAGGGAAAAAACCGAATTGCCATTTGCGAACTCAAGTGATAGAATTTCCCCAATTCAGGACAAAAAGGAGCAGGGGCATGCTCGAGATTTCTCACTTATCTAAATCTTTCGGAGATATTCATGCCGTCAATGACATCTCACTCGAAGTGGGAGAAGGTCAAATTTTCGGCCTCCTCGGACCTAATGGAGCAGGCAAAACCACCATCATTTCTATGATTGCGGGCCTGCTGACTCCAGATTCGGGTAAAATCCTGATCAATTCCATGGACATTCGCCGGTCCCCACGGCAGATCCGCAGGATAATGGGCGTGGTTCCTCAGGATATGGCTTTTTATGAAGAGTTGACAGCCCGGGAAAACCTTCATTTCTGGGGCCGTCTCCAGGGTATATCCGGACCGGAACTGGATAGTCGTCTTCAGTATTACTTGGACAAAGCCGGTTTGACCGGCCGGGAAGATGATGCTTTGAAGAAATATTCCGGCGGAATGAAAAGGCGGATCAACCTCATCCTTGGGCTGATTCATAAGCCCCGTCTTCTTTTACTGGATGAACCCACCATCGGTATAGACGTGCAGACAAAAATGAATATTTTAAATCTCATCCGGGAAGCGGCGCAGGAAGGGACCACTGTTATATATACCACGCATAACTTAAACGAAGCCGAAGATCTGTGCGACCGGATCGCCATAATCGATAAGGGGAAAATACTGGCAGAGGGGACTTTGCCGGATCTAATCAAAATCGTTGGAGAAAAAGATATTGCCGTCATCCAGGGCCGATTTTCTCTGGAAGCAGGCCAGAAAATCATCTCCGAAGAGAAAGGCATCGATGTTATCACCCTCAAACAGGATTACCTGGCGGTCTCATTGGAGGCTTCACAAAAAATTCCAGGATTGATGGAGCGTTTTTTTAATTCAGGCTTGAAAGTTGATGATATTTCACTTAAACAGCCTAATCTTGAAAGCGTTTTTCTCAAATTGACCGGAAAGGAACTGCGGGAATGAGACGCATCTGGCTTCTAACCTTGAAGGATTTTAAGCGCAAATGGAAGAATCCGGTGGTTATCGTTGGATTCCTGATGATTCCGCTGCTTTTCACTTTTCTATTTGGATTTATCTTCGGCTCCTCCGGAGAGGAGACTCTGCCCTCCATCAAGGTCCTGGCTGTGGATAATGACGACAGCCTATTGTCCCGGCTTTATCTGGGTGCATTTACGCAGGGTGAATTAAAAGAGATGCTCAATCTCGAGACAGCGGCTTCTGAAGAAAAAGCCAGGCATAGCCTCGATCAAGGAAAGGCATCCGCTTTGATCATCATTCCGGATGGATTCGGCGATGCTGTTTGGAAAGGAGAAGAAACAGAAATCACATTGATTAAAAATCCATCTGAGGAATTCCTGCCCCAAGTGGCGGAGGAAATCAGCAGCACAACCGCTTTGATTTTTTCCGGCCTATTGCAGGTTTTTTCCGATGAATTGGATCAAATCCGGCAATTCACCGAGATGAACGAGAATATTCCCGACCGGGTCATTTCCTCCATTTCTATACAAATGAAAGAACGCATGGAAGGGATTGAAAAATATATTTTCCCTCCCGTTATCTCTATAAAGCAAACAGCGAGAGGTGACACTGACGAAAACCAATCTTCCGGATTTTCCATTCACAGTTATATCCTTCCGGCTATATCCATTATGTTTGTTTTATTCATCTGCAATATCGTATTCGAGGATTTGCTGCGGGAGAAAGAAAAGGGGACTCTCCTGAGGATGTCCATTTCCCCCATGCAGATCAGTGAATTTGTATGGAGTAAAATACTAACCTCCTTGGGAATCGGCATCATCTGTACTCTCCTTTTAGTGGGATTAGGGAGCTTGATCTTTTCCATTTATTGGGGCAACCTGGGTTTTCTCATTTCAATCATATTAAGCCTGAATATTCTTATTGCCGGATTCATTGCTTTTCTATACATCTTTATCCGGACAGAACGTCAGGCCGGCGCTCTAATGTCCTCCGTCATAGTGGTCATGGCGCTTTTAGGGGGCAGTATGACGCCGGTGCAAAATTTTCCTCCTTTCGTTCAAAAAATATCCCAGTTCACGATCAATTACTGGGGCCTGGAAGCTTTTCATAGAAATATCCTGGGCGAATCGCCGGGAGAAATCTGGACAATCATCATAGGTATGCTAACCATCGGAATCGTTCTCGCTGTATTAAGCTCAACCATATTGAAGACAAGATTGAAGAAGGGGTTATATCGATGACATTCTGGACGATTGTCTGGACGGATTTAAAAATCGCATTCAAAGACAAGATGTTTTTCTTCTGGCTTCTTTTATTTCCTCTGCTGTTCGCCTTCCTTTTCGGTATGGCCTTCCGCACCGGCTCTCCCGCTGACGTAAAGGCGGAAATCAATATTCTGAATAAGGATCAAGGCATTCTTTCAGAAGCCCTTCTTGCTGAGCTGGAAGAGGACAAATACACCGTAAATCTATTAGAAAACAAGCAAGAAGTCGAAACTCGTATCCTGATCATACCGGAAAAATTCACGGAAAAAATCATGCAGGGCGAAAGAGTGGAATTGATATTAGAAAAAATCCCCGAAAGCAGCATGGAAGCAGGTCAGGCAGCCTATGCTCATATTCTGCGGGCGGTCATAAAAATTCTTGCGCGTTTAGTCAGTTTATCGCCCGAAAGTATGAACATTTTGGAAGACCGGTTTTCGGAAACGGAGCTGAGGGAAATCATATCACTTAAAGTCGAACAAGCTGGACGGCTCAGAATCATTCCCGCGGGATTTAATCATTCCGTTCCTGCCATCACCATTATGTTTCTCCTGTTCACCGTATTGATGTATGGCGGGATTAACCTTCTCGAAGAGCGCCGGCATGGACAGCTGGAAAGGATTATTCTGACTCCGGCCACGTACACCTCCCTCATCGGGGGAAAATGGCTGACCCGCGTTATAATCGGCATGCTGCAGATTATCCTGATGTTCGCTGCCGGCAAGCTGTTGTTCGGCATATATTTAGGCGAATCTATCCCGGCTTTGATTTTCATTTCCTTCTTTTTCGCAGCAACCATTGCGGGCCTCAGCATACTTTACGGCAGCTTGATCCGCAAAGAAGAAGTCCTGGTTCTTCTGAATATCCTGACAGCCAACCTCATGGCCGCTTTAGGCGGATGCTGGTGGCCTTTGGAACTCGTCCCAAGAGGCCTTCGTATCACCGCTTTTATCTTTCCCACGGGATGGACCATGGATGCCATGCATAAGCTGATTTTTTTCGGATACGGCTTTCGGGAAGTGCTCCCTCATATCGGCGCTTTGGCGTTATTCAGCCTGGTTTTTCTTTTTTTGGCGGTAAAATTCTTCAAAATCCGCTAGCCTGGCTATTCATAAAACGACCTGTCAAGGTCGTCCTGAGCGAAGCGACGGATCTCATGCTGCCTCGTTTTGAAAGAGCAAAGAGTGAAGAGTAAGAAGTTATCTTATTAAATCAAAAATCAAATATCAAAAATCAAAAATAAACCAAAGCCGAATAGGAAATCGGGGAATTTATTTAAATTGAATGCACCGAACAGACTGAATAGACCGAATAGACTAAAAGAACGCGATGAACGCGCGCGCAGCTAACGCAGCCGTCTAAGATTCCCGTCGCTCTGCTCCGGGAATGACATGGGGAGACGAGCGAAGCGAGCATGACCTGGACAGACGCAGATGGACTAGATGCAAACAGCACTTTAAAAGCCGTCAAATTTCCTATAAAATGAACGGCATATGAAAAAATCATCGCCCTTTAAGTGGTGGGCCGGACTTCCCCTTTACACTCAAATCTTTGCCGGAATCGCGGTTGGAATTCTGTTGGGCCTTTTACTCGGCGAAAATGCCGCGGTTTTAAAACCTATCGGGGATATTTTCATCCGCCTGCTGATGATGCTTATCGTGCCCCTGACTTTTTTTACCCTTGTCAGCGGATTGACCAAGCTGGAAGATCTCCGCTCCTTCCGCTCCCTGGGCGGCATGATTGTCCTTTATTATGCCGTTTCGTCCTTTATCGCCGGAGGCATCGGAGCGGCCTCCGCATTGATTTTCAATCCCGGCAAAGAAGCCGTCGGCCTTCTCGATGCCGGAGCTGAAGTGAATATAACTCGGTTCGATCCGGTTGAAAATTTGGTATCTTGGGTTCCTAAAAATCCTATAGAAGCTCTGGCTGAAGGCAATATGCTGCAGGTTATTGTTTTTTCCATTATTGTAGGGACAGGACTTTTAGCTTTAGGAAAAAAAGGTGACCGACTGACCCGTTTAATCAATGACGGCGCCGATTTAATGATTGTCATCACCGGTTTCGTCATGAAAACAGCCCCTTATGGAATCCTGGCACTGGTTGCGAATATGGTGGCAACTCTTGGAACCGCAATGCTGGCTGAAGTCGGGCGCTTTATTCTCGCTGATTACAGTGCCCTGCTGTTCTTGCTGGTGATTTTCTATCCACTCGTTCTGCGTTGGCTGGGCCGGCAACCGGTATGGCGTTTTTACCGGGCCATAGCCCCGGCAATGCTGGTTGCAGGCAGCACAACCTCTTCCGGAGCCACTCTGCCGGTTTCGATGCGCGTTGCCGAAGAAAACCTCGGCGTATCCGAAAAGGTTTGGGGATTCACTCTTCCTCTGGGAGCAACCGTTAACATGAACGGCATGGCTGCGGCCATCGGAGCCATTGCCGTCTTTGCCGCTAATCTTTATGACATAACGATCACAGCCGGGCTGCTGGCACAGTTCCTGTTTCTCGGATTAGCCCTCTCAATCGGGACAGCCGGAGTTAAAGGGGCTGGGATTGTGATGTCCACGATTCTGCTGCAGACCCTTAATCTTCCCCTCACCCTGATTCCAATTCTTGCTTCCCTCTGGCCTCTGCTGGATATCGGACATACAACATGCAATGTCACAGGGGATTTGGTCGGAACCGCAGTGGTGGCCGCACGGATGAAAATGATTGACAAAGAAAATCATATTAGAAAAAATTAATAAAATCTCATCAAAAGGAGAAATCGCATGCATTCGGTCCATACTTTAAGAAAATCGTTAGTCGCCGCTTTATTTTTATTTGTCTTTATATCCAACCTGCCTGCGGCACAAGACAACCAAACCGACATATATAAGGAATCTTACCTGGAGCCGGATAAATTTATTCAAAACATTCTTACGCGGAACCGGCATTATGATACTCTGGATAATCTCAGCCCGGACGGCATCCATTTCTTAATTCCCGTTGACCGTTATTTTTCAAATCTGGAACTTATGTCCCAAAAAACTTACCGGTTGGGAATGCTGGAACTCTGTCCTGGAGTCAACCGGGAATGGAACCTTTCCACGCATGGGACAAAGGGATTGAAAATCTATTCCCTGGCACGGAAAAAAAGCAGGATGATCGACCTCCCGGATGACATATTCGTCAGTGATATGACCTGGTCTCCCAACGGAACTAAAATTGCATTTTTAGCTCATTTTTCCGACGGCACTCAGGTTTGGACAGCTGATGTCGAAACAGGTCAATCACGTTCCTTGAGCCGGGCTCCTGTGATGGCAACACTCAGCGGAGTGCGCAGCCGGAGGGGGAGAGGCGGCAGCGCCTCCAGAATGCTTCAGTGGACGCAAAACGGCTCAGTGGTCACCTTGCTGGTTCCCCCCGGACGCGGGGCGGAGCCGGAAAAAGCCGCCATTCCGGAGACTCCCATTATCCGGCATACCCGTGAAAAGGCCTCCCAGACCCCGACCTATCCGTTCTTATTGAGAACCCCCCACGAAAAAGACTTGTTTGAGTACTACACCACCTCCCAGCTGTCCATTCTGGCTCCCGGACAAGAGATCAAAATGATCGGAGAACCGGCCATGTACGAAAGCATTTCCATCAGTCCAGACGGACTCTATATCCTGGCTGAACGAGTGACCAGGCCGTTTTCCTGCATAGTCAGCTACCGCAGTTTTCCACGCGAGCTCGTGGTTATGGATATGGAAGGCAATCTGTTGTCCACGATTCGAAAAATCCCGCTTCAAGAAGGAATGAGCCGGAATGGAGGGCCGGAACGGGATCTCCCGCGGGATGTGGCCTGGCGTCCGGATGGAAAAGGCTTGTATTTTCTCTGGCGGGAGAAGGGAGAAAAAGGCGAGGACACGGCTGAAGAGGAAGAAGATGCGGAAAAAAACAAACGCAAAGACCGGTTAATGACACTAGCGTCTCCCTTTAACCTGGAGGATGCCGAAATCTTAGTGGAAAGCGAAGGAACCTTGAGCGATGTCTCCTTTTCCGCCAATGGCCGATATGCCTTCGCCGGCCGCAGTAAAGAGGGCAAACGGGAAATCCTTGCCTTTGATTTGAGTGGAGAAAAAATCAAAACCCATACATTGCTGAAAGACATCGACCCGGACAATCCATTGGACCTGCCGGGAGATATTATCACACAAACAACCGGAAACGGCACTCCATTCACCCTCCTTTCCAGGAACGGAAAATCCGTTTATTTCCAGGGACCGGGATACAATAAAGATTTTAAACCACGGCCCTTTATCGACCGGATGGTGATTGAAACCGGCATAAAAGAAAGAATTTTCGAAAGCAGCCATGATATGTACGAGCGGCCCCTGGCTTTTTTGGACAGCGACATGAACCGGATAGTGGTCAGCCGGGAATCTTTATCCATGTTTCCTGATTCGTTTTTACGGAAAACGGATGGAACATATACACAATTGACCGGGAACACCGATCCTTTCCCTGAATTTGCTGAGGCGCAAAGGATCTTTTTCGAATTCGAACGCCGGGATGGCCTCACCGCCTATGGACGGCTGATGCTTCCCGCCGGCACAGATCCAGGCGCCGAACTTCCCGCCGTTTTCTGGACCTATCCCCGCGAATACAAATCCTTTAAAGACTATAAAAAAAGTGCCTGGCAAAGCTATAATACAAATTCATTCCAACATCTAAATTACCGTAATGCTTCTGAAATCTGGCTGGCTCAGGGCTACGCCGTTGTGGTGCCGGATATCCCTATCATAGGAAAAGGCAGCACGTACAACAATAATTATATCGCGCATCTGGTCGATTCTATGTATGCGGCCATTCGAAAAGTCGATCAAATGAATTACATCGATGTTGACCGGCTGGGGCACGGAGGACATAGCTACGGCGCCTTTGCCACAGCTAATATTTTGGCCCATACACCCTTTTTTAAAGCCGGGATTGCAGGCGACGGCGCCTATAACCGGACCCTGACACCCCAGACTTTCCAGCGGGAACGACGGCTGCTTTGGGAAGCCCAGGATATTTATATCGAAATGTCGCCTTTCTTTGAAGCGGATCATTTGGAAACACCGCTTCTGATGTATCATGGTGCTCAGGACAACAACACCGGAACGTTCCTGATCCAGTCTGAACGCATGATGCACGCCCTGACCGGATTGGGAAAAAATGCGGTATTGTATATTTACCCTTTTGAATCGCACGGACCCCGATGCATTGAAACATATTTGGACTTGTGGAAACGCTGGACCGATTGGTTTGCAAAATATGTAAAAAGCCCTGAGATAAACAAAAACAAAGAATAAAGCCGGGTGAAGGTCTCAAGCTCATTGGGATCCGCAGGCCTGTTATCGCAGGCCTCGGAATGAAATGTGTTTTTTCGCTGTCAAGCAACGTTTATCAGCTATGCAGCGTTTGTATTAATCCGGGCAGTTGATTTATTACGGCTTACCCAATAAACTATGTAAAGATTTGCCCGGCCTGAATTATTCACAGGCCGGGATTGCCGCCAAATGTGAGGCGCAGGGCAGGATGCATTCGTTCTTCAGGACAAATGCCCGGCAAAAAAGCAGATGCGGCGAGAGATAAGGAGTTCACATTGAAAAAGAATGCAACGCATGTTTTTTCTGCAGTGCTGTTATTTATATGCTTATCCGGATTGTCATTTCCGCAGCCTTCGCTGAACGGGTCTTTGTCCGGAAAAGTTTTGGATTCAGACGGGAATCCGTTGTCTGATGCCACAATCATGATAAAAGGTCCGGCCATGCAGGGACTTCAGATTTATGTAACCGATGATTCCGGTGCTTTTTATTTTTCTTCACTACCTCCCGGAATTGATTACACCATCCGGATTGAAAAACCGGAATATACAACCATGATATATCCCGGTATTTCCCTGGATATGGGACACCGCCTTCATTTGAAGGTCACCCTGAAAGCTTCAAGTATGGAACAGGAAGCAGTTGTTCATGATCCCCCTGTCTGGACGGATACCCAAAGCAGCAAAACTTCTTTTTCCATAGCCCGGAGCTTTCTTGAGCATATTCCCCTTTCCCGTGATCTTCAGGACATGCGGAAGACCGCTCCCGGATCGGTTCCCTCCGGTCCTGTATACCGGGGGCACACTTTGTTCGCCGGATCATCTGTTCATAATATCATCTATTCGGTTGACGGGATTGTCCTTAACGACCCTTTGGATATGCATCCGATGACTCCGGTCAATCCGGATGTTTTTGAAGAAATCGAATTCGGTTCGGCCGGACTTCCTCCTTCCATGAATGCTGCCGGCGGCGGCTATATAAACGTCCGGTCCCGCAGCGGAGATAATACAGTCACAGGAAACCTCCACGCAGAATATATGGATAAACAACTCCAGCAGGTTTTGCTTGATACCAAAGAACTAAAGGCCGCAGGTTTGGAACGTCCGTCTGATTTGATACGAAGGATGGATCTTTCTTTCACTTTCGGAGCACCGATTCTGCAGGACTTTGCCTGGCTTTTCGTTAATACCCGGTATTTAACATGGAAACAAAATTTTAATCACGTCGATTGGGAGTCTACCCAGTCGACCGGAAAAAATGTTTTCACAGGAGACTCCGCACCTCACAAACAGTTTACTGTTTTCGGGAAACTAACCATGCGTCCGGTTTCTTACGGCCGCGGCAGCATTACCTATAATCTGGCATCCATAACCGAAGATTTTTATATCCCTGCAATTCAGCATAATTCAGATCTGTCCGCACTGAGCCGCTGGAACGGAGAGATCGATCAAACGTTCGGAGTCAACGGAGAATGGATTCAGTCACAAAACTTTTCTCTCAGTGGGCAAGTGTCGTATTCGTACCGCAATTTTCCATTATCCTACAGTGATTCTTCGCTGCCCAATGAACCTCGCATATATGACCGCTATTATCAAATATACACCAATAACGCTGAATTTGAACAAATTTTCAGGCGGCAGCGGCTTAATCCTTCTGTCTTTCTTTCTTTGTTCGTGGACCGATTTATGGGCGGCCGCCACCAAATTATTTTGGGAGCGGACTATGAATGGGCCGCCAATAATTGGAATTATTGGCGGACAAACCCTTTCATGATCCATTACTATCAAGGCAGTCTCTACGCTTACCCCACGGATAACGAACCCTTCCGGACCAAGCTGTTCGCATACACATCCGGGCAATTCAGTAAAAGTACAATTCAGAAAAATGAAAAAAACGCTGTCGGCGCTTTTATTCAAGACAGCATTACATTCGCCGGCCGAATAACATTTAATTTAGGATTGAGGTTAAACTTCAGCAGCGGGTTTCATCCCGATCAATTCCATGGCCAGGCTTATGATCAGTACGAAATTTTTGAAGTTCTTCCCGGGCTGGAGTCCCAATATGATTATTACAAAGTCAACAGCCGCAATGTTTTGACCTGGTTTAATTTATCTCCCCGGCTGGGATTCGCTTTTGATATCTTCGGTAACGGCCGAACCGTTCTTAAAGGAAACTATGCCCGTTACCATGATTATATGCACCTCGGCTACCTCAGCAATGTCAATCCATTTGCTCCTCAGCTTAGTTCCTGGTACTGGGTCGATGATAACGAAAACAAAGTCCCTGATAAAGAAGACCGCTTCGACCTTATTGACGCCGCCGACGATCCGGAAACTTTATCCCTGGAGGATAACCTTGATACGGAAGCCTATTCTCCGCATACAGAAGAATTTTCAGCAGGAATAGAACACGAGCTTTTCAGGGATTTTAACTTGGGCCTGTCCTTCATTTATAAGCATCAAAAAAACCTTCTGGAAGACGTTAATGATTACGGATTGGGACAAGAGGAAGCCTGGAAAGGATACCGTTCAGACAGTCCCTTCTGGGAAGAATTCGCTTTCACCGACCCGGGTGAAGATGGTGAGTTCGGAACCTCCGACGATTCCACAGCAGTGTGCTTTGCGGAGACCGCCGCCTCACCCGGAGGCAGGCATTGGTATTTTATGAATATTGAGGATGCCTACCGTAAATATACGGCTGTCGAGCTGGTCTTGAATAAACGCATGTCTCATAATTGGCAGCTGCTGGCCTCATTTGTATGGAGCCGGGCTTGGGGTAACGTGGATGGAGGCTCCTACGCTTCATCCGGTTTTTCAAATGCGTTCAACACGCCTAATCAAACTCTTTTCTCAGGAGGCCGGCTGGATTATGACCGCCCGATAAATATTAAAATAATGGGATCGGTCATTCTTCCGTATGATTTTATCGCCAGTGCTTTTTACCAATACTATTCCGGTATTCCTTGGAACCGGACAATCACGGTCACTATTCCTGAAGATGACAAATATTTCGATCCCGGAGCCGTTTACACCGTGGCAACGGAAGAAAAAGGTTCCCGGAGAACATCGCCCTTTTCCATGCTCGATTTCCGGCTGGAAAAATCATTTCAGGTTTCCGGAGATCTGGCGATCGGAGGATATGTAGACGTGCTGAATGTATTAGGGCAGAGCCGCCTGCATGTAGAATCAAGTGCCGGAGGGTTTCTGGATTACAGCGATCCCGGCAACCCGGTCTTTCAGCCTTATGGAAATTCCGGAGACATCTTTGACGCCACCGGCGTTCGGACGGTTCGGTTCAGTCTCCGCCTCTCTTTCTAACCTGAATTATTCATAAAAAAATTGCGATATTTGCAATTTCTTTTTTATCAGCGATTAACATGTTTTTTAGAGAAGGACCCATGGGACAGTTTTTCATTAATAACTTTTTATTTTTTCGCAACTTTCCACCCCTCCGGGCGGGGGGCCTGAGAAGCGAATCGAGTTCCCCGAAGTGTTATTTAATCAGCTCACGAAGCTGCGGGATCAGGTTCTCGATAATTGGGACCTGAGGATCATCATCCGGAGCCACTTCCAGATACTTTTCAAAGCTCTCGATAGCAACGGCATAATCTCCTAAGTTAAGCAGCGCATATCCTTTCTGGCGGTAAGGAGGCTCCCACTCAGGTTTAATTTCTATAGCGATGTTATAATATTGCACTGCCTCTGCGGGTTTACCTTGTTTGAAATAGATTTCACCGACATTAAACGCCATAGTCTCATCTTTGGGAAAAACATCTACAGCTTCCCGCAAGTAATCTCCGGCTTTGTCCAATTGATCCATGGAGATATATGCTTCTCCTATCCCGGCTAAAGCGCGGGCAGCCGCTTCCTCGCCCTCCAAAGATCCTTTTTCTTCCCGGACTTTTTCCAAGACTGTCTCGTAGGCGGCAATAGCCTCCTCATATTCACCCGCTTCCTTTAACGCGTTTCCGATATTGATATTAACCTGGTAAATGGTCGGCTGTTTTTCCAAGAACTCCCGATACTTCGCAACAGCCTCTTGAAATTTTCCTTCTTCGAACAACTGGTTGCCTTCTTCGAACAAGGCAAGCGTTTCCTGGTTTCCCAGATCGGAGATGCCGGTGTCTTGAATTTTCTGAAGGGTCATATCTACAGGAGGGTTATTGCTTGAAAACTGGCTGACATTCATCCGGTCCTTCACCGGGATATAGCCTTCTTTTGTTGCCGTAATAATAAATACGCCGGTTCCCAGGCCGGCAATGGCCCAGTTCCCTTTACTATCTGACTTCGCGGAAAACGTAGTCCCGAATTCAGCGTGCTCCGCTGTAATTTCTACTCCTTTAACGGGTTTTCCTTCGCTGTCAAAAACAGTGCCGTGAATACGGCCCCGGCCTCTTCCCTGCTGCGCTATAAGAAAATTGGAGCCTAAAAAAAGGACTAGAGCTATTATGATACCAATTTTATTTTTATTCATCACTTCCTCCTCGCCCGGGCCGCATACGCCGGCTGAAAGACCCAAGCGCGTAACATATTTCTTTATTCAGTCTCATTTTAATTTAATCAAAGCGAAAATTCAACTTTTCCTACTTATTAAAGGAAAACCGGATAACCTTTCTTAATCTGGTTTCGCCGGTTTGGTTTATCAAAGTTGCGAAAAAGCTGTTTTTCCCCTGTTTTAGTTTCCGGATGGACTCCGCATCATCTATGACAAACGGAATTTCCATTTTGTAGCTTTCCTTCTTGTTTTTTTTCAATTGTTCTTCCGGAATCCGGACTTCAAATGATTCTTTATAGTCCCAGATCAGATCCCCTTTAACATCATTGAGTTCAAGCTGAAGAGACAAGGTCGTCGCTAAATCTTCGCCTTCTTCGGTGAACCACATATTGGCATAGGGAATTCCAAAATCCAATGTTCCGCTGAGCCGCTCGTCATTTCCTTCAATGTCCTGAATCGACCAATTAAAACTAAAAAAACCTTCCCTGCCGGTAATGGTCTGCTGGGCATCCGCCTGGGCACGGCTGAGGTGGTGCATATACATTAAATTGATTTCTCTTAGCCCGGTCAGATCATATGTGACCAGATTATATGAACCAGTACAAGTCCGGTCAACAAAGACAACCGGGAAATTGCCGTAATACCAGGTTTCCTGGCACCTGCCTGAATAGCTTTGAGGATAGGTGATTCTATCCATAGGCGGCCCGAATAGAATATAAATCCGGCCCCGGTCTGTCAGCCAGCCCGGACGCCCTTCGCTGATAAATATGTCATTAGCCCGTTCAATCCGGTTATAATATTCCATTCGAAATTCATTTTCCTCGGTTGTTGGGTCCGGATCCCGTTTTTCCCAGAATTCACGGATAAATTCATCTTTGTCTTCGTCCGGAAGCTCCAGGAAAAGACGTTTTTCTTTATTTGAAATGATATACCGGACCTTGTTGATAAAGTCTTCATGATCGGGAGACAACTGCTTTTCCAGATTATAATAATGACAGGATACCGTCATCCAAACCGCTGCGGCGATTCCCAAGAATAAAACCCAGCGGAGAACCCGATGCCTTGCTAATTTATTTTTTATATGCTGATTCATCTTTTTTTCTCCTTCAGGATTTCCAGGTTCTTTTTGATTTCAGGTTGATTGGTGTTGATCTCCAATGATTTCTCCCAGGCGGCCTGGGCTTCCACTAAATTTCCCGCCTGAAAATAACATTCCCCGATAACATTGAGAAGCGCGGCATTCAATCCATGCTCAGATATCGCCTCATTAAAAACCTTGATTGCTTTGTTCATTTCTCCCCGGTATTGATAGGATTTACCCAGAATGAAATAAACTTCATAAGCAGGATTTTCTTCTCTTTCCATGACAGGTGTAAGCAGCGGTTCTACTTCAGCATATTCCTTGCGATTCATATATACCCGCGCCAAGCTAAGTGATATGGTATTCGAGTCCGGCTCTTTTTGGTAAGCAGCCTGCATGTATTGCATCGCTTTATCCATATCACCTTTATTAAAATACTGGGTGCCTAAGACATAATCGTACATCGGATCTTCCGTCCCAGCCAGAAGCTGGTTGTAAATCCAGGGACGGGGAATATTTTCAACATGAGTGAGATCAAACTCATCCCTTCCTGAAAAAACTTTTTGGTCATTTAATTGGAAATCCACTTCCACGACATAATGGGCCGGGGTGAAATCCTGAAGAGAAAGCTGTTCGATTATAAGGGGAAGATTTTCATATCCACTGACATTCCGGGTAAAAGACTGAAATTCTTCGTCGTTCTTCAATAAGGTATATTTGAGTATTCCTTGCTCCTTTTGTAACGGAGACAGCCCATGAAGCTGAAAAATTATGACCAATTTATCCGTCCTTAGAAAAATGCGATTGGCCTGAAAGTGAATCTGATATTCACCGGCTTGAAAGGGACGTATCCGGTTTTCCCGGGTCGGTTTGTCCGCAAGATCATAACCCAGCAGCAGAGAGGTCATCTGCAGCTTATCGTCTTCATCAGGAATAATCAATTTCCTTTCCAAGGTCGTAAATTCCTTGGAAATCTCATTCTTCAGCATAATCGTCAGATCATATTTCCCGGGAATCAGAGGAAACATGTCCCGGATGCTAATGGGACGGTGACTGACCTGTTTGATCTGTTCTTCAGAAAATTCAAGAGGAATCGTTCTGTCAAATTGATAAATAATCGTATCTTCCTCATCTTTAACCGTTCCATTCAGCTGAAGGGTCGTATAATATTTATTTTCGTACATATTAACGGAAAGTCTTTCCGGTTCCAGAGCATAATTCACTAAGTATAGATTTTCGGATTCTTTTGATATGGAAACAAAACCGTCGCTGTCCATATAATTGGCTGTGTATTCAACCTCCACGCTATCCTTGTATTCAAGAAACTTTTCGGCATAACGGTCCTTAATTTCCCGGACCGGAGTGGATTCTACACGGTTGACCAGCATATCCGAGGACATGCTGGGCCGGCCCATTGACAAATTCCGCTCGCCCGGAATTAAGGTCAAAGACACTTCCGCAAGGGCAGGATCCACATTCATGAGCTGCTCATAGGCGGCCATATAATTGGATTGGTCCCCGTCGTAAGATGTCAATAAACCCTGAGGTCCATCCGTAAGCGGACTGTAGAGCTTGTATTCCCCGACTCCGCCGTCCTGAAAAAAAACCAAATTGAACCCCGGAGGGAGACCCTTATCGGTCATTCCCTGATAAAACCAGACTTCGGTAGGGTATACCTGATTTTTTCCCTCAAACCTTTGTATATCATTGGGTTCACCCAAGATGATATACATTCGGCCCCTATCTGTCCGCCATCCCTCTTTAGGAGCACTTCGTCCAAAAAAATGGTTTACGTAGTTTATCCGGCGGAAATGTTCTTCACGGAATTCATTCTTTTCGGTATTCATCGTCGGATCTCTTTGTTTCCAAAAAGCTTCGATGAACAAATCCCGTTCCCTGTCGCTGCTCAGTTTTAAAAACACTTCCTTTTCCAAGGGAGAAATAATATAAACGACTTCTTTTTCCAGCCACTCCCGGTGGCGTTGGGAAAGTTCTTTTACCGAATCTGAATAAACAGATAAACATAAAGCAGATGCAAGCAATAGCAATGCAATGCTTTTTTTTATTATTCGAACAGCCATATTTAATTGCTCCCTGTTTATTAAAATTTCACATACCCAGGCTGATTAAACCAGGTTAGTGAATTAATTGTTATTATACCAAACCTTCCTCAGGGCAGTAAGGAAGGTTCACATATATAAACAATTATTTATTCACTTTCGTTACATAAAGCCGCATGTTGGGCGGTTTCCGGTCACCGCGAGCGAGAAAAATGATCCCATATGTCATTCCCCGGGCAGAACGACGCAGAAATCTTAGACTGCATTGTTATGCTCGCTGCGCTCACGTTCATCGCGTTCTTCGCGTTCCTTAAGTCTATTCGGTCTGTTCCGTCGGCTCGCTTCGTTCGCATGTTCATTGCAGTCTGCCTTGATATGATTTGCAGATTTGAGCTTTAAGATTTGAGATATTCAGAGCAGAATGAGATCTTTCTGGTGATTACACGCTCCTCCGGATGACCCTGGCGGGTTATTTTTGAACAAATGGTTCAGGTGTGGTGCGGAAGGTGGGACTCGAACCCACACGGCCTTTTGGGCCATAAACTCCTGAGGCTTACGCGTCTACCAGATTCCGCCACTTCCGCACAAAAGCTTCGCGATTTGACATTATAGCGATATATGCAGATGCTGTAAAGTGAAAAGATACTTGACAAATATTACATCCGGCGTATCTTTAAAATGCGTGAGCAATTCCCCAAAATTATTCCCAGTAATGAACATCTGTCTTTTTTCCGGACAATACAATTCTCTGCTTTTATTTTTCCACTCGGCGGGCAACCTAAGTCTAATAAGGTCCCAGCCTTTTTTAGGAGGACATATGAAATTATTAAACCAGGGACAACTCGAATCTCTCTCAAGATTCCGCAGCCGGAAACTTCCCATGATTTCCTTATTTCTCGATACCAGCCGCAACCGTCTTTCCAAGAAAGAGATTCAAATTTCCCTCAAAAATTTGCTTCAGCATGGAAGGTCGAGGCTGAATCAAATGGATTTTTCCAAATCAGAAAAGGAATTCTTATCAAAGGAACTTGATAAAATCGGCGCATACTGTTCACGCCGTCTTCCCGGTTATAAGTATGTTGGGATGGCGGTTTTCAGCTCTACAAAAGATGATTTCTGGCAAGATTTCGAATTGGTAAAATCCCCGCGGAATATGATTATTTTTGACCAATCTCCATATGTGCGTCCCCTTTCTGCTGTTCTGGATGAATACCACCGGATTTGTGTTGTTACATCCGATAAAAAATCCGCAGCTTGGTATGGCGTGTACATGGGAGAAATCACCCGGCTTGAAACTCTTTCCGGGAAAGATGAGCCCCAGCCGCGGGAATCAGGCCGGGAAGAATATAGTTCCAAGCGGATTGAACGCCATATAAATTCGATTCAGCACAGTCATTTTAAAAAAGCGGCGAAAACCACCTTTGATTTATGGAAACAGCATAAATTCGAGTGGCTTTTCATGGGAATTCCTGATAAATATGTCCCTGAATTTGAATCCCTTCTGCATCCATATATTAAAAAGAGCATTAAGGCCCGCATTAAAATAAAGCCCCAAGACTCTATGTCAAAAATCCTATCCAAAACTTTAGAGTTGAAACAAAAATTAAAAGAAGATGAGAGGAATGAAATTGTTAAGCGTTTTATAAAGGAATCCCATAAAGACGGTCTGGCGGTTGCCGGATTGGAACCAACCCTGAATAAACTGAACCGGGGTGAAATACAAACAATGCTTGTTACCCGATTTTTTTCTCAGCCGGGGATGCAATGCCCGGAATGCGGTTTTCTTTATCTTACCCGGAAAACCTGTTCCGTCTGCCATAAACCGACAGAAAAAGTTATGGACATCGTTGACCATGCGGTGGAAAACGCTTTGAACTCAAGCTGCCGGGTCAAGCACATCAGTCCGCCCTCTGATCTGGATGCTTACGGGAAAATCGGCGGTTTTCTCCGCTATAAAACGACGACCTGAACTATTGACACACTGTGTCATCCTGAGGGCTGCGAAGCAGACCGCAAGGATCTTGTGCTGCCTCGCCTTAAAGAAGTGAAGAGTAAATCAAAGATCAAAAAAAATCCAAAGCCGAATAGGAGATCGGGGTCTTTATTTAAATTGAATGGACCGAACAGACTGAATAGACAAAGACAAACCTGGAAAGACCCAGATGGACTAATATAAGCTAAAAGAACGCGAAGAACGCGAGCGAAGCGAGCAAGACCGCCTAAGATTCCCGTCGCTGCGCTCCGGGAATGACATGGGGTCAACCGCAAGCGCGCAGCCAGCCGGGTGAACAGATCGAATTGCGGTTATTCCTCTTTAAATGAAACTCTATCAAACAAACTGTAGAGAATCGGGATAACAAACAGCGTCAGCAGGGTTGTTGCGACAAGGCCGCCGATAACCGCCACAGCCATGGGAGACCGCATCTCCGATCCGGCCGAAGTGGATATGGCCATGGGAACCATTCCCATGATGGTTGTCAATGCCGTAATCAGAACCGGACGCAATCGAACGGTACAGCCTTCAAGAATAGCTTCTTTCTTGTCCAATCCCCGGTTTTTCAGCTGATTGATATAATCGATCATAACAATACCGTTATTGACCGCGATTCCAGCCAGGATAATAAAACCTATAAGCGAAATTAAACTCAGAGTATTTCCGCTAATCAACAAAGCCAGCATCACTCCGACAAGGGCCAAGGGAATAGTAAACATGATGACAAACGGATGCAGAAATGATTCAAATTGAGACGCCATTATCATATAAACCAGCAGCGTCGCCATCAAGAAAACCAAGATCATCGTCCTGAATGCCTCCTGCATATCTTCATATTGGCCACCGTATTCAATAAAATATCCTGTAGGGAGACCGGCATCAATCTCCGTTGTCCGGCTGATGACATCCTCCATAATGCTGCCGAGATCCCGTCCGGCGATATTAGCCGAAACAGTCACAACTCTGGCTTGATTTTCCCGGTCGATCTGAACCGGACCTTCGCCTTCGGACACCTCGGCTATCTGATCAAGGCGCACCATGGTGTTCATGGGCGTGACGACCGGAATATTTTTTATATCCCTTAATTCATCCCGGAATTCCTCCTGCAGCCGCACGCGCACATCGAATTCATCATTACCTTCACGGTAATGAGTGGCTACCGTTCCGAGAGAAGCCGTTTGAACCGTATTAGCCACCTGCGCAAGTGACAGCCCCATCCGCGAAGCTTTATCCCGGTCAATATTGATTTGATATTCCGGCCTGCCTTCCGCCAGGGAATGCGTTACATCACGCAGGCCTTCAACGTCCTGAATCCGCGCGACCACATTATCCGCAATGGACCTCAATCGTTCAATTTCATCGCCAAATATCTTCAATTCAACCGGGGCCATGGCACCGCCCATCATCATTTGGCTCATATCAATGGCTTCAAATTTCACATTTTGCAATCGGGGAAGTTTGAATCTGATTTTTTCCAAAATTTGCAAATCCGACAATTCACGCTCAGACTGATTAACCAAGCCCACCCAAAGCAGCGCCTCATGCGGGCCGGATGGAGAAAATCCGCTTCCCGTATCTGCCGGGTCATCCTCTGCTTGGGAGCCGATTTGCGCGGATACGATATCCACTCCAGGCTCTTCCAGCATCAATTTTTCAACCATGCCAGTAACACGGTTGGTCTCTTCCAAAGCGGTTCCGACCGGCATCTTCACTTGAAGCAGAATCATATCCCGGTCGGATGCAGGCATAAATTCCGTCCCGACAAACGGAATGATGACAAAAGAGATTAAAAATATTCCCAGTGCTCCGGCTAAAACCCAACCCCGGTGCTTAAGTGCCGTGTGCAGGAGGCTGCGGTACCGTCCCCTGAATCGTTCAAATTGAACCTTTTTTTTCTTGTGGTTATTTGGACCGTTTTTGTTATTGGCCTTGAAAATCAATGACGCAACCAAGGGAATAATCGTCAGGGCGACAAACAGCGAGGCAATCAGGGAAAAAGCAATGGCCAATGCTAACCCCCGGGTTAATTTCCCGGTGATCCCGGACGCAAACATCATGGGGAAAAAGACGGCGATTGTGGTCAGTGTGGAAGCAGTGATAGCCATACCCACTTCGGAAGCACCTTTTTTTGCGGCATTATCCCGCTTTTGGCCTTCCTCCAAATGGCGGAATATATTCTCGATCACAACAACCGCGTTATCCACCAGCATGCCGATCCCCAAGGCTAATCCGCCCAGTGTCAGTAAATTAATCGTATATCCAGCGGCATAAAACGCAATAAATGTCGTGATAATCGACAGGGGAATCGCCAATGCAATGGTGATTGTGGGACGCCAGTTGCGCAGAAAAAGCAGGATAAAAAAAACGGCCAGAATTCCACCGACCAAGGCATTATTTCCGGTCTGCCTGATCACTTGCTGAATCATATCCGATTGGTCCATGGCCACATAAAAATTGATATCTTCAGGAAGATTCTTTTTGATTCTCTTCAGCTCTTCCTTGGCGGCTTCCGCGGTAATAACCGTGTTGGCTCCAGACCGCTTACTAACCATAAGATAAACTCCGCTTTCCTGCTGAATACGAGCCAAATACCGGGTTTCCTTCAGCGTATCTTCAACAACCGCCACATCGCTTAAATAAATCGGCTGATTGGATTCCGTGGAACCCACAACAATACCGCGAATATCATTCAGGGAATCGTACTCACCTTTAGTGCGGATTAAAAATTCCTTATGCCTCTCGACCAAATGGCCTGCAGGAAGATTCAAATTCTCCATCCGGAGTACTTGTATCACCTGCTGCAGGGACAATTTACGTGACTCCAAAGCCGGCATATCTATATTAACCTGAATTTCACGGGTTTCGGGAGCAAAAACCTGGGACGATGCCACACCCTCGATTCTTTCAATCCGCATGGCGACTTCTTCTTCGATGATTTCCTTTAGTTCATCGACTGGCCGGTCACCGGTCACACCCCAAAAAACGATCGGCATCTGCGAGATATCAAATTTAACCACCATGGGATCGGACGCATCTTCAGGGAGATAACCGGCATAAATTCCGATCTGGTCCCGTATATCCTGCGCGGCAAAATCCAGATTGGTCCCCCATTCCAATTCAACCATGATAACTGAAACACCTTCAGACGAAGTCGAATTAACATTTTTTACACCCGACACTGTATTGACTACCTGTTCCAGAGGCCGGGTTATGGTGTTTTCAATATCTTCCGGGGACACCCCTTGATAGCTCGTGATAACTGAAACAGTCGGGAATTCCAGTTCAGGGAAAAAATCCAAGCCCAGCTGGGTATAGGCCAAAATTCCCAGCACAACCACGATCATAACCAGCATGGAAGTCGTAACTTTACGGTTAACGGAAAATTCAGGCAGTTTCATTGGACCACCTCTGTCACATCCACGGGTGCACCTGCTTCTAATCCATAATTACCTTCTATGACTACCAGCTCGCCTTCCAACAATCCTGAAAGAATTTCCACCATGGTCTCGTTTTGCAAACCGATCTCAACATTCCGCCGTTCAACTTTGTTTTCTTTGATCACAAAAACATAGCTGTTGTCCAGAATCGCCTTTTGAGGGACAGCTATAACATCTTTCCGTGAACTGATTTCCAGCCTGATTTTGCCGAATGTATTCGGACGCAGAAGGTATTCGGGATTATCCGCCTGGATTTCCACCTTAAATTTCTTGCTGACCGGGTCAGCCGCAAGATTCACAACCGATACCCGTCCTTCAAACATGCGGCCGGGGTAAGCGGAGACAGACAACGCAGCCGTTTGGCCTTTTTGGATAAGCACGACATCTTCATGGGCTGCTTCAACTTCAATTTTGACTTTGCTGTAATCCATCAGGGTTAGAACACCGCTGTCAGGAGAAAATCCCCCCATCATGGGATTAATCACATCGCCTTCTTCTGCATTTTTTGATGCCACAATCCCGGAAAAAGGTGCCCGCATGATGGAAACCTCCAGATTATATCGGGCAAGATTAACAGCCGCCCTGGCTTGCTTCAATTGCGCTTGAGCGGATTCATAGGCCAGGGACACCTTTTCCAGCTGCTGTTGAGAAACGGCGTTTTCTTCCCGCAGCCTTTCCATTCTTTTTAAATTTTTCTCCGTATCTTCGGCATTGGCTTCAGCGGCTGACAGGGAGGCTTGGGCCTGCTCCAGTTGAAGCTTAATCGAACGGGTATCCAGTTCCGCCAGTAATTGTCCTTGACTGACCTGGACACCTTCCTCTACATGGATTTTTGCGATTTTTCCTCCGACTTCCGGAGTAATGATCATTTTGCGCCTCGGTTCTATGGTTCCGGTATAAGTAAGCTGATCCGATATTCTGTCCCGGCTGACTTTATAGGCTTTGACCGGAGCCGCGCCGAAACTTTCCTGTGGTTGTGCCTCTTCCGGCTGATCCGGGGGAGACTGGCAGACCGTCATGGCAGCGGCAGCGGCAATGACAAGAATGATTTGACCCAACCATTTTGAATTTGTTTTCACTTTTTTTAATTGACTCATTGTTCCTTCCTTACTCTATTCCCATCGCTCTATTCAACTCCGCCTGCGCGACAACATAATCGTACAAGGCCTGTGAATAATTGGTTTTTGCCTGGGCGAGTGCTGTTTGAGCCTGCTGCACATCCAGTACTGTCACCATTCCCTCTTTGAAATTCAATTCAGCAATCCTCAAGCTTTCACGGGCTTGATCAACATTTTTTTCCTGGGATATCATCGTTTGCCTGGCTCCCTCCAAATTTAGGACCGCTTGCCTGACTTCAAGCCTGATTTGATCCATCAATCCTTTTTGATTTAATTCCAGTTCCTTGACGGCGGTCTTTGCCTGTGCGACCTTGGCATGAGTCGCCAAACCGTTAAAAAGGGGGATATTGACTAATAAATTAAGGGAATAAAAATTCTGCCAGGTATCCGCCTTAAGATTGAACTGGTCCGACCAGTAATTATACTGCCCCGAAATTGAGACCGACGGCAACCCGGATGCCGCAGCCATATTAACGGCTTCTCCAGCCATTCTTTTTTGGAAACGGAACTGCTTAAGTTCCGGCCGTTTTTCCACAGCCGTATTTAAACATTCTTCCAAAACCGGCTCCACCGGCTCATACTTGAGCTCCCCTTTTACTTCAATAGGATGAGACTGGTCCATTCCGAGAATATTTTTCAGGCTTAGTTTTGCAACCTCAAGATTATTCCGGGCCCTGATCAGCTGCGGCTTCAAATTCGCGACTTGAACTTCAGATCGTAATAAATCGAACTTGGATGCCAAGCCGACTTCATATTGAATTTGAATATTATTATGCAGCTTTTCCGCAACATCTACGGCTTCCTGGGCCACATCAATAAATTCCCTGGCCAACAGAATGCCGTAAAATGCTCTTTTTGTATTGAAAATTATATTCTGCTGTGATTGACGCAAACCTTCCCGTGATGATTTCACTTGATAATTCGCTTGTTTATAACCGGAAATCAACTGCCCTCCCGTAAATACCGGAATATTCAGGGCAAGCGTCAATTGATAATCACGAGTGAAGTCCACTTCCACTCTTTGCGGCGGATCCCCCGGAACCATGGAAGGAAATTCCAATTCCATGACTTTTTCAGATAAATTTTTAGTTCCCTGGGCATTGAGCGAGGGGAAAAACGCAGCGGCGGCTTGCCTAACCTGGCTTTGAGCTGAAGCCACCTTTTTTTCCGCGGCCAAATGAAAGGGATTTTGCTCCAGAGCCAGCCTTAGGCTGTCCTCAAGAGTCAATGTTATCTTTTCTTGAGACTGGAGCGGGATTCCTGTGCAAGTATAGCCGCACATCAACAAAATCAGCATCATTTTCTTCATGATTTACTCCTTTTTGCTCCTTATACCGTTGAGAAAATAATCATGCAGGAGATCCGCACTTTGCTCTACGGAATAATTTTTTTCCCGCATGGGCCCTCTAAAATGGAACCCCCTCAGCATGGCGCCGAATATATAGGCGGCTTCTTCAACATCCACATTGCGAAATTCTCCGGCGGAAACACCCTCCCGGATAATTTCGCAGGAAGATTGAAACATATACTGCACCATCTGCCGGAAATCATCGGGAATATGCTCCTTCGCTTCACAAAGCATTATGTGACTTTTCATATCCATCCCCATAATTTTTTTCATCACTTCCGGTTCGAAAAAAAATATCCTGGCTATATTCTGTTTCTGCTGGTAATAATGAAGAATAAATAAAACCATATGTTTGATTTTAGATTCTGCAGAATCGGCAGCCTGCCGGATTTTTTCGATCTCATCCCGTGCTTCCCGGAAGGAATTCAAGACAATTTCTGAAAAAATCTCCAGCTTACTGTTAAAATACCGGTAAATCGTCGCCTTGGAAAACTGAGCTTCCTCCGCGATATCATCGACGGACGTCTGAGTAAAACCATTTCGAGCGAAAATATCTTCCGCCGCCTCCAATATAAACTGCCGATTTTCCAGTCTGCGCTTTTCCTTTCTCTGATCTCTTAAGTTTTTTTTCATAATAAACTCACCAGTTCTTAACATAAACTTAACAGTTTACTTCTAAAACTTTTTGGTTTAAAGTAGCAAAAATCCCCCTCCATTGTCAAGCGCCCGGAATAGATTTATACGACTTTTTGCTCCTAAGGTTTAAGTCCATTGAGATTTGTCTTGACTAGCCCGCTGCGCTCGCGTTCATCGCGTTCAATATAAAATGAAGAGAATCATATTTACAATCATTCTATTACAGCGTATTAATACAGCGAATAGTCTGATGCAATCCATTCACCATTTACCATTCACCGGTTTTCCGATTCACGATTCACGCCTTCTAGGCGTTTCGCTTGGTGCGTTAACGATGCATAGATTGTTCACGGGCCAGACGACGAACATTCTTTAATTCATTGTCGTCTCGAGGAGCGGAGCGACGAGGGATCTCATAGTGCCCCGTATGGACAAAATGGAGATACTGTCCTGCAGAAACGATGCAGCCTGAGATCCTGCGCTTCGCTCAGGATGACATTAGATGCGGTAAGATCCACCCCGCCCAAAGGGTTAAAAATGGCGATTAAAATATGAATAAAAAAGGAAAAAGATTAATAAATCGGCATCGCCATTTTTTATTATGAACAATCTATGCCCGGGGGTGGAACTTGTCATAGACCTGCCGCATACGGCGACGGGAAACATGGGTATAAATCTGAGTGGTGGTAATCTG
Source organism: uncultured Eubacteriales bacterium (assembly GCA_964505785.1). Taxonomy (GTDB): domain Bacteria; phylum Acidobacteriota; class Aminicenantia; order Aminicenantales; family Aminicenantaceae; genus CAYRTV01. Next base: position 96,623 of record CAZDJZ010000007.1, read on the forward strand.
ACTGTGACCCAGCATCATCTGGACAGAGCGTAAATCGGCACCCCGCTCTAAAAGATGGGTGGCAAAAGAATGGCGCAAAACATGCGGGCTTATACCTGGATCCAATCCTGCCCGGTTCGCATACTTTTTCAGCATCTTCCAAAATCCCTGGCGTGTGAAATAACTTCCCCTGGATGTCAAAAAAAGAAAATCCGTCTCTTGCTTCAACAGCACGGGCCTCGCTGATTCCAAATACGATCTGACTGCCTTGGATGCGGATTTACCCAAGGGAACCACCCTTTCTTTACTGCCTTTTCCCCGGCAGATGAGAAATCCATCCTGAAAATTGATGTCCTTGGTCCTCAGTTTGATCAATTCGGACACCCGCAGGCCGGTGGCATACATCAATTCCAGCATGGCAACATCACGGCATCCCCGGGTTTCCCGGCTATCCGGCTGGTTGAGCAGCTTTTCCACTTCTTCAAACTTCAAAAATTTCGGCAGATTGAGCCATAATTTGGGAGCGCCAAGGTTCTCCGCCGGATTTTTTTTCAGAGTTCCGTCCAGAATCAGAAAACGGTAAAAGGCCCGAATGGCGGAAACAGCGCGGGCAACAGAACGGGCGGACAGGCCGGCTTTGCGCTGGTCATGGATAAATTTGACCAGATGAGACTCCTCCACTTTTTCCCAGGTAATCTTTTCCTTGCGCAGGAAATAAAACAGCTTCATAAGGTCCAGAGAATAGGACTGCAGTGAATTGGAAGATAAACCCTTTTCAACGGATAAATAATCCAGAAATATCCTCAAGATTTCTTCATCCGGAGAAGAAAGCGCGTTCATTGAATAAATGGATTGCTGTTTTTTTCCTGACCCACGGTTGTAGGCGGCCCATGCCCCGGAAAAACCCTCAAGTCCTCATCCAGGGTAAAAATTTTTGTTTTTATGGAGGCCATCAATTGGTCCCAACTCCCTCCGGGCAAATCGGTGCGCCCCACTCCCTGATTGAACAGAGTGTCCCCGGACAAGATGAACCAATCTCCAACCAGGGTGATTCCGCCCGGCGAATGCCCGGGGGTGTGTATGACTTTTAATCCGGAAACCGCACCGATATCCACCATATCCCCATCTTCCAAAAATTTATCCGGTAAAGGAGACTTCTTGGCCCCCAGCATCAAGGCAAACGCGGATTGCAGGGCATTTGACAAAAGCTTCCCGTCCCCGGAATGGATCAGCAAAGGAACGGAATACATTTCTATGATATCTTTATTAGCCCCGATATGATCAACATGTCCGTGGGTATTAATCAGCATCACCGGTTTAAGATCAAATTGATCAATAGAGGCAATAATCTTTTTCGGTTCAGCTCCGGGGTCCACTACCGCCGCCTCCCTCGTCTTTTCATCATAGACAAGATAACAATTCGCCTCTAAAGCGCCGACGACAACCGTTTCTACTTTCATTATGAATTCATAATAGTATTTTCCTCAGGGATGAGTCAAGCTCTGCCTGAAAGGTCCGTTACAAGTCAAAATCGAACAGGGCTTGACTCGTCCTGGCATATGAATATAATGCCTCCATAATGCCCGGCACACATTGGCAGCTGCAAATTGCGGAAAAATCCTTAAAAAAAAGAGAAAAACTCAACCTGCTGAAAAAATATCTGCACACATCTACATCCGAGAAGATTCTCGACCTGGGCTGCGCCCAAGGAATCATCAGTTATTACCTTAGAAAAAACCCGGGGTACTGGATAAGCGCGGACCTGGATTTATCTAATCTCAGCTCCGCCCGGGAACTCATCTCCGGCGGAATGGTTCAGCTGGGGGATACTTCGCTCCCTTTCATTTCAGGCAGCCTTGATCAGGTTATCAGCCTGGATTTTCTCGAACATCTTGATGACGACAATAAATGCCTTCAGGAAATCCATAGGATCCTCAAGCCCGGAAGCCGGTTTCTGTTGGCTGTGCCCCGGACCGGAAATATATTTTTTCTGCACCGGATTAGACCCCGGCTTGGAATGCCGCTGGCAGTCTACGGCCATAAACGGGAAGGATATACTTTAAATAACATTAAGCAAAAATTGGAGAACTCCGGGTTTTCTTTCATCCGGCATAAGCGCTTTTCCGGCTTTTTGACCGAAGCCACAGAGCTTCTGCTTAACGTTATATACACCCGGTTTTTAGCTCCCAAAGAAAAAAAACAATTGCGTGACGGTCATATTCGCCCGGCCAATGCCGAAGAATTTCATAGCCGGAAAAACGCCATTAGGCTCTATGCCCTGATTCATCCACTAATCTGGCTGTTTACCCGCTTGGACCGGCTGTTTTTTTTCCAGCGCGGATACGCCCTTATGATCTGGGCCCAAAAAATCCCGTGAATAATTCACATCTCATCCGGCACCGTAATTGCATAGATTTTGAGATTTGAGATTTAAGTATTATCAAATTATAATTACATTATGGATGTCTTTTTAACACGCACGGCGCTGCGTCAAATTGAGGGCCTCTTTTTAGGGAAGTCCCTATCCAGCGGATTGATGATGGGGCATAGACGCGGGAACCGTTTTGTGGTTGAATCCATTTTTCCTCTTCCTGACGTTCTGTCTTTTCCATTGGATAAACACATTCGGCTCACCCGGATTTTCGGCCCGGATTTTATCGGATATTTCACCACTGTTCCAGGGGATAAGCCGCCTGAACAGATCATGGCGCCCTTTGCATCAGGAATGTTATTCAGCCGCTTGGGAAACCAAACATCGGAAATGAATTTTTTCCAAATTGAATATAATGGAAAATTCTGCCTTCAAAAATTGAATTATACCAGTCAGGAGCCATCATGAGTGAATTACTCAATATTGATCAAAAAAGATTTTTATTAAAACTGGCCCGCGACTCCATTATCCATTATTTGGACACTGGAACCTATTTGAAAATCAATATATCCGACGGCATTCTGAAAGAAAAGCGGGGAGCGTTTGTAACCCTTAAACAAGACAGCAGGCTCAAGGGATGTATCGGTTTTCCAATACCAGAAAAATCTCTGGCAGAAACGGTTATTGAGGCAGCCGCGATGGCAGCGACTAATGACCCCCGCTTTCAGCCTCTTAGCCCTGAAGACCTCCCGAAAGTCACCATTGAGATTTCCGTCCTCACTTCCCCCAGGGCTATTCAAGACCCCAAGGAAATTGAAGTCGGGAAGCACGGCATTATCATCACTCAGGGACCTTTTCACGGCCTGCTGCTTCCACAGGTTCCCGTAGAATGGAATTGGGACCGCGAAACATTTCTGCGACAGGGATGCCTGAAGGCCGGCCTGGATGAAAACGCCTGGCAGCGTGGAGCCCGAATCGAGATCTTCACCGCCGAGGTCTTTGAAGAAGAATAATCCGGCCTAACTAATAATTCAGAATTACCGTAATTTTTTGTGCTGGAGTAATTCTTTCGCCGCCGCCTTGCACTCCATGATGCCGTTCACCCAGCCTGGGTTATCTTCCATTTCCAAAACAAATTCCAATTCCCTGCGCGCCTGTTCCACTTCATCCATATCCAGCAATGTTTCAGCCAAATAGACCCGGGTTAAACAATCATCCGGCCCCAGCTCTTTTGATTTGATCAAATGTTCGTAAGATTTCTCCGTGCTTCCTCCTGCCAGCCCTGGAAGCTTGAAATAAACCCGTCCCAGGACCCTGTCAGGGCCTCCGTCTTCGTAATCCCGGTTCATTTCAATGACTGTGTTCATGTCACTCTTAATCGGTTTCACTAACGACAAACTTTTTAAAACACCCTTGGCCTCACCATATTTTCCATTATTGACTCCCCGCCAATAATACCCATCCGGCTGATCCGGTTTTAAATCCACCGCCTTGGTGGCATGATATACAGCTTGAGAAAAAATAGTCCGTTTCTCTTTTTTATCTTCCGTATATTCCCCGATATAAAAAAGAATACGGGCAATTTTCCAATACGGGTCGTATTTGTCCTCGTCTTGCACCAGCGCCTCTCGATAAAGCTGCAAGGCCTTTTCCGCTGTCGCCATATCCGACATTCCCTGAAAAAGCGCATCCGCACTGGCAGCCGGATCTTCTCCTTCCTGCGCCGCCGGTCCCAGCGGCACTATCAGCAAAGCCAGAATCAAACAAATCCATGTCTTTCTCATCCATCCCTCCTCCATTTTTTTTCAACCTGACCTATTCAGGCTTATAATATAAATCACCGGTTATATGCATAAAAAAACATATCAAAGTATCCGGTACTCTCAGTAGCATTTCTTTTTTTGATAATTATTTTTGATTTTTGATTTTTTTATTATCATCTTTATGCGATTTTTTTTCAAAGAAAAAATCCGCCTTTCTCTCCAAATCATTCATAATACGCTCCACCCGCAAACGCTCCTTGGTCAATTCCAGCTCATTCAGCTCAGGATCAATCCGGAACGGACGGCCGAATATCGCAACCACCTTTTGAAACGGATAAAACATCATGAAACTGTCCCAACTGTTCATGATAATTTTTTTCCCCGTGGAAAATGTGAAGGGAATGAGGAAGGCTCCGGTTTTTTGGGCTAACCGGAGAGAGCCGTATTTCAATTTCCGCGCCGGTCCCTTGGGGCCGTCGGGAACCATCAATACTTCTCCCCCCCGGTTAAGGCTTTGGATGAGTTGTTTCCAGGACTGCACCATTGTATGCGACCCGGACCCCCTCAGTGTCCGGTAGCCCCAACCTTCCACAACCCGGGCGATAATTTCACCATCCTGGCTTGGACTGATTAATGGAATACTTCCCCGTTTGCGGAACAAATAAGGAACCAAAAAAATGCGTCCATGCCAGACCAGAACAATCACTGGTTTGTTTTCCGCACGCAGCTTTTCCAAATTCTTTTTTCCAACAGTATGCACATGAGCCGATTTTGCCCACCATCTTAAAATAAACCGGCCGGTCATTCCGATGAAACGCCAACGCAGATCCTTCCACATGTCCTTCATCATATCCAAAAGCAATTTATCCGTAAACAGAATTATCTTTCAAAGAATCCCATATCCATCCCGCAGTGAATCCAACTGCGCAAACAGCCAGCCCGCCGGGAACGGAATAAGGCCATTCCGGCCATTTAAAAGTTAATAATTCAATCCGGCAAAAAAATCCGAACAGAGCATACAGCGTTCCGGATCCTAATCCGAATAATCCCGCCGCCGGCCTGATTTTTTTTGTGTACAGCATAAAAATACCGGGAATAAAAAAACCAACCGTCATTATTTCCGAGGCTAAACCCAAGGTAGTAAGAATACTGGGAATCTGGGAAGCGATAATGAACGCCGACAATCCGATTATCAAGGTGGCCAGCCGGCTGACCGTAACAATGGGATATTCATGCTCAGGCGCCCATATTTCCTGATAAATATCCCTGGTTAAAGACAGGGCTCCGGTATTAATAGCCGTATCCATTGTGGACATAATTGCGGCGGCCACGGCGACGAATACCAACCCTCCCGCCGCACCTCCAAGGTTCCGCCAAAAAAAAGGGGGTGATGCGGCTGCACCTAAGCCGACACCAACTAATCCCCAATAAAAAACAAAAAACATAAAAGCTGCAGCCCATAATCCGCGGCGGGCATGCTTCACTGTCCGGGCGGATTGAATCCGCTGCCAGGCAATGGGTGAGATTATCCACGCCAAAGTGAAGGAAAGGACTGTCAATCCGTTTTTCTCGAAGTCCAGGAAAAAATTCCAAAAAGGAACTCCTCGCTCACCAAGTGTCACTCCGATTTCTTCAATAGCAATGGTGTTTCCGAAGTAAAAAAGCACGATCACCAAAGCAGCTGAAAGCAGAACGAATTGAACCGCATCAGTGGCCACCACCGATAAATACCCGCCTAAAGCGGAATACAAGATAACAACCCCGACTCCGGCCGCCAGACCGAGGACATAGGGAGTGCCGAATATAGTGCGCAAAAACTGCCCGGCCGCAACCATCTGGCTGGCAGCCAGTAAAATCATATACCAGACTATCAATACGGCGGAAAGGTGCCTGACAGTCCGCCCATAACGCATTTCCACCAGCTCCGGAAGACTTATTACAGGAAGATTGCGTATTTTCCCGGCTAAAAAGAAAGCAAAGACCAGTACGGTCATGACAGCCGGAACACCCATCACCCAAAATGCGCTGATTCCGCGGCCGGCGGCTTCATCAACGGTTATCAAAACAGAGGTTGCTCCAATCCAGGACGCCGCCAAAGACAAAAAAACAGCCATTCCAGAGAGACGGCGTGAAGCTAAAAAATACCCTTCCAATCCCTGTATTTTTCGCGAAAATATAATTCCCAGAAAAGCCATTACAGCAAAATAACCCAGGCCGTATAGTAAATATTCCATTTTCACCCCGGTTTATATCAAAATTCAGGTTTAAAGAAAACCAAAATCTGATATAATTTGATGGTTATGAAATGCATGGCTTCTCTTCTTGCTGTTTTACTGACAGTTTCCGCATCAGGTCAGACCCCGGAAAAAACAGCCGGGATGGTGGAAAAAGCCCTGAGATCAATAGAATCTTTTCAGTCCGAATTTACGCAGGTATATTATTCATCCAGCGTTTCCACTCCTTTGGAAGAATTCGGCCGTGTCTATTACCGCAAACCGGGCTGGATGCGCTGGGATTATCTGGAACCGGAAGAAAAATCCATCGTCGTCAAAGGCCGGGAAATCGTTTATTACTTTCCTGAGGATAACCAGGTGCTTTATCAATCAGCTGATGAGAGTGAGCGCGAATCCAATATTGTTTCCCTCTTGACCGGTGAACGGTCGATTCTTGAAGATTACAGGGTTGAACCAGCTATGTTTCCGGCATCCGGACCAAACCTTGAACAAATAAAGCTCATTCCAAAAAATGAGGCCGAGTCAGAATCATACGTACTGCTGGAGATTGACAAGGACAATTATTTCATCCGCAAAGCGATTTTTTTTGACTGGACCGGGAACAAACAGGAATTTACTTTCACCGAAATGAAAACAGATATATCGTTGCCTGAGGATATATTTGAATTAGACCTGCCGCCGGGAGTCGAAGTCATAAAAAAACCATCTCCGGAATAATGTGCCCAATTCACTGACTTTTAAACCCTTATGTCAAATATGCGTATAAATATTTGAGGGCAGGATGCTCTCCAATGCAAGATGACAAAGAAATTATTCGCAGAACCCTCTCAGGCGAAAAGGATGCCTTTGAGATGATTATACGCAGATATCAATCCCACCTGTTTAATTACATAGCCAGAGCCGTGGGAGATCACCAAACCTCGCTGGAATTTACTCAAGATATATTTATTAAAACATACTCTTCCCTCTCTTCGTATAACCCGCAATATAAATTTAAGACATGGCTGTTCAAAATCGCATCGAATTACCTCATCGATTTCTGGAGAAAAAAAAAATTATCCACATTATCCGTCGATCAGCCTTTATTCCCGGATGAGAACAGCCCCAGCATCCAGCTGACCGCTAATGACCCCGGGGTTGATACTCAATTTGAACTGAGTGAAATGCGAAAAAAAATTGAAAGAGTTTTAGAGAAGATACCTCCGGAACTGCGGGAATTATTCATTTGGAGGCATATAAACGGCTTGAGTTACAAAGAAATGGCGCAAATTAAAGATATTCCTCTGGGTACAATTAAAAACCGGGTTTATCAGGCCAAGGAACTGATTCGCAGTTATATGGAGGAGAGCACATGAGCTGTTTAAGTATTCACCGGATCTATGAATACCTGGAAAATCAATTGCCGGAGCCTCAAAAAGCGGAATGCGAAGCACATCTTGAGGAATGCCCGCGATGCCGCCGGCTGGTTGAAAACCGCCGCCGTTTCCTAAATGCCGCTGATACACTCCCGGAATTAACACTCCCTGAAAATTTTCCGCTTCAGGTCATGACCCGGATCAAGTCTGAGGAATCTTTAGCCGGAAAATGGTTTTGGCTGGGCATTGGCGCCGCCATACCGCTTTCATTCGTATTAATAGGAATATTTTTGGTCAGTTTCGGGCCTTTGAAGTCCTGGACTGGAATAATAGAATCACTTGTGAATATCTTCCGGCAAGGTGCATTCACTCTAATTAAAGGACTCAAATTGATCGTAGTCTTTCTCCAGGCGATGGCCGGGTTCATCCGCTTGCTATTAGAAAAATTCGGGTCTCTGGCATCCCTGGCCCCGCCAGAGACACCCTTCGTGGCAAGCGCGGTTATTGTTTTGATAGCCGCCGTGTTTTTCTTTGAAATGTCCCGTAAAAGCCGATTAGGAGCACGCAAATGAAACGATTAACAATACTATCCTTAACCGCAATATTAATTTCGAGTCCGCTTTTGCTTTCCTGGAACGGGCAAGACCCGGTGTCTGTTCAAAAATCAGTTGTAGTTGAAGCTGATGCAGTTCAAGAAAATATCATATCTTTTGGCGGTCATGTTTTGATCAAAGGCAAGGTTACAGAAGACGTGGTGGTTTTTGGAGGAACGGTTACGGTTGAAGGCGAAATCGAACAAATGCTGTTTTGTGTGGGATCAGATATTCTTCTTAAAGAAACTTCAATCATAAACGGCGATGTCGTGGCTTTAGGGGGAGAATTAGTTAAAGAACCCGGTAATTATATTCAAGGCGACACAATATACTTTCATAGCTCCACAGATATTTTTAATGCGATATCAGGGAGTTTTAACCTTTCTTTTTTCCCGGTGTTTTTATTATTCAAATTAATGGCCTCGTTAATCTGGCTGCTTTTAGCTTTGGTCTTGACCGCTCTTCTTCCGCAGCAAATTCAATTTGCCTCTTCCAGACTTCGAATGTATTTGGGTCCGGTTCTGGGCATAGGTCTTCTCTCGATAATGGTATTCGTTGGAATGGTCATGGCCGCCGCTTTTCTTTCGCTGCTGTTGATTGGTCTTCCCCTCCTCTTCGTACTGATCATATTGGGAATCACTATCAAGGTCTTCGGGCAGGTGATTGTTTATCACTTTTTCGGAGTCAGCCTTGCACGGGCATTGGGCAAACCGGCTTCTTCTCCCTTTTTGGCCGTTATGCTGGGATTTTTAGTGGTGACTTTCCTTGGGTTCATTCCCCTGCTTGGATTCGTGATCTCATTTCTCATCAGCCTGCTTGGATGGGGAATTGTTATCCGGACAAAATTCGGATCAACGGAAAACTGGTTCAGGAAGAAAGTTTAGCACCGCGCCAAAGAAGACAGCTGCGCCATCATTTAATCTGCAGGATATCTTCTTCCTTGGCTTTAGCAATATCCTCAATTTCCTTGGTATATTTATCTGTGATTTCCTGCAGCTTCTCCAACCCCCAATATTTATCATCTTCAGTAATTTCTTTTTCTTTTTCCATCATCTCGATCATTTCTTTAGACTCGCGCCGCATGTTCCTGAGAGCCGTTTTTTGCTCTTCCAGCATCCGGCCTATATGTTTGGCTATTTCCTTACGCCGCTCCTCATCCAGGGGCGGAACCGGGATTTTCAGAATTTTCCCGTCATTCATAGGATTGAACCCCAAATCAGCCGCCCGTACAGCTTTTTCAATTTCATCCAGCATATTGGTATCATAAGGTTTTATTGTGATTAAAGTCGGATCAGGAATACCCAGGGTTGCCACTTGATTAATCGGGGTTTTAGAACCATAATAATCCACTCTGATATCCTCAAATACATTGATATTGGCTCTGCCCGTCCTTAATTTGCTTAAAGATTTCCGAAAATGCTCAGCGGAATTTTTCATCCGTTTCGTTAATTCATTTAATTCTTGCTTAACCATGGCTCTTTCTCCCCTGTATTTTATGTTATTTCAGGAATATAATAACCAAACAGGTGATACTAATCGATAAGAGTGCCGACATCACGGCCTAATACTGATCTTTTAATATTCCCCTTCTTTTTGAGATTGAATACAACTATGGGAAGGTCATTATCCTTGCAAAGGGAAATTGCGGTGGAGTCCATAACCTTTAAATCCTGATTAAGAACATCCAGATATTTAATATTCCGGTACCGTTTAGCCTCACTATCCCGCATCGGATCGGATGAATAGACCCCGTCCACTTTAGTGGCCTTGAGTATGATATCCGCATTTATCTCCAGTGCCCTGAGCGCAGCCGCAGTATCCGTGGTAAAATAGGGGCTTCCAATCCCGGCGCTAAAAATAACCAGACGTCCTTTTTCAAGATGTCTTATTACTCTTTTTTTCAAAAAAGGTTCTGCAACAGCCCGGATTTCAATAGCTGACACCAGGCGGGTGACAATGCCTTCTTGTTCCAATGCGCTCTCAAGAGCAATGCCGTTTATAACCGTCGCAAGCAATCCCATATAATCAGCTGACGTCCGGTCCATTCCAGCTTCTGTCCCGCTCAGTCCGCGAAAAATATTTCCGCCCCCAATCATTATAGCGATTTGGATGCCTAAATCCTGAACTTCTTTGATTTCCCTGGCGACGGACCGGGTGGTTTCCAGATCAATTCCGTACGATTTATTTCCGAGAAGAGATTCACCGGATAATTTCAAAAGGATGCGCTTATAAACCGGTTTCTCATCTGCCATTTGTTTATTAAACTTATTCTATGGAATAACGGGCGAATCGATTGATTTTTATGTTTTCCCCAAATTTGGAAATATAGGATGCCACCAGTTTCCCTACCGTGAGCTTATCGTCTTTAATATAAGGTTGGTCCACTAAGCAGACTTCAGAATAAAATTTACTGAGCTTGCCGTCGACAATTTTATCAATAATTTCTGCGGGTTTATTGGAATCTTTGAACTGCTCGCGAATAATATCTTTTTCCTCTTCAATTAAACGTTTGGGAATCTCTTCAGAAGATACATACTGTGGATTCGCTGCAGCAATATGCATGGCAATATTTTTGACTAATTCAAGGAATTCTTCATTTCTGGCAACAAAATCAGATTCGCAGTTGACTTCAACCAGCACACCAAGCTTAAGATTATTATGAATATATGAACCTACAACTCCTTCTGCTGTTTCCCGGTCCATTTTTTTCTTTGCACGTTCAAATCCTTTTTTCCGCAGTGCTTTTATTGCTTCATCAATATCACCGTTTGTCTCTTCCAGTGCTTTTTTGCAATCCATCATTCCGATTCCTGTACGACGGCGCAATTCATTAACCAATTTCGCTGTAATTTTCATGGTGATTATCCTTTCTTATTTCGTTTTTTCCTTCTCTTCCTTGGCTTCTTCTTTGGATTCCTTTTCATTTTCCGTTTTCTGTTCTTTTTCCGGTTCTTTTTTTTCAGCCGTCTTTACTTTTTTTTCTGGTTCAGCTTTCTTCATTTCTTCGCTCTTCTTTGTCTTTTTCTTCATCGGAGGTTCCGTTTCTTCCTCTTTATTCTCAGCTTTTTCCTCCGTCTTCTCTTCAGGAACAGCCGCTTTTTCTCCTTTCTTCATTTCTGGTTCCGTTTCTGCTTTAATTTTTTCGGCTCTTTCTTTTTCCGTCTCCTCCGCCTCAGCTTTTTCTTTTTCCTTTTCCGCTTCCATCAACTCTTTTTCCAAGCGGTTTTTCTTGGCATCAATCACAACCTCAGAAATTTTGGAGGTAAACAGTTCAATCGCCCTAAGTGCATCATCATTACCGGGTATAGGGTAATCGACAACATCCGGGTCGCCGTTAGTGTCTACAACAGCAACAATAGGTATCTTGAGTTTTTTGGCTTCAGCAATAGCGATATCTTCTTTCATAGAATCGATGACAAATAAAACGCCTGGAAGCTCTGTCATATTTTTTATACCACCCAGATTCTTTTGCAGTTTTTTATACACTTTATCCAGTTTGGACTGATCTTTTTTTGACAGAAGATCCCAGCGTCCGTCTTCTCTCATTTCTTCCAATTCAATTAATTTATCTGCACTGCCCCGAATAATACTGAAATTCGTCAGAAGGCCTCCCAGCCAGCGCTGGTTAACGTAACAGGCTTCGCATTTTTTAGCATAATCCTGAATGATGTCCTGGGCTTGCTTTTTTGTTCCTACAAACAAAACAGGCTTCCCTTGCTCGGCAATCCCGGAAATAAAATTCATGGCTTCCTTGAAAATTTTTATGGTCTTTTGCAGGTCAATGATGTAGATTCCGTTTCTTTGACCGAAAATGTAATCCTTCATTTTCGGGTTCCAACGACTGGTCTGGTGGCCAAAATGAACACCAGCTTCTAAAAGTTCTTTCATATTTACAGATATCAAGTGTCCCTCTCCGTTTATCTCTTGTGATACTGAGGTGCTTTTCTTGCGCCCCGAAGTCCGTATTTTTTGCTTTCTTTAATACGGTCGTCTCTGGTTAAAAGACCGGACTCTTTCAAGACCGGCTTTAATTCTTTATTAAATTCAACCAAAGCACGGGCTATTCCCAACCGGATTGCTTCAGTTTGTCCGGTCATGCCGCCGCCGTTTACCCGGATAAACAGGTCAAATTTATCCCCTGTTTCCGTAATAAGCAGAGGTTTTTTGATCTTTTTCCGGTTGCTCTCAATCGAAAAAAAATCATTGAATTGTCTGGCCTTTTTATTGACATAAAGAGTAACATCGCCCTTCCCAGGACGCAGATATACTCTGGCTACTGAACTCTTGCGTCTTCCTGTTCCATAATATTGAATTAAACTCAAGACTCCTCCTAAAGCTTGTATTCCTGCGGATTCTGGGCTTCATGCGGATGATTTGACCCCCGGTAAACTTTCAGCTTTTTGTGTATTGCCCGGTTGAGTTTATTTTTGGGGATCATTCCACGAACCGCTTTCTTGAAAACTTCCTCCGGATTTTTTTCCATCATCTCTTCCAGATTCTTTTCCTTTATCCCTCCAGGATATCCGGAATGGGAATAGTATTTTTTTTGCTGCATTTTTCTGCCGGAAAATTTAATCTTATCAGCATTGATTACAACCACATGATCACCGCAATCCAAAAAATCCGCGTATTGGGGTTTTCGTTTGCCGCGAAGCAATACAGCCACTTCGGTTGCAAGCCGGCCCAGGATTTGATTTTCCGCATCAACCAGCCACCATTTCTTTTCAATATTCTCTTTTTTCGGCACATATGTTTTCATGATGAAAATCCTTAGAACCAAATATCAGGTTTATATGATAGTTAAATACAGTTATAGGAATGAAGAAATATACACAATCTCAATTAATATGTCAAATTTATCCTCGTTTTTTGGATGTTTTTTCTTCACATCCACACTTGCGGTTTTCTGCCCGAAATCCAGCTGACCAGCATCATGCCCGCCAGAAACCCGCCGATGTGAGCAAACCAGGCAACACCGCCGCCGATTCCGACATTTAAAACCTGCATTAAAAACCAAAATCCCAAAACAAATGCCGCCGGCACAGGCACAACCCGGATAAAGAAAAACAAGAACACGAATGTCAGGACCCGGGCCCGGGGATAGAGAATCATATATGCCCCGAGAATCCCAGCAATCGCACCACTGGCGCCGATCATGGGTATGCGTGAATTTCCATTGAAAACAATGTGGAGCATGCTTGCGGCCAAGCCGGAAAACAGATAGAATCCGGTAAATTTCACCGGACCGAGATAATCTTCCACATTGTTGCCGAAAATCCAGAGATAAAGCATGTTTCCGCCCAGGTGAAGCAGGCTTCCGTGCAAAAACATGGACACAAGCAGAGTCAAGGGAGGCGGAATTCGGAGAGGTGAAAGAGAAGTAAAATGAGTAATTTCATAAGGAATGGCCCCCATTTTATATGCCAGGTAATTGATTCCCTCCGGAGAAAAAGCCTGGTAAAAAAACAACAGGCAATTGAGTGCGATTAAACATATCGTCACATAAGGAAACCGGTATGTTGGATTGTCGTCCTTTAATGGAATAAACATAGCTTTATTTACCTGAATTATTAGTTCGAAAAAGACATACCTTGTCATCCAGAGGAGCGAAGCGACGTAGGAATCTTGTACTGCTTTGTATGATAAATCGGTACCGTCTCACCTGCCGAAGCAGCATAAGATCCTCACGGCCTGCTGCCGCAGGCCTCAGGATAACATTTTTATTCTGCCCACAGGCCCAGGATAACATTTGTTGGATCATGCAATCCAAAAAAAAAGGGCCATTCTTAAAAGAATGACCCTTTTGTTTTAAAATTATTTACTTAATTTCTTTCAGATCCTTTTCCAGTTTATCCCGGTCTGCTTGTCTCTGGCGGGCTTCCTTGAAGCGTTCCATGTAACGGGCTGCATCTTCCTGATAGCGCTTCGCCCGGTCCGGATCGATTTTGACCAGAACACTCTGGTATAGGACGCTCAGCCAGGAATACGGCTCCGGATAAGAGGGATCCAGTTTATTGGCTTTGAGCAGGGCTTCTTCCCCTGCTTTGGCTGCGGACAATCTTTGCGCCCGGCTTAACTGGTTCTGAAGGCGGTAAGCCTTGGCCCAGCGGTTAACACCCATGGCCAGCCAGGCTTCGGCATCATCAGGTTCCAAATCAGTCCGCTTGCTGTGAAAGAAGTAAGCGGTATCAAATGCGGGAGTTGGAGTCAAGTTCTGATAGAATTCAGCTGCATAAGCATACCCTTGCGGACTCAAAGGATCCGTTTCGATGCGGCGGAGATACATTTCTTCAGCTTTTTCATACGGAGTTTTCCCTTCTTTGGTTTCTACACCTTCTTCAGCCCCTTCTCCTTCATCTTCACTTTCCTCTTTATCCGATTCTCCGGCATATCTTTTATAGAATTCCGCCACAACATAATAACTGCTCATGTTCGTGGGATCTTCTTCAAGAATTTTCAGAAATAATTTTTCGGCTTCTTCAAAATTTCTCATCTTATCGTACATATCAGCAAGAGAATGGATGACCTGGCTGTTGTGGGGATGAGCTGCATAGGCTTTCAGCAAAGCATCCAGGGCTTTGTCAGCCCGTTCCACGTTTCTTTCATTTTCATCCATAGGCCTGTAAAGCTGTTTATAGCTCTCTCCCAAATACAGATAAGCCTGTGTCAATTCGGGATTCAGTTCCAGGGCTTTTTCATATTCTTCTATCGCATCCCTGTATTTCTGATCCTTAAAGGCATTATTTGCATTTTGAAAATGATGATTGGCTTGTAATTTGTTTAAGTTCAATTTACTGCAGGCACTGGAGGAAAAAACCAAGGCCACAGCCACCAGTACTAAAATAACCGGCAATGTCTTTTTATGAGACATTATAACCTCCTAAAACTTCGAATCATATTTAGATTAATTATACCGCAAATAGATTTTATAATGAAGTCCGGCTTTAAAGTCAAGGTTATTCCCTTTTTATGTCAAGGCAACGTAAAAACTTCCGGATCTTAGCAACGTGAAAATTTCCGGTTTG
>CAZDJZ010000008.1:0-106065 GCA_964505785.1 uncultured Eubacteriales bacterium
ACCATGGGGGTAGGAGTCATATAATATGCTCTCCGAAAAAACCGGGGCGGTTCAGGCCGTTCCCAAGCCTGCCTTAAATGGGGTATTCGGCGTTTTGCTGGCGATCTATTTTATGACCGGGCCGATTCCCCCGGTGTTCTTTATCGTCAACAGCTTCACCAATCATCCCCATTATAATTGGGACCCGCAGCTTCCGGTTTTAAAAGCGGAGAAGGCCCTTCAATCCCGATTCCCGGAGTTTTATACATATTTAAAAAATATCGAGGAAAAAGGCGCCATCATTGAGTCTCCATATCCGTTCAGTGCCTGGTACCACCTTTACCAGCGCTGCCATAAACGCCGCGTCATGATCGGCCATCTTCCCGAATCTCTTATATCGGGCATGACCCGGATTCAGGATGAGGGCATACGATTCCGTCATTTTATTGATATTTTTAATCCGCAAGCCGTCAAAAAAAGCGGAGCATCCTTTATAATAATCCACAAGGATATGTACAAAGAACGGCAGCATCTGGAAAGAGAAATAAATAAAATCATATCACCTGGACCCGTGCAAAAATATTCCTCAGAGAAACAAGCGGACTTTGATCGAAGGCGCGACCAATTGTTCTGGGCCCCTGCCAGGGAGCAAGCAGCACGGGCGGTCAAAGCACTGCCGCCGCTCTACGGTCCCGCTGTTTTTGAGGATAAATACATCCAGGTATTTAAGGTCGGAAAATGATTCACGGCAAAAAAATAGTCGTAGTGATGCCGGCTTATCAGGCAGAAAGCACATTGGAGAAAACCTATCATGATATTCCGCATGATACCGTTGATGATATCATCCTGGTCGATGATGCCTCAAGGGACAACACCGCGGCCGTCGCAAAAAAGCTGGGAATCACCACCATTATTCACGAGGAGAATACCGGTTACGGGGGTAATCAAAAGACATGCTACCGGCAAGCTCTTAATCACGATGCGGATATTGTGGTTATGCTCCATCCTGACTACCAGTATGATCCCCGGCTTATTACCTCTCTCGCCTCCATGATCGCTTCCGAAGTATATGACGCGGTTATCGGTTCCCGCATACTAGGGAAAGGCGCCTTAAAAGGGGGAATGCCAGTGTATAAATATATTTCCAACCGGTTCTTAACTCTGATTCAAAATTGGATGCTCAATTACAAACTGTCTGAATATCACACCGGATACCGGGCCTTTTCGCGGGAAATTTTGGAAAAGCTTCCCCTTCATGCCAATTCGGATGATTTCCTCTTCGATAATGAGATGCTGTCCCAGATAATTTTTTTCCGCTGGAGACTGGGTGAAGTCAGCTGCCCCACACGTTACATGGATGACTCATCCTCAGTCAGTTTTATCAACAGCGTCAAATACGGCCTAGGGGTATTTTGGACATGTTTTCGTTTCATCCTTCAGAAATCCGGCTTGGCCAAATTCCGCATTTTTTCATCCGGGCGGCCGGATTAATGCTCACCTACAATTTCTTTGACCCGCATCAGCTGGGTTTGGAATGAACGCTCCATTTCTTCCAGCCGGCCTGAGATATAGCGGATGGTTTCCTGAATATTAGGGATTAGAATATGTTCCAGGGCATTAACCCGGCGGCGGGTTATTTCGATTTCCTTAGAGAGAGATTCCACTGCTTTCCATAGCCGGGCGATTTCCATAAGGTCTTCGAGAAGTTCCCGCATTTTCTTTATTCCAATATCCAGTTCCGCTTCGGTATTGAGAAAATCATAATCAGCAGTCTCCAGTTTTTCCAGGCTGAACCTGGGGACGGAAACATTAAAAATCTTTTCCTTTTCCGTGGATAAAATCAGTGCGCCTTCCGGGATCAGGTCATCCAGATCAGGCCGGCTGCTGCGTCCCCGGACTAGAGCGAAAGAAAGAAAAATTTTGTTCATTTTTTCTCCCACGCCCTCTTCCAGCCTGGTGAGCTCCCGCATGATTTCCAGAAAACGGCGCATGATTTCTTCCAGCTTGTCTTTCAGAAGCTTATGGCCCCTTTCCGCTAAATTCAGCCGCTTGCGCAGCCGGAGGAGCTCCATTCGGTTGGGATTGACATTCAATTTCATTTTTTAGCCATTCATAAAAAAATTGCGATGTTTTTTTTTCTCTTCTTCACTGCGATATCCATGTGTGTTAGTAAAAGTTCTTCTGCAATGTTTCTCTTTTTTTATTTCCTTTATTTAAATCGCAATTTTTTTACCCTTCGGGCAGGCCGAATCTCACCCCATCTTCCGGCTTTCAGTTCGTCGCAGTGAAGCACCACGGCTTCCTCACTGCAAGCCGGAATCTGAGGCAATCCCGGCCTGTGCATGACTAAAAAAACGGTGTCGAGCGTGTTCGTCCTCATGACTCATTCATAAAAAAATTGCGATGTTTTTTTTTCTCTTCTTCACTGCGATATCCATGTGTGCTAGTAAAAGTTCTTCTGCAATGTTTCTGCATATGTCATCCCCGAGCCGCGAAGCGGCGATGGGGATCTTAGGCTGCCTCGGCTGGTGAAACGGAACCGATTTCGTTAACTTTTCACTTTTCACTTTTCACTCAATCGAAGCACTTAAAGATCCTCACGGCCTGCTTTGCAGGCTTCAGGATGACAGCTGCGCTGTCACACTTCACTTTTCACTATTACCTTTATAATATTTCTTCAAAAATTCCGGACGGATGCGTTTGAGTTCACTGCGGGGGATCATGGCAAGCAAGTCCCAGCCCAGGTCCAAAGTCTCAGTGATCGACCGGGATTCAAATTCCCCCTGCCGGACGAATTCTTCTTCATAACGCTCCGCGAATTTAAGATAAACCTTGTCCAAGTCGGAAAGCGCGGCTTCCCCTAAAATCAAGGCCAGTTCCCGGGCTTCCTTGCCCCGGGCATAACCAGCGAAAAGCTGGTTCAAAACATCAGCATGATCCTCCCTTGTCTTATCCGCGCCGATCCCCTTGTCCTTGAGACGAGACAGGCTGGGCAGGACATCAATAGGCGGATAGATGCCTTTCCGGTGCAGCTCCCGCCCCAGCATGATTTGGCCCTCAGTGATATATCCGGTCAGATCCGCGATGGGGTGGGTTTTATCATCTTCCGGCATCGTCAGGATTGGAATAGAGGTGATGGAGCCGGGCTTGTTCTTGATGCGTCCGGCCCGCTCGTACATGGACGCAAGGTCGGTGTATAAATAGCCGGGATAACCCCGCCGGCCAGGGATTTCCTTGCGGGCTGCGGAAATCTCCCGCAGGGCTTCCGCATAAAAGGTGTAGTCAGTCAGGATGACCAGCACATGCATATCTTGCTCAAAGGCCAGATATTCGGCGCAAGTCAGTGCCAGCCTGGGTGTGGAAATCCGCTCGATGGGAGGCTCATTCGCCAGGTTTAAAAACAACACCGCTCGTTCCAAAGCTCCGGTATCGCGAAAGTCTTCGATAAAAAAGTTGGCTTCCTCAAATGTGATTCCCATAGCCCCGAACACCACTGCGAATTTTTCCTCTTTACCCAAAACCTTGGATTGCCGGGCAATCTGGGCGGCGATTCGTGCATGCGGAAGTCCGCTTCCGGAAAACACCGGCAATTTCTGTCCCCGTACAAGCGGATTCATGCCGTCGATGGACGAAATGCCGGTCTGGATAAATTCCGAGGGATAATCCCGGGCCTGAGGATTTATAGGGCTGCCGTTTATATCCAGACTTTTCTCCGGAATAATCTGGGGACCGCCGTCCTTGGGATTGCCGGACCCATCGAAAACGCGCCCAATAATCTCCGGAGAAACCCCCAAAGTCTGCGAATGGCCCAGAAAACGGACACGTGACTCATTCACATTCAATCCGGTGGTGCCTTCAAACACCTGCACCACTGCCCGGTCGGTGGACACATCCAAGACCGTTCCCCTGCGGATCTCCCCGTCAGCGGTCTCTATCTCCACCAACTCCGAGTATTTCACGTCCTGAATTTTTTTCACGATCACTAAAGGACCGACAATATTTGAAACTGTGAGATATTCTTTATGCATTTTGTGTCCTTATTCCCGGTTTTGCAGCAGTTTCTGAAAGCTTTTATCGATATCCATATACACTTCGAGGATATCATCATCCTCTGCGGAATATTTCATTTGGGCGATTTTTTCCCTCACGTCCATTCCGGTGATTTTATCCATTTCAATTCCTTCTTTAAGCGCATTCAATCCAAGATTATGGAAATGTATCAGGCAGCGGAGCATGAGATATTGCTTCCGGAGAGAGGTGTAGGTGTCTTCAGCATGAAATGCATTTTGATGGAGGAAGTCTTCCCGGATAGATCGCGCCGATTCCAAGACCAGGCGGTCCTGGGTGGACAGGGATTCCACCCCTACCAGGCGGGCTATTTCCTGAAGTTCCGATTCTTCTTCCAGCAGGCGCATGGCTTCCTGGCGCAGATCGGAAAATTCTTCCGCGATCTCGGTTTCCCAGTAATCTTTGATGTTTTCCACATACAGGGAATAGCTGTTCAGCCAGTTTATGGCAGGAAAATGCCGCATATTGGCCAATTTATCATCGAGTGCCCAAAAGACCTTGACCACCTTGAGAGTGGACTGGACAACCGGGTCAGACAAGTCGCCGCCAGGCGGAGAGACAGCGCCTATCACACTCAAAGCGCCTTCGCGTTTATCTGATCCCAGACAAATAACCCGCCCCGCCCGCTCGTAAAATTCAGCCAGGCGGCTGGCCAGGTAAGCCGGATACCCCTCTTCTCCGGGCATTTCTTCCATCCTGCCTGAAATTTCCCGCAGGGCTTCGGCCCATCGGCTGGAAGAATCCGCCATCAAAGCCACTGAGTATCCCATGTCCCGAAAATACTCTGCGATGGTCATCCCAGTGTAAATGGATGCCTCCCTGGCCGCCACCGGCATATTGGACGTGTTGGCGATAATAATGGTCCGCTCCATTAGGGGGCGGCCGGAATGGGGGTCCTTCAATTCCGGGAAACTCAGCAGCAAGTCCGCCACTTCATTACCCCGTTCCCCGCACGCGACAAACACAATAATCTGGGCGTCTGACCAGCGCGACAATTGATGCTGCACCACGGTCTTACCGCTGCCGAAAGGTCCGGGTACACATGCAGTCCCGCCTTTAGCCAGGGGAAACAAAGTGTCTAAGACACGCTGTCCTGTCACCAGCGGCACCTGCGGCATACGCCGTTCTTTCACCTTGCGGTTCTTCCGAACGGACCAGGTTTGGAACATGCGGATTTCCCGGTCCCCCGATTCCGTTTCGATAACAGCTGCAATGTCATCAACAGAAAAGGATCCGGATTTGATGGTTTTAACTTTTCCGTTCATACCAGCCGGGACCATAATTTTGTGGCTGATCAAAGGAGTTTCCTGAACTTCTCCCAAAATATCCCCGGCTTCCACCTCGTCTCCTTTTTTTATTAAATGCTTAAACTCCCATTTCGCTTTCCGGTCCAGCGGTTCCACTTCGATACCACGGGTCACAAAATCCCCTTCCTTTTCACGGATAATATCCAGGGGACGCTGAATCCCGTCATAGATGGAACTGATCAATCCCGGCCCGAGTTCCACGCTCAACGGCTTGCCTGTAAGAAAAACCGGCTCTCCCGGTCCGATCCCTGTGGTGTCTTCGTACACTTGGATAAATGCCCGGTCTTCTCTCAGCTCAATGATTTCTCCGATCAGGCCTTTTTCGCCGATCTTGACCATATCGTACATTTTGGCCCCCAGGCAATCCGAGGCCACCACCAGAGGACCTGCAGTCCGTATGATTTTGCCTTGTTTCATGGCTTTCCTTTCCCTTTGACTAATGCATCAGAACCTGTGGCTTTTACCGCCATCTCCTTTAATGTACCCATCAGATAATCGGATATTTCCCTGAAGTCGGAAAATCCGGCGACCACTGGAAAAAATTTATCCCTCAGCGCTTCCCGTTCATTTCTCAGTGGTGCAAAATACTGCTGGTGCAGGAAACACAATGCAATATCTTCCTTTTCTAAAGATTTCAAAATAAGGCGGGCATCTTCCAGGTCTTTAGGTGTAAAAATTCGGAATCCCATTGCCCGCAGCGGAAAAATCAAATCCTCATCTCCAATGACAGCGATTCGGTCATACATAGGTTTCACTCATCCGGCGCTTTAAAATATCAAGAGGAAGTCGATTCAATTTTCCCACACCAAGAATGCGAAGCAGCCCGAGTTCCTGTTTGCGCGCCAATGTATATGCAAAGACCGGCTCCGGCCCGAATGTCACGTTTTTGGCCTTCCGCAGATACTGCATGAGAAAATCCTCCATGCCCCGTTCCAGTTCAATAAAGGTCTCTTCATTTTCCAGGGCATCGGTTCCATCCGCCCAGACGTTTCCATAGGGAGTGGACCGGATGGAATCACCAAACTCAGTATAAGACAGAGAAAAGCCGGCCAGTATCCGGCTGGATGTCAAAAACCCGCCTGCCATAAGCAGGGGGCGGAGAGCATCTTCATCCCTGTCCAAATATTTGATTCGGGCGAGCAGCTTTAGATTTCCCAAGTCTATGCGATGCCTGAAATAATCAGTAACAAAAAGATTTCCCGTCTCCCGGACAAATTCCAGAGCCTTTTCCGGGGTCCAAAGATAGTTAAAAACAGTTTTCAGCGGCTTATCCAGAAAAAGGTCATTAACATCATTCATCAAATAATCTTCTTCATTCCGAATAAATTGGTCCAGTTCACTGCTGTCCCGGATTTCCTTCAATTCCTGGATAAACACCCCTGCGTCAAAAATTTCCTTAAGTGCGGAAGCAAAATCATCATTATCGCACGCTCCATGAAACAAGCTCCTCGGAATCAAATGGCGTTCCAGCGTGCGGACACGCCCGACGGCATAGGCATAATCCAGCGGATTGGTTTTTTTCATATTTTCAATATATCCAAAATAACTTTTTCCAAATCCGGCCGCAGTTCTTCCTTCAACCGGAATTCATCCAAGGGTTCTTGTTTTTGGCCGTCTTTCATCACAACAGTCTTTTTCAGGGATTTCGCCTGCAGCCCCACCTGATTAAAGGCGTCCGTAATGATTTCATCAATAATGTCTTTTTTCCGGCCCAGAACATTCAAGCGCTTATCCAGCCGGGCCTGGGTCAAAATACGGCCGGTTTCCATGCGGGCCTTGCGCTCCGCCTCTTCCAGGTAGGCACGGGCGTCCGTTTCCGCTTCCTTCCGGGCCCGCTCTTTGATATCCCGGGCTTTATCCTCGCTTTCCCGGATTATCCGGCCTGCCTCTTCCCGGGCCTGGTCTTCAATGGTTTTGATGATATTTTTCAGACTCATAGGGTTGATTAAAATCCTTTAAAGCGTGATCCCGTTTAACAGCAAAATGGTGATCAGCAGGCCCAAAACAGCATAGGTCTCAACCAAAGCAGCCATAATAACCGGCTTCATCAGGTCTTTGGGCTGCTTGGCTACCATGTAGACACCCGACGTGCAGACTTTTCCTTGATGAATCCCGGACAAGAGGCCGGTAAAAGCAATAGGCAGGCAAGCGATAAGGATCTGCCAACCTTGATAAACCGTCGGGGCAGCCAACTCTCCCCCAGTCAGTCCCAGCTTGAGGATCACCAGAAATGCACTGAGAAAACCATAAATGCCCTGGGTTCCAGGCAGCGCCACTAAAATAAGCAGGCTGCCGAATTTTTCCGGGTCTTCACTCATCACGCCGCTTGAGGCCTGTCCGGCCAGTCCAATCCCGACAGCTGATCCAATTCCTCCAAATATCACGGCCAGAGCGCCGCCGAATATCGCCAGTGTCAATCCTAACTCCATTTTTATCCTCCTTGATACCCAAGCTCCGTTCCACCGTGAAATCCAGCTCGAACGGTCAGCCGGGAACTGTTACAATATTTATTCCAAATATTCCGTATACCGGCTTTCCCATTCAAAGGGCCGGAAGGGTTTTCCTCCCGCTTCGAAGAACTTGGAAAAAAATTCAACAAACTGAAGCCGCATGGAATGGACAAATCCGCCTAGAAAGCTGATTCCCAGGTTAAAAAGATGCCCGCCAGTAAAAATCAATGCCGCCAGGAGCCAACCCAGCCAGGGAATCTCCCAAGCTGTTTGGGAAAGGGTGTTGACCACCATTGCAATAACGCTGGTGGCCAGGCCCAGAGCCAGCAAACGGGAATAGGAAAGAACATCCGAGAGATAACGGGAAATATCATATAGGCTGTAGAGTCCTCCAAAAAATCTCGCCAGAGGATTCCGGGACGGAACGGAAAAAAATATAATTCCCGCCGCGCCCACCAGGGTGATAACCCCCCAATAAGGCTTCCCGGCGACTAGATATAAGACCAGAGCCGGCAGCAGCACCAGCCAGCCTCCCTCTACAAAGACCGCCCTGATAATGTCTCCCTGCTTCCAGGTTGAAATCAGCTTAAGCAGGGTTCCAAACCAGACTTGAATAAATCCCAGAACCAAGGATAACAGCAGAAAAGAAAGGGGATCATTCAGCGGGTCGATAATCATCAGGCTGGGAATTGTGAATCCGAACCAGCCGCCCACCATTGTCCCGATAAACACATTGGCGATCCCGACCAAAACCAGCAGCTTGAGAAACTGCAGCAATCCGCCTTTCGGCCGGGCCAGCCGGATATAAAGCCAACCCAAAACCGCAACCAACAGCCCGTATCCGGCTTCACTCACTGTCAATCCCAGAAATAGAAAGAAAAACGGGGCTAGATATAAAGTCGGATCGAGTGACTTGCGGCTGGGCAAACCATAGAGTTTTGTGACCAATTCAAACGGACGGGCGGCCGGCGGGTTTTCCAGTATCACCGGAGACTCCTCTTCCGGATCCGGATCCCGCAAAAAGCAGGCGATGCTGTCAGAAAATTCCTGCAGGCTTTTTTCCAATCCTTCGATGTCCCGGGCCGGTATCCATCCCTCAAGGAAAAAAACCGTTTCGGTTTCTCCAAGGTTCTCCAGAGTCTGGATTTTACTCCGTTCATTCAACAGCACATCATATACCTTCATCAGTTCTTCCCGGCGGCGGCTGAGCTGTTTTCCTTCCCGGTCCAATTCCCCCAGCTGGATTTTTGCGGACTGGATTTCCTCCTGCATTTTCGTAATGATATCCGTCACCAGGTCTTCCGGACCCGCCCTTTCCATGACTGCAGCGGTAAAATAAAAAGGATCGAAGGAATATTCCTGAAGCCGGGCTTCGACATCATCCTTCCGGGAAATGTGATACACTAAAAATATCAGTACATCCCGCTTGGTCCGGTCAAGTTCATACAAGCAGAGCTCGGTCTCTACCTGTCCGGCCTTTAGCCGCTCCCATCCAGCTGCTGATATGGTGCCGAATCTCACTTCCGCTGTTTCGGTGGATTGGAGTGAGCGCAGCGGAACATTTAAGGATGTCAATCCCTGTAAAAAAAATATTTCTTTCTCCAGATAATTTATATGCGATACCTTATCATTTTCTTCTTTTTCCAGCTCCTCGGCCCGGGCCAAAAAGCGCTCATAATCCAAATCCAAAATGCGGGCCAGATCCTGTTTGTCAAGAGACGGCTTTTCCCGGAATAACTTTTCAACCGCCTTGGTTTCATCCCAGCGTCCGAGAAATTCAATCGCCTGGGAAAGGCGAAACAAACGGTGGTCCAAGTCGCTTTTTTCCGAAAGCGGAGATTGCAGGTCCAGCTCTTCCATCTGGGTCTTCTCGATTTGGACCTGTCCCTGCTGCTGAAGGAAAGACAGCAAATCCAGCTTCAGATTGGCCGGGGCCAAAATTTGGATTTTTTTTACCTCAGCAACACTCATTACTCAATCCTTCACGCCGGCGAAGCGCTTTTTTATCATCTTCGCTGCCCGGCTGACTGCAGCTGACCGGTGTTCCTTTGTGTTTTTTTTCAGCTGCTCCATTTCATCCCGGCCTTGCTTCCGGATATCATCCGCCGTCTCTTCGGCTTCCTTAATGATTTGAGCCCGCTTGTGCTCAGCCTTTTTCCTGGCATCCTCCATCATAGACTCTTTGATCTTCCTGGCTTCCTCATGCGCATCTTCAATACGTTTCCGGGAAGCTTCATTCCTGGCGTCCTGCTTGATCTTTCGGGCCCGTTCTTCAGCCTGTCTTATTTGTTTCAGCGCCTCAAGAGGATTTCCGGATGATGCGTTTGGATTCATAGATTCCGCCTTCAGGTTAAATTTCATATTTGGTTATTATAATCTGTTTTAAGGTTTAAAAAAAGCACTAAAATGGGCGGGCCCTTATCTGCGTGCATTACTGACCTGAGAGGAATCCATGTTCGGACCTGACCTGCTCAGGCTAATTTATTCATCATGCGTTTAATTCATCTGAATTATTCACGGGCCGGGATTACCGCAGATGCAAGGCGCCGGGCTGGAAGCTGTGAACTCCACCGCGAATGCCCTGAAACGAAGCAGATGCAGTGAGGTTCGGCCCGCTGCAGATTGAGTAAACGCGATCAGGGCAAAAAATCCTTCTGAAGATAGAACGCACAGGGCGCCGGCTGCCGCTTATTCGCGGCTTGCTCTATGGGTTTGAGCGGAGACCGGTAATGGATCTGGGCGAATTCAAAACGGACATAAGCGCCGGCATTGAAAATCTCTTCCAGCAGCAGAAAATCAGGTTTCTCCTGGATATGGATAATCAAGCCCCCGCCCTTTTTGTGCGCGGCAGCGGCGGCATCCGCTATTTCGACCCGGCCTTCTTCAGTCAGAACGGCTTGGGTCACATGGATCCAGGCTCCGGCTTCCGCCAATCCGAATCCATCCCGGGGAAACTCCCCTTGATGATAATAGATCAACCTGGCCCCGCTCCTGCGGCAGTCTTCGGCCAGACGGACTAATTCAGCAAGGTCCCATTCCTTTTCCCGGTTACTGATATAGAGATACGCTCCTGCCAAGGCCAGTCTCTGAGTATCCAATACGGGAGCCTGAGGCTCCTCTTCCGGTTCAGCAGCTTCCTGCTTTTCTTCCGGATCGGCGGAATAAATAAAGCAAGCCAGTCTGGCCCGGTTCCGGCGGCAGATCAATGACAGTGCTTCTATTTCACTGGTATTGCGGGAATTTTCATCCGAAGTGTAGAAATCAGCACCGGCATCCAACAGCCACTCCAAATGAGGCATATCCAAAGTTCCGGAGTCGACCAAACGGAAGCGGCCTTTGCTGCCCACTGTTTTCTTTACGGCATCCAGAAGAAGGGAAAAGGGAAATTGATCATCCCGCACGGTCAGCTCCTTTCTGCAGGCCGCGCTTTTAAGCAGACTGAACCAGCGGGCCGGGTCTTGTTCAGCCAGGGCGGGATCAGACATGTTCGCAATCGGTTCTGGTTTTTTTTCAGCAGTTTGGTTGGTTTCAGCCATGGTCACATCCTTAAAAAATATAGTATGTCAAAAACCCTGTGGGAAGTAA
Source organism: uncultured Eubacteriales bacterium (assembly GCA_964505785.1). Classification (GTDB taxonomy): domain Bacteria; phylum Acidobacteriota; class Aminicenantia; order Aminicenantales; family Aminicenantaceae; genus CAYRTV01. The sequence continues at coordinate 11,390 of CAZDJZ010000008.1, forward strand.
AGGGCCGTTGCTTGCAATCTCACCGGCTCTGTTCTATTATCAGAACAAATGAACGCATGCGTGGTTTTATTTTCGGGCGGATTGGATTCCACCACCGCTTTAGTCTGGGCAAAACATCATTATCAAAAAGTTCATGCGCTGAGCTTTCTATACGGGCAGCGGCACAGCATTGAAGTCGATTTATCCAATATCACCGCTGAAAAATATGCCGTTCCCCAGACCGTGATATCCTTTGATTTTTCACCTGTTGGAGGCTCATCCCTGATTGATAAACAAATCACGATTCCGGAATTTGACGATAGCCGGAGTGTTCCTCCCGGTCCCCCCTCCACATATGTTCCCTTCCGCAACGGTATTTTTTTGTCTATATCCGCAGCTTGGGCGGAAGCCCGCGGCATTCAGGACCTGGTGGTCGGATTCAATGTGATCGATTCGCCGGAGTACCCGGATACCCGACCTGAATTCGTGGATGCCATGGAAACTGCCATCAACCACGGCACCGGTGCTGCTTTCGCTGAAGAGCTGATTCAAATTCAGGCACCTTTCATTCACAAAAAAAAATCCGAAATCATCCGGAGTGGATTGAAACTGGGAGCAGATTACTCCTATGCTGTTTCCTGCTATTCCGGTCGGGAAATTCCCTGCGGAAAATGTTCTTCCTGCCGTTTCCGTGAAAAGGCCTGGGCAGAAGCGGGAAAGCGGGATCATCTGCTCATCCGCTTGGAGAAAGAAGGAAAAATATGAGCTGGATATTAAAAGTCAGGGACAGGTTTCAAGCCGCCCATTATTTGGAAGAGTATCAAGGAAAGTGTGAAAAAATCCATGGGCACTCCTTTAAAGTGGAAGCGGAAATCCTGGTCACTAAACTGGACAAGGCCGGCCTCGGCATTGACTTCACCGAGATCAAGAAGGCATTATCCGGCATTCTGCCGGACCATACTCTGCTTAATGAAATATATCCCTTCAATCCTTCCGCTGAAAACCTGTCCCGGCAGTTCTACCAGGAACTTAAGAACCGGTTTCAGGTGGTCCGGGTCACCGTTTGGGAATCTGAGGATGCCTCCGCAACCTACTCTGAAGATTAATGAAATCTTTGCGTCCATCCAAGGGGAAGGGCTCAGGCAGGGCGAACCCACGATTTTTATCCGGCTGACCGGGTGTAATCTCAGGTGTCCTTTCTGCGACACACGCGCGGCTTGGGAAACCGGCCGGGAAATGCCTATTCCGGACATTCTTGATTCTGTTGAACAAACCCGTCGGACCTTGCCTGCAGGATGGATCTGCCTGACCGGCGGAGAACCTCTGAAGCAGGAATTAAAAGGACTGGTCCTTCATTTGAAATCACGGGGATTCCGCATTCAGGCAGAAACCAACGGAACCTTATTCCAGGACCTGCCGGTTGACTGGTGGACCGTCTCTCCAAAACCACCCCGCTATGCCTGCCGGGAGGAACTTCGACGCCGGGTTCGGGAAGTGAAGCTTATTGTCACCTCTGAGGTGACGGAAAATACTTTGAGCACCCTGCGCAAGGGATTTTCCGCACACATTCCTCTGCTGCTGCAGCCGGAATCCAACCTCCCCGAATTTCAACAAAAAGCCCTGGATTTGCTGCGGTTTGGAGCCTGCGCCGGGCTCCCGAATCTGCGTCTGTCCCTGCAGCTGCATAAGATTTTAAACGTCAGATAAACTTGGTTATGTTGTGAAGCCGAGGGATGAAAAATCCCATGCCGCCTCACCTATCTCAAATCTTAAACCCCATTGGAGCCGGGGTATTATGAACGAAGCTGAATTTTCAAGAGCATTAACAGCCGTTGGTTTCATGAAAAGTGCGGAGTAAAGAAAAAAAATGCCATGGTTTGTCGTTTTGGGTTTTGCGGTTCAGTATTGATCCCAGAGTCGGCCCCAATCCGTGCGCGCAAACTTTTTTATTTTTCTCTTGCCGGTGGTTGGATACCAGATGCAGTCATGATAGACATTACTGGCAAACGGCGCCCAGAAAAGCAGCGGGGAATGAAGCAGAATCTTTTCAAAGGGCCGCAGAAATCCTTTTCGGATCATCTGGTCTCCCCATATGACAAAACTGCGTTTGCTTTCAAAACCGAAATCAATACCGGAAATATCTTCCCCGTCAAGTTCGATCTGGGACATATCCCCGGTTCCCAACTCACGTTCATGACACATCCGGATATACGGGATGTCCATCGGCTCAAATCCCATCATCTTGGCCGCAACAGCGTCCAAAGCTACGGAATCGGAAGAGGCTAAAATGAAATTTTTTACTTTGGGCTCCATTGTGCGGGGGCCCGCTCCATCGCCGCAAACCGTCCCGTCCATGACAGCGAAAATACCGGGATGCAGTTCCTGCTGCATCATCATCAGGTCCACAAGCACTTCATGCATATACTTGTGGGCGTAGTGACGGACTTCCTTCAGCAGGCCGCCGAACGAATTTTTCACTGCTCCGGTTGTGACAGAATGGCCGTGGGTTTTGACAGTCGGGAAATGGATAATATTCTTTCCAATGTACATTTTCGGGATTTGGATCCCTTCCGGAAAAATTTCGTTTAATTTCAGGAGAGGACTTTTAAATGAATAAGCCGTCCATTCCACCTCCGGAAGGGGCGTGAATGTCAATCCATACTTATCGAAAACCGGCGCCCATTTATTATTCCTTGCGCCTTTGACCGGATTGGTAACAACGGTCTTGTTTTCCAGAGGAAATAATTTTTCAGGCTTATGTCCATCCTCGAGCAGCGTCTTGATCACACCTTCTACTTGCCAGGGCTGGCTGGAACAGGCAGGAAAATACTTGGTCCAGGACAGATTGAGCTTCAGCAGAGTGTCCCTGTCCCGTGGAATGGCCTTCCGGTAGCCAGCCATATGCATCAACCGGCTGTAATCTTCAAGCACTCGGTCCGGGGATGTTTTCAATACCACAACTTTGGATGTTTTCATCATTGTTTAACCTCGCAAATAAATAATCAGAGACGCCGCTATAATCCAGAAAAAGATATCCAGAAGCAGCGGCCGGTCCCGGAGAAGCAGATACTCTGGAGTTCCGCCTTCAGATTTTTGATGTACCAGATACAGATACCGGAAAATGCCGTAAATAACAAAAGGGACCGTATAAATCAACTCATGCGTGCCGAATTTGGCTGCGGTTTCCGGGGAAATTGTATAGAGGCAATAGGCGATAACCGTCGAAGCCGTGACCACAGCAATCATCTGATCAAGAAGATACGGGGAATATTCCTGCAGGATCGGCCGGTGGCTGGACGCCTCTTCTTCCAGCAGAATCAATTCATGCCGCCTTTTGCTCATAGCCAGAAATAAAGCGAGCAGCAGGGTGCAGATAAGAAGCCAGTGAGAAATGGAGACATCGATGGCCAGCCCGCCCGCGAGAACTCTGAAGATAAATCCCCCTGCAATCACAAACACATCCAAAATGACCACATGTTTTAAATAATAGGTATAGGCTATTTGCAGAATCAAGTAAAAAAACGCCATCAAAAAGACATCTTTACCCAGAAAAAAAGCACCGGTCAGACTCAAGCCCAATAGAACCATTGCTTCACTCCAGGCCTGGATTCGGGATATTTTTCCGGAAGCAAGCGGCCGCTTTGACTTCAGAGGATGCATTCTGTCCTCTTCGAGGTCCCGAATATCATTAAATATATATAAAGCGCCGGATAAAAGGCAAAAAACCAAAAAAACGGCAACGGTTGTCAACACCATGGGGATATGAAACAAACTCCGGGAAAATATGAGAGGGGCAAAGATAATCAAATTTTTGGTCCACTGCTGGGGCCGGGCAGCCTTAATCATATGCCACAAGGTCATGTTGATCCTCCTTTCCCAAGAAAATTATTTTTTTCGTGAACGAGGATAACGGGACTCCACCACGGATTTGATTCCTCCGCGCGGACGGAATTCTCCTTTTACCGCCGCCCGGACCGGGTCGCAGGCGGTCACGATGTCTTCGAGGATGCGGTTAACGGCGTTTTCATAAAATATTCCCAAATCCCGGTAAGCCAGAATATACATTTTCAGGGATTTCAATTCCATGCAGGATCTCTTCGGTTCATAATTGATAGTGATAATTCCGAAGTCCGGCAGTCCGGTGACCGGGCACAAGGATGTAAACTCCGGTATTTCCATGGTTATATCATAATTTGAGTATTGATTGGGAAATGTATCGATTTCCGGAAGCTCCGCATCCAGCCCCGCCTCAGCAGCCTGTTTATAATTATTGTTCATTATCGACTCCTTTTATATCAATGTAAAGTATACGATATGTTAGAAATAATGTGAATCGTGAAAATGGTGAATAGCCTGAACTATTCATAAAAAAATTGCGGTATTTTTGCAATTTTTTTTTATCAGCGATTAAGATGAATTTTATTGAAAGTTCAAATGGAAAGTTTTTCATTTTCGTATTTATATTATAATCGCAATTTTTCACCCCTTCGGGCGGAGTCCTGAGGAACGAAGCGACGTGAGGACCTTAGACGGCTTCGTTCTTGAGAATCTGTCCGTCTGAGGCTGCCGCGGTCTGCTCGGCAGTCCTCACTGTGAAACTTTGCTGAAGGGCATTCGCGGTGAAGCAGTACAGCTTCGTGCCCTGCGCCTCGCATCTGCGGCAATCTCGACCCGTGAATAATTCAGGATAATTAATGGTAAATGGATTGCGTGTGGGCTTGACAAGCGAGAGAGAAGGGCGTATTATTTTAATGAAAATGATTTTCATTATCAATAAAGAGGTGAATTAGATGCCAGGACCTAAAAAATGGCAAAGCAGAATGCGGGGGCACGGTTCCAGATGGACCGCTCCCCGTAAAGCCATTGTGGATTTACTGAGCCGTACCAACCAGCATATGAGCGCCAAAGACATTTATACCGCCCTGATACAAATCTATCCTGGAATCGGTTTGACCACTATTTACCGTACGCTGGATTTACTGGAAAAAATGAAACTCCTGAAAAAGATTTCCCTGTCAACCGGAGAAAATAAATATGAACTCATCTATAACCGAAACGACCATCATCATCATCACCTGATCTGCACGGGCTGCGGAAAAATTATCGACTATGATGATTTCGTAGAGGAAGAACTTCAATTGATCAAAAAAACAGAAGATGCCCTTTCCAAAAAACATAACTTTGTTATCAAAGATCATAATATTGAATTTTACGGCACATGTGAACAATGCCGAAAAGGAGGTGAATAAAATGCCAGGAGGAGATCGCACAGGACCTTGGGGCCGAGGCCCCGGAACAGGAAGAGGTTTTGGATACTGCAGCGGCTACGACCGGCCCGGTTACATGCAGCCGGGATTCGGAGCCGGTATGGGACCCGGCCGGGTTGCCCCTCCATACGGAGGATTTGGACGGGGGCGGGGACGCGGACGCGGATTCCGCCGATTTGCTTCCTACTATCCAATGCCTTACGCTGATTATCCCGGACCCGGAGCATATCCAGGTTATTCTCCGCCTCCCAGTGGCCCGGAACAGGAGCAGGAACAGCCGAAAGACCGTTCTGCCAAAAAAAATTGATGAAAGTCTCATATTGAACTGCCGTAATGAATAAGGACCATGTTCAAGCCGGCCCGTATGAAGGCCGAGCGGGCATGTTTTCTGAGGAGCAAGGCCGGAATTGGAGCAGATGTCCTCGCTGGGGACAAACGCGCGGCGGCGGGACATGGCCCTTATTTATTACTATGCGGAATCGATTTGGAAACTAAAAGGAGGAAGCAATGCGCAACAGACATCGCCGGCTCTATTACATGACCGGCCTTCCCGGCTGGATGCGGTTCGGTTATTCACCGGGCTGGGTAGGGCGCAGTTCCACCAGCTTGGGTCCGGCCGCACAATACTTAATGACCGGAACCTGGCCTACCCCCCAGATGGCAACTGCCTGGCAGCAGGGAGCCGTCCCCTATTATGAACAAGATGGTTTTCCGCTCCCGGGAATGCCGACGCCCTATGATCCATGGGGAGTAGCGCCGCTTACCCCGGAACAGGAGCTGCAGTGCCTGTATACCCAAGCGGAATGGCTGGAAGATGAACTGTCGGGAATTGAAAAACGAATTCAAGAAATAAAAGGAGATAAATCATGATTATTGCTGTCACAGCTTCGAAGCCGGATCTCAGCAGCCCTGTTGACCCCCGGTTCGGCCGGGCCCCGTTTTTCTTAATCGTGAATTCCGATACGATGGAGTTCGAAGCGGAAGAAAATTCCAATCTAAATGCAGCCAGCGGCGCCGGCATCCAGTCGGCACAGATGATCACCGGCAAAAAAGCCGAAGCATTACTGACCGGAAGCTGCGGACCCAATGCCTTTCAAACACTTCAGGCAGCTGGCGTCAATGTTGTTACCGGTGTAACCGGAACCGTTGAGGAAGCCGTCAAAGCGTATGCCTCCGGCCGATATCAAACCACATCTCAGCCTAACGTGCCTTCTCATTTTGGCATGCCGCAGGGACCCGGCGGATTCAGCGGAAGCGGAAGGGGACGCGGAATAGGAATGGGTGCAGGAACCGGCCGTAAAGGCGTTTTCCAACCGCCGCCGCAAATGACGCCACAGAATGAATTGGAACTTCTCAAGCAGCAAGCGGAACAATTGCGCCGCCAGCTGAACAGCGTGACAAAAAGAATTGAAGAGCTGGAATAAAATTCTTGCATCGCATTGAAAATAAAATAATAATAAAAATACCAAGCAAACGCTCAAGGAGAACACCATGAAAATAGCTGTTTCAACTGAAGCCGGGAATGTGGCCGCTCATTTCGGCCGCTGTTCCGCTTATACTTTATTTGACGTCCAAGATGGAAACATCACCAGCAAAGAAGAAATCGCGAATCCTGGACACCAGCCGGGATTTCTTCCTCGATTTCTTTCCCAAAAAGGGGTGGATATCGTCATCGCCGGGGGTATGGGCCCGCGGGCACAAAACTTGTTTCATCAAAACAACATTCAAACCATTATCGGAGTTCAAGGTCCGGTTGATGAGGTGATTGATGTCTATCTGAAAGGCGAATTAGAGCCAGGGGAAGACCTTTGTAACCATGGCCGGGGTGGAGCGAATGGGCACCATAAAGAGCACCATCATGGTTCTGAGCTGCCGGTTCAGGGGAAAGTCATCGGACTCACTGCAAAAGGACCGGGACTAGAGTCGGATATCGACCCCAATTTCGGCCGGGCTCCTTATTTTCTGATCTTTAACGTCCAGACAAACCAAACCGAATCATTTGAAAATCCCAGCCGGGAAGCCACCCAAGGGGCCGGCATTCAATCAGCCCGCTTTTTTACCGACAGGAAAATCGATGTTCTTTTAACCGGTCAAATCGGCCCTAATGCCGAAGAGGTCCTGCAATCCGCCGGAATCCAAATCATCACCGGAGTCCAAGGCCAGGCAGGCGCTGCTATACATTCCATCATGAAAGGATAAACCCATGGCCCAAGATGAAGCCAAAGCCAAAGTCGAGAAAGCTCTTAAAAGGATTAAAAACCGCCTGCTGGTTTTCAGCGGCAAAGGCGGAGTCGGAAAAAGCACAGTGGCCGCCAATCTGGCGCTGGCTTTCGCAAGCAAGAATAAAAAGGTCGGGCTGCTGGATGTGGATATCCACGGCCCCAATCTGGCCAAGATGATGGGGGTTGAAAAAAAACGGATCGAAGCCGGCCCTGAAGGAATCAAGCCTGTACCGGTGCGCGAGAACCTGACTCTCATTTCCATGTCGTTTCTGCTTCAGGATCCGGATATGCCGGTGATTTGGCGGGGTCCTATGAAAATGAAAGCCATTCAGCAGCTCATCGGCGATGTAGCATGGGGGGATTTGGACTGGCTGGTGATCGATTCGCCTCCCGGTACCGGAGACGAGCCGCTTTCAGTCGCCCAACTGATCCCTGCAACCGGAGCAGTGGTGGTCACCACTCCCCAGGAAGTTTCTATTATGGACTCCCGCAAAGCCGTTGGATTCGCGCGTAAGCTGGAGCTTAATATTTACGGTATCATAGAAAACATGAGCGGGATGGTATGCCCTCACTGTGGAAAAGAGATTGACCTTTTTAAAGAAGGCGGCGGTAAAAAGGCTGCGCAAGAAGTCGGTGTCCCCTTTTTAGGGGGGGTCCCTCTGGATCCAAGGATTGTAGCACTAGGAGATGAAGGTAAATCATTTCTGGATGCTTTTCCCGATTCAAAAGCCAGCAAGGCATTTATGAAAATTGTGGATAAAATTATCGAGCATAAATGAAATCAATGTCATTCCGGGAAGCACAGCGAGGAGACAGTCCCAATTCATTCTGCGAAGCAGTCTGAGATTGCTGCGCGGCCTGGAGACAGACGCGTGATGGCGGAATATGGGCCTTATACATTGCCGCGATGAATCGATTTTAAAGGATTAGATTGGAAGGATTAATAAAATGACAAAAGTAGGCATTATTATTTGCGGAAGATATCAAAGCTGCGGCGGGGGCAAGTGCCTGCGGTCGCTAAGGGAGCGGACTGGAGGGTTCGCCCGGTATTCCAAGGATGAAGACGTGGAATTGGTCGGATATTCCTATTGCGGCGGATGCCCGGGCGGCAATATTGAATACGTTCCGGAAGAAATGATCAAAAACGGAGCGGACGTTATTCATCTCGCCACCGGCCTCGTGGTGGGCTATCCACCCTGCCCCCGAATCCGACATTTCAAACAGTTTATCGAAGAAAGGTATAAAGTCCCGGTTGTTATAGGCACCCATCCTATCCCCCTAAAATACCTGGAAGTTCACCAGAACCTTCCTTTCTGGGGCAATATGAAGATGGAAGAACTCGCCGGGGAGTTGATGGAAGAAGATCGCTCTATCATGGAGGACTATAATTAAAGAATTGCAGGTGACCGGATATTTCACATGGGATCCTGAGGCTTGCGGCAGCAGGCCGTGAGGATCTTATGCTGCTTCGTTATGCTCGCTTAGCTCGCGTTTATTGCGTTATTGCGTTCGCAGCGGTCCTTGAGTCTATTCGGTTTGTTGCAACAGCTTGCTGCACAATTGTTCATTGCAATTTTTCTCGATATGTTTTTTAGCCTGGATTATTCACGGGCCGAGATTGCCGCAGATTTCGTATCGCGGCGAGGAAGTCGTGGTACTTCACTACGGCGAGCTGCAAACCGGAAGATGCGGTGAGATTCGGATCGCTCGGAGGGGTGAAAAATTGCGATTAAAATATAAATCTGCAAATGAATAACTTTCAATTTGAACTTTCAATAAAAATCATGTTAATCGCTGATAAAAAAGAGATTGCAAAAACATCGCAATTTTTTTTATGACTAATTCAGGTTAGATTTGAGTTTTAAGATATGCGGAGCAGCTTGGAGTCCTTCGGGCGCTTACACGCCCTCAGGATAACTATGCTTTGTCATTTTTTAAGTCATAATTTAGGATGAAAGGAGAGATGCGATGCCAGGACAAGGACGAGGCCAAGGCGGCGGCGGACGCGGCCGGCAGCCGGGCGGACGCGGTATGGGGCCAGGCGGCGACTGTGTCTGTTCCAATTGCGGGCATAGAGTTCCCCACCAGCAGGGTGTTCCCTGCAATGAAAGAACCTGTCCGAAATGCGGCGCCAAAATGACCCGCTGAACTTTGGAGGTATAATCGTTTAGCCTGGATTATTCTCAGGTTGAGATTGGTGAAGATGCGGTGAGATTCAGCCCGCCCGAAGGGGTGAAAAACTGCAAAAACATCGCAATTTTTTATATGAATAATCCAGGTTAGAATAAAAACTGCTGTATAATGAACAAAACAGTTCCTGAAAAGCGAAGCAGCTTGAGATCCTTCGCCGCTGCGTTCTTCAGGATAATAGTGTCGTGTTAATTTCGAAACAATAGGTCAGGCTAAGGAAAAAATAAAAGGAGGAAAATTTGAAAGATCATAAAGAGGCAACTATAGATACCCGGGTTGTTCACGCCGGCCCGGAAAATCTGGACCCCGCATACGGAGGTGTGAGTGTTCCCATCCACCAAACATCCACTTTCATTTTTAAAGACGCAAGCCAGGGAGCCGCCCGGTTTGCCGGCGAAGACGACGGCTATATCTATACCCGGATCGGAAATCCCACGATCGATGCCCTGGGAATGAGTGTAGCCCAACTTGAAAACGGTTACCGCGGCCTGGCCACATCCAGCGGCATGTCGGCTTTGCTGACTATCCTGATGGCGCTTTTAGACAAAGACAGCCACATGATCAGCACAGACGCGGTCTATGGTGTATCCCGCATGCTGGTGGAGACTTTTTTTACCAAATTCGGCTTGCAATACGACTATGTGGACACGTCCGATATACAAAGCATCGAGAACGCCCTGCGGCCCAACACCCGGGTCCTGATGGTGGAGACCCCTGCCAATCCCACCATGCTTGTAACAGATATCCGGGCCTGTGCCGAACTTGCCAAAGAAAACGGAATCACTCTGGTCGTGGATAACACTTTTGCCAGCCCCGTTCTCCAAAATCCTTTGGACCTGGGAGCTGATATTGTTTACCACAGTGTGACGAAGTTCATCAACGGCCACAGTGACGTTGTCGGCGGTCTTGTCGTCCCGAAAACTCAGGAGCTGTATGCATCCCTGAAGCAATCTCTAAGCTATACGGGCGGAAATATGGATCCGCATCAAGCTTGGCTGGTATTGCGCGGACTCAGGACCCTGGCAATGCGGGTTAACCAAAGCCAGAAGAGCGCATTGAAACTGGCACAGTTCCTGCAGAACCATTCCAAAGTGGAATGGGTCAACTATCCCGGCCTGGAAAGCCACCCCCAGCATGACCTTGCTAAAAAACAGATGAAAGGATTCGGCGCTTTGTTGTGTTTCGGGCTCAAAGGCGGACTCAAGGCTGGAGAAAAAATGATCAATTCCGTTAAGATCCCCGCCCTGGCGGTTTCGCTTGGAGGTGTGGAAAGCTTGATTCAGCACCCGGCCAGCATGACCCATGCCGCGGTCCCTAAAAAAGAAAGGGAGAAGGCCGGTATCAGCGATGACCTTGTCCGGCTTTCCGTCGGCTGTGAAGGATATGAAGACCTGGAAGCCGACATAAAGCAAGCGATTGAACAGACCTAAAATGAACGATTTTCCTGATTTAGAATTCGATATTGTATTTGACAATCATCCTTATGCCGAAAAGATGAAAACCGGCTGGGGATTTTCCTGTCTGGTTCGAGGGGCGGAAAAAACGATCTTATTCGATACGGGCAGCGATGGAAAAATCCTGTTGAACAATCTCAATGTCCTCGGTTTTTCTCCGGATGATATCGACACCGTGCTTCTTTCCCATATCCACAAGGACCACACCGGCGGACTGAATGTGTTGCTGCAGCACAAACCAGGATTGGCGGTTTGGCTGCCGGATTCATTTCCCGATGAGTTCAAAGAATCCGTCGAGCAAAACAAAGGAAGCGTCCACAGTGTCAGCGGACCGGAAAGCATTTGCCCGGGAGTTCATACCACCGGAGTGATTGACGGGTGGATCCGTGAGCAGAGCCTGTATGTGGAATCACTTAAGGGTGTCATCCTGATTACAGGCTGCGCCCACCCCAGGATTGTGAAGATCCTGTCTGAGGTTCGCCGTCTGAGCGAAAAGCCAGTTTATCTGGTTATGGGAGGTTTTCATTTGGCCGGATTCGAAGAAAACGAGGTTCGCTCCATTATTTCATTCTTCAAAGACAACGGCGTGCAGAAAGCCGGGCCCGCCCATTGTACCGGTGATGAAGCCATCCGGCTTTTTAAGAAAGAATATCAAGCCGGCTTTCTTGACATAGGCGCAGGAAGGAGGGTGACCATCTCATGATTATTTCTATCGCCAGCGGCAAGGGCGGAACAGGGAAAACAACAGTTGCAGTCAACCTGGCCGTGACCGCGGCCCGCCACCGGGACGTTCATTTCCTGGATTGCGACGTGGAAGAACCAAACGCTCATATTTTTATTCAACCGGACTTCAATACCGAACAAAGCATCGAGGTTCCGGTTCCGGAAATAGATGACACTAAATGCACCTACTGCGGAACCTGTGCCGATATTTGTGAATATAATGCACTGGCCGTAATAAAAGATTCCGTGCTGGTCTTCCCCGAGCTTTGCCACGGCTGCGGAGGGTGCCGGCTCCTCTGTCCGGAGCAGGCTGTCCGGGAGACCGGAAGAAGCATCGGCATGAAGGAATCGGGGCCTAAGGGCCGCATCCATTTTACCCACGGACGGCTCAACATCGGAGAGGCCATGTCTCCGCCGCTTATCCGGGAGGTCAAAAATAACATCCATCCCGGGCAGCTGAATATTATTGACGCACCACCGGGCACATCATGCCCCGTCATCGAAGCCATACGCAGCAGTGATTTTTGCATTCTGGTAACGGAGCCCACTCCTTTCGGCTTGCATGACCTTAAATTGGCGGCCGAAACCGCTTCGATTCTGAATATTCCTGCCGGCGTCGTCATCAACCGGACCGGCATAAACGATTCCGGCGTCATCAATTTCTGCCGCAGCCGGAACCTTCCTGTATTGCTGTCCATTCCCTTGGACAAAAAAATCGCCGAAGCCTATTCCCGGGGAGAGATTTTGGTCGATGTTCTCCCTTCACTTGAACAGTCCTTCCTTCATCTCTACAAGCGGCTTGAGGCGATTTTATCCGAAATCACACCGCGGGAGGAACGGGCATGAAACAAATGGTGATAATCAGCGGCAAAGGCGGCACAGGAAAAACGATAATAAGCGCCTCCTTCGCCCATCTGGCTGAAAATCATGTAATGGCTGATTGCGACGTGGATGCTGCTAACCTGGATTTGCTTCTCCGGACACGCATCCGGGAAACCCATACATTTTCAGGCGGCAAAACCGCAGTCCTGGACACCGGCAAATGCAGCGCCTGCGGCCAATGTTTTGAGGTCTGCCGGTTCGAAGCCGTTATTGAAAAGGATAACGGCGGATACGCCATTGATCCGGTTGCCTGCGAAGGCTGCGCAGTATGTGCGCATGTGTGTCCCGAAAAAGCGATTGATATGATTCCGGCGGAATCCGGGAACTGGTATATCTCTCAAACCGCCTACGGTCCGATGGTCCATGCCAAGCTGGGCATAGGAGAAGAGAGCTCCGGAAAACTGGTGACGGAAGTCCGCCGGCATGCGAAAAGACTCGCAGAAGAACAAGGCCGGGACTTGGTGATTATCGATGGTCCCCCCGGAATCGGCTGTCCGGTCATAGCATCCTTGTCCGGAACTGACCTTGCCCTCGTGGTTACGGAGCCGTCTTATTCCGGCATTCAGGATATGGAGCGGGTCATCCAAACCGCCTCCCACTTTCAGACCGCGGTGGCCTGCATTATTAATAAATACGATATCAATCCGCAGCAGACCAAAGTTATTGAAGACTGGTGCCGGGAACAACAGGTTCCTTTATTGGGGAAAATTCCCTTTGATACCAAGGTGATAGAGGCGATGGTCAAAGGAATTCCCCCTGTAGCTGAAAACCATAATGGTGCGGGAGCTGAAGGTATCCGCCGTGCTTGGAAAAAGACGCGATCTCTTCTCAGAGAGGAAGCAAAATGAAAAAAACCGATTTAAAATACTTTGTGGATATTCTTATGTTCCTCTGCATCGTCGGAATCGCCGGCATTGGTTTCCTGATGGGATTTTTTCTTGCCGAAGGACCCACTGTCCGGGAGCAGGAAAAATATTTTCTCAGCCTCCACCGTCATCAATGGGGAGAAATCCATCTTTACCTCTCCCTTGCATTCACGGTCCTGGTTATTCTGCATCTTCTCCTGAATTGGCAATGGGTCAAATGCAAGACCCGGGTTTTGTTTAAAAGCGGATGGAAAACCATGCTGATCGCGACTGCAGGCCTGGCCGTTCTTATTCCTCTTATTTTTTGGATTTTTTATCCAAAGTATCCCAAGGAATACCTTGACTATGGAGGCGGCCGGGGGAGCCGCCGGGGACAGGACTTTCCTCTTGCCCCCCAAAGCCGGTATTCTCAGACACTGGCTGAGGCAAGCCTGGCCAGAGAAGAAAGGCCACGCCAGAAAGAACAGATCCAATCTCTGACGGATCGCCCCCAGCGTCAGGAAGAAATTTTCACTGGGGAGGAAGCCCTGGAACATGAGGAGCAACTTGTCCACGGCCGGTTGGAAACAGAGGCGGAAGGAGTTGTCATACACGGACAAATGACCATGGAGGATGTAATCAATCAAACCGGCCTCTCTTATGATAAAATCGCCGCGGCCATGGACCTTCCATCCAGAATTCCTATGCGGGAATCCTTGGGCCGGCTGCGCCGCCGCTACGGCTTCACCATGCAGGAGCTGCGGGATACGCTCATAGCATTGATGAAATAGTGCTTTTGCATTTTTTAAAAAATTTTATAGAATAGTATCGAAAATGATATGTCATTCCCAGGTCTGACAGCGGCCGTGGGGATTTTAGACGGTCTCATTTGATAAGTGAAGTTTGCCTCATTCAGCAAAGCCGTCTAAGATTGCCGTGCGGCCTGCCGGCTGTTCGCAATGACACGGTTATAAGGTAAATCATGGACGACAAAAAAGAATTGGATGAGTTCGCTAAAACCCTTCAGGAGCAAATTCTCAAGCAGTACAGGGCCGTTTATTCCGAAGCTGTGCTGGAACGCTGGCAAAACCCCCGGAATATGGGGGCCCTCGACAAACCGGACGGATATGCCAGGGTACAGGGATCCTGTGGAGACTCCATGGAAATGTTTATCAAAATCAAGGATGAGGTTCTGACCGAATGCGCATTTCAGACAGACGGCTGCGGTACCACTATCGCCTGTGGCAGCATGGCCACGGAAATCGCCTGCGGCAAAACCTTGACCCAAGCCTTGGCCCGGGTCAGCGCCCGCGAAATCTTAAAAAGGCTGGAGGGACTGCCGGAAGATAATGTCCACTGCGCCCAGTTGGCCGCTGAGACCCTGCGCATGGCCTTGGCCGACTATCTGCGCCATAAAAAAAGCCCCTGGAAAAAACAATACCGAAAAACATAATATATTTCCTGAAAGGAACATTTTATGAAAGAATGCCGCCAAGACCAAAATATGGAATTCTGCAACTGCAGCTATGACCCTTGCAGCCGGAAGGGAATTTGCTGTGAATGCCTTCAATACCATTGGCGGATGAAAGAACTGCCCGCCTGCCTTTTTCCGGATGATGTGGAAAAAACCTATGACCGGTCCTTGAAAAGATTCATCGAAATATATAAAGACCGGTGCTGAAGTACGATGAAATCAAAAAACATACATGTTTACGGTCCTGTCCCCTCACGCCGTCTCGGTTTTTCTCTGGGGGTGGATATTCTGCCCTTTAAAACCTGCACTCTGGACTGCATTTACTGTCAATTGGGGCGGACACCTGAAAAAACGCTCACTCGAAAGAAATTTTTCCCAAAGTCTGAAATACTGGATCATATCCGTAAAAAAATCCAATCTGGAAGCCGAATTGATTATATCACTTTTTCCGGATCCGGCGAGCCGACCCTGTATCTGGATTTAGGAGAACTTATTCAGGACATAAAAAAAATGACAGTTATTCCGGTGGCGGTGCTCACTAACAGCACCACCATGACCTCCTCCCAGGTCCGGGAGGAATTAACGGCAGCGGATCTGGTTGTCCCATCTCTGGATGCCGCCACCCAGCCGGTCTTTGAAAAAGTTAACCGGCCTCATCCGGACCTCCGAATTGCCGACATCATTCATGGCCTGTCGGCATTCAGTAAAATATACCACGGTGCTCTCTGGGTTGAAATCCTGCTGGTCATGGGAGTCAATGACTCCGATAAACATGTTCAGGCCCTGAGAACGGCCTTAGATAAAATCAAGCCGGGAAAAGTCCAGTTGAACACCGTAGTCCGGCCGCCGGCCGAATCCTTTGCCCGCCCCTTAAATTTTAAAGAGCTGGAGCATATTCAATCCCGGCTCAACCATAACTGCGAAATCGTTGCGGATTTCAGCCCCAAGCATCAAACCATGATTTCTGAAAACCTAAAAGAATCTATTCTGGCCATGATCCGGCGCCGGCCGGTCACATTGAAAGACATCGCAGATTCGATGGGAATGCATAAAAATGAAGTCCTTAAATATTTGAATATTCTTCTCAACGAGAACGCGGTTAAAAGCGTCGCATTTGAAAATAAGACCTATTATGAACCAGAGGAAAACCAATCATGAAAGAACTTAAAGACATGTCCAGGGAGGAATTGATCGAACTTCTGGAGGATGCGGCAAAAAACTGGCTGGCCCATGACGGTCTCTGGTTTCAAGCTGTTGAAAAAAAATTCAACCTGAAGACAGCCATTGAAATGGACCGCAATGCCTGGGAAAAATTCACTGTGGTTGAAGCGAAACGCATCATGAAACGCCTGGGCATTCAGACTGGCGGCGGCCTGGAAGCCCTGGAGCAGGCCCTGAAATTTCGCCTCTATGCCCGCATTAATGAGCAGGAATTCATCTCCAAAAGTCCCGACCGTGCCGTCTTCCGCATGAACAAGTGCCGGGTCCAGGACGCCCGTAAACGCAAGGGCCTGGCTGACTTTCCCTGCAAAAGCGTGGGAATTGTGGAATACAGCGGCTTTGCGGACACTATCGATCCCCGCATTCAGACCCGCTGCCTGGCCTGTCCGCCTGATCCCCATCCGGAATCATATTGGTGCGCCTGGGAATTCACCCTTTCCTGAGTTCTTTTTCCATGTCATCCTGAGAGCGTGTAAGCGGCCGTAGGATCTCAAACTGCCTCGTTTCTGCAGCCGCTCTATGTCCTTCCGGTACGAAGCACGATAAGATCCTTCGTCGCTTCGCTCCTCAGGACGACAATGAATTGAGAAATGTCGTCGTCTCGGCCCGTGAATGATTCAGGAAAATTTTCTTTTTTTTTTTGCATTTTTATGGTAACAATATAGCTTGAATATACACGTTTCTTTATTGTCTGCGCTACGTCCATTAAGGGGGGATGTGTATGGATAGTGATTCCAGTTTTAAAGCAGGTTTTTTCAATTTTTTTCTTTTTTTGAGGCATTCTGTTCTTCCTAAACGCTCTCTAAGAATGGACATAATAAAATAAGGAGTAAATATGTTTAAAAATACAGATTTCCCTAAAGCAAAAAAATACTGGTATGAGGGTAAATTTTATAACTGGGACACCGCGGTCTTACACCCTATGACCCATGGCCTTCATTACGGGAACTCCGTATTTGAAGGAATCCGGGCCTATAAAAGCCAGAACGGTGCAGCCATATTTCGCCTGAATAAACATATCGACCGCTTTCTCCATTCCGCTGATGTGCTGAAAATGGATGTTTCCTATTCCAAGCAGGAAATAATTGACATTATTATTGAAGTCATGCAGGTCAATCAATTGGAATCCGCTTATATCCGGCCGCTCCTTTTTTATTCTTACGGCAATCTGGGCCTTATACCCAAGACTTCACCGGTCGAGCTCCTGGTTGGCGCCTGGCAGTGGGGGGCCTATCTGGGGGAAAACCAGGAATCCGGAGTCAAAATCTATATCCTTCCCTGGCGCCGGGTTCACCACAGCCAGTATGATATGTCGGCCAAACTGGGCGGTATTTATGTCCAGTCCACTATCTGCGGACTTATGGCCCGGGAAAAAGGCTGCAACGAGGCCCTCTTCCTTAATCTGGAAGGACGGGTGGCCGAGGGACCGGGTGAAAATATTTTCATAGTCAAAGACGGAGTCCTGAAAACCAATGACAGCTCTGAATCCGTTCTAAAAGGAATCACCCGCACCAGTATTCTGGAATTAGCGGACAATTTAGACATCCGCACCCGTGTGGACCATATCACCAAAGAAGAACTGCTGGATGCCGATGAAGCCTTTTTCACCGGTACCGCCGCTGAGGTGGCCCCAATCACCCGCGTGAAAGACGGATCAGAAAAGGACACTGATGAAAAAGAATACACTATCGGCGACGGCAAACCAGGAGAAATAACTAAAACAATCAGTCAGGTTTATTCCGATTGTGTGCAGGGAAAATTAAAAAAATACGAGCACTGGCTCACTTATGTGAATCCCTGAAAGGTCCGCGGCAGCATGGATTTCCATTTTAAAGCCATCGGGATTATACATTCTCCCTTCAAAGAAAAAGACGATGTCGACCGGGAGAGGCACCGGAACGAGAAAGGATTCAGTGACGTTGAAGGAGAATTGGAAATCTATCCGGAATTCAGCCCCGGCCTTGAGGATATCGATGGATTTTCTCACCTGGTGGTGATATTCGCATTCCATCAATCCAAAACCGGACACCTCAAAGCCTATCCTCCCTTTGACCGGAAAGAGAGGGGAGTATTCGCCACCCGCAGTCCTCACCGGCCGAATCCAATCGGGATGACAGTGGTCCGGTTTCACGGACGCACCGGCAGCCGGTTAAAAATTTCATGCTTCGACATAATCGAAGGAACTCCTGTTTTGGACATAAAGCCTTATACCCGGCGCGACATGAAGGCCGGCGCCCGTTTCGGCTGGCTGGATGATAACGGCAGGGATGAAATGTGAAGCGGGCCGGCGTACGCTTGTCTCATTCCCCGATATCTGTTATAAAAAAACATACATGTTCATAATATACAAACAATGAAAATAAACCCATATGTTATTCTGAGGCTTGTGTCAGCAGGCCGAAGAATCCCAAAGTACAACACTTATAGAACCGGTCCCGTCCCATCAGGGCGAAGCAGTTTGCGATCCTTTGTCGATAGGCTCCTCAGGATGACAGATGTGAGAATTATACGATGCCGCTTGAGATCCTTCGGGCGCTGACGCGCCCTCAGGATGAATCTTGCGGGTCGTTTTCGAATTAATAAGTCAAGATAAATATGATTAACAGGAGGAAAAAAATGAATAAATACGTTTTGTCCGGGCTGATAATTTTCAGCCTCAGCCTAAATCCACTTCTTTCGCAAGAATTAGATGTTTTTCCATATGACTACAATATTGTAACCATGGACAACGGGCTGAAGGTTATCTCCATCCCCCTGAACAATCCTCATATCATATCTTACTATACCATTGTCCGCTCGGGTTCCCGCAATGAAATTGAACCCGGCAAATCCGGCTTCGCTCATTTTTTCGAGCATATGATGTTTAAGGGGACAAAAAACGTGCCACGGGAAGAATACGATAACTTCTTGACAGAATTAGGCGCAGGCACTAATGGCTACACAACCGATGACTACACTTGTTACTATGTTGTGTTTGCCGGACAGGAAAATCTGGATGACGTGGTTAAATTAGAGGCCGACCGTTTTATCAATTTATATTACGATGAGGAAATGCTGAAAACTGAAGCTCCTGTCATTGAAGGAGAATATTACTCCAGTGTATCCAATCCCGGGCGCCGTCTCTATGAGATGCTGCGCCATACGGCCTTTGAGGAACATTCCTATAAGCACACCACCCTGGGTTACCTCGAGGACATTCAGGATATGCCCAACCAATTTGAATACAGCCTGCTATATAAAAAACGCTTCTATTCCCCGGACAACACCATCCTGCTGGTCGCCGGCGATTATGACCATACCGCGCTGATGCAGCTGGTCCGTAAACACTACGGCGATTGGGAACCCTCCGGATATGATCTGACAACTCCGGAAGAGCCGGTGCAGACCAGGCAAAAACGGGCACACTATGACTGGCCGGGAAACACCCTTCCACGTCTGGCTGTAGGATTCCACGGCCCGGCTTACAGCAGTGAAGAAATCGACAAAGCAGCCTTGGACCTTCTGGCGGAAATCGCATTTTCCAACAATTCACCGTTGTACCAAAAACTTGTTGTGGAAGAACAAAAATGCGTTTACCTCGGCGCCGATTTTCCCGACCGAAGAGACCCATATCTCTTAACCATAAACGCTGTACTTAAGCATAAAGATGATTTGGAATACGTGGAAAGAGAAATTTTCAATACCCTGGAAAAACATAAAACAGAGCCGGTCCGGGAAGAAAAATTGGATGCCTTTAAATCCAACATGAAATATTCCCTGGCCCGCCAGTTGAGCACCACCGATGGAATCGCCGGGATTCTGGCCTTCTACATCAACCTGGAGGCCGACCCGGATACTTTGAATGAATTATTCAACCTGTACCTGACAATCAATCCTGAAGATATCCAAAAAACGGCCGGTAAATATTTCAAAATCACCAACAGCACTGTCGTAACCCTATCAGGAGGTGACAACCAATGAGTCAAACCCCTTTTTTTCGGCTGACCGTTGTGTTTTCCCTGTGTTTTTTGCTTTTATCTGCATCCTGTACCCAGGAGAATTTCAATGAACTGAACACGGTGACCCTGGCGGTTCCGGATAACCCCATGATCCATTTACGTGTTATTCTCGACGTGGGTTCAGCCTATGACCCTGAAGGCAAAGAAGGTCTCGGAGCCTTGACCTTCAGCATGCTGGCTGACGGCGGAAACAAAACACTTTCATATAAAGAAATTACGGAAAAATTTTACCCCATGGCCGCATCCGTAAGCATGGCCATGGATAAAGAAATGACCGCCTTCTATGGGACCATACACAAAAACAACCTGGACGATTATTACACTATATTCAAGGATATGCTGCTCGATCCGGGTTTCCGTGAAGAGGATTTCATCCGTTTAAAAACAAATCAACTGGATTTTCTGGATAAGACCCTGGTCAACAATATGGACGAACAGTTCGGCAAGGAAATCCTCAATCTTAAAATGTATGCCGGCCATCCCTACGGGCATCATGAGTACGGAACGGTGGAAAGCGTCAAAAGCTTGACCCTGGACGATATGAAGGCCTATTATAAGGAGCACTTTGTAAGCGGTAATATCACTGTGGGCATTGCCGGAGGCTATCCGGATTCGTTCCCGGATAAAATGGCAGAAGACTTCCGGACATTGCCGGAAGATTACACTCCGGCGCTGATTCTCCCCCCTCAGGAAATGCCGAAAGGATTGGAGATCGTGATCGCCGAGAAAAACACCCCGGCAACCGCTGTTTCCATGGGTTTTCCGCTTCCAATCACCCGGGCGGATAACGACTTTTTCGCACTGTGGATAGCCGGCTCCCATTTCGGCGAACACCGTCAGCATCTCTCCCATCTTTTTCAAAAAATCCGGGAAGAACGGGGACAAAATTACGGTGACTATGCCTATATCGAACATTTCATTCAAGGAAGAGATAAATTTCCCGCTCCTAATCATGTGCGTCCTCAGCAGTATTTTTCCATTTGGATCCGGCCGCTGGCCAACCGCAACCGTCACTTTGTGATCCGGCAGACCCTCCGGGAGTTGAAAATTCTTATCGAAGACGGCATACCCCAAGAACGTTTTGAGCTGGTAAAAAAATATCTGCTCAACTACACAAAACTGTACACCCAGACCCTGGGCGAAAGGCTTGGGTGGAAAATAGATTCCCAATATTACGGATACGACGATTTTCTGGCTGAAGCCCGCCGCCGCATACCCGAAATCACCCATGAACAGGTCAATGCCGCTATACGAAAATATATGAATTTCGAAAACCTTTATATAACCGTTATCACGGAAGACGCCCAGGCACTGAAAGAAGACCTGATCTCTAATACGCCTTCCCCCATCGCATACGCCAATCCCAATATGCCTGAAAAAATCCTGATTGAAGACCTGATTATTCAGGAATATCCACTGAATGTTACAGAGGAAAACGTTCATATCTCCCCGGCAGAGGAATTTTTTCAGAAGACGGGATTGCCTGTAAAGAAATAAATTGCCATTATACTTAGAACATGAAATATCCATATTCTTATAATTAATAAATCATGGATATTGTGCACTCAGAACGATGAAAATAATCCAATATGTCATCCTGAGGCCTGCGGCAGCAGGCCGTGAGGATCTTATAGTACTTCGGCAAGTGAGACGAAACCGATTCATCAAACGAAGCAGGACAAGATCCTTACGCCGCTTCGCTCCTCAGAATGACAGATGAAAATCGCTTTTTTTGGAGACAGCCTGACCTTCGGCGCCCCGGGAGTATCTTTTCTTAAGCTTTTGGAAAAGACATTTCCTCAGCATGACCTCCTCAATTACGGACAGGGGGGGGATACGGT
This sequence comes from uncultured Eubacteriales bacterium, assembly GCA_964505785.1. Lineage (GTDB taxonomy): Bacteria > Acidobacteriota > Aminicenantia > Aminicenantales > Aminicenantaceae > CAYRTV01. Next base: position 33,486 of record CAZDJZ010000008.1, read on the forward strand.
TGTCAGTCTCTACCGCCGTATCCAGGCGCTTCCCTTCCAAGCCTTTGACATGGCTTTTCTCTGGGTGGGCGTAAACGATGAATTGGTCCATGCCTCCTGGACCTACCCCTTGCTCAAAAAACTCCGCAATCAGCCATGGGCAAAAGACCCGAAAGAATTTGAAACTTGCTTCCGCCGGCTTATTGACCTTCTGTACCCTCAAACCCGCGTCTTATTGACAGTACCCCCGCTTCTAATCGGGGAAGATATCCAAAATCCTTGGAACCGGAATTTAGCCGTGTCGGCAACCCTAATAAAAAAAATCAGCGTCGAATATCCCAAAGTACAGTACATCGATATTCGCAGGGAAATCCTTCCGCAGCTGGAAGGAAAAGAGGTCTCCTCCTTTTTTCCGCGCAGTTTGATCCGCATTCTGCGGGATATGGCCAAGTTCAAGACCAGCCGGGAAGTAGACGCAGAGTCCGAAAACCGGCGATTGTATTTCACCCTGGACGGTGTCCATCTCAATCAAAAAGGAGCGGAAATCGCCGCCGGCCTCTTCGCCCAGGCCATCCGGGACTTTGAGGCGGAAAACACATAGACTGCCTGTCATTCTGCGGCCCCCCCTGTCATCCTAAGGGCTTCCCCCCTGTCATCCTGAGGGCTTCGAAGAAGCCCGAAGGATCTCAAACTGCTTCGTATTGGGAAAAAGTGAAGAGTGATTTAGTAAAAAGAAAAAAGTGAAAAGTTTTTTTATTAAAATCCGACTATTACAACGTTTAGAAAAATCAATTGCGCATTCCCATTCCATTCACCATATACTATTCACCATTCACAGATCTTAGGCGTTTTGCGTTTCACGTTTTGCGGATTTACGATTCGCGATTCACGGTTTTCGCGTTCTGCCGTCTAACCTGATTCATTCATAGGCCGAGATTGCCGCAGATGCAGTGAGATTCGGCCCGCCTGAAGGGTAAAAAAATTGCGATTATAATATAAATGTGCAAATGAAAAACTTTCAATTTGAACTTTCAATAAAGATCATGTTAATCGCTGATAAAAAAGAAATTGCAAAAACATCGCAATTTTTTTTTGAATAATTCAGGCTAAGTAATAATTCAGGTTAATAAATCACTCGACTTCGCCACAATCAATTCCCAGGCACTCCGGATATCTGCTCCGGTGGTCGTGCGGCTCCCAATGGACATTCTCAGAACATACCGGCCTTTAAGCGTGGTTCCGGTCATATGCAGCTGACCGGTATCATTGATCCGGTCCAGCAGCGTCCGGTTTAACTCATCCAAATGCTCGTTATCTCCTCTGTCATTTAAACGAAAACAAACCACACTCAGCGGGACCGGAGCCATTAACTCAAAGTTGCGGTCTAATTCAACCCATTTCTTGAATTCCTGTGCCAGGCGGATATGATTCCGCACCATCTCCTGGATTCCGGTCACGCCATAATAACGGAGCACAAACCATAATTTGAGTGCGCGAAACCGGCGGCCCAGAGCGATGCCCCAGTCGCGGTAATTCCTGACCTCCGCATCCACGCCGGTTTTTAAATATTCCGGATGGATCTCAAACGTCCGGACAAGCGTTTCCGGGTCCTTCGCGAAATAGGCTGAACAGTCAAAATTAGTCAGCATCCATTTGTGGGGATTAAAAACAAAGGAATCGGCTTTTTCCACCCCTTTGAGCATCCATCTATTCTCAGCTAAAATCGCGGCCGTGCCGGCATACGCGGCATCTACATGCAGCCAAAGTTTATGGCGCTGACATATATCTCCAATCGGGTCCAGCGGATCAACTGCTGTCGATGAGGTCGTGCCGACCGTGGCAACTACACAGCAAGGCGTCAATCCGTTATCCTTGTCTCTTTTGATCGCCTCTTCCAGTTTTTCCGGCTGCATCGCCAATGCATCATCGGTCGGAATCAGACGTATATTTTCCTTGCCGAACCCGGCGATCTTCGCCCCTTTTTCCACGCTGGAATGGGCTTCTTCCGAAATATAGACCATAAGAGGCTTATGGAATCCAGTCCGGTTGATTTCAAAGCCGGTTAATTTTTCCCGTGCAGTCAGCAAAGCCACAAGGGAAGATGTGGAAGCAGTGTCCTGAATCACTCCAGTAAAACCTTCCGGCAAATCCAGCATTTTCCTCAGCCATTCCATCACTACGTCTTCCAATTCCTCCGCCGCAGGCGAAGTCTTCCAGATCATACACTGCGCGCCCATCCCTGCGGTCAACAGTTCCGCTAATACCGAAGGCGGGCTGTTGTTGGCCGGGAAATAGGCAAACCATGAGGGATGCTGCCAATGCGTCATCCCGGGAACGATTTTTTTCCGGAAATCGTCAAAAATATCTTGCAGAGAGTCCCCTTTATCGGGCGGCTCATTCGGAAACTGCGCCCGGATATCCCCGGGTTTCACATCCGGCACCACCGGATACTTATCCACCGAATCCAGATAATCCGCCACCCAATCCACAAACTTATATCCGAATTCCCGGAATGTCTTTTTATCCATGTCTTTCATGATGGTCACCTCATTTTTTTATTTTAAATCAAACCGAAAGGAATGTTAATCGTGAATCATTAATCGTGAATGGTGAATGGATTGGGGATACGTATAAGGAGTTTCAAGCTTGGTAATACTTTTATTTTAATTAACCTGACCTATTCATAAAAAAATTGCGCTGCTTTTGCAATTCTTTTTTTATCAGCGATTAACATGATTTTTATTGAAAGTTCAAATGAAAAGTTTTTCATTTTCATGTTTATATTATAATCGCATTTTTTTTACCCTTCGGGCGGGCCGAGTCTCACCGCATCTGCTTTGTTGCAGGACATTCGCGGTGAAGGCCACAGCTTCATGCCCTGCGCCTCGCATCTGCGGCAATCTCGACCCGTGAATAATTCAGGTTAAGATAACTTTTTACTTTTTACTTTTGACTTTTTACTGGTTTGCTCCGGCAATGACACAAATCTTTACTTTAGCTAAAAAAACCGCTATTTTCCTGTCATTAATGCCGATTTTATGTAAAAACCAAGTCATTTCAAAAAATATGCATAAAATGCTTGCAAATGGTTTTTCTTATATGTTATAATAGTTGAAACAGTCAGAAAAAAACTCATCCATTAAAAATTCTTAAAGATATTTTTTATAACTTATTCTTATCATTTAAATTAAAGCTTACATATCTTCTGTTTTCACCTGAATATCCCCATTTTCATTAAAGTGCTTTTTCGCCCGTCTTAGGCGGTTTCGCCCACTTTTCCCGAAATAGAGGGGAAAATCAAAGAATTAGCAGCAAAAAGCAACTTTTTCCTGCCGGGATGCGTATATATTAGTGACATGAGCGAGAAAGAGAAGAAAAACACGCCAATGAGAGACATAATGCGAGTCCCTCCTTTCGGCTCCTCCTTTTTCCAAGGATTCACTATAGATTCCCCCTAATCTTTAATCCATCCCCATCTGACTGCCTGTTCCCCCGGGAACAGGCAGTCTACTTATTCTGGATCATTCATAAATAAATTGCGATACCAAATTTTCATTTCTTTTAACCAGTAAAATATACTTCCGATTTACTCAATTGATAATTCTGTCATTACAGTATTTCAGGTAAATACATCTAAATCGCAATTTATTTACCCTTCGGGCGGGCCGAATCTCACCGCATCTGCTTCGTTAAGCCTCCTCGACGGGGCGTGCCACGACTTCGTCGGCTTGCCTCGCAGCTGCAGCAATCTCGGCCCGTGAATGATCCATAATCCGCTCAGTTATTGTCGTCCTGAAGGCGCTTTCGCGCCTGAGGGATCTCAAGCTGCATCGTTCAGAAGTGACGTTACCGATTTTCCTGGGGTAGCCGCTTGGGATTCTTCAGCCTGCCTGTGCAGCCTTCAGAATGACAGAGAGGATGACAGCTGCGCTGTCATTTTTGATTTTTGATTTTTGATCTTTGATTTTGTTTTAGCCAGGCCATCGTCAGCCGCAGCCCCTCTTCAAAACCAACAGACGGTTCATAGCCCAGAAATTCCCGGGCGCGGGTGATGTCGGCAAAACTATGGCGGACATCGCCGGGACGGAACGGATCATAATGGGGATGAACTGTCCGGCCGCTGAGTTTTTCCAGGGCGGCTAAAAGCCGGTTAAGGCTGACTTGAGTATGCGTAGCCACATTGACAACTTCACCGGATGTTTTCTCCGCTTGGGCGGCCAGAATATTGGCTGCGGCTACATTTCCCACATATGTGAAATCCCGGGTTTGTTCGCCGTCCCCGTATACCACCGGAGTTTTTTTCTCCTGGACAGCCTGAATGAATTTTGGGATCACGGCAGCATACTGCGATTCCGGATTCTGCCGGGGGCCAAAGACATTGAAATAGCGCAGAGTGATGGTCTCCAATTGATAAACCGAGGAAAAAACCTGACAGTAGTATTCACCGGTCAGTTTCGCCAGCGCATAGGGCGACAGCGGTGAAGGCATCATGTCTTCTTTTTTCGGCAAGACCGGCGTGTCTCCATATGCTGAAGAAGACCCGGCATAAATGACTCTTTTGACTCCGGCCCGGCGGGCCGCCAGCAGCACATTGAGTGTGCCGGTGATATTGCTTTCATGGCAGGCCCGGGGCTCTTCAATCGAACGGGGCACCGACGGCAGGGCGGCCTGATGGAAGACCATATCTACCCCGGACATCGCCTCGTGCAGATCATCCATGTTCCGGATATCGCCCTCAACAAAATCGATGGATCCGTCCATCGCTGCAAGATTTTCTTTTCGTCCGGTGGAAAGATTATCCAATACCCGGACCCTGTGGCCGTTCCCTATTAATTTTTCTGCAATATGCGAACCGATGAACCCGGCTCCTCCGGTAACTAAATAATGATTCGGCATTTCATCCTCACGAAATTTTTCAGTTTAAGGGACACATTATATTATAAATAAGCCGAATTCCCAAATTGTTGTTAGTGGGGTGAATGGATTGAGGATGCGTATATGGTTTTTGGAGATGCTGAAATAGTCTGTTGGAGAATCCGAAAAACGCAAAACGCTTAAAACCATGACGTTAAGCGCCCCTGTTGCCAGAACTGAAACTGCCGGGATAATATGAAAATTTGTGAATAGTGAATAGATAGGAGACGTGTGTTCAGATTTTTGGATTACCCGGCTTTGGTTTATTTTTGATTTTTAATTTTTGATTTTTGATTTATGCCACTAGACTCATCAGGATAACAATGAATTAAGAACGATAATCAGATTTGAGTTTTGAGATTTGAGATATGGCTAAGCAGCACAAGTTCCTTTGGCCTGCTTCACAGGCTTCAGAATGACATATAGGGGGTTGTAAAACTTCAGCGATTAGACTACATTAAAAGAGTGTAATCTTACTGTCAGGGGACTTTTTTCTATGAAAAAACAAATCATTGTCATTATTATTGGAATCCTTCTCTATGCCGGCTTAGCCGGTGCTTTTCAGGACATTCAGGAACCGGAAGATCTGCCGGAAAAATACCGCCGGTGGCTGGAGGAAGAAGTCCGCTACATTATCACTCCGGTGGAACGGGAGGTTTTTCTGCAGCTGGGGACCGACCGGGAGCGAGATTTGTTCATCGACGCTTTTTGGGAACACCGGGATGACACTCCGGGCACGCCGGAAAATGAATTCAAACAGGAACACTACCGCCGCCTTGGGTATGTCGAGCAATGGTACGGCCGCGGCACGCCCACTCCGGGATGGGCCACCGACCGGGGACGCATGTATATTATCCTGGGCGAACCGCGGACTGTAGAACGATATGAAAATGAAACCGAAATTTACCCTACTATTGTCTGGTTCTATCAAGGCATGTCCAAATACGGATTGCCCGATGCGTTTAATCTGATTTTCCTGAAAAAATACGGAGTCGGCGATTACGAGCTGTACAGCCCGATCAAAGACGGTCCCCAAAAGATGCTGGTCAATTATTTCGGCGATCCCAAAGATTATTTGGATGCGTTTAATCAGCTGCGGCTGGTGCAGCCGGAACTGGCCAATACCTCCATGACCCTGCTGCCGCAGGAGCCCATCACCGGACAGAATCCCTCAATGGCTTCAGAAATGCTGCTGGCCAATATCATGGTCAAACCGCAAAAATCGATCAAGGACCAGTACGCCAAACAGTTACTTAAATACAAAGATATTATTGAAGTAGAATACTCCACCAATTTTATCGACTGTGATTCCATGGCAGCGCTTATATATGACGAACAGAAGATGCCGTATATCCATTACCTGATCGAACCGGAGAATCTCTCGGTTAATGTGATGGACGGCACATATTACACCACTCTGGAAATTTCCGGACAAGTGACGGATAAAGACAGAAAGACCATTTATCAGTTCAGCCGCTCCCTTCCTATCCGTTTTGGAAAGGAACAGATGGAAAAAATAGGCAGCCGGCCCTTCAGCTATCAGGACGCCTTCCCGCTTTGTCCGGGTGAATATCATTTTCATCTGCTGGTTAAAAACCGTATCTCCAAAGAATTCACTTCTTTTGAACGCGACCTTATAGTTCCCGAGTCCGGACCCTCCCCGGTTATGAGCTCTCTGATTTTGGCTCCCACTATCCGGGAAAATTCTTCTATAACGGGAGAAAAGGCTTTCCATGTAGGAAATACGCAGCTCTATCCGGCACCGAACCGCCAATTTACCATCCATGACACCCTGCATGTCATGTTTCAGCTGCCGGATATAAATAAAGGTGCCGTTCAAAACGGAAATGTCACCTTCGTCATCACCAAGGGTGAAGACGAAGAAGTTCTGCGGGAAACCAAGCCCCTTTCCTCTTATCCCCTGACAGGCACCATTTTAGAATCTTTTCCGTTAAAGGATTATAAACCCGCCCACTATACCCTCGATGTCACCGTCAATTCTCCCTCCGGAGAAGAGATGTTTTCCGATTTCCAGCATTTATCCATCAGCAATGCAGAACACCTTCCCCGTCAGTTTATCTATTCCCAGCCGGCTCCTGCCTCCAATGAACCGGAGACAGACTTCATTTTGGGCGGACAGTATTTCAATAAAGGCGCGCTGGAAAAAGCCCAGGAATATCTGGAACGGGCCTTTCACAGCCAACCCGAGTCCTTGACCTATGCCGTAGGGCTGAGCCGCTTGCTGTATGCCCGTGAGGACTATCAAGCCGCCCGCCGGATCTTGGAGCCCTTTGCCGGCCGGAAGACGGACAATGTCCGCTTTCTGAAGTTTTTAGGGGATATTTCGCAAAAATTAGGCCATTATCTCGAAGCGTTGAGTTTCTACCGCCGTTATATTGAAGGGGAAGGCTTGACCATTGATGCCTTAAATGCACTGGGGACTTGTTACTACCATTTGGGTAATCCCCAGGAAGCCTTGGCCGCCTGGGAAAAATCCCTGGAAATGAATCCGGACCAGGCTGAAGTCAAGAAAATGGTTGAGTCTTTGAAGGAGAAAACATGAAAACAACACGGGTCCTTTTCATTGGGCTCTTAGTGATCATTCTGGCATCCTGCGCCTCGTTTAAGCGGGAGCGCAATCTATCCCCGGATCACGAGGAGTTTTTTTCCAAGGTCCGTTATATCATCACCAGGCAGGAAAAAAAGATCTTTCTCAATCTTCCAGAGGAAGAACGAGACGCCTTTATCCAAGAGTTCTGGGAAAAGCGCGATCCTTCACCTGAAACCGAAGTCAATGAATTTAAAGAGCGCTACTTCGAACGCATCGAAGAAGCCAACCAGCTCTTTTCACGCGGGCAAAGCGACGGCTGGCTGAGGGACCGGGGCCGCATCTATATCCTGCTGGGACAGCCCGAACACCGCGAACAATATCCCCGGGGAGTTACTTTCTACGGCTCACCCACGGAAATCTGGTATTACGGCCCTTATCCCATCATATTCACGGATGAGTATTATTCCGGGGAATACCGCCTGGTTCCCGCCAGCGCCCAGTATGTGGCCAACTTGCTGCAGGCCCAGTTGGATTTAAAACCTGAGGTAGAAGATGAAGACATCGTGTTCGACTTCAATCTGGATTTGGAGAAGTTTCCGGACAACAGCGTGCGGCTTTCTATCAGCATCCCCATGGAGAATGTGTTTCTCATGGAAGAAAACGGAAAATTAAGCACAACCCTGAGCGCCAAAGTGGATATTTATTCAGGAAATAAAAAGATCCAAACAGTTGAAGAAGAAAGCCTCATCACCGTCAGTCAAGATGAGTTCCTGGAGCTCTTGGGGAAAAAGCATGTGATACCGGTGGAAATACAGCTCGAACCCGGTAAGTTTCGCTTTGTTATCAGTGTCAGCAACAGCGCCGATAAAAGGACAGTGGAGAAGACGATTAAGTTTAAGCTGTAGCATCTCAAATCTCAAATCTCAAAACGCAAATCTGACTATTGTTCTTAATTCATCGTTATCCTGATGAGTCCAGTGATGTAAATCAAAAATCAAAAATTAAAAATCAAAAATAAACCAAAAGGGTCGCCCTGCTTCGTTCTCTCTTCTGTTGCTGAGACTAGCAAACCAGTGAAAAGTGGAAAGTTGAAGAGGAATAACTCAAGATCCATATGCCGCCGGCCCCTTCAGGATGACATGCAATCACGTTCAAGGTTTTAAGCGTTTCGCGTTTTGCGTTTTGCGTTTCGCGGATCCTCCAACATCCTATTACATCGTCTTCAAAAACCGCATACGCATCCCCAATCCATCCACCGTTCACCATTCACTAATTTTCAAGTTGCCCTGGCAGCTTGAGTTCCGGCAACAGGTGTGTTTAACGTTATGGTTTTAAGCGTTTTGCGTTTTGCGAATTCTCCCACATCTTATTACAGCGTATCCAACAACCGCATACGCATCCCCAATCCATTCACCGTTTTTGGATAAAAAAAGGGCCTCCTCCGCGAAGGAGAAGGCCCTTTGAATCGTCTATGCGGTTAAGCGATCAGAAGATGAACTTGACGCCGAAGCGGACTTGAATGGGAGACTGGAAGGCGTATTCTTTAAGAAACAAGGGATTAAGAGTTGTGCCTTTTTCCTCCATAACCTGTCGATAATCAAACCCATTGTAAATATCCATATCGTCCATATATACGGTTGAGAGATTGTCCTGGTTGTAGATTCGCTGGGCAATCCGGTTGTTGGTGACATTGTTAACATTAACATTGAACTGTATGGCCTGACGCTCGCCGACAGTGATATTGTATTCCATGTAGGCATCGCCGTACCACAGGAATGGGGTGCGGCCGTCCGTGAACCGGCCTTCCGGATAGTAGCCGTCCTGGTTATTGAGCTCAAATTCCCGGGTTACCGGAGTTCCGCTGTAAGCATAAGCATTGACACCTACAGTTAAACCGAAATCAAAGCTGTACGCGCCGTAGAGTTTGAATTGATGCGGCCGGTCGGTGGCCAGCAGGCCGGTGGATTCTTCCGGATAATTGGAGGTGTAGTGCAGGAACCAGGCATCGAAGTAACGTTCCACATTGGGATCTTTCCGGCCGTGCTCTTCCGAACTGGCCAAGCCGGAGAAGTTGCCCCACAAACGGCTCCAGGTATAATGGAGACCGCCCAGCCAGTTATCGGAAAAGCGCTTGTCAAACCCGATGTCAACCGAGTAGTATTCACGCTTGGCTTTGGGACACTTGACTCCCGCAGGCATGAGCCCGGCGGCTGCGGATTCGGCGTATATGTCATTGATCCAGTCGCTGCCGGGATTGCCGTTGAAATACTGCTCCCCGGCTGTAGTCTGGATGCCGATATCCTCGATAGCCCAGATAATACGGTTGTGCAGGAAGCGCACAGACAGGGAAAAATCTTCTGCCAGCCGCCGCTGAATCCCAAGCGTGTATTCCGATTTGGAATAGGGCTTCATATCGGGTTGAGTGGTTTCGTAAGAGGGGATTCTCCAGTTCAGGGTTTCCAGATAAGGAAGGCTGGTATCGGGATGGTCGCGCTCGCCTACCTGCCAGTTGGTAACCACAGACTCCGGAATTTCATAATAATGAGCCAGCCACTTGAAGCCGCCGTAGGACCCTTCCGCCATATCCAGCTTCATGACGTCATAATAGATCCCAAAGCTGCCGAACACCTTGAAGGCGCCGTCACCCATGACATCATAAGAAAATCCGAGCCGCGGGGCGATCTTGTCCGTAAAATCAAAGGCGATGGGAGGCTCGAGGAATTCGGGATGTTCCTGAACAATCTCGGAATTGGGATCCACAAAAGAAGGAATATCCTCTTTCTCCATGCGGATCCCTGCGTTGATGGTCAGTTTCCGTGAAACTGTCCAAGAATCCTGAAGATAAAGAGCCATGCGGCTGCTGTTTATATCCGCCACGGTTCCCAGGGGATCGTAAGCGGTCATCCAGCCGTATTTCATCGGGACTGTCCCCAGGTTGGGTGATTCATAATCCTCACCCCAATAAAAATACCACGAGTCATAGGGCGCCGCGTCGAAGACGTCCTGGCCGATCCGGTTGAACTGGAAGCCCAGTTTCCACATGTGCTCTCCTGCCAGATCCACAAAATAAGTGGCATCGATCTTGGCGGTGTACTTGGTCTGGATATCCCTAAGAAGCTGGTAGCGGTCTCCGGAGGGATAATTGTACCAGTACTGGGGCCGCACCAGGCTTTCCGGGACGCCGGGAATATTGGCATTGGTGCGGTAAAAATAATACCGTTCTCCGGGAGGGCCGATCAGATTTTCCACATTGGTGCGGAACGCACCTGCCGATGCCGTAAAAAACAGGTCGTCACTGACTACATAGTCGGCGTGAAAGGCCCCGGTCATGCCGGGGTTGTTGTAACCGGCCGCGGCATAGTTATAGTCCGAGGGGCTGGTTCCGGCCTGGGACGGCAAAGATCCCCGCCACTGGTAATAATCGGTATTGAAGCTGCCGCTCATCCGCATACCTTTGAACGGAGCCAGGGTGAGTTTAAAAGAAGCGTTGTGCCACTGCTGCGATTGGGTGAATTGGCCGCTGGCATCGGGATCGGTTAAAAAGTCCACATCCCGGTTGGTGATCTCAAACCTGGGAATATAGCTGCTGAAAAACCACAGCCGGTCCTTGACGATATAGCCTCCGAGAACGAATCCGATTTCAAACTGATTCCAGCTGTCTTTGGGATACGTGATGTACTCCGCTTTGGTGACATCATAGGGATTGATCCGCAGGCTGGGCCGCGGTTCCCCGGTCATGGAGCTGGAGCGGTAATAGGTCATCACTTCGCCGGAAAACTCATTTCCTCCGGCGCGGGTGACGACATTGACTACACCGCCCATGGAGCCGCCGTACTGGGCTTCGTACCCGGAAGACTTGACCTGGACTTCCTCCACGAATTCAAACATGACGTTTTGCCCGGAAACCCCATCATACATGGTGGTGGTGTCCACCCCGTCGACATAAAACATATTTTCCGAACTGGAGGCTCCGTCGAATGAAATCCCGGCCAGTTCACTTTCCTCATTCACGCCTGAAGCCACGGTGATAATCGACTCAAAATCGCGGCCGCGAGGCAGTTTGGAAAACATCTCCTTGGAGATTTCATACGTAGTGGAGCTCTTTTTGACGTCCACCACCGGTGATTGCCCGACAACCGTGACTTCTTCTTCCAGCGTAGCCGGCCGCAAAGTGACATCCAGTGAAAACGTGCGCCCCAGGCGAATAACAATACCTTCACGGCGCAAAGTCCCGAAGCCCTGCAGTTCATAAGTCACTAGGTAGGTGCCTGGCGGCAGGCGAAGCAGGCGGTAGCTCCCATCCGCATTAGTAACGGAAGTGGATTCACCGATCAATGAAGGACTATTTGCGGTCACCGTTACTCCGGGAAGGGGATTGCCTTCCTCATCCGTAACGGTCCCGACCAGCTCCCCGGTCTGTTCCTGGGCAATGGCGAATATGGAAAAAAGAAAAAGGATCGCCATCCCAATCATTAAGAATCTTTTCATGTTTCCCCCTAAAAAAAAATAACCTTTACTCGGGAGTCAAGGACTCCCCCTAAATGAAAGAATCGATCATGTGAAAATTTTTGGGCATCACCCCCTTATTGTTAAATTAGCTTGTTTCCCATTGCCAAATTAATTAAATGCAAATATCATGCCAATTTGGTTTATATGCATATATTTCTAACTTTTTTATTTGCTTTCACTTAGCATCCTCCAATCTAAAAAGAACATTAAACAGCCTCAAAATAATCCAAATTTTTGTATTTTAATGCATAATATTGAATTGAATCCAATTGTTTGTTTTAAAAAATGAATATTAACAAGAGAATCGGTGCCGTCACTACTAGCCGCATCCGTTTGGGACCCTTCGCTTCGCTCAGGATGACAGATCCCCTGTTGTCATTCCCGGAACAACGCAAACCAGTAAAAAGTTAAAAGTAAAAAGTTATTTATTAAAATCAAAGTATTACAGCGTTTGCAAAAACCGCATACGCATCCCCAATCCATTCACCATTCACCATTTACCATTCACCATTCACCATTTACGAGGCGATGCACTCTAAGGTCCTTCGCTCCGCTCAGGATGACATTGAATAAGTATAAGGTCGTCATTTCGCGTTTCGCGTTTTGCGGATCCCCAACATCCTATTACATCGTCTTCAAAAACCGCATACGTATCCCCAGTCCATTCACCATTCACTAATTTTCAAGTTGCCCTGGCAGCTTGAGTTCCGGCAACAGGTGCGCTTAACGTCATGGTTTTAAGCGTTTCGCGTTTTGCGGTTTGCGTTTTGCGTTTTGCGGTTCGCGTTTTGCGTTTTGCGTTTTGCGGTTCGCGTTTTGCGTTTCGCGGTTTGCGGTTCGCGTTTTGCGTTTCGCGGTTTGCGTTTTTCCCTTGAATATTTCTTCAACCATATTGATAATAGGATTAGACGGATAAAGGAGGAAGACATGGCCAAACTCACCCGTTTCGGGGTTTCTTTGGACGATAACTTGTTGAAGCAATTCGACGTACTGATAAAAAAAACCGGATATGCCAACCGGTCGGAAGCCATCCGCGACCTGATCCGGGACCGGCTGGTGGATCAGGAATGGGAAGAGGGCAAACAAGACGTAATCGGGGTTTTGGGCCTTGTGTATGATCATGAAAAGCGGGAGCTTACGGAAAACCTGAATGCCATCCAGCATGAACATGTCCATACCACCATCGCCTCCACCCATATTCATCTGGACCATGACAATTGCCTGGAAGTGATCATATTGAGAGGCAAAAGCAGCACCGTCCGCGAAGTGGCTGACCACCTGCTCAGCACCAAAAATGTTAAGCACGGCCGGCTGATATTGACGACAACAGGGGCAGGGATTACTTGACCCCTCGTCCCATTCTTTGTTCCCACTGTCAATCTGAGGGCTGCGCTTAGAGTAAAAAGTGAAAAGCGAAAATTCAGGAAAGGGCGTTGTATTCCTTCCCCTGCCAGGTATCCTGTTCTTCCAGGGCGGCTTCAATTTCCCGGATAACGCGGGATTTATCCGCCAGCCAGCCGGGGGCGACCAGGATATCCGGAGCGGCATCACTGGTCAGACGCTGAATCAACACTTCAGGCGCCAGGTTCTCCAGCAGCATGACTATGGTGTCGACGTATTCCTCTCGAGACATAAGCGGAACCCGCCCCTGTTCATATGCCTTCCGCAGGAGGGCGCCACGGGTGACATACAGCATATGGAATTTGACAGCGTCTGCTCCCAGCCGAGAAACAGTGCGAACGGTTTCCCGCATATCTTCTTCCGTTTCTCCGGGCAGACCGACGATCAGATGGGCACACTGCTGAATGGGACGTTCCCTAATAGCCGCCATGGCATCCACAATGGAAAACAGTCCGTGTCCGCGGCCGATATACTTAAGGCTGGCTGTATGGACCGACTGGATGCCCAGTTCGATCCAGGTATACAGGTTTTCGCCGTAATCTGAGATAAGGTCCAGAATCTCATCCGATAGGCAATCCGGCCGGGTCGCGATGGAAAGTCCCACCACATCGGGATGAGCAGTGGCTTCATCATACAGTTTTTTCAGTTCGTCGGCCGATGCATAGGTATTGGTGAAGCTTTGAAAATAAGCGATAAATTTTTCGGCCTTATAGCGGCGCTTGAGTCCTTCCATGCCGTTTGCGATCTGTTGTGCAATCGGCATCCGCGATTCCTCATGGGCTCTGCCCGACCCGCCGCCGGGATCACAAAAAATGCAGCCGGCTTCGCCCAGTGTTCCGTCCCGGTTAGGGCAGCTGAAACCGGCATCTATGGTGATTTTATAGACACGGCCCCCAAACTTTTCCCGCAGATGACGGCTGAATTTGCGGTAGCGTAACTGAGGAGAATTAATTTTTGTCATTTTTCGCGAGCGGTTTCGATCTGGGACTTGACCCAGGGATAAGTGCGGGCAATGCCGTCCTTTAAAGAAAAACGGGAGGTCCACCCAATGGATTTGATGCGGTCATTGGTGAAATTCCGGGCCTGAACCCCCACCGGTCCTTCTACATGCCGGATGCGGATGGATTTGCCGGCTGCTTCTGCAATCGTCCGGACCAGCTCATCCACGGTCACATATTCCCGCCGGCCGATGTTAACGCCGTCCTCCAGGCCGGAATGCATAAGCCGTAAAATACCGTCCACAAGATCTTCAATGTATGTATACGCACGCATCGCAGTGCCGTCCCCCCAGACCTCTATGGTGCCGCCGTCCGGAGCCTCGGCGACTTTCCGGCACAGTGCTGCCGGAGCTTTTTCCCGTCCTCCCCGCCAGGTGCCTTCCGGCCCGTAGCAGTTCTGGAAGCGGGCGATCCGCACCTTCATACCGTATCTGCGGCCGTAGGCCATAGCGATCCTTTCAGCGTAGAGTTTTTCCCAGCCGTATTCATTGTCCGGCAGGGCGGGATAAACCTCCGCTTCCGACAGTTCGTCTTCGTCCGGCTTCATGTCGCGGTAAACACATGCTGAAGAGGAGAAAAGGTAGCAGGGCACATCCTCATGTGCGCTTGTATGGGTCATATGGATGTTGATGAGACCGCTGTTGCGCATGATCTCGCATTCGGCCGAGTGAATAAAACCCATGCCGCCCATATCCGCAGCCAGCTGGTAGACTTCGTCAAAGGGATTTTTGTCGGGAGATAATATCGCGGCAGCACAGTCCTGCGGTTCGCGTAAATCCAATATTTTAAAATCATCCGCAGCAGTGGGGGAAAATTCCGGCCGTTTTACATCAACGCCGCGGACCCAGTATCCTTCTTTTTTTAAACGCTTAACCAGGTGGCTCCCGATAAAGCCCCCGGCCCCGCACACTAAGGCTTTTTTCATCAAATGACTCCTAAAAAACCGATTCCATATGGAGATGGATCAGGATCATATCCCGCCACCCCGCTCCTGTCCCCAGCGAGGACATCCGCTCAGATTCCGGCCTCGTTCCTCTCTCCTGCGGAGAGGAGCCGTGCCCGCTCGGCCTCCATATGGCTGGCTTGGACATGACCCAGATCCATCTTTGTCGTTCATTATGAGACGATGGCCGATTATTGAATTACATGTCCTGAGTGTATGTATAGCAAATTAACGGCTGAATGGCAAAGAGGTTCACCCCTATTGTCATCCTGAGCGGAGCGAAGGAACCCAAGCTGCCTCGTCTTCTCCATATGTCATCCCCAGGCCGCGCTAGCGGCCGTGGGGATCTTAGACGGCCTCGCTGAATGAACGGGTCCGTCTTAACGTGCAGACCGCTCCGCGACATCAGGTCCGGCCTCCGCTCCCGTTCAGATTTTTTACGCCATTCCTCGCTTGGGTTTTCGGTGCCTGCGCAACTCCCCCCGTCCGTGGGTCAGACATGCTCGGCACCCGGCTGCGCCGGGTTCCCTCAAACCCTGCGCTCGGAAGGCTAAATCTTCAATATCGCGTCACCCGGACCCGAATGCCGCTCCGCTTGTCCTTATGTCATTCTGGGCATAATACTCAGATTGTGGAGTTACCTAGGACTATTTGTTGTTTGGAAAGTAAAGAATGAAGAGAAATCAGTGAAAAGTTAAAAGGTAGAAGTAAAAAGTTATTTTATTTAATATCAGAGTATTACATAAGCATAAAAAGGCGGTTCGCAACACGGTCGATTTACGATTAACGATTCACGATTCACAATCCTTTCACCCGTAACGATAATTGAGACGAAGCAGCACAAGATCCTCACGTCGCTGCGCTCCTCAGGATGACGGACTTTTCCGTTTCATGATTTTAAGCATTTTGCGTTTCGCGTTTTGCGAATTACGGCTGCTGCAGAAACATCCTAGCCTCATACGGCAGCTCCAGATTATGGCGAAGCAGCAGGGATTTGTTGGTCAGGATGTCATCCCGGCCGCCGCGGGCCGCAATCCGGCCATGGTCGAGAAGGATAATCTCCGGGCAGAGCTCCCAGGCCAGGTCCAGGTCATGGGTGGCGATCAGCTTCGTGGCGGGAAGGTCTTTGAGAATCCGGATAAACTGCCGGCGGGATCCGGGGTCTAAACTGACACTGGGTTCATCCAGGATCAGAATTTGCGGTTCCAGCACCAGCACAGTGGCCAGCGATATTTTCTTTTTTTCACCCAGGCTCAGGTGCTGGGGATTTTTTTCCTTCAAGTGCCTCAAGTTCAATGAGGCCAGAATATGCCCTACCCGCTCTTCAACCGCAGCCCTTTCCAAGCCGGCGTTCAGCAGCCCGAATGCCAGATCGTCGAAAACCGTGGGCATAAACAATTGATGGTCTGGATTCTGAAATACCAGTCCCACTTTCCGTCGGATAAAATCAAGATGCGGTTTTTTGACCGGGCAGCCCAGCACGTCGATATGTCCGTTTCCTTTAAGCACGCCGTTTAAATGCAGCAGCAGAGTGGATTTCCCCGCCCCGTTAGGGCCTACAAGAGCCAGATGACGGTCTTTTTCCAGCGAAAAGCCGATATCATCCAGAGCCGGGGATCCGTCCGGATAGGCGAAGGACAGTCCTTTGACTGTGATCAAATTCATGGGACCGCCACCTGGATAAGGACAGCAGTCAGTCCGAATATCAGCATAAAGGAATAATCTTTAAATTCAAGCCGCAAGGGGTTGCGGGAGGGCAGCCGCCCGTTAAAGCCCCGGGACAGCATGGCCGCGTAAATGGCTTCACTCCGGCCCAGAGAGTTGAAAAGAATGTGCGGCGTCAGCCGGGCGGCCATTTGAATGGAATCCCGTTTTGTGATCCGGCCGAAGCGGCGGGATGTCCAGGCCCGGCGGGTCGTCTCGATTTCCTGCAGAAAGAGGACCATGTAGCGCTGGGCAAATGTGAGAATCGATGTGACAACCGCGGGAACTTTCCATTTCTGCAGGCCCTGGATCAGGGAAGGAAAGTTGGTGGTTTGGATGAATAATGAAAGCGCCAGCAGGCAAAGTCCGGTTTTGAATGCCAGTTCCCGGGATACGAGCCATTTTTCTGCGGGCGGAAGCGGAGAGAAGAGATATAAACTGAGAATGAGGAAACCCAGCAGCGGAATCAGCAGCAGCATGCGCCGCAGAACAGCCAGCAGGGAAACGCCTGCAAATACGGTCAGCACTGCGGCCATTAAAAAATAAAGAAGAAAACGCCGATCCGCATCGCCCGGCGTCCAAACCACCAATAAGATAAATAAGAAAACGGTAAATAATTTACTGCGCGGGTCAAGTTGGGTCATCATGCGGTTGCGGATGCGATATAAAGGGCCGGTTTGTCAATAATTTCTGGGTGCTTAAAATCGGCATCAAGCATGAGATCTTCCATTTCCCGCTGTGAGGGGAGGAGATCCTGAGTCACCGGTCCTTTGACCTTTTTGTGAAATTGATTGAGTTCATCCCGGCTCATAAGGTGGGCGATATACAGGATTTTGCCGGGCTTGAGAATGCGCCGGAATTCTTTAAGGCTTTGCCCTTTATCTGAAAAATGGGGAAAAGCCGCAAAGCAGATCACCGCATCGAAAATTCCTGCAGCCAGCGCCGGATGCTGGGCATCCGCTTGGATGAAATGCGTGCATTCATGCTGGTGGATTTGCCGGGCAATCCGGATCATTTCGCGGGAAAAATCCGCTTCCACGATGGTGCCAGACCCGCCGATTTTCTTGCGGATAAATGGAATAAGCCGGCCGGTCCCGCCGCCGATATCCAGCACTTTCTGTCCACGGTGGAGTTTTAAGTGCGAAAAAAGAATCCTTAGCTTATTCTGCTCCTCCGCGTTGCGGTGTTCCTCCTCCCAATCCTGGGCGATATTGTCAAAAAATTCCTGTTTATTCATTTATAATTCTCTATTCCATCTGCGCCAACAGTCTTAACCGCCCTTCGAGGCTTTTTACCAGGGGCGGAATAATCACCAATATTAAAATAATTCCAGGGATGCCCCGTACGACCGACGCGATACCCAGCACACCCTGAGGCAGGTCCAGCCAGGCCGCAGCCAGCAGCACGCTGCCGAAAAGCACCAACCTGTCCAAGATCAAAGTAAGAATGAGCGTGGGGTATATTCCCCAGCGAAATTTCTGGTGGAGCCAGGCTGCGCTTCCTCCAAGGACGCATCCTTCCAGCATCATAATGAAGGCAATCGGCGGGAAAAAAGGCGGCATGCCGGTTAGAAGCGCTGAAACCAGGGGGGCCGTGCATCCCACAGCGATGGCCACTATGGGAACTGTAAAAAAACCGGCCAGCAGGATGGGAAAAAACATAGGCAGAAACGCACTCCCCAATCCGGCTGCATGAAACAGGACCGGCAGCACCAAGGCAAGGGCGAGGAATAAACCGCCCAGCAGCAAATCGCGGCCGTTATACATCAATATGTCATCCTTATTCCCAGATTGAGGCTGCGGCCGGGCATGGGGTAGCGCCCGGCCGACATGCCGGGAAGATCGACATATATTAAATAATCGGTGTCGGTCAAGTTATGCACATTCATAAAGATTTCCCAGGCAGGCAGGAACCGCCAGCCTATGCGTCCGCTCAGCAGAAAGTAGTTGGGAATACGAATGGTGGAGAAGTCGCCGGCGTAGTAATCCGCCACATACTGGGCGTTCAAGGAGGCGGAGGCGGTCTTCCAATGGAAGCGAAAAGACCCATCCAGCTTATGACCAGGCCGGCCGCGGGTTTTTTCGCCCGGGTCCATATAGGAATAAAACATTCTGGCTGAGAAATTGGCATGCGGGGCGGCATTAAGCCCAAGCTCAAATCCATTGAATGCGAATTCCCCAGTATTCATGAAGAGAAACATAGGCGGTGCATTAGGGTTGGGCCGGGTTTCGATCAAGTTGGAGCCCCGCATATGAAAAAGCGAGGCTTCGGCCGACAGCCAATCCGTCACCTGCTGGTCCGCACCCAGCTCAAAATTCCACACCCGCTCCGGCTCCAACTCCGGATTGGCGGGCGGGAACATATACAGTTCATTAAGCTGCGGGGAACGGAATCCCTTGTTAACCGTCGCGCGCAGAGATGTCCGGGTTGAGAGTTTGTACACTGCACCAAGATGGGGTGCGGTTTCCGTTCCGTATAAGGAATCGTAATGAAGACGTATGCCGGCGGAGAGGATCCATTTCTGCGCTAAAACATATTGGTCGCGCACAAAGAGGGCAGCTTCGCTTTTATCCCACTCTCCTTGGGGCCAGTTTAAACTGCGTCCATTAAGAAACCGGAAATCCAGGCCGGCGGTCAATTCATTATTGGTGAACCGGCGGGTTGTGTAGCGCAGCACGCCGCCGTCGATATGATCTCTGGAATTCCAGCCGTCGGAAAAAACATGCTGTCCGAAATTTCGATAAAGTTTCAGCATGTATTCATCGGGGCCGGTTTTCTGCCGCAGAGTCAAATCCACTGCTCCCCGCTGGTAATCATTCCAGAATTGCAGATCGGGCATTTCTACGGTCCCAGCCTCATGCTTGCGCCCGTCATAATATTTGCCCTGCAGGCTGAACTCTAAACCGCCCGGAGTTGTGTAGCGGATTTTAGCGGTGGCGGTGTTGGCGGCATAATCGGAATGAGCACGGTGCCCGTTGCTTTCACTGCGGTCCAGGGTGAGGTAATATTGAAACCGGTTTAAATTGCCGCCGTGGCGCAAAGTGAATTGTCCGGTGGAAAAGGTGCCGTAAGAGGCGGTGATATCCGTTTCAAATCCGGTTTCCGGCATGCGGGTGATGATATTGACGACACCGCCTAATGCATCGGAGCCGTACAACACAGAGGCCGGCCCTCTAACCACTTCGATTTTCCGGATATTATCCACCGGGAAGGAATGGGTGATGGTGCAGCCGAACAGGCTCATTTTTTCCGGCCGACCGTCGATCAGCACGGCAATCTTGCGGCCGCGTTCCCCTAAGCCGCGGATATTGGCGTCGGCCCGTCCGAAATGACCGGTTCCGCTTACGAAAATACCGGGAAAGTGATTGAGCAGGGTCATGGCATTGGCGGCGGGGATGGCCTGTATATCAGCCAGCTCGACGACACTGACCGATGACGACAAGTCCCTGGCCTGCTGCCGGGTCATAGTGGCGGTCACCACGATTTTTTCATGGATTTTGGGAATAGTCTGTTTCTTTTTTTCCTGGTCTGTTTCCGTTTTGTCGGCTGCCGCTGCAGCGGCAGACGTGAAGAATCCAGCCAGCAAAAGCACGATGATCAGTCCGGTTTTCATAGGGCGCATTTTCGTCTCCTTTTTGTTTTGGTGTCACGAAGATAAAAATGGTAACACGAAGGGATGGGGAATGCAACCCCAATTATCTCAAATCTTAAATCCAGAAAAAGAACATGCACTCATGTCAATGCGTTCATCAAAGCGGCAAAAAAGCACAACCCGCGTCACTCTGAGAATTGCGGAAGCGCCTACTGTCATCCTAAAGCACGCGGCGGCACCCCCATGTCATCCTGAGGCCTGCGAAGCAGGCCGTAAGGATCTTGTACTGCCTCGCCTGATGAATCGTTTCCGGTTCCGCGGTATCGGGCCCGGCTTCCGCTCCCGTTCAGATTTTTAACGCCATTCCTCGCCCTGAGTTTTCGGCTGCTGCGCAACTCCCCCCGTCCGTGGGTCAGACATGCTCACAGCCCGGCTGCGCCGGGTCCCCTCAAACTCAGCGCTCAGAAGGCTAAATCTTCAATATCGCGTCAGCCGGACCCGAAAACCGCTCCGCCTCAAACAACTCTGTAACCATAAAAGTGGATCCATGTGTCATCCTGAGGCCTGCGGCAGCAGGTCGAAGGATCCCAAAGTGCCTCGTAATTTGAATCGGTTCCCTCACATCCAGACGAAGCAGTTGGAGATCCTTCGCTTCGCTCAGGATGACATCAGGCTTTGAAGCGGCGAGTGGTTCCTGTCCGAAGCCAAAAAGTCACTTCCAATTCGTCCGAAGCCGGGTTATTTCCGTATCATCACTGACGCGGCGGAGCTGGTGAAGGAAGGAGCCATCCGGCTGCCGGGCGGTGCGGGAGAGAATGCGGTCGCCGTAAAAGACTTCGGCGCGGTACTGGACTTCGATTTCCTGAGGCCGCATTTTGAACAGCACTTCTTCCGGGACGGTTTCCAGCGCCCAGTGGATATATACCACGGAGTTTACATGCCGGTTGAGGTCCAGGTCACTTTTAAAGACGGGGTAAAGCCGTTCGGTCTCTGCGGCTTCCAAAGAGGGCAAGGAGGGAAAATCCGTATCCATTGCCCTTTCGGGATAGAGCTGGTATTCGGAAAAATGCGGTTCCGGGGAAACCGGTTTACGGGCGTCCAGATCGATCACCAGCCAGGAACTGGTCGCCCGGGCTACAGAACCCTGATCGCTTTGCGCGGTGAATTCGCGCAGCGCGAAACGCTCCTGTATAGCCGACGGCCAGGTGGTGACGGTGATGGTATCCCATAGCTTGGGATAATGGTCGATCCGTACGTGATAGCGGGACATCACCCAGGTGCAGTTTTTTTTCATCAGATCCGGTACGGCATAACCTTGCTGAAAGGCCTGCTCCGATACGCTTTCCTGCAGGTAATTCAGGATGGATTCGGTCTTGGCCCGGCTGGAATAATCGATTTCGTCCGCCCGGACATGGAATATTTTTTGGTGCTGTGCTTTTTCGATTTTTTTATCCATTGTATTTCCTTTCGATTTAAACCCGCATGGAGGACCGGCCGGCCACCAGCAGGTAGATGAAAAGCGGGCCGCCCAGGATAGCGGTGATAATCCCCACCGGCAGTTCAGTGGGAGCGACCAGAGTGCGGGCAAAAGTGTCGCTTACCGCCAGAACGGCTCCACCCAAAAGAAACGAAGTCGGCAGAACCAGCCTCTGGTCGAAACCGCTCATCCGCCGCACGGCATGGGGAACAATAAGCCCCACGAATCCGATTGGTCCCACCAGCGAGACTACCGCCGCGGTCGCCAGGCCGCCGCCGATAAATATATCCCGCCGCACTGCGCCTACAGCCACGCCGTGGCCCAAAGCCATTTCTTCGCTTAAAGCCAGGTGGTTAAGGTTGCGTGAATGGAGAAACAGCAGGCTCAAGCCGGGCAGCAGCAGGGGCGCGAGAAATGCCAGTTCCCGGTAACCCAGGATATCGATACCGCCCATCATCCAGTGCTGGAAAACCACCAGTGACTGGGGACTTGCCAGGTAAGTTAAAAGCAGGATGGAGCCGCTGCAGATGATACTGATGGTGACTCCGGCCAAAAGCAGGATAGTGACGGAAATGCCGGACCTCCGTCTGGATAAAGAATAGATCAAAAAAAGGGTTGCCCCCGCCCCCAGAGCGGCGAAGACCTGTACCGAGCTGAAAGGCCCCCAAACGATCCAAAGGGACGGCCAGGAAATGGCGATAAACGCTCCTAAAGCGGAGCCCCCGCTTATCCCCAGGGTAAACGGCTCAACCAGAGGATTATGAAACATCACTTGAAAAGAAGCGCCTACTGCCGCCAGGGTTCCGCCTGCAATCAGCGCCAGCAGCAGCCGCGGCATCCGCTGCAGCCAGAAGATTTCCGACAAAGGACCGGACTGAGCAGTGAAAAAAGCGGCTGCATCCTTGAGGGTAATGGATTCGGCCCCGAACCACGGAGTTATTAAAACCGCTCCCATAAAAACCGCCATGTACAAAAGCAGGCTCCGTTTATCCATGCGGATTTTCACTCTCCATTTTCGGCAATACGACGGGGCGCCCCCCCTGGGGATGCTTACCAATCCAGATATCCGCCCCATAGATGGATTCCAGGTTGGCGGGAACCAAAACCGCGTCCGGAATTCCCTCTGCGGCCGGGCGGCCGTCTTTAAGCAGCAGGATACGGTCGCAAAAAAGGGACGCCAGGTTCAGGTCATGGGTCACAGTCACAACACCCATCCCGCTGCGCACCAGCTGAGTCAAGAGGCGGAAAAAATGGACTTGCCTGTGAAGGTCCAAAGACGCCGCTGGCTCATCCAAGAGCAGGACCCGGGGTTTTTGGGCCAGGACCGAAGCCAGAAACGCCCGTTTCCGCTCACCCCCGGACAAATGGGATAAATGCCGTCGTCTCAAGCTTCGTGTCTCTGTCACCTGGAGGCTTTCCTCGACAATGGCCCGGTCCTGAGCACCGGGATTACCGAAAGGCGGAAGATGCGGATAACGGCCCAGCATGACCAGTTCTTCCACGAGATAGTCCGAGTCGCTGGATAAATCCTGCGGGAGGTAACCAATGCTGCGGGCTGTGGTCCGGCGATTCATGCGGGCCAGTTCCCGTCCTTCCAGCCGGATTGTGCCGCTTTCAGGTTGGAAAATGCCTGCGGCCAGCCGCAATAGCGTGGTTTTGCCGGCCCCGTTGGGTCCGATGACCGCCAGGTGTTCTCCGCTTCGGATTTCCATTTGCGGGATGGTGAGGCTGAACGCCGATTCCGGAAAGCGGTGCAGGAGGGCATGCAGCTGCAGGACCGGTTCAGTCACCAAAGGCCTCCGGGTGGATGATACGGGCAAAGGCTCCGGCGGTTTGGGATACCCGGAGTCCTGGAATCAGCAGGTAGTCCTGGGTGAGAAAGTGGATACGGTCTTCCTGTACGGCCGGCAGCCGGCTCAGGCGTTCCCAGTCACGGCGCAGTAAAGTTTTGTTTTTATGCGAAAGGCCTTCGGCCAGGATTTCGATAATGACTTCCGGATTGCGGGTAAGCAGGACTTCCTTGGACACCCGGGGATAGCGTGTGGAGAGGTCATGGAAAATATTGATGCCCCCGGCCAATTGAATCAGTTCCTGAAGAAAAGTACCGGAGGAGGCGGTCATAATGCCGGTGAGATCGCCCGGAGTATGCCCCAGGCTCAGGAAAACCCGCCGCGGCGGCAGGGACGCGGTTTTACTCCTGACCGAATCCAACTGAGTATTCAGGTCCGCAATCAGACAGCGGGCTTTCTCCCTTGCCTTAAGCAGGTGACCCAGTTTGTCCAAGGCTGTCTTTATTTGATCCAGGGTTTCAATGTGCAGACTTAGCAGGGGAATGTCCTTCTCCCGGCAGAAGCGGCTGAGTGCGGTGTGGCGTCCCTGGGTGATCACCAAGTCCGGCTGCAGAGCGAAAATCTTTTCCTTGCTGGGATTGAACAAACCGCCGATTTTAGGCTTACCTGCGGCTTCGGGCGGAAAAAAACTGAATTCGCTCACTCCAACCACAAGATTCCCCCGGCCCAAGGCGAAGACCATTTCTGTCACACTGGGCGCAGCGCAAATAATCCGTTCCGGCATGGACGCCGTAGCTTCACCGGGGGGATTATCCGGCCGGGTTCCCGGCAGAAGCATCCACAATACCGCCGCCGCCAGCAAAAAAACCGCTGCGGCGGAAATCAGGATTTTATTCTCCGTCCAGAATTTGTTGGTGATGTTCATTTCGCTGAATTATTCTGACGCTTCCCCGGACTGGTGTCAAGCCGGCCCCTCTGTCACCGAGAGGACATCCTCATGTCATCCTGAGGCCTCTTTCCCATCGTCACCATGAAACCTGTCTTCCTATTGTCATCCCCAGGCCGCGTATGCGGCCGTGGGGATCTTAGACGGCCTCGGCAAGTTTAACGTTTCCGATTCATCATACGAAGCAGCATAAGATCCTTACGTCGCTTCGCTCCTCAGGATGACAGCGTTGCTGTCACTTTTTACATTTCACTTATTCCGAATAAAGCAGAACCGCTTCTTGGGGCCTAGCCATCTAAGAATTCCATCGCTCCGCTCCGGGAATGACAGTCTTTGTCACTTTTCCAGGTCAATATCCAGCTTTGGTTTGTTTTTGATTTTTGATTTAAATGATCCGGCTCCGCATTGGTTTCAGATTTAAGAGTTGTGATTCATTAGGAATCACAACTCAATCTCGATCCCGCCATACACCGAAAAGCCGGGGGTGCCGTATCCCTTGACTAATTCGTATTCCTGGTTGAGCATATTCTCCATACGCAGCATTAGGCTTAATCCGGGAAACAGGTCATAAGACAAAGACGAGTTGAGCAGGACATATTCATCCAGCATGACCCGGCTGGAGGTATATCCGGAATAGAACATGTCGTCACGTTTGCCCATATAAACCAGGAGCAGGCGGATTCTCAGAGCCTCCATCAAGGTTCCCCGGCTTTCCAGCGTGAATTTGTGCTGAGGACGGCGCAGAAGTGCTTTCCCCGTCGCATCATTCTCCGCTTTCTGATAGGTGTAAGTGGAATGAAAAGACAGCCAATCCAGAAGCTGGGACTTCAGTGACAATTCCACTCCCCGGCTGAAGGCTTCTCCCACATTGATATACCCTTGAGTGAAATCAAAATCAATCAGATTTTCATAACGATTGTAAAAATACACGGCACCGAAGCTGAAGCTGCGGCCGAATAATTCCTGTTCAAATCCGGCATCCCATCCCAGCGAACGTTCCGGTTCCAATTGCTGATTCCCGATCGGCCCCCAAAGTGTCGAGGGCGCATAAAGCTGATAAAGCGAGGGCGCTTTAAATCCAGTCCCCAGCGTGGCTTTTAACCGGGTTCCGGTTGTTTTGATTAAATAGGATGGAGCCGCCCGGAAGGTTACCGCATCACCAGCGCTGCTGTGATTATCCCAGCGTCCGCCGACGGTGAGGAAGAAACGGTCATCCAGTGAAATTCGATCCTGGATATAAACGCCGACATTATCCGCGTTGTTTTGCGGAAAAATGCTTACGCTGTCACCCCAGGCTGAACTTGAGGTGTACGTGGACTCCCCCCTTTCCCGCAGGAATTCCGCCCCCAGAGTCAGCGTGTTGGCGGGATGGATGAAAATATTATTCTGCCAGTTGAGTTTAGCGATATCGGATAAATATTCCGAATCCGCAGAGGAAAACGGATGGGCGTCATCCGCCGGATTATCATAGCGCCGGGCCGTGTCCACATAGGAAAGATTCAGACGGGATTCCCAGCGTTTATTCGCAAAAAGACCCCGCAGCCCGGTGTGCAGAATGACGGAATCGGCTTCTCCGGTATGATTGGGATCGTCGCCGAAGGCTCCGCCCTGATTATCCAAATCCGAGCGGGTCTGAAGTCCGCGCGCAGCAGCCGTCCATTCCAGATTATCGGTTAAATGGACATTGATTTTTCCCGAAAGAGTCAGATTGCGGTATCCGTCTTCCTCCTGATTGCCGGCATACTGGATGCCGGCCGCGGAAAATCCGTCGGTCCGGTAATAGGATACACCGGCTGAATATTGAATGGATTCATTTCCCCCGGCGGCTTCTGCGCGCCCCGAAAGCGTACCGAAGGCCCCGCCTTGAGAGGACAGCCGGATACGGGGCTTTCCCTGCCCCACCCGGCTAATGATATTGATGACTCCGGCCATAGCGTCAGAACCGTACAGCGGGCTTTGCGGCCCGCGGATGATTTCAATCCGTTCGATGTTATGTACCAGCAAATGAGAAACATCATACGATCGGCTGGGAGAGACAGGATCGTTCAGTTCGATCCCGTCCAGCATGACCTTGGTTTGATCGGAATCTCCCCCCCGGATAAAAACCGACGCGGTTGAGCCGGGCGGACCGTTTTGAATCACATTCAGGCCGGCGGTCTGTTTTAAGGCATCGGCCACAGTATGAATGCCGGCTGCCTGCAATTCTTCCCGGGTTATCACCGTCAGCGAGCTGGCTGTTTCCTGTTCAGGGGTCTGCATCCGATTGGCGGTGACAGTGACATCATACGTGAGTTTTTTCACCGTATCCTTGTCCTGATCATCCGGAAACGCTCTAACGAATACGGAGCTAAAACATAAGAACACAATCAATAAAAAAGCTGCTTTTTTAAACATAAAATCTCCTTCCTGGCCGCATTCAGGCGCGACCTTAATTTGGGAAGGAAAGTATGGGAGAGAAATCACCCAACCTTCCGCCCGAAGATGGGTTTTATCGATTTAAAGGAGGTCTCCTGACTCCCGGATCACTCTCCTCCCGGACCTTCCCGTTCTCTTTCAGAGAACAGTGGTTTTTTCCGGGATTCGTCCCCGGTTACAGTAGCGGGGGCTGTGTCCGCTTTGCACGGACTTCCCTCGCTTTAAACCGAAAACCAGACTATCATTTTCCCATGTATCTTTATGGATGTCAAGTATTCGATCATCCTCATCCGAGTGAAGAATGAGGAGTAAAGAAAAATTAGTGAAAAAATGACAGACTTTTCCCTTTCACGGTTTTAAGCGTTTCGCGTTTTGCATTTTGCGTTTCTTAATTTGTATATTTTATATTTGTATTATTGACAATCCGCACCCAATTCCATAATATGGGGACGGTGCCGATGGAAAAAAAGAATCGAATTCTATTAAATCTTATTTTTCTGTTGATTTTTCTTAGTTTATCCCTGGGAATAAATTTTCTCCACACGGAAACCACTCCGGAGAACTCAAAGAACTGTCCCGCTTGTCATTTCCAAAGCTCAACCATGCTTACCGCTCATATTCATTTCGCCTATCTGCCGCAGCTTATTCAACTTGAAATCATCAGCCAATTCGAATTGCAGCCATACCCTCAGCTGGCTTTCCCCTCGGCTTTGTCGCGGTCCCCTCCTTTGAGTTGAACTTTCCCTCTTAACTCAGTATTCCTTGCAAAAACCCGGTAAAAAGGAGGCGGAACGTGAAAAAAACAACCCTAATATTCATCAGCACTCTGTTGTGTTTGAGCTTGTCAGCAGCCCAGGATAACACCGCAGAAGAGATAGGACCTCTAACCCTTGACCAGTGCATTCAGGAAGCCATGCAGGATAATCCTCTGATCCTGTCATCCTACCAGCAATACCAGGCGGCCCTGGCCCGGGTCAACCAGGCCAAAGCTTTTCCCCAGCCGTCTTTGGATTGGGATTCGGACCTCCAGCCCCGCCTATTTGATTTCAGTGGCACCGGCGAATGGTACTTCGGAGTCAGTCAATCTATTGAATTTCCCGGAAAACGGAATCTCCGCGGCAAAATCGCAGCCAAGGAATCCCAGGAACTGATGCGGGAAATCGAACTCCTTGAACTGGATATCACGTATCAAGTGAAACAGGGATTTCACGGACTATTATTGGCAGAGGAAAAACACAAATATGCTGAAGAAAACCTGGAGCTCTCCCGCGATTTTCTAAACAAAGCGGAGCTGAAGTTTGAAACCGGAGATGCAGCCCGGGTGGAAATGCTGCGCGCCCAAGTCGAATCCTCCCGTGCAGCCAATGAAGTCCGGCAAGCCGCCAATGAAGTCCGGCTGGCCAAGGCTTATCTCAACTATCTAATGGCCCGCCGCAAATACACTCCCTTGACTATTTCCGGACAGCTCAAAAAAAATCCGGCACCGCTGGACCTGAATGAACTTAAAGAGCGGGCATTTAATTTCCGGCCGGAACTTCGGCAGGTCCATATTGCCAAAGAGAGAATAGGTCTGCAAAAGAAGCAGGCCTATATGAATTATCTGCCCGATTTCGATTTGGGAGTAAACCGCCACAAAGTACTCGGCGAAGGCGAATGGTGGGATGTTACGCTGTCTTTTCCCATTCCGCTCTTCTTTTGGCAGCCGGCCAAGGGCGAAGTGGCGGAAGCCCAGGCCAACCTGCGGTCATTGAATAGAAAGAACGAACATCTCCGGAATACCATCAGCTTGGAGGTTGAAGAAGCCTATATGAACGCGGAAGCCGCTGAAAATCAGATCAGCCTGTTTGAAGATGAAATCCTCTCGCAGGCTGAAGAAGTTTATCAAATGTTCCTTTTCAGTTATCAGGAAGGAGAAATTGAGGGAATTGAGCTGATCGACGCCCGCAGAACTCTGCTGGAAGCCCGGACCTCTTATGCCGACGCCCTTTACAATTACGGCGTCGCTTTAGCCGCCTTGGAAAAATCGATCGGGACCAGTCTCAAAGGAGAGCAATAATGAAAAAATATATCATAATAGCTTGTCTCGGCCTCTTAGGAATAATGATCATCGCTGCCGGAATTTCCTGCCGGGACCGTTCTCACAACAACAATACCAATGAAACCGCTGCTGCCAGGAATCCGGAAAAAAATTCCATTCCGGAAAAAATCGCCGTCCCCGGTCAGAGCAACCGTAACACCGGGGTTACCCGGGGATACGGACGGACCGGCCGCGGCCTTGGCCGAAACGGAGGCCTCACCCTGTCTGAAGAAGAAAAAGAAATGGTGAAAATTCAGACTGTTCAGGCTGAATACCGCTCCATTAAAGATTCTTTGTCGGCTCCCGGTAAAGTGATGGCCCACCGGCACCGCAAAGCCATCGTCGGTTATGCTTTCCCCGCCCGGATTGCGGACATTCATGTCCAGATCGGCGACTGGGTCAATGCGGGTGATAAACTGGTGACCCTTCAGAGTGAAGAGGTCGGCACAGCCAAATCAGAATTCTATAAAGCCCAGGCTGATTTTGAATTGGCCCAGATAAATTATGAGCGGGAAGAAAGACTGGTTGAGCGCGGCGTAGGGGCAAAGAAAAACCTGCTGTCGGCGGAAGCCGACCTGAAGGTGGCTGAGGCCAATCTAGACGCGGCAGAGAAAAAACTCCATGTTCTCGGCTTTACTGAAGAACAGATTGATAGTATCAAGAAAACTCACCAGATCAATCCCGTCATCACTTTATATGCTCCCATCCGCGCTAAAATAATTGAGAACAACGCTGTTTTAGGCCAAATGGTGGATCAAGGCAGTGAAATCCTGGTGCTGCTGGATCCCACCCTCCTATGCGTCGATGCTGATATTTATGAAAAGGATATCGCCCGAATCCGCATGGGACAACATGTGGAAGTCACGGTCCCGGCTTACCCTGAAGAAAAGTTCCAGGGTAAAATCCGGTTTATCAGCGATATCCTGAACGAAGAGACCCGCACCATTACTGTACGCACCGAGGTGGAAAACAAGGACTTGAAGCTGAAAGCCGGCATGTTCGCCAATGTGAATATATTTCTCAATCATCAGGAAAAAGCACTGGTGGTTCCCGCCGCCGCCGTCCTGGAAGATAAGGGCGAAACCATTGTGTTTCTTAAACGCGGAGATTCATATTTTCTGCAGGTAGTGCAAACCGGCACCTCGGACAACGGATTCCGGGAAGTTCTAAACGGTCTCAAACAAGGTGACTTGGTTGTTACCGACGGAAATTTCCAACTGAAATCGAAGCTGTACCAAGAAATTCTCAAACAGGGCCAAATCCATTAAGCAGCCGGGAGGGAGATGAAAGAATGATCGATCGACTGATAGATTTTGCGTTAAAACACCGTTTATTAACCATCCTCATAATCTTGCTGGTTTCAGTTTGGGGCATTATTTCTTACACCCAAATGCCTAAAGATATATACCCGGATCTCAACGCTCCCCTCGTTACCATCATTACGGAAAATGAAGGCATGGCCGCCGAGGATGTGGAGCGCTTGATCACTTTTCCGCTGGAAAGCCTGCTCAACGGTGCGCCCCAGGTCACCCGGGTCCGGTCTGAATCTGCAACCGGCGATTCGGTGATCACGGTGGAATTTGACTGGGGAACCAATATATATCTGGCAAGACAAATCGTTTCCAGTAAACTGGAACTGGTTGCCGGACGGCTTCCAAAGGGAACCTCTCATCCGATCCTAGGCCCGGTTTCATCCAGGATGGGGGAAATTTTTGAATTCGCGGTCATCGGAAAAGAAGAGGGTGTGGATCCCATGGAACTGCGCTCCGTAGCCGACTGGACCATCCGCTACCGACTGCAGGGAGTGGAGGGGGTATCCTTTGTTATTAACCTAGGCGGATTTATCCGCCAATTCCAGGTCTTTCTCAAGCCGGACATGCTCAAGCATTACAACATCAAAATCAGCGAGATTCAAAGCGCGATTGAAAACAGCAACCGTAATTTTTCCGGAGGTGTCATCAATAAAGGCGCGCAGGAAGCTCTGATTAAAGGAATCGGCCGGATCCAGACACTGGATCATATAAAAGAGACCGTGATCACATCCCGTAATAATATTCCGGTTTATGTCCGCGATGTCGCCGATGTTAAAATCGGAGCTAAATTCCGCCGGGAAGCAGGCAGCCATAACGGACAGGAAGCGGTGTATGTCACCGTGGAAAAACAGTATGGAGGCGATACCCTTTCCACTATCGCCAATATTAAAAATGCCCTGGCCGGGATCGCGAAGGATATCCCGGAATATATTCAGATCAAACCATTTTATGACCAGTCCAAACTGATCGTTAAATCCATAGAACATGTGGAAATCACTATGTTTGAGGGTGCCATCCTGATTATGCTGGTGATGCTCTTTTTCATGTGGCACCTGCGCAGCTCACTGATCGCTTCTTTGACTATCCCCTTCTCTATTCTATTCGCTCTGGTGCTGATGCAGTTATTTAATATTAAGCTGACAGTCATGTCAATCGGAGGTTTGGCCATCGGCATCGGAAAGGTCGCCAACGGATCCATAATCATGGTGGAAAACATCTACCGCGTTTTGCAGGAAAGGAAAGGCGAAGCATCAACCATGGTATTGACCTCGCTGGCCGCCAAGGATGTGGGGAAGCACCTGTTTTCAGCCAACCTGATTATTATTCTGGTTTTCCTGCCTTTGCTGACGCTCCAGGGAATCGAAGGCGCCATGTTCCGGCCTACCGCCTTTGCTGTGGCCGCGGCTTTATTTGGATCCCTGCTGTTAAATCTTACTTTGAAACCAATCTTAGCAACCTACTTTTTAAAGGAAAAACATATAAAAAAGCGCAAGAACCCAGTCAGCGATTTTTTATCCGTGCGCTATAAAAAGGTCCTGGAAACTGCCCTCCAGCACAAACAGGCCATTTTAATCGTGTTTGTTATTTTAATCATCGGGGCAGCCGTCCTGTTTAACTTTTTGGGCAAAGAATTCGTTCCGCCCCTGGATGAAGGGGCCATTATGGCCTCAACCGTGATGCTCCCTGAAACTTCACTGGAGGAATCCGTCAAAACCGGACAGCAGATCGAAAAGATTTTCATGTCCTTTCCGGAAGTGGTTTCCGTTTCACGCACCACCGGGACAGCTGAAGCTTCAGAGCATGTTCACCCGGTCAACCACAGCCATTACAATATCGAGCTTCTTCCCCGCGAGGAGAGAAAGCGGGATTTTGAAGAAATCACAGATGGTATGCGGAAAGAACTGGATAAGATCCCCGGGATCGCTTATATTTTCGAGCAGCCGATTGCGAATAAACTGGCGGAGATGCTGACCGGGACCGAAGGGGAATTGTCCATCAAACTGTTCGGCCAGGACTTGAATGTTCTCAACCAGCAAATCGAAAACGTCCGGAATGCCATCGCCGGGATCAAAGGGGTAGCCGACCTGCAGATCGAACAAACCACCGGCATCCCCCAGGTGGTGATCAAATTGAACCGCACCCAGTTGGCCCGCTACGGCATTCCCGTCGGCGAAGTCGCAGATTTAATTGAAACCGCACTCAACGGCATTGAAGTCACGGATGTATACGAACTGGACCGCATAACCTCGGTCCTGCTGCGGCTGCCGGTAAAATACCGTAATGATGAAAACGCGATTAAAAATCTATTAGTAGACACCCCGGGCGGCGAAAGGATACCTCTTTCCCAGTTGGCTGAAATCACCAAGGATGAAGGGCCGCAGACGATTTTCCGGGAAAATTTGATGCGGCGTAAAATCATCCTCTGCAACCTGAGCGACCGGGACATCGGGAGTTTCGTAGCCGAAGCTCAGCAGATGATATCAGAGAACGTGGACCTCCCTCCGGGATATTTCGTTACATTCGGCGGCCAGTTTGAAAGCCAGCAGCGGGCCATGCACCATTTGACCGTACTGATGCTGATGGTGATCCTGATTATATTTGTGGTGCTGTTTTCTTCCTTCGGCTCATTCTGGCAGGCCCTGCTGATTATAATGAATATTCCCACCACTTTGATCGGAGGAATCATCGGCTTGCTGATCGCCGGAGAAACCCTCAATGTCTCTTCGACTATCGGTTTGATCGCCCTCTTTGGAATCTGCGTACAGAATGACGTCATCCTGGTCGCCAAAATCAATGATTTTCGAAAGCAGGGCTATGCACTTAAACAAGCGGTTATTGAAGGTGCACTGACAAAATTTCGCCCGATCATCATGACGGATATGGTAATGATTGTCGCCTTGCTGCCGATGGCCCTGTCGAATTCCACCGGGGCCGAACTGCATCGCCCCCTGGCTGTGGTCTATATCGGCGGCTTCTTTTTCGCCATCCTGCTGCGGCTGGTGGTTGTGCCGGTCTTATATGAGTGGATGGGGGGATTGAGGTTGAAGAAGAGTAAAGTAAAGAGTAAAGAGTGAGGAGTGAAGAGAAAGTATCTCAAATCTCAAATCTGAAACCGATGCAGGGGCCGGATTTGCGGCCCTTATATCATTCCGGGCAAAGCGAAGGGTCCCAAGCGGCTTTGTATTAGTAAAGAGCGACAGCGGCGCTGTCATCCTGAGGCCTGCGGCAGCATACAAATGTCATCCCCAGGCCGCGTAAGCGGCCGCGGGGATCTTAGAGCGCCTCGCCGAAGGAATCCTCAGGATGACAAGTGGGCCTAACCATGTCATTCCCGGAGCAGAGCGACGGAAATCTTAGACGGCTTCGGCATGCTCGCTGCGCTCGCGTTCGTCGCGTTTTTAGCGTTCATTGCGTTCTTTGGTCTCACGCAGTCGATTTACAATTCCCGATCCATTCACCGGTTTTATGCGGTTCGCGTTTTGCGTTTCGCGTTTTGCGTTTTTCTACTTCCCGCACATCCTATTACAGCGTCTTCAAAAACCGCATACACATCCCCAATTCATTTACCATTCACCATTTACCAATTTCAGGTTCCCCCGGCTGTTTGAGTTCCAGCAGCAGGTATGCTTACCGTCATGGTTTTATGCGTTTCGCGTTTTGCGTTTCGCGTTTTGCGTTTTGCGTTTTGCGTTTCGCGTTTTGCGGTTTGCGTTTCGCGTTTTGCGTTTTGCGGTTTGCGGTTTGCGTTTTGCGGTTTATGTTCTGCATTAAAAGAATCTTCCCATAATACAGGACTCAAACTCTGCCATTTTGCACCTCAAATTCATGCATATCTCCGTCAATCCCTGCAAATCATGTTTGGCATGCAGTTTGCATTTAATATATTCAAAAAGAAAAGGAGGACATACATAAATGAAAAAACAATGGATACTCATCATATTCGCCGGGTTGCTGCTGATTGCTTCCGGCGCATGCCGTCAGCAGGAAGAACCTGCAGCTGAAACCGAAACCTTGCCGGACCTCACTGTCGCCGATGCCTCATGTATGGGCGGCGATCTCTATATTACCATCGCCAACCAGGGTGACGCCGGATTAGAGGAGGGTTGGTACAGCCTGATGTCTGTTTATATTGACGGGACAAGTCAAGATGATATTCCTCTTCAGACGGCAACGGTTACGGAAAAGGGCGGTATATCCGAGCCCGGTGGAATTTCTCATTATCTTATTCCTTATGATATTCCGCAACCCGTGAGGGTTGATATCTATGTGGATTATGCGGAAGATATTGATGAATCCAATGAAGAGAATAATTCTCTGGAAAATGAATATGTGGGGCCTTGCCTGCTGCCTGACCTGACTGTTGAAGACATTTATCTGGATGAAAACTGCCGGGTGGTGGCTGTAGTCAAGAATTTGGGACCAGGCTCCGTACCTCAGGCGCTTTGGAGTATCAAGGACGTTCCGGAATGCACCTTGAAATTATTTCTGAACGAAGAAGAATATTGTGTAAACAGCATCTTTGAATTTGATCCCGAAAAAAAATTGGAGCCGGTTGACGGCATCGCCGTCTTTCCGAGCAGCATGGAAATCAATGAAGAATCCACGGTTACGGCGGTATTGGAGTGCCTGGATATCGTGCAGGAGCAGAACCAGGAAAACAACACCTTGACTAAAACCTTAAACTGCGAGAAATAGATTCTTTTTATATAGGGCGTGTTCGAGTTAAGCAAGGAGCTTGGGCACGCCCTTTTTTTTTGATATGAGGCCGGAATCGGAGCGGATGTCCTCGCTGGGGACAGGAGAGTGGTGGCGGGACATGGCCCTTATCCATTGCCATGTGGAAACGGTTCTTATATGATAACACTTGATCAGACGATGCAACTTGTGATCCTTAGGGAGCTGACGCACCCTCAGGACGACAGCGGGATGTTAATTTTCAACCTGACTTATTCACGGGCTGAGACGACGACAATTCGTTAATTCATTGTCGTCCTGAGGAGCGAAGCGACGAAGGATCTTATACAGTGCTTGCACGAGAAAACGGTTCGCTTCTTTCTGCGATACAGTCTAAGATCCTCACGGCCTGCTTCACAGGCCTCAGGATGACATTGATTTAATAAAAGGCCGTCACTTCACGTCGACAAGCCGCAAGCCGGAAGATGCGGTGAGATTCGGCCCGCCCGAAGGGTAAAAAAATTGCGATTAAGAATAAATATTGGAAAAGAACAAAGTTTCAGTTATTCTTTAAAATATAATCAATGAGTATTCGTGATGAGAAAAGAATTGTATAAATAACGCAATTTTTTTATGAATAAGCCAGATCAACAGGCGGAGGATAATAATGCAAAAATTCAATCCAGAACAAGATTTGTGGGATGTCCAGCGGGAATTCGGGGAGCATGGCGGGGTTGCCCCTTCGATTTCCCGGTCATCCACCTTTACAGTAATGGAACCGGATGTGATGCCGGAAATTTTCGAAGGCCTCCGGGGGCCGCACAAAGGAGGTTGTTTTCTATACAGCCGGCATTTCAATCCCACAGTAGATGTTCTCGACCGTTACCTGGCTGCTATGGAGGGAACCGAATCAGCCCTGAGTACAGCCAGCGGCATGTCGGCCATCGCCTGCACCCTTCTGCAGATCTGCCGCACCGGCGACCACATTGTTTCCAGCGATACGATTTACGGCGGCACGCATGCTTTATTTGGGGAACTGCTTCCTCAAATGAATATCCAAACCACTTTTGTCAATCCCGCTGACACCGGGGCTTTTGAAAAAGCCATTCAATCCAATACCAAGGTGCTTTACACGGAGACAGTCGGCAATCCCACTTTGAAAATTTCTGATATTCCCGCGCTCTCTAAAATCGCCAAAGAACACAACCTCATCCTGGTGGTGGACAATACTTTCAGTCCTGTCATTGTTTCCCCCTCCCGGTTAGGGGCGGATATAGTGGTCTATTCCATGACGAAATTCATCAACGGAGCCAGTGATGTCATTGCCGGTGCCGTCTGCGCCAGCGAAGACTTCATTCTCCGCTTAATGGACCTGCATACCGGACGAGTGATGCTGTTCGGTCCCGCCATTGATCCCAGAGTGGCATTCGACATTATACAGCGCCTGCCGCATCTGCCGCTCCGCATGAAAGAACACGGCCGCCGGGCCCTGGCTATTGCCGAACATTTGGAAAAACTAGGGGCTCCGGTCAGATATCCGGGCCTTCCCTCCCACTCCCAGCATAAACTGTATACATCGCTGCTGAATGAAGACTACGGTTATGGCGGTATGCTGACCCTAGACTGCCGGACCAGGGATAAGGCGGAAAGACTCATGTCTCAGCTGCAAAATCAGGAACGATTCGGTCTGATTGCTGTATCTCTGGGATATTTCGACACTTTGATGAGCTGCTCCGGTTCGTCCACCTCCTCAGAAATTCCACCGGAAGACCAGGAAAAAATGGAATTGTCGCCTGGGCTGGTGCGTATATCCATTGGTTATACCGGAAGCCTGGAATCACGCATCCGGCAAATTGAACGGGCGGTCAAGAACGCCGGCCTGATCTGAATCCCTTTACAGATTTTTCCCGAATCATTATTATGACAAAATGACTTCACATAAAAAACGAAGCCTTCTTGTCATATTCGGGACCCGGCCGGAAGCCATCAAGCTGGCGCCGGTTATCCGCGAACTCCAGTCCCGCAAAGAGATCTTTACCACCCAAATCTGTTCCACTTCTCAGCACCAAGAATTATTGGATCAGGTCTTGGATATTTTTCAAATAAAACCCGACTTCCATTTGAATGTGATGCGGTCCGGCCAAAGCCTGTATCACGTCACGTCATCCGCCTTAATCCAGTTAGAGAAGGTCTTGGACCAAACACAGCCCGACTGGATCTTGGTTCAGGGAGATACCAACTCCACCTTTACCGCCGCCCTGGCCGCATTTTATAAGCGGATTGCGATCGCTCATGTGGAAGCCGGGCTCCGGACCGGGAATAAATATTTTCCCTTTCCGGAAGAGATGTACAGGAAAATGACCGACTGCCTGGCCGACCTGTATTTTGCACCCACAGATGCCGCTTCCCGCAATCTTCTGGCCGAGGGAATTGCGTCTGAAAAAATCCACATCACCGGCAATACCGGCATCGATGCCCTGCTGCAGACTGCAGCCGCCAACCGCAAGGCGGCGGCTCAACAAAAACTGTTTGCCCAATTTAAAGACAAACACGGGCTTTCCATTCAAGACCGTCCTTTTATTCTCGTAACACTCCACAGAAGGGAAAGCTTCGGTTCTGATCTGGAAAACATGTGCCTTGCACTGAAAGATATAAGCAAAGGCTTGCCCGGATTGGAGATTATATGGCCGCTCCATCCCAACCCCAAGGTTAAAAAGCCCGCTTCTGCGATACTTGAACAGTCGCACGCCATTCATTTGATTGATCCTTTAGACTACGTGGATTTTGTTTTCCTGATGGACCGGTCCCGGATAATCCTGACCGATTCAGGCGGAATTCAGGAAGAAGCCCCGTCTTTGGGCAAGCCGGTGCTGGTCCTGCGGCCGAACACCGAACGGCCGGAAGGCATTGATGCAGGGACAGCAATGCTTGCGGGGACCAGGCGCACATCCATTGCACAGAAAACCCTGCACTTAATGAAAGATAAATTTGCTTATCAAAACATGGCAAAAAAAATCAATCCTTACGGCGACGGCCGGGCGGCACCACGGATAGCGGATATTCTGGAGAAAACCACCCGGTTATGACAATCAAAAAAAAATATCTCCGGCTGCTTTTTCTTCTGATCCCTGTCTTCATATTCGCTGGAATCCATTTTTGGTCGCATTTCTCACTAAAAAAAGATGTGGCACGCTATACCAGCGGTCCTGACCTGCGGCCTCAAATCCGGAGGACTACGGCCGTCCGAATAGACCCTTCCTATTATTATGACGGCCGCCGCCCCTCGGAACTTGCGAAAGCAATGGCCCGGCAGTGGAACAAGGCCGGTATTAACCTGGTTTATTTCCGGGCCTACGACCCAGCTTACGGCGCCTTTTACCGGACCAGCTACCAGTATAACCTTGAAGGAGAATTCGGACGCTATGATTTACTCAAACATGTGATTAAGCAGTGCCATCTGCAGGGCATTCACATATCGGCATGGCTGCCGGTGATGAACCACCGAGGAGCCTGGGAAGCCCATCCCGAATGGCGGGAGAAGACGGAAGCCGGAGAGGACTACCAAACAACCGGGCTGGAGTATCCCCTGTGCTACCGTAACCCGGAAGCCCGGGACTGGTGGCTGGGATTTGTCAGCGACCTGCTTGAACGCTATCCCGAACTGGACAGCATCGACCTGGCCGAACCGGTCATCAGCTGGGAATCCGGCGATGCCTGTTACTGCGCCTTGTGCCGGGAAGCCTATTCCGCCAAAGATAAACCTGAGGAGATTACCCGGTCGGAGCCATTAACTCAGCTTGTGCGGCAAAGCCTGGCACAGATTCACACCGCTGGATTTTCCGGCTCTCTCACTTTTGTAGCGGTGGCCGGTCCAGAAGGCGGGCTTCTTTCCCATGAAGAGGTCCGGCGGATTACAGGATTCGATCTGCCCGCTGTCTTAAACAGCAGGCCGGATGAACTGCCGGATTCCATCTGTCCGGAATTTATCTGGCAGGAATGGAAAAGCAGGTACTCCGGGAAGGCCTTCACCCCGGATTGGTCCGGCCGGGCCTTCCGGCAGCTTGCCGGCTCCATCACCTCTCCGGTTCCCATTATCGCTCACGTGGAGGCAACCGATTTCACAGGAGTTTCGATTTCACCGGGACAGCTTGCGGCTACTCTAAAATCAGTCATTAACGCCGGCGCCCAGGGAACGGATGTTTACAGTTCCCATTTGCTTGATGCCAAACAAGCCTGGCCGGTTCTGGCGGACTCCGCTGCATTTATCCCGAAGAAGAATTGCCTGGTCCTCTATGATCCCGCCGGCGACCGCAACGACGCCCTCCAAACCGGAGAATTGCTGCGGCATTTTAATACTCAGGTAGAGCTAAAAGCCGTCAGCGAATACCAGAGAGGACTTATTCACAAATATGATACATCATTTTATGTGGGCACCGAACAAGAGACGCCCATCCCCCCGGCTTTAACACAAGATCTGACCGAGCTTCGGTCCACTTTCTGCTGGATCGGTTTCAATATCGACAGTGCCTTGGAAAATCCAACCTTATCTCAAAAACTAGGTTTAGCTTACCGGGGAAGTGTACCGGATGTATATACCTGGGTGCAGTATAAAAATACCAAATTGGATAAACCAGAGTCCTGGATCAATTTAGTGGAGGTGACCGATAAGCGGAAAAATCGCATCTTAGCAACTGCTCATACCGGTGCCGGCGATTCCATTCCCTATGCACTCCGCAGCGGGAGACACTTCTGGTTTGTCGCGGATATTCCTTCCGCTTATGCCATTGAAGGCGGACGCTTTCTAGTGTTCGCGGACTTGCTTCACGATATATTGAATGAAGACCATGCCGTTTCCACGCCAGCAATGATCCGGATTGAAGATGTCCATCCCCTCACCGATCCGGCGTCTCTTAAAAATATCGCTGCTTTTCTCCACCGGCAAAAGGTCCCCTTTCAAGTGGCCTTTACTCCCATCTATGTCTATCCCGAAGACAATCAGCGGGTAACCCTGTCCGAGCGGCCTCAATTGGTAAGCGCTTTAAAGGAGATGGTCCGCAAAGGCGGTACCCTGGTGCTGCACGGCATCACCCATCAGCGCTTCCGGGAGACCACCACCGATTATGAATTCTGGGATCCGGTTCAGGATGCCCCGGTGGAGGGGCAGACGCAGGCACGGCTGCGCGACCGCATAAACCGGGGGCTGCGGGAGTGCTGGAGCAATCAGGTTTATCCGCTGATATGGGAAACGCCGCATTATGCCGCCTCACAGGAATTTTATGATGTTATCAGTGATGTTTTTTCTTTGGCCATGGAACGGCGTCAGACGATCGACCGCAGGGGAACAGACCAATATCTGCCTTTTGCTTTATTCCCTGACCGGTTCGGACAGATCGTGCTGCCGGAAAACCTGGGCTATGTTCCGCTGTCCGATCCCCGGCCCGAGGTGATCCTGGAGCCCGCCCGGAAGATGAAAGTGGTCCGCGACGGAGTAGCTTCTTTTTTCTTTCATCCTTTTGTCGATCTGGATGTATTAAAATCCATTGTGACGGCCATGAAACAAGAAGGATTCGCCTTTACCAATGCCGCCGGCCTGCCGGTCCGGGTGCAGTCAACCTTCGGTTTCATAACCAATCAATCAGGAATGGGGGAGGGCTTTTCTCCTTCTGTTGATGACGGCGTCAAAGTTCAACTGCTTTTTCCAGGCATAGTGGATAAAACGAAGTCTGTTGCCGCCCCTGCTGTCCGGGCTGGATTCGAATTTCCTTCAAAAAAAAAAACCGAACTGCGCGGATTTTATTTTCTCCCGGAAACAGAAAATCCCGCTTCCAAGAAACGCCTTTCCGAAGCCAGGCTGCTTCGGCAGGCAGCCAATTTTCAGGGTGAGCCGGCCCGGGTTCCGGTCGCGCTGCTGTTAGACAATCCTGATGCTGTTGGCGCCCGGCGCAATGATATCCTCAGCTACGCTTCCGTCCTGCATGCAGCCGGCATCGGTCTGGATATTCAAAATGCCAGTGGTTTCTATACGATTCCCTCGCATTTCAATTTGCTGGTGGTCCCGGAAGCATCCGCTGAGATCTTGACCGAAATGCAGATTGCCGCCATTTTGCAGGGATTAGAAAGTGGAAACCTGGCCCTAATCACCGGCGGAGTGACTCCCCTTGCCGATGAATTAAATATCCATTCCACCGGAGAGAAGATACCGGTATCCAAACCGGAAGACATATTTTATCCCGGAGTTGAGATCCACTGGGATCCGGCCAGGGAGTGTCCTGTATTTGCGGCGCCTGAAACCGCTGAATATCTTTACCGGGACAGTGTAACCGGAAATCCCCTGATGATTTCCGCTCCATATGGTGACGGGCGTTTCCTCTATCTGGGGCCGCTTCTCGACGGCGAAACCTCCGCCGCCGAATCCCGATTCCCTCACTTTCTTACTCATATGTTCCGCAGCCTGAATGTTTTTCCTTTTATCCGGGGATGGGGAACTGAAATCTTTTTCAATCCGGCCGAACGCGAGGATATAGGCGTAGAAGACTTGATCCGGTACTGGAGAATGATCGGCATCCGGGTTATCCACACCGCCGCGTGGCAGCTCTTTCCGGAATGGACGTATGATTACCACCGGCTGATTCATTTGGCCCATAATAATGCTATGCGGGTTTATGCGTGGATCGAACCACCGTTCGTTCATAATAAATTCTGGCAGGATCATCCTGAGTTCCGGGAAAAAAACGCTTTGGGTGAAGATGCGGATTTTACCTGGAGACTGCCGGCGGCACTGGGTGACGCAAAAGCCCAGGCTGCTGCTTTAAAGGAATGGCGGCGGATTTTAACCGAATATAACTGGGACGGGATTACCATCAATCACCTAGGCTTTAATACCCAATGGCCTTTGACTCCAGAAACCACCACGCCTTTTTCCGATTCCGTGCGCCGGGATTTTCAGAAACAGTATGGTTTCGATCCGGCTGAACTTTTCAAACCCGGTTCACCCCATCATCATGCTGTTAATCCTCAAGGCCTGCAGGACTTTTTGGGCTTCCGCCAAGCCCTTTCCCAAACATATCTGGAAAACCTTTTGGATATGATTTCCGGGCTGAAAACAGATTTAGATAAAAATCTGGAAATTTTGGTCGCTTATGACGCACGCCGCCCTGACCCGGGAATCGACCAGCCGGGAATTGAAACATTGAACACGGATTACTTACTTACATGGCAGTATATTCCCAAA
This sequence comes from uncultured Eubacteriales bacterium, assembly GCA_964505785.1. Taxonomy (GTDB): domain Bacteria; phylum Acidobacteriota; class Aminicenantia; order Aminicenantales; family Aminicenantaceae; genus CAYRTV01. Next base: position 76,000 of record CAZDJZ010000008.1, read on the forward strand.
GAGAATGAGATGTGGAGACCGGCTGTATCTCCCTTCGCGGCCCAGCAAGTGCGCGTAAATCCCCCGGCATCCGGAAACGCTTTTGCTCCGGGCATGCCCACCCGCTATCCTGCCGGCACCGGACTGTACAACCGTCTTCTCTCCCTCAAAAACCAGGGGCAGCGAATCATCTTATTCTCAGAGAGTTCACTTTATGAGGTGGACGCCCACATGCTTCCCTTCCTGGCGGCTTCCGGGTATCATCAGACCTGGGATTCGGACACAGTTCATATCCATACTCCTCGATCAGGAGAAATCGTTTTCTCCGACGATGAAATAAAAGGCGTATCCATAAACGGTGTTCTATCAGCGAATTATTCTAAAAAACACTTTTTGGTCCCGGCCGGTCATATCTCCTTATCTCCTGCCGGATCAGCAAAGGCCGGACTATTCGGCCGTTTGAAATCCAAAACCAGGGTGCTTGATTTTTCCGAAAACATCCTGAAAACCCAGACCGGGTGGCGAGGGCTGATAATAGAATACCAATCACAAAGAAATGCTTATCTGGTCATAAATGAAATGCCGTCCGTCATTAAAATAAACGGAGAAAAATCAAATATTTCGATGGAAAAGGGACTAAAAGGATGGACACTGCCAGTCCCGGCCAGACACAACCGCCTGGAGATCATAACTCGCAGCCGCTCCGGTCTGGTGCTCGAGGTCGCCAGCCTGGCCGTGTCCAATGTGATCGTACTGATAAGCGCACTGGCCATTCTGTTTATGGCAGGCATGTTTATCATCATTCATTTCCGCCGCCGAAAGGCCGGAAAAAAATAATCATGGCATACAGCAGCCCCTGGCTGGAAATTATCTTTCTTATTACCGTGGTGGTGCTGTGGTCTATGATTTTTTACCAGCTGTTTTTTACTTTCATGGGGCTGATCTACCATGCCCGGGCGCAAAGGGAAAAACAGCATTTGGATACATCGGACAGCCCGCCGCTTCCCTCTGTATCCATTTTGATTCCCGCCAATAATGAGGGCCTGGTTATCCGCAAGACGCTCATGTCCCTCTGTGCCCTGGATTATCCCCGGGATCAAATGGAAATCCTAGTGATCAACGACGGGTCCACTGACAACACCGCCGATGTGGTCAAAAAATTGGCGGAAACTGATAACCGGGTGCGTTTAATCGATGTGCCGGAAGAAGAAGCCGCCCAGGGAAAACCGCATACCTTGAACTTTGGTGTGCGGCATGCCCGGCATGAAATTCTAGCGGTCTATGATGCCGATAATACCCCGGAACCGCCGTCCCTCCACTATCTGGTGCTGAATTTACTGGCAGACCCTACCCTGGCGTCGGTCTTCGGCCAATTCCGGACCCGCAACCGCAAAAGAAATCTGCTGACCCGGTTTATTAATCTGGAGACCCTTTCTTTTCAATTTATGATCCAATCGGGCCGCTATTTGACTTTAAAGACCGCCATTCTGCCTGGGACCAATTTTTTGATCCGCAAACGTGTGCTGGAAAAAACCGGCTACTGGGATGAACGGGCCTTAACTGAAGACACCGAATTGAGCATCCGCTTGTTCCGCGCCGGATATAAGATCAAGTTTGTCCCTTATGCAACCACCTGGGAAGAGGAACCGGAACATTGGCGGGTGTGGCTGCGGCAGCGCAGCCGCTGGATTCGGGGCAATATTTACATTCTGCGAAAGTTTTTTATTCCGGCTCTGCGGCAGCGGCAATGGAAAATCTGGATGGAGCTGGTGTATATTTTCCTGCTGTATTATTTGTTTTTGGGCTCCATCCTGTTATCCCATCTCTTTTTTATCACCGGCGCTCTCGGCTTGACAGCTGTTTTGTCCCCCGGCCCATACCTTGCCGTCTGGGTCAGCGCCTTTCTGCTGTTTATAACTGAAATCACCCTGGCCATTCATCTGGAGCACGAAGCCTCCCCGGAAAACTTCGGCATAACCGCCTTAATGTATTTTACTTATTGTCAGGGTTGGATCCTCCTTATGTTCCGGGCTTTATATCAGGAGATCGTCCAAAAAGGACGGGTGCGGTGGGAAAAAACCCCCCGGTTCGCAACAGACGAAGAATCAAACCATGGAGATAAATCATGAAAAAAATCATGACCGCAATTCTGTTCCTATTCATCACAGCCGCCTTTGTATCCGCCGAAATCCATCCTCAGGCTGGAATAGAAGGATACCTCGGCGCCAATGACCTGCGTTCCTGGACGCCGTGGATCGGCCTGCGCATCAACGTGACCGCAAAATCCTCCTTTATCGCTAAGTATTTTCTGCACAATATTCACTATGAATATCTTAATTCGGAAGGCGTGACCGCCGACCAGGATTTTCAAATGTCGAACTTCACAGGTGTTTACTATGCCCAAAAATGGGGGCATGACTTTTATGCCGCTGTTTCCTATTTTACCGGAACAGAGGATTATCAGGCAGTAGCGCTGGACGCCGGCACGGAGGTGCGTGTGCTCCCGGGGTTATCCATCGAAGCTGGAACCTATATCCTGAATGAGGATTCCACATTGTGGTATCCGGAAGATCCTGAACGTAAAATTGCTCTCTATTCCGTAAAGGGAGGTCTGAAATATGAAATCCTGAAGGGACTTTTCCTGGGCGGACGGATCAACCTATACCGCAACTCGGAAGATGTCACCGCCCATTCCTATGTGCTGGAAGTAACCGCTGTTCCTTTTGAACCGGTATACTTCAATATCAATTACTCCCGCTATACGGAATCCGCCCAATACCGCTTTTCCGGGGACTATGTTTCTGCAGGGATCAATATTTATTACTAATAGTGAATGGTCTAACTCTTTACTCTTCACCCTTTACTTAAACGTGGCAGCCTAAGATCCTCACGGCCGCTGGCGCAGCCTCAGGATGACAGCTTCGCTGTCACTTTTTACTTTTCACTTCTTACTCTTAACTAATACTAAGTTTGCTTTAAAATATGACAAGCAGCAGCAGCCCTGCTCCCAGGGCCAGCATGAAAATCCCGGTTACAAGCCGCATGCGCCCGGTATAACGCTGCCGCCAGCGCTCCACCCGGGCGGTGGTGGTGAGGCCGAAGCCGACTCCCAGTGTTATCAGAATAAAAGGCAGCACAAAAACAAGATTATAGATCCCTAAAAGCCACAGTGCCCGGCCATGCGACGAGGTGCGGCTGAGCATCCCGATAATCACCACATAAGGTCCGGATGTGCAGGGCAAAAGCAGCAGGCTGACCACAATTCCGGTAAAAAATGCCCCTGGCACGGAGGTAATCCCGGATGTCAGGCGTTTGATCAGCGGCTGCCAGGATTTCGGAACTTCCAGCTGCAGCCCTTTATTTTCCCCCGAAGCGTCTTTTAAATTCCATAATCCCAGTCCTATCGCCAAGATCGCCACAGCAACATAAACCGCATTTTGAATATCCGCGCTCCGCACGGCGGTGAATAATCCCAATCCCATCAGAAAATAGGCAATATAACAAGCGGCTGTGAAAGCAAATCCGGCGCCCAGAATCCGGCGGCGGCTGCGGTCGGCTGCCAGCATCATGGCCCCTAAAAGCAATACCAGGACCGCGCAGGCGCAAGGATTAACCGCATCCACGGCGGCCGCACCCAGGACCGCGGACAGGCTGACAGCCAGCGAAGAGGAAGGCGGAGGCCTTCGTTCCAGTTTAATCAGCGGCGATTCTGCTGGTTTCCGCAAAGTCTCTCGCACCGCCTGTTCGATTTCTCTCAATACACGCCGGCTGCTCCCCTGAATAGCGTGTTCACCTATAAAAAGCGCCGGGGTGCCTTCCCGCCTGATTTCATCCGATCCATAGATGTCTGCCAGCATCAGCATATGAGAGGCATTGTCACCAGTATGGATTTCATACTCATGGATCTTGACGCCATAATTAGGCTTCATCCGGTTTTCCAGAAAATCCCGTACCCGCGCGCACTCCGGGCAGCCGGTTTCGTGGAAGAAAACAATATCTACGGAGGCAGATGCGGAGCTGCAAAACAAAAGAATGGCTGCTATTAATATCGCAGCATCTTTCCACTTGTTCATTTTTTTTTAACTGGACTATTACATAGAAAATGACTCGCCAGAGTCATCCTGAGCGAAGCGAAGGATCTCATGCTGCTCCGTCTACTCAAATGTCAGCATCATCATATAAGAACCGTTTCCACATGGCAATGGATAAGGGCCATATCCCGCCGTCACGCTCCTGCCCCCGGCGAGGACATCCGCTCAGATTCCGGGTGTTTAATGCACATGTGTAATTCAGGTTAGTATACATGGATATAATGGAACCATGAAAATAAACCAATATGCCCATTCTGAGGCCTGCAGCAGCAGGCTGAAGGATCCCAAAGTGCATCGTCTATAGAATCGGTTCCATCTCAGCAAGATGATACAGTTAGGGATCCTTCGTCGCTCTGCTCCTCAGGATGACAGAATAAGGGCAACCCATTCCCTTTAGCGGTTCTCTGCGTTTTGTATTTTGCGTTTCGCGTTTCGCGTTTTGCGTTTCGCGTTTTGCATTTTGCGTTTTGCATTTTGCGAATTCAAAATCCACTTCCTCCCAAACTGCCGCTTCCACTCCGCCATGCCGCCGACCAGGCTGAGAAACTGAGTATACCCCCCCTTCCGGAGCCGCTCCGCAGCCGCATCCGATACTTCGCCTTTTTCAGAAATTAAATAAATGACCAATTCCGCTGACAAGCCCGCCTCGGCTTGTTGGATCCAGGCATCCAAATTGCCCTGCGGCACATTGACCGCACCCAGGAGATGTTCTTCCCTGAATACTTCCGGAGGCCTCAGATCCAGCAGCACAAAATAATTATACGTCATCTCCCCCAGAGGTGCCTGAAAATCCGCCAAAGGCAGAACCCGGCCTTTAACCGTCAGGATCAATGGGCTTTTTTTTCCCTTGTAATGAACCTCAATCTTCTTTTCAATATCCAGCCCGCCGTAACCCAGGCTCTCAAAGACATAATGCAGGCTCAGCGATTCGCCGGGAGCCAGTTCCGTATCGTCAAGCGGCCGCGCCTGAACACAGGCGGCGAATGTCCGGATTTCCTTGATTTTCAGGGAAGAACCGCCTTTATTCGTCAAAGTAAATTGGACCGGCGTCTTAACGCCCTCCCTGATAGTGCCGAAATTAAAGATGCCGGCTTCAGCCTGCAGCTGATAAGCGGCCAGGGTCTGCCCAGCCATAAACAGGGCCAAGATGACCCCGATAAGTATTCTATAAAGCTTCATGGAAGGAAACCGTCCAGCTGACCTGCTCGCAGGAGTCTTCCGGAACATCCCCGGACAGTCTGACTTCAAAGAGGCCGGAGTCCAGCCTCTGAAACAGAACTTCCGTGTCCGCTTCCACTTTATTTACTTCAAATCCCTCCGGAACATGAAAAAAAAGAGAATAATCATCACCCGGGACCATTTCAGAAACACCCTGGAAACTCATGCTGTCTTCATTCCAGGAAAATTCTTTCACACTGACCGTCCCGGTTATGTGGCGGGAAGTTGCCAAAAACTGCGGCCGTTCATAAAGGGGACGAATTACCAGCGCCGCGGTTCCATGGGTAGGAATTTCCATGGAAAAGGAATCCTGATGCACTCCCCGCAGCTGCTGTTCCCAGAAATCAAATACCACGTATTCGGTAGCCGGAGCCAAGCCTAGATCTTCGTAGAAAGACAGGCTCTTGACTTCCGGCTGGTCATCCCAGTTGAAAAGGGCGGCCACATCGTACATCCCGGTCAAGCCGTTGACTTTTAAATCTATAATGCGGGGATATTCTTTGACCCGCGGCCGGGACCACACCACACCGTCCCTCTTGTTGGATTCAATCTTATACGGATAGAGATCGACCGGCACGATATGTGTAGTGGGCATGGTCTTTTGATAAAGTTCCAGTTTCTGTTCGGAAAGCCGGGGCATAAAGTCACTGGCCATATACAGCTGCCCTGTCAAGCCGATGGCGGTCACAACAGTCCGTCCCTCGTCATAGGTGAGCGGATTCCGGACCATGGCCGCATCCGGATCGCAATGCCATACAATATTATTGAGGTAATTGGCGCCGAAAAGGGAATGAAAATAGGTCTGCATGGACATGCGGCTGTCTTCATCCGGATACCAGACTGCCCGGTCGTCACCGCCGATACGGGATCCGTCAAAAATGCCGAATCCCAGACCGACTTCATGCATGGCGCAGCCGCCGATATACACATCCGGGCCTACTGTTTCCCGCAGCGCTTTTTGTGCGGCCAGGTAGGCCGTGCGGCTGTCCATAGAGGGATCAAAGGCGTTTTCTTTGTTCTTTTCATAATAGTCCATCCAGGTACCCCAGCCTGCATCCTTGAGGTAGGTCAAGCCCCACTCATCTTTTAAGACCCGGAACATGGGTTTGAGATGCTGTTCGATCACGGCGGGATTGGTGTAGTCCAGCCGCACCACGGTGTCATCCGCTGTACAGCAGGCCCCTGACAGATTCCCCTCCAAATCACGCAGAAAAAAGTTTTCCGGATAGGAATCCGCCATTTCCGGCTTAGCGTAATTGGAGCCGTAGATATTGACCCATAGTGCCGGTTTAAGCCCCTGGCTGCGGATATACTCAAACAGCCATTTCCCGCCTTGAGGAAAGGCTTCTTTATTCCATTCCAGGTAATTGGCCTCTTCACCGCGGGTGTAGCAGGCATCCAGCTGCACATACTCAAGGCCGTAGGGTTTGAGATATTTCGCCAGGGTGTCGGTTTCTTTCACCATATCCGTTTCCGTAGTTCCCATGTAATAGCAGTACCAGCTGCTCCAGGCCACCGCTGCATTGCGGAAACGCTCGAGTTTGGGCTGGTAATATTTGAGCTTCAGCTCATTGATATAATAGTCCGGAGTTAAGGAAACGGTCCCATCCTCCTCCAGCGAAAAGGAGACCTCCAGGAGAGGGCTTCCCTCCTCAGGAAGAATCATATGGGTACCGGCCGGAAAGACGATCATGGTATTCTCTATCCGGTCAAACAGCTTATGGATCATCGCGGCGGAGACCGTCCCCAGAGAAGTCATCATCACCCCGTTATCCTGGTCTTCCGTCCGGGCCGGAATCCGGTCTTCGTTCGCCGGCGCCTCGGCCTTAAGAGTTATATCCGGGGCAGACGAAGATATGTTGAGAACCATATCGTCCGCTGTTAACGTTATGTTTCCAGCTGAGGTTGTGACTGTATAGGCATTATCCACTGTCTCGATTTTCCAATCGTTCAGCATCGCTGGAGCGCCGGCCGCTTCACTCCAGAACTGGACATTTCGAAGGACAACATCCAGGTCCGCATGACGTATATGCAGGGAATCCCTGCCTTCCCCGGTCTCCACCGTCCAGCCGTTCATGTCCATAACCGGTGCAGCCGGGGTGCAGGCCGTATAAATCATGGCCAGCAAGGCTATTGCCAAGGCCGGAATGATGATTCCTTTTTTTTTCATGGTCTCCTCCTGATAAGTCCTATTCCAAATCATCCTGGTGATCAGCCCTCCTTGTCATTGCGAGCGGCCGCAGGCCGCGTGGCAATCTTAGACTGCTTCACCGCATGAATCTGGCGTCTACTCGTGCAAGCGCCGTCTAAGATTCCGACGTCGCTGCGCTCCTCGGAATGACATTTCAATCCTTGCCTCATATAACACATAAATAAGATTATTCTTTATCCAAACAAAAGGCAAGCAGACAAAGGCGGTCCGCCCATGGACATGTTCCAGGCCGGGGACAGTGAATATACGGTTCGGTCCGATTCATTGGTCAAGATGAACAAAACAGTTGAAGTATTGGTCAAAGGATAAGCGGTTTCAGAAACGCAGGGTAAACACGGTTTCCACCCCGGGTTTGGAATGGACATTGATTCCGCCGCGGTGAAGCCGCATGATCTGCCGTGATAGGCTGAGTCCGATTCCGGATCCGGTTTCCTTGGTGGAATAAAAAGGAATAAATATTTTTTCCATATCCTCCGGTTTGATGCCGGGGCCGTTATCGACAATTTGAATCGCGTTACGGCCGTTATGATCGACAAACGCCCGCAGCTGGATGACCGGCTGGGACTGTTTTTCAACGGATTGCAGGGCATTGAGCAGAAGATTGATCAGCACTTGTTCGATCAGTTCCGGATCGGCAAGCAATTCCAGGTTGAGGGGTTCAATACTTAAGGTAAAAGCAATTTTCTTTTCATTAATATGCGCCTGCATCAGCTTTTCCACCCGGGAAAATAACTCCTCCACCGGCACAATCTTAAATTCCGGCTGGGAGATAACTGTCATATTGCGGTAGGCATCCACAAAGTGCAAAAGCCCCTGGCTGCGCCGTTTAATGGTATCTAATCCGTCCTGGATATCTTTCAGGGTTTCATCCTGTTCGCCTCCATCTGCAATCCAATCTTTATATCCTTCCTGAAGCAGGTCGTGGATCGTTCCCGCCAGAGATGTAATCGGGGTGACAGAATTCATAATCTCATGGGTGATCACACGGATTAATTTCTGCCAGGCTTCCATTTCCGTCTCTTCCAATTCCCTGTGAATATTTTGCAGGGACACCAGCTTGTAAAATTCTCCCCGCAGTTTAAATTCCGTGGCGAACAGCGCCAAATGCATTTGTTCGTCATTATCGGTTATTTTGATTAGGGAACGTTCTTTCGGCTTGAGATGAAAAAACTTGTCCGCCAAGGGGCCGCTGAGTGATTTAAGGGAGCGGATATTTTTAACCCGGGCCACACCCAGCAGCTTCTTCGCCGCCGTATTGATCAGCTCCACCTCTCCATTAGGTCGGAAGGCAATCAAGCCGATGCCTACATGCTGCACGACGGTCTGCAGATAGCGGAAGTGTTCTTCTTTTTCAGCCCGGGTTTTGCGGAATGCGTCCATCACCTCCTGCAGCGTCCGGCGAAGGGAAGTAAAAGAGGCGCCCCTTTTATCGTCTTTAAAGGTCTGGGAAAAATCAGAATATTTGATCGACAGGACCAGCCGTTCCAAATCCCGGTTGGTCTTTTCCACATACCGGATCAGACTGTATACCTGATAAATGATGATTCCGCCCAGAATAAACAGGGCGGCATACAAGTCCGTTCGGAATAAAATCAAGAAAAATCCAAAAACGGACAAGGCGAGGAGGACCGACCTGGCTGTGCAGTTGATCCGGAAATTTTTATAAACCATATTTTTCCAGCCGGCGGTAAAGCGACGCCCGCGACAGTCCCAATTCCCGCGCGGCCTGGCTGATATTGCCGCCGTGCTTGCTGATAGCATCGCGGATAATATTCTTTTCCACCTCTTCCAGGTTGTAGCTGCCGCCGGTTTTATCCATACCCGGTTCGTTCTGAGACAGGATAAAATCATGCGGTTCGAGCACCCGGGGCTCACTCATAATAACGGCCCGTTCTAAAGCATGCTGCAGCTCGCGAACATTGCCCGGCCATGCGTAGTTTTTCAGTTTCTGCATGGCGGCGGAATTAAGTTTTTTTATCGGCTTGTTGTATTTACGGCGGTATTCCTTCAAGAAATGCTCGGCTAAAGGCGGAATGTCCTCCGGACGTTCTCTTAAAGGCGGAATCAGGATTTCCACCGTATTAATCCGGTATAGCAAATCCTGCCGAAACTGATTCTCCGCCACCATCTCATATATCGGCTGATTTGCAGCGCAGATCAAGCGAACATCCACCGTCACCGGCTGATTGGAGCCCAGCCGGGTAATGGTCCGGGTTTCGATCGCCCGCAGTATTTTTGCCTGCAGGGTCATCGGCAGGTTTCCGATTTCATCCAGAAACAGCGTCCCGCCATTGGCTACCTCAAACCGGCCGGCCCGGTCTTCCCGGGCATCAGTGAAAGCCCCTTTTTTATGACCGAATAATTCGCTTTCAAAGAGAGTTTCGCTTATAGCGCCGATATCCACACTGATAAACACCTCGCCGCTGCGGGGAGACTGGCGGTGAATGGCACGCGCCACCAGCTCCTTGCCGGTGCCGTTCTCTCCCAGGATCAGCACATTGGCATTGGTCTTCGCTACCTTGTTGATCGAGCGGAAAACCTCCTGCATGGAAGCGCTTTCACCAATAAATTCATGAAAGGGTTTATCCAGGTCATCGCTCAACTGTTTCTGGCGGGTGCGCAGAGTTTCCGCTTCTTTGCGGGACGTATGTAAGTTAAGCGCTGCGGATAATGTCGCCAGAAGTTTCTCCGGCCGCCAGGGCTTAAGGATAAAATCCATGGCTCCTTCCTTGATGGCCCGGACAGCGGATTCGACATCACCATAGGCGGTAATCAGGATCACCACGACATGAGGATCGATGTCCAGGATTTTTTTAAGCCACCGGAAGCCTTCCTCCCCGCTGGTTGCGCCCCGGGCGAAATTCATATCCAGAAACACCACATCAAAAGAGACATCCCGAAGCATGCCGGGTATCTTTTCCGGATCCTTTTCAATAGTGACCGCCTCCACATGCTTTTTCAGCAGCAGGCGCACCGCATTCAGCACATCCGGATCATCATCTATAACCAGAACCTTGCCATGCCTTTTCGTGTCCTTTTTACCTGTCATATTTTTCCACCTGATTTATCATTTTATTTATTGTAATCTTTTTCCCTATCAATATATCACCTTGATATCATCATCCTGAGAGCTGAGACGCAAGTCGGAAGATTCCAAGACATTGCGAAAAATGAATGGGGGACAATTCCATCGGCGAAGCACTCTAAGATCCCCACGGCCGCTGCCGCGGCCTGGGGATGACATTTTGCTGCTGCTTCAGGTTCTATGATGTCATTTCTCTTCACTCTTTACTCTTTTCTCTTAATTATCACTTTCATCTCAATTAATCCAGCTAAACCGCAAATTTCATGCCGCGGCTGCATCGCCCGGATGACCAGGGTGACAGCCGGCAAAGCTGTCCGCATACGGACACCGGTGTTCGTCCTAAAGACACTTTTTTTAATTTATTCCCAACTTTTTCCAGCTGTTCTCCGTCTATAATAAATGGCATATATATTGCTGTTAATTAAAATGCGGACAACGCACATGAGTCCTGATTTGTTCACGGGCCGAGATTGCCGCAGACGACGACAATTTATTAATTCAATGTCGTCCTGAGGAGCTCAGCGACGAAGAATCTCATAGTTCAGCGTATAGGCCGTACGGATACCGGGCTGAAAAAAAGAGTTTGCGAGAAAATCGCCATTTTTTTATGAACAAGTCAGGATATTATGCTGAACACTGGAGGACAACAAAATGGGCATGGACCGAAAGATCGAAAAGAAGAAATGGCCGGCCAAGCGCATAATCACTTACGCGGCATCTGCGGTTTTTATTTTTTTCATTCTGTACATATTTATCTTTCAAATGGGAACGTCATCCCTTAATGTTAAAACCGAACGCATCACCATTTCCACTGTCCGCCGGGGCCCTTTTCAGGAATTCATCCCGGAGATGGGACATGTCATGCCGATAAACACTTATTACCTCACTGCGGCCGAAGGCGGCCGGGTGGAGGAAATCTATGCAGCAGCCGGCACCATGGTGGAAAAAGGAGATAACATCCTTAAGCTGGCCAACACCAATCTGCTGCTGGATATCATGTGGCGGGAAGCCGAGCTTTTCCAGCAAAGCAATAACCTGCGCAACACCCGCTTATCCATGGAGCAGTATCAGCTCAAGCTGCGGGAAGACATCGCTAACGTGGAAAATCAGCTTCAGCAGCAGCGCCGTAAATTTGATCGCTATGAAAAATTGTATGAGGACCAGCTGATATCCAAACACGAATACGAACTGGCCAAAGATGAATACGGCTACCTGGTCAAACGGCGTGAACTGGCCCTGGAAAGCCAGCAGAAAGAACTGGAATTCCGTGAAGCCCAGGTTAAAGCCTTGGAGGAATCCCTGGAACGGATGCAGGTGAACCTGGAAGTGGTCAAAGAAAAACAGGCAAATTTGACTATCCAAGCTCCGGTTTCCGGGCATTTGACATCGCTGGACGCGGAAATCGGCCAGTCGAAAAGCGCAGGGGAACGGCTGGGGCAGATCGATATCCTGGACGGTTTTAAAGTCCGTGCCGGTATTGACGAGCACTATATTTCCCGGGTGGAAATCGGCCGGACCGGTTCCTTTGATTTTGCCGGTCAAACCTATCAATTGAAGGTCAATAAAATTTTCCCGGAAGTCGTAGAAGGCAGCTTCGATGCCGAGATGGAATTTACGGACCAGACACCGGAGGGCATCACCCGCGGCCAGACCCTGCATATACGGCTGGAGCTAGGGAGTGTGTCGGAAGCCCTGCTGCTGCCGCGGGGCGGATTTTTCCAATCCACCGGCGGCAACTGGGTTTTTGTCGTGGATGAATCCGGCGGCACAGCAGTCAAGCGGGATATTAAGGTCGGGCGTCAAAATCCCGAAGTCTTTGAAGTTTTAGAAGGCCTGCAGCCCGGGGAAAAAGTGATAACATCATCCTATGAAAGTTTCGGTAATATCGACCGTTTAGTTTTGAAATAAAAAGGAGAAGAGCTAATGATTAAAACCGTTAACCTGAAAAAAATCTATACCACGGAAGAAGTGGAAACCACCGCCCTCAATGACGTCAATCTGGAAGTCAAAGAGGGTGAATATGTGGCGGTCATGGGGCCCTCGGGATGCGGAAAATCTACCCTGCTCAACCTGCTGGGCCTGATCGACAAGCCGTCTTCCGGCGATTACTTTTTCCTGGGGGAGGAAGTGTCCGGTTATTCGGAAAGACAGCGCGCCATCCTGCGCAAATCGAATATCGGCTTTGTGTTCCAGAGCTTTAACCTCATTGATGAGCTGACTGTGTTTGAAAACATCGAGCTGCCCCTGCTTTACCTTGGATTTTCCTCTTCGGACAGAAAAACCCGGGTGGAAGAAGCCATGGAGCACATGGGGATTATGGCCAGAAAGAATCATTTTCCCCAGCAGCTTTCCGGCGGTCAGCAGCAACGGGTCGCTGTGGCGCGCGCCGTCGTCGCCCGGCCTAAGCTGATCCTGGCTGACGAGCCGACCGGTAATTTAGACTCGGAACACGGTGACGAAGTGATGAGTATATTGGGCCGGCTCCACGAAGAGGGCACCACCATCGTCATGGTCACGCACTCGCCTATGTATGCCGAATACGCTCACCGCATCGTCCATCTTTTTGACGGCCAGATCGTTTCGGAGAATATTCAAAAGGAAGCGAAGGAGCTGAAGATTTAATTAAAGGTAAGTGAATCTAAAATACGCAAAACGCGAAACGTAAAACGCAAAACGCTTAAAACCGGTGAATGGTGAATGGATCGGGGATGCGTATATGGCTGCTGGATACGCTGTAATAGGATGGTGGTATATTCGAAAAACGCGAAACGTAAAACGCTTAAAACCGTGAATGACGTCCTGTCATTCTGAGGGCTGCGAAGCAGCCCGAAGAATCCCAGTGTGTATCGCCTAATAGGGCAACTCCGATTCATTAGGCGAAGACGGTTGGGATCCTTCGCTTCGCTCAGGATGACAATCCGCTTGGTTTATTTTTGATCTTTGATTTTTGATCTTTGATTTAAATAAGATAACTTTTCACTTTTAACTAAATCCAAAGACGCTCCTTTGCAAAAGACTCCCTAAAACGCGCAGGTTTTAGATTTGCGATTTGAGATTTTAGATTTGAGATTAAAGATATCCTTCGCTCTGAAAATAACATGAATAAAAAATTCAATGCCAACTTTTCCCTCGGAAGAACCGTCAACCTATAAAGGAGACGGACTATGCTGAAAAATTACCTCAAAGTTGTCTGGCGCAACATCAAGCGCCATAAAGGTTATTCGTTCATCAACATCGCCGGGCTGGCACTCGGACTGGCCTGCTGTCTGCTCATCTGCATTTGGGTGCTGGATGAGCTGAGCTTCGACAAGTTCCATGAAAATGCCCCCAATCTGTACCGGGTGGAAGAAGACCAGGATTATTCCGGCCGCATTTACCATGTTACGGTTACCCCGCATCCCCTGGCTCCCGCTCTAAAAGAAGAAATCCCGGAGATCATTGACGCGACCCGTTACGTTTGGGCCGGCGGCCAATTGTTCCGCTGCGGCGACCAGGCATTTTACGAAAACAGTGTGGGGGCAGTCGATCCGTCTTTTTTAAAGATGATGACTTTTCCCCTGATCCACGGCAACCCGGATACGGCGCTGGATTCCCCGTTTTCCCTGATCCTTTCCCAAGACCAGGCTAAGAAGTATTTCGGCGACGACAACCCCATCGGGAAAATCATGACTGTCAATAACGAGTATGAGCTCACCGTTACCGGTGTAATGGAAAATGTGCCGCATAACTCCAGCCTGCAGTTTGACATACTGGTCCCTTATGAAATCATGGTGCGGCTGGGGGAAACCAATGAAAGTTTCGGCAGCAACTCAATCACCACCCTGGTCCAGCTGCAGGACGGCACTGCTATGGAGCAAGTCAATCCCAAGATCCGGGGATTCATCAAAGAGAGAGTCACCCAGACCACGACGGAATTGATGCTCATGCCCTATACCCGGCTGCATCTGCATCAGTATTGGGGATATGAGCATGACGCCGGAGCGATTCAATATGTGTATATTTTTTCCATCATCGCTGCGTTTGTGCTTCTAATCGCGTGTATTAATTTCATGAATCTCTCCACCGCCCGCTCGGCAAACCGGGCCCGGGAGGTGGGCCTGCGCAAGGTCGTAGGGGCGGCCAAGGCCCATCTTATCCGGCAATTTTATGGAGAATCCATTATTTTCGCCTTAATTTCCATGATCTTTGCCGCCGGCATCACCACCCTGCTGCTGCCGGCATTCAGCACACTTTCCGGCAAAGATCTGTCTTGGAGTGTCGCCGGCGCCGGAACCCTGGCTGGCGGACTGCTGCTGATTGTAATCATCACGGGCCTGGTGGCCGGCAGCTATCCCGCTTTGCTGCTGTCATCCCTGCAGCCGGCCCGGGTCCTTAAAGGCCGCACCGGAACCACCTCCGGCAGTGCGCGTTTCCGGAAAATTTTAGTGGTGGTGCAGTTTTCCTTGTCTATCCTGCTTATTATCGGCACGGTGGTGGTGTATAAACAGCTCAAATACATGCGCAGCCGCGACCTGGGATGGAATTCCGAACATTTGATGTATGCCTCCCTTCCTCGAGAAATACGGGATGCATACACCCCTCTTAAACTGAGCTTGAAACAAGACCCTCAGGTGATGTCTGTCTCCGCAGCCAGCCATCTGCCTTCCAGCATCGGCAGCAACTCAGGCGGGGCCGACTGGGACGGAAAAGACCCGGACCTGCACGTTCTTATCGGGCAGACCTATGTGGATTACGGCTACGTCCAAACCACCGGCATTGAAATGAAGGAAGGCCGGCACTTTTCCCCTGAATATCCCTCCGACGTACGGCACGGATTTCTGGTAAACGAGGAGGTCGCCGCATTGATGGAAAAAGAATCCGTCATAGGAGAACGCTTTCATTTTGCCGGTATTGATGGACAAATCGTGGGAGTGATGAAAAATTTTCACTACTCCTCTATGCGTACTCAAATCGAGCCGCTGGCAGTCATCCTGGCCCCGGATAACCTTCAGTTTCTGCTTATTCGTATTCCGCCCCAAGATATTTCCGGATCGGTGGATTTTATCCGCAAGACCTGGAGAAAAATAGTTCCCGGATATCCGCTGGAATACCATTTTATCGATGAGAATTTTGACCGGATGTACCGGTCAGAGTCCCGAATGGGCACCCTGCTCAATATATTCGCCGTGTTGGCGGTCGTGATCGCCTGCCTCGGCCTTTTCGGCCTGGCCTCCTATACAGCGGAGCAGCGGACCCGGGAGATCGGAATCCGCAAGGTTCTCGGCGCCGGAGTGCTGCGGATTCTGGGATTGATCACCCGGGATTTTTTCCTGCTGGTGCTGCTGGCGAATGTGATCGCCTGGCCGGCCGCTTATCTGATAATGACCAGCTGGCTTAAAGGCTATGCCTACCGCACCAGCCTGAATTTCGGATTATTCGCCGCCGCCTTGGGAATTGCCCTGCTGGTCGCGGTCATATCCGTGGGCTACCAATCATTCCGGGCCGCCACCAAGAACCCGGCGGATGCCATACGGTATGAATAAATGGCGTCACATTTGATGCTTTGGCTGGGTATAAAAATATAAATGACAAATCAAAATTCAAAAATCAAAAACAAATCAACCTTCATAACGGCAGGCCTTTTCCTTTCATTATGCATCTTTAGCGGATGGGCAGCTGCGGAGACAGGCGGAGAACAGGGGACGGTGCCGGTTAAATTAGGCGAGGCGCTGGAGATCGGTAAAGACGCATTTGTCTTTGCATCTATCGCGGATGTGTGTGAAGACAAGGACGGAAATTTCTATGTTGTCGACCGGCTGGAGCGCAAAGTCTGGACATTTTCCAGAACCGGCGAAAAACGCCATACCTTCGGACAGGCGGGCCGCGGTCCCGGTGATTTTTCCTCACCGGCCCGTATCGCCGTTACCGAATCCGGGCTACTAGCTGTGTCGGAAGATATGTACGATATATCATTACATGAAACCGGCGGCGCTTTCGTTGAACGCGTCCATCTTTCCGGCAAACTGGGGCCGGGATATATCGGCAAGGACCGTTTTTACGCCTGGACTTGGAAACCGGACCGGCAGGAGCAGGTGATTGTCGACCGCCAAAACCAGGTCCAAACTACGCTTTATTCGGTCCCTAAGAATGCTTTCTCCGTTTCAGCCCCGGATGAAAGCGGCCGGGCGGTAATGTTTAATTACGGTCCGGATGCCTATGCCCCGGCCCTTTCATTCGACCGCAACGGCCCGCTCAGCGCCGCCGCAGTCAGCAGCCGATATGAGATCACCCTTCTCGATGAACATGGGAAAGCCATAAACACCTTAATCCGTGATATTGAGCCGCCGGCTTTGAGTAAAGCAGAGATCGAATATTTCAAACAGGATATCCAGAAACTTGCCCAAAGAAGAGGCTGGCCGGACGGCGTGGTCAAGGACCTGCAGAAACTGATCCCCAAACACAAAATGTACTTCAACCGCATCCTTCTTTCCGGCGAATATGTATATGTTTTCCGAATCCCCGCTGACATCATCCAGCCGGATGCCCCGGTCACAGCGGATGTCTTTAAAACGGATGGAAAATTCTTGGGCAGCACTCAGCTTCCGGAAGTGCCCGTCTTCATATCCGGGGATTATATGTACTTTGTCCGGATCAGCCCGGATGACAATGAGTATCTCGTTCGCCGGTCTTATATTTTAAAGACGGTGAACACGCAACCAAATTAAGATTATTTTCGTCTATATAGTCAAAGAGGAGAAATAAAAAATGCAGCTAAAAGACCTATTAAAAAACATTAAAGATAAAAACGAACCTATCTTGCTGAGTGACAGCCGCCAGGATTGGGAAGCGGAAGTACTCCTGGAAGAACTGCCCGAGCCGCGGCTTAAAACCCAGGTCCATATGCAGGCCGGACTCTATATCGCGGAAATAAACGGGGACGGCTATCTGGGCCGGGTGCTGTACCGAATTAAATCCAAAGACTGATCACATTTGTTAGTCGCCCATATGTCCGGTTGCGTACACATCCTGTTCAGCAGCGTACCAAAAAACAGGGAGACTCAACCCGGTTCTATCTGCCTTCCCAGGACGGTGAACATGGCATGTTTTTTGCAGATTTTATCTGACAGGAGCAGGTTTCTGTGTAAAGGAGAAAACAGATGCCGAATACGATCAAGCTGCGGGAAATCACCAAATATTATTCCACCGGCTTTATAAAAACCTTTGTCCTGCGGGAAATCGATCTGGATGTCGAAGGAGGAGAATTCCTGACTGTGATGGGCCCTTCGGGAGCAGGCAAATCCACCCTGCTTCATATAATGGGCATGCTGGATGTCCCGTCCAGCGGAGAATATCATTTTCTGGAAAACCCCGTCCACCGCATGAGTGAAAAACAGCTTGCGCAGCTGCATAAAAACTATATCGGCTTTGTTTTTCAGAGCTACCATCTGATCGACGACCTCACCGTTTATGAAAACCTGGAAACCCCCCTGCTGTATCAAAAGGTTAAAGGCCCAGAACGGAAGGGACGCATCGGAGATATTCTTGACCGCTTCAACATCGTGGGCAAAAAGGATCTGTTCCCCAACCAGTTGTCCGGGGGTCAGCAGCAGCGGGTAGCTGTCGCACGCGCCGTGATCGCCCGCCCCAAGCTTATCCTGGCTGACGAGCCAACCGGCAATCTCAGCTCCGCCGAAGGCACCGACATCATGGATCTTCTCAAAGAGCTCAACGAACAAGGGACCACCATCATACAGGTCACTCATTCGGAAACCAACGCCGCCTACGGGAAACGCATCATCAAACTGTTCGACGGGTGGCTCGAGGATTAAGGAGGACAATCATGTCACACTATAAATTCATCATTATACTGCTTCTGCTTTTTTGTTTACTGCTGGCCCCTACCGGTTTGATATCCCAGAAGAAAAACCTGTCGCTGTCGCTTAAAGACGCTGTCATCAAGGGCATGGAAAACAATCTCGATATCGCAGTCGAAGTGCTCAACCCGGAATTGGCCGACATCTCAGTCACCTCAGCCGGCGAAAAATTCCTGCCTCAATTGAGTTTCGGCTACAATCAGGAGCAGACCAATACTCCGTCTTATTCCTGGATTGAGGCCGCCGGCAATATCTCCTCCGATTATAATGATTACCAGGCATCGTTTCAGCAGCTGGTCCCCACCGGAGGACAGTTTTCCGTATCCATGTATTCCTATAAATATGAAAGCAACCAGAAATTCCAGACCATAAACCCCCGCTACGGCAGCACCCTGCGGTTTAACTTCACGCAGCCGCTGCTTAAGGATTTTGGATTTAAAATCAGCCGTAAAGAGATCCGCGTTGCGCAAAACATCTACAGCAAATCGGAAAGCGATTTCAAACAGCAGATCATCGACACCGTCTACAGTATCGAAGAAGCCTACTGGACCCTGGTTTACAGCCAGGAAGACCTCAAAGCCAAGCAGCAATCGCTGGAATTGGCGCGGGATCTTTTGGAAAAAAACAAGCGGGAAGTGGAAGTCGGCATGCAGGCCCCCATCGAAGTCTTGACGGCCGAATCTGAAGTCGCCACCCGCGAAGCCGACATCCTGCAGGCTCAGGCCCGGGTGCAGAACAGCCGCGATACCCTGGCCACCCTGCTTAATCTCCAGGACGGGGAAGGACAAATCCTGGAAATCGTTCCGCAGGACAAACCGGTGTTCGAAGAACGGCAGGTCACCATGGACGAAGCCCTGGCCGCCGCCTTGGTCAGCCGTCCCGATCTTAAATCCCTGGAGTATACCGTTGACAATAAAAATATCGATTTAGGGTATGCCAAAAATCAGCTGCTGCCGGATTTGAGCCTGAACGCCTCTTATTGGAGCCCGGGTGTATCCGGAAACCAGATCGTTTATAAAGACAACAATCCCCTGACCGGTGATATCATCAATATCATCCCCGGCGGCGCCTCTCAGGCCCTGGCGGACAGCTTCAATTTCGAATACAACAACTGGTCGGTCGGGCTCACCCTGACCATCCCCACCAGCATGGTCTTTACCCGCGCTCAGCACGCCAAAGCCCAGGTGGAGCTCAAGCAGGCCCAAGCCGATCTCAAACGGCAGGAAAAACAGGCCTTTCTGGAAATCCGCAACGCCGTCCGGGCGGTCCAGTCCAACTACAAACGGGTGCAGGCATACAGAAAAGCCCGCGAGCTGGCGGAAGAGACCCTGGCCGCTGAAGAAAAGAAACTGGAAGTCGGCTTATCCACCAATTACATGGTGCTGCAGCTCCAGCGCGACCTGGCCGATGCCAAAAGCACGGAACTCCAGGCGCTTATCGAATACAATCTCTCGCTCGCCGCCCTGGAAAAAGCTCAAGGCACCACCCTGGATAACTGGGACATCTCCATGCACCGTTTCTGGTAACGGCTCTGTGTATTTATCTCAGATATTCTAAATTCCCCGGTATAAAGCCGCGACCGGAATAATGTGAACTCCGTCGATTTGCTTATACTGAGCCCCTTTATAAAAAAGAATCGTTCTGATGTTTTCCCTGCTTTCTGTTTTAAAGGATATCAGATTCCGGAGGTCTTTTTTGGAAATATTTGCGGATGCCTTAATTTCTATGTCATAAATCGTATCACCCGACTCAAATATGCAATCAATCTCCCGGCCTCCGGAGCTTTTATAGTAAAAAAGCTGTTCGGCTTCGATATAACCAAGTTTTCTTCTTTTTTCAAGTTCGGACAAAACAAAATTTTCCATTATCTGCCCATCATTCACAAAAACGTTCATGCTTGCAATAATGCCGTTATCGGCAAAATAGATTTTGGACGATTTGATATAGCGCTTGGCAGGGCCGTCCTGATATCCCCGCATCCGGAAAATCAGTTGAGATGAACTTAATGCATTGATATATTTTTTTGCGGTCGGATGGCTCAGCCCGGATTCATGTCCGAAACTTGAAATCTCCAAATGAGATCCTATAGATCTGGCAATATGATGGAATATCGCCATCAGCCCGTCCGCATTTTCAATGCTTGCTAACTGCATCATGTCCCGGATAAAGTAGGTGTTTTTATAATTATTGAGTATCTTTTGTTTTTGTTTCTCATCCTGCTGATTGAGTACTTCAGGAAAGTGCCCGTAGATGACCGCTTCATCCAATTTTCTTTTATCTTCATTTATTTTGACCTGTGTCAGTTTGTCTTCGAAAATGGAATGATGCGGTTCTCCCTCTTCTTCCCCCCAGCAGCAAACCGGCAGAGAAACAATATTGATTCGGCCTGCTAATGAATCCGCGGCCGGGTCCAGTAATCCTAAAGTACTTGATCCGCTCATTAAAAAACAGGCATCTTCATTATCAATGGCATATTTTACCGCGACTGTTAATTCGGGAAACCTCTGAATCTCGTCAATAATCGCTTTTTTCCCTAAATGCTGTACAAATCCCTTTGGGTCTTCTCTGGCCCAGTTTAAAAAATCATAATCGTCCAAAGTTGAATATTTGAAATCAGGGAAATTGTGTTTTAGATATGTTGTCTTTCCGGAGCGCCTGGGTCCGATGAGTAAGAGACTTTTATCAAGCGAAAAATCGAGCCAGCGTTTAAACATAATTACATAATAACTTGGTTATTTTTAAAGTCATGTTTAAAAATAACCATGCATTTTTTGAATCGGTATTAATTTCCAGCCATCCGGGAGCTCTGGTTCAGGTCACCAAACCCAAAGACACCACATACGGCTCATGATTTCTTCGAAGAGAACGGCGGCGGTAGACAAATCATGATGCCGCGGATTTAAGTCGAAATTATTCCAAGTCTCCTAGAAAAACATGAGCGGGGCATAACCGGATGCCGTCTTTGTTGATGTGATCCCGCCCTTTTTTGAGAAAAATCTGACAAGCCTCGACCTCCGGAAACCTTTGCTTTAAATACCGCAGGGCGGGATTAAAATCTCTGTCCCCCGCCTTGCATTCAATAAAATAAATGGGCCGTCCATCTTTGACAATAACAAAATCAACTTCCCGCTTATCTACGTCTCTAAAATACCGGAGTTCCATGTCAAAGCCTTGAGTATCCTGAATAAAACAACACCATTTTAACAAATGGCAAGCAATCATATTTTCAAACCGGCTGCCTTCATCTTCAATAAGAGTCCAATCAATATGATAATGCTTGGCTTCTTTTTTCACCGCTCTGATTTTAGGGGCACCGAACGGATAGATGCGAAATACCATATAGAGGTTTTCCAGCATAATCATCCATCGGGAAACGGATTGATGAGACACCCCTAAGTCTTCACGCAAGGCATTTAGAGAAAGAGGAGAGCCGACCAGTTCCGGAAGACGATAAACCATTTTTTCAATGGCATCGATATTTTGGATTTGTTCCAGGTCTCGCAAATCTTCACGGACCATATGGAATCTATATTCACGGCTCCATCTGCGAGATTCCTTCTCTGAGGCTTTTATAAAAGGTTCAGGGAATCCCCCATACTTAAAAAGGTCCATTAAAGTTGAGAAATCCGGATCTCCCAATTCGGACAGCGTAAATGGAAACAAATGATAATAGTGATATCTACCCTGCAGGGAATCACCGCCTCTGCGATAATAATCGAGACGAGCACTTCCTGTGACCAATATATCAAGTTCATCTCCGCGTTTGTCATACAGTCCTTTTACCATTCTCCGCCAGTCAGAATACTTGTGAATTTCATCTAAGACCAACAAGCCTTTCCCTGAGGGAAAGGTTTCTGCCATGATGAGTTCTCTGTCTTCCAGCGCATCCCAGTTCATATACCACTTTGTCAGATCCTGTTTGTTTTTCATAAGAAAATATTTTGCTAAACTTGTTTTTCCTGTCTGGCGGGGGCCGCCAATAAAGACCATTTTGTCCTTTAGATCATCAAGCACAGATTTTTCTATATAACGATTTGCGTACATTTTTCTCACCATCGTAAAATACAAGCGAATTATTTGCGATGCAGCTTAATTTACTCGCAAACATACATTTTGTCAAGTCCGGCACTACGGGCATTTGAAACAGGAATCAGATATGATATAAAAAAATTATACAAAAAAACGGGAGGGCTCTATGAGATTTAAAGCATTATTTGTTTTAATACTGTTTATCTGCCTGCCGGCGGTGCCGGGCAAGGCGGTTCAAAGCACCCGAGTCAATGAGGTCGACATCGCCTGCATCAGGAATTATGTGGAAGCGGAGATGCGGGTGGATAAAATCGGCGGCATGACCATCGGCTTCATGCAGGATGACACGATCTGGGTGGAAGGCTTCGGCTTCTCCGACCTGGAAAACAATACGCCCGCCTCTGCGGAATCCGCCTACCGGCTGGCCTCCATCACCAAGCCCATGACCGCCGCGGCCGTTCTCAAGCTGGCGGAGGAAGGCAAGCTCGACCTGGACGCAGAAGTCCAGCGTTATGTGCCCTATTTCCCCCGGAAAAAATGGCCGGTCACCGTCCGCCATCTTTTAGGCCACCTGGCGGGAATCAGCCATTACCGGGATTATGATGTGGAAGGCCATATCAAAATCCATAAAGACACTCGTGAAGCCCTGGCTGTTTTCCAGAATTTCGATCTGGTGGCGGAGCCGGGTACCGCCTACAATTATTCCAGCTACGGCTACAATCTCCTCGGCGCGGTGGTGGAGGGCGCGTCCGGTATGCCCTTCGGCGAAACCATGAGGGAATATATCTGGGGGCCTCTGGGTATGGACCGTACGCATATGGACAGCCCGTTGGAGATTCTGCCCGGGCGGGTGGAAGGATATCAGTTGGTTAGAGGTGAGATCAAAAATTCCGAATACGTGGACATAAGCAGCCGCTTTGCCGGAGGCGGAACCCGGTCGACCGTAGGCGATCTTCTAAAATTCGCCCGCGGTATGATGGAACATAAGCTGCATTCCAAGGAAACCGTGGACCGGATGTTCACCTCCATGGCTACTTTGGGAGGGCGCTTAACCGGATACGGCATGGGATGGGGCATCCAGCCTTTTAACGGACATTTTTCGGCCAACCATACCGGCTCCCAGGCTGAAACCAAAACCGCCCTGGTGCTCTTTCCCAAAGAAAAATTTGCGGTGGCAGTGGGCTGCAATTTTGAACAGGCCAATCCCCGCAAATACGCCCAGAGGGTTTATGAAATTCTCTTTGGCGAGCGGATTCTTTCCGTTTATACCGGGAATGCCGTCAGCGATGCCCTGGTTTTCGCCCTGGAGGAAACCTTCAATTACGGCGCCTCATTTTATGACCGGTCGGGCAAAGAACTTGCCTCCAACGAAGCCGACCGGAATAACGCCTTCGCTCTTTTCAGGAAGATTGTCAGCCGGGAAGCGCTGCAAAATGATTTTGTGCAAGCCTTCCGGCAAATACAGATGGGCCGGCATCCTGTTTTGAACCGTCCCTTTGTCAAAGTGGGCTCGTTTATGGCGCAAAAGCTGGCGGAACAAGGGCCTCTGGATATTTATCATAAACGGGGGGCCATCCGGTTTTTCGCCGATTATATTGACTTTTACCGCGGCGCCGGCGATTTTCAGGAAGCCTTGACCTTTCCCGGGGAGGTTGAAGATCAGGTGCTGGATTGGGCGCCCGGCTGGGAAAAAGCCTATGCCCGGATAGGCGGCCTATTCCCGGCCCCGTATGTTCCCCGGGATGAATGGGAGCGCCCGGTTCGCCGCCTGCCCAAAGACGGTTCGGCTTATCCCGATTTCAGCGGGGATTTGGCGGATATGGCGGAATACTTCACCATGACCGGCAAGCAGGAGGCCGCGGTCAAAGCCGCAGAACTGGGAATGGAGGCGTACCCGGCTTCAGCCCGGCTGTATTTTGCCCGCGCCTGCAGCGCCTTATTTTTCGGCGACCGCAAAAAGGCCATGGAATATTTTAAAAAAGCCGATCAGGCGGCTGTGCATAAAAGCGCGGCTAATCCATCCGGCTTCAGTACGTGGATCTCTTCCCTTTTGGATTATGCCGGGATGCCGGATAAAGCCAGATTGTTTGCTGAAACCGGACTGCAGTTGTTTCCCCAGTCGGAAGAGCTCCATTACGCCTTAGGCTATCTCTTATGGAAAGAAGCCAAGACCCACTTGGAACAGGCCCTGGACCTGGATCCAAATTTCAGCCGCGCCTGGGATTTGCTTCAAAAAATCGAGAGGTGAATCAGCCAGGATTATTGCTTGTAAAATGAGATATCCTTGTCATCCAGAGGAGCGAAGCGACGAAGGATCCCCAGCTGCCTCATCCTGTCGAGACGGACCCGATTCTATAGACGATGCATTTTGTGATCCTTCGGCCTGCTGCCGCAGGCCTTAGGATGACATGTGGTTTCATTTCCATCGTTCTGGGTGTGTTATGCTCACATAATAAAAATTGCCATGTTCCGATTAATTCTGCTGTCCGGATAAGATTCCCTCGACCGCTTTGCGGCCTGGGGATGACAAAGTTTTTCATTAGTAATACCAGGATAGAATATCGAACAGTGAAGTCATTGTATTATCGCGGCGGAGCTGCGGACCAGAAGCAGCAGGCCCATGATGACCAGGGCAGCGTTGACGGCACCCGCGAATCGGCGATGCGGCATGCGTTTATTAGCGGCCCCGCCCAGGAAAATACCCAGCATGACCACCGGAAAGGCGAAAAGATAAAGCTCAATGACCCGGCTGGTCCACAAGCCGGACAGGCCGTGGCCGGCGAGGATGAGAAAGCCGGTGGGAAGAAAATAGCCCTGCAGCGTCGCCCGGAACCGGGAAGGGGGCCAGCCGCGTAAATGCCCATAGATCACAATAGGAGGGCCGTTGGTGTTATACGCGCCGCCCAGGATGCCGGCAATGAAGCCGAAAAGCCAGGTCACAATCCGGGGCAAATGGATGGCTTGCAGCTGGGGCCTGAATAAATTGAAAGCGCCATAGAATGCAATAATAATGCCCAAGATGATTTTCATAGTATTTTCAGGCATCTGTTTAAGAAACAGCAGCCCGAAAGGAATGCCCGCCAGTGAAGCCAGCACCAAATGCAGAGTAGAGCGGAAATCCGCCTGCCGCCAATTCTTGAGCAGAATGGTTACGGCGGTGGTTGTGGCCAGCAGGGCGACCAAAGGGGTGGCGGTGCGGATGCCGATTAAAAAGGCCAAAAGCGGCATAGCGATGACTGCATCCCCAAATCCCAGCGAAGACCGGATAAAGGATGAAACCAGCAGCACCGCCAGGATTGGAAACAGGAGACTTAATGGAATCATTCCCGCTCTATGGAACCCTTCCCGGTCTTGTCATGATATTTTTTCAGGTATCGGGCGGCCAAGATGAGGCCCATGTGGGAAAAGGACTGAGGGTAGTTACCGAGAAAATCCCGGGTTTCCGGATCAATTTCTTCGGCTAAAAGCCGGGGCTTGCCCATATATGTTTCCATTTCAAAAAAACGGCTGGTGCCCTCTTTGATATCTTCAACCGCAGCCAGAGCCGCTATCATCCAGTAGGAGCAGAGCACAAAGGCCCCTTCATCGCCGGACAGGCCGTCATCAGACAAGTAACGGTAAATAAATATCCGGTCATGTTGCAGTTCTCGGCGGGTGTTGTTAATAATCCGGCGGGTCTGGTCCTCATGCCGGTCCAGGAACTGAAGCAGTACAAATAGGAAATTGACGGCATCTTGGTGGCGGGTTTCCGGAAACTGCACAAAGGTACCTGCATCCTCGTTATAGCCATTTTCCCAAATCCAGGCCTTGATCTCATCCGCTGCATCGTTCCACTGCTGTTTTGTCTCTGCATCAATATCCATGGCATCGCACATTTTGACCGCCCGGTCCATCCCCACCCAGCACATGACTTTTCCATAGATATAATGCTGCTGGTGCTGACGGATTTCCCACATGCTGTTATCCTTGTTTTGCCAATTCGCCAGAATGCTTTGAACCAGAGTTATGATGATATCTTTTGTATCCCGGGTTATCTCCATGCCGTGTGTCCACATGAAATAATAGGCGTCAATCAGAGATCCGTAAATATCCAACTGCAGCTGGCCAAAAGCATCGTTCCCGATTCGCACCGGGGACGAATCTTTGTAGCCGGATAAATGCTCCAGGATCTGCTCTTCCGGCACGTGGCCGCCGTTAATGCTGTACATCAAATGGATTTCTCCATTGCACCGGGGACAGCCGCGGCTTATTTTTTTTATGAATTGAAAAAAGCGGACCGCTTCATCTTCGTATCCTAAAATAAAAAACGCATATAATGTGAAGGTAGCGTCCCGCACCCAGACATAGCGGTAATCCCAGTTCCGTCCTCCGCCCAGCTCCTCCGGAAGCGAAGTTGTGGGGGCGGCGATCAATGCACCGGTGGGATAGTACTGGAGAAGTTTTAACGTGACAGCAGAACGGGTCATCTGTCGGCGGCAAAAGTCGAAAATAGTCCCCCGGCTGATCCATTCCTTCCAAAACTGGACTGTAAACTCTTCATAATCATCGATATCCACATCTGCTTCTTCCCCGGTCCGATATTCCAAAACCAGCTCACGGCTTTGGCCTTCGGGAATGGGGACTTCAATGCGGTATTCCTTGTCGGCGGATATTAATTCGGCATCCGCTGGGAGATACAGGATCAAGGAATGAGTGTTGACCTGAGCCCGGTAACCATTGCCGGCCTTTTCCAGGGATATGCCGTTCTGCCGGGCATAATCCGGTTTGGGCGCAAACCGGAAAGTGACGCGGGCATCTCCGTTTTCTGCTTTAAGCTTCCGCACCAGGAAATGGATGCCGCATTCTTCCACCGGACGCGGCACCATGAAATCCCGCATGCGCACCCGGGCATTGCCTTGGCTCAGGATAAATTCGACCACCGCAGTTTCCCCAAGATATCCGGCTTCTTTAACGTCCACATCCCCGGTCAAGGAAAAACATCCGCCGTTTTTATCCAAAAGGTGCGCAAACAGGCTGGGGGAATCAAAGTGGGGAAGACACATCCAGTCGATGGAGCCTTGATTGGAGACCAGGGCGGCCGTCTGGAGGTCCCCGATGAGGTAGTAGTTTTTTATGTCCTGCATGTAAATATAATTATACCTTTGGTTCAGTTTGAATGAAAGCTGAAGCTTATATTGACCGAAGCAGGAGATATATGTTAAGACAACGGGAGCTATGAAGATAAAATTCTTAGGTACACGAGGCAATATCGAGCCGTCCGCTCCCTATCATTCCCGTCATTCCGGGTTGCTTGTAGACAACAGCCTGCTTTTTGATGTTGGGGAAAAAGAATTTCTCAAGTACAACCCGGCCGCGGTTTTTATCACCCACCTGCATCCGGACCATGCCTTTTTTGACGCCAACGGCGGTGTGTCCATAGGCGTCCCGGTTTATGCTCCTGAGTCTTCAGATCAGTGCCCGGGCATCCGCGTTATATCAAAATCTCAGACTGTAAAAGGTTATCATGTGACCCCTGTTCCCACCATCCACAGCAAGTATGTACAATCCCAGGCTTATATCATCGAAAAAGACCGGCGTGTGCTTTACACCGGAGACATGGTCTGGATCAATAAGGATTATCATCCTCAACTGGAAGGTTTGGATCTGGTCATCACGGACGGCAGTTTCATGCGCAAGGGCGGGATGATCCGCAGGGATGAGGAAGGGCAAATCTACGGCCACCAGGGAATTCCTAATTTGATCAAACTATTTGAACAATTCACGGATCATATTATTTTCACTCATTTCGGCAGCTGGTTTTATAAGGATATGGCAGCCGCACGCAGTAAGATGCGCTCTCTTTCCGGAAAAAAAGTGGAAGCGGCATATGACGGCTGGGAAATCGACATTTAGCCTGGCTTTCCACATGTCATCCTGAGGCCTGCGAAGCAAACCGGATTTTTCTCTTTACTCTTCACTAATTCCAGATGAACAAATGTCTCCAAAGACTTTGCCTGCCGTAAGAACATCCATCAGCGATATGCTTTTCAGATTTGAGATTTGAGATTTGAGATTTGAGATAATCAGGATGACAGCGAATAGTTCAGGCTTATATATCAATAAGCTTCAGGTTGGAATCGGATTTTTCAAGCATCTCGTCGTATTCCTTAAGAATTTTTTGGATATTCTGCAGTTCGGCTGAATCTTTAACCGGAATATCTTCAAAGCCTTTTTTTTCAACAGCATCCCACACTTTCTTTACGGTGAGCTGCTCCACGGAAACGGCCGGTTGATATGCATAACTGTCTTTTTCAGACAGAACCGTCTCAGAGACCAGGCCCGCCTTTATCAGCTGTTCCAAGGAAGAATTAACCAGCTGGGAAGGGAGTTCCAATTCTTCGGTGATGCATTCCACTGTACATGGTTTTTGTCCTTTTTTGAACCGGTCCGTTATAAACTGCATGATCCAGACAAAAACCAATTTGCGGCTGTGCGCACTGATACGGGTGTAATCAGGATGAAACCCGCGAGTGCCTACATTTTCATAAGCATAGGAGACTTCTGCTCCGAACAGGAGGCAAAGCCAGCTGATCTGTATCCAAAGCAGCAGCAGCGGCAGGGCGGCAAAACTTCCGTAAATGGCATTATAAACTGAAACCGTAATTTGAAGACGGATATAAAAATTCAAAAACAGTTGATACAAGGTCCCGGAAACCACTCCTGCCAGCAGCCCCGCTTTGAAACTGACCCTCCGGTTGGGCATGAATATAATAAAAAAGGCGAATAAAAACCAAATCAACACATACGGCAGCAAACTGATGAAAAACTTGACGACATTATCCAGATACCCAATGAACGAAGGAACATCCGCCAGGACGACGGTCAAGCTCAATGAAATCAAAAGCAGAATGGTGCCGATAAAGATCATGGAGAAATAATCTCTTATTTTGACGGATAAGCTTCGGGACCGTTCCAAACCCCAAATCCGGTTGAAGGAATACTCGATATTGCTTAGAAGCAGGGTTACTGTGACGAAAAGAAAGACAAGCCCTAATCCGGCAATCAGTCCGCCCCGTGCACTTTGCAGTGTGGTTTGGGCAAAATCAATCAACCGGGCTTCCAGATCACCTCCCAGTGCTATCTGGGCCTTGAGTTGATCCTCCAAAACATTCTGCAGGCCGAAACCTTTTGCGATTCCAAAAACCAGTGCCAGCATGGGAACCAAAGCCAGGAGTGTAAAAAACGCCAGCGCCGGAGCCCTCACCTGCATTTCATCCCGGCCGAGTTTATTGAAAGAAAAAATCATAATTTTGAGAAATTTTACCCCTGCCCGCTTCCAGCCAGGTAAATTTTCAAGCTTGACTTCCCAGATTTCAGATTTTAAAAATGTCCGGACACGTTTCATCATGGCGGCCTCGCAGTATAATCAGAAAAATTATTCCGTTAGTATTATTGTATCAATTTCAGGTGGATCGGTCATGAAGAATCGGTACCGGCCCATTCGACGAAGCAGTCTAAGATCCCCTTCGCCGCTTCGCGGCTCGAGGATGACAGGGGAGTGGATAGGTCATGAAGAATCGGTACCGGCCCATTCGACGAAGCAGTCTAAGATCCCCTTCG
>CAZDJZ010000008.1:106165-110726 GCA_964505785.1 uncultured Eubacteriales bacterium
CCGCTTCGCGGCTCGAGGATGACATGAAGAGGCGAGCCCTGCATTGACAGCGGCATTCCATCGGAATAAACTTACCTCAGAGGGAGCCGCTTCCATGAAAATAAAAGGAATTGCCATGGTGTTGATGCTGGGGATGGTGATCATTTTTTATCTATTCGTGGTGCATAAAGACGAAAGCGGGGAGTCGAACCTGGAAAAAACTGTGGGCGCATACAGTGAAACCAATCTGAAAATGACACGGGTCAATATGCAGTCGGTCGGCCGGATGGTCGAATCCTATATCGCCATGCACGACGCCCTGCCCGAAGATTTAAACCAGGTGTCGCGCTGGAACCGGATCGGCCCGGCCCGCTGGGACGCCTGGGGCAATCCCATCAAGTTCAGCGCCGGATTTAAACCGAGTTTTACACTCATCTCCGCCGGACCGGACAAGACTTGGAATACGGAAGACGATATCAAGATGGAGTTTTAGCCCTACTTTATCTCAGCCTAAATGATCAAAAAGAATTTTAATCCCGATGAGAATTAAAATAACGCCGCCCGCAATCTCGGCGCTTTTTCCCGCCCAGCGGCCAAAGGCCGGACCGGCACGGGCGGCCAGCAGCGATAGGGCCAGGGCGGTCACGCCAATTGTCACCGCCGGCACCAGGACCGGCAGATGGAGGACGGCAATACTCATTCCGGCCGCTAGAGCATCAATGCTGGTGGCAATGGATAAAACCAAAATCGGAAATCCCCGGGTCGGATCTTTGGCTTTAAAACGGGACGGTCCTGACGACAAGGCTTCATACAGCATATGGCCGCCGATAATGGAAAGCAAAATAAAAGCGGCCCAATGATCCAATGCTTGAATATAGACTAGAATTTCCCGGCCGGTCAGCCAGCCTAGTGCCGTCATGCCGCCCTGAAAAAAACCAAAATAGACGGCCATGCGCAGGCTTTGGACCCAGCTGGCGCCGCCTAAATAAAGACTGACACCAATGGATACCGCAAAGGCATCCATAGCCAGGGCTAAAGCCAGACCGGCAAGATAAGGCCAGCTCATCCAGCCGGCTCTTTTTCAGCAGGGGCCCAGCGGGTTCCTTTTTTCATTCTTTCCTCCTTTCCGGCGATGCCATTTAAGATTCTCTTCCTTCCGCTCCGAGTATATGGCTTGCACTGAGCGAAGCAAGTGCATCGTCAGAGTAAAAAGTGAAAAGTTAAAAGTGAGACGTTATCTTATTAAATCAAAACTTAAAAATCAAAAAATAACCCGGCATTATCATCCTGAAGTCTTCGAAGCAGGCCGTAAGGATCTTAGCCGGCTTCGCCGAATTGGGCGGCTTTGTTTCACCAGCCGATGTATTCTAAGATTCCCGTCGCTTTGCTCCGGGAATGACATAGCATCCCATCGAGCGCAGCAAGAGAGTTACTTTAATAAAATACAGTTTCCTTCTATAATAATGAATTCGGTTTAATTATGACCAGCAAAAATGACTACATCCGCCTCTCCGGAGTGAGAGTTCATAACCTGAAAAACATTAAACTGGAACTGCCGCTCAATCAGATGATTGTGGTGAGCGGGGTGTCCGGGTCAGGGAAATCCTCTCTGGCTTTCGATACTTTATATGCCGAAGGACAGCGGCGGTTTATTGAATCATTGTCTGCTTACGCCCGCCAATTTCTGGAACGCATGGAAAAACCGGATGCGGACCAGATCGAAGGCATCACCCCGGCTATCGCTATTCAGCAGAAGGCGGCGACCAAAAATCCCCGCTCCACCGTCGCCACCACCACCGAGATCTATGATTTTCTCCGGGTGCTGTTTGCACGGGTGGGAACCATCCATTGCCTGGGATGCGGAGAGCCGGTGGTCAGGGATACCATCGACGCCATAGCTGAAACCCTCTTGCAAGCAAGCGAAGGAACTGAAGTCACAATTACTTTTCTTTGGCCGGTGAAACAAGGCCTGGACACACTGAGAAAAGAAGGCTTTCACCGGGCTTGGGAAGACGGCCGGGTTGCAAGCTTGGATGAAGTTGAAACAGAAAACAAGGAATCGCTGGAAATCTTTATGGACCAGATCATTTTGGATGAGGATGAGCGGGAGCGGCTGGTCGATTCCGTGGAAACCGCCATACGCCAGGGCGACGGGCGGGTGATCGTGCACTCGCCGTCGAAAACGTATCGTTTTTCCGAGCGTCTGGAATGTCGCCGCTGCGGCATTGAGTATGAAGAACCGGTCCCCAATCTGTTCTCTTTTAACAGCCCCCAGGGCGCGTGTCCCACCTGCCACGGCTTCGGTGACCTGGCAGCAGTGGACAAAGACAAGATTGTTCCCAACCGGAATCTTTCTCTGGAAGAAGGAGCCGTCGAACCCTGGACAAAACCGGTTTCGCGGCGGCGGATGAAGCGTCTTCTCTCCAGAGCGCGGGCCCGCGGCATCCCGATCGATGTCCCATTTAAAATTCTGACCAAAGACCAGCAGGATTTTATCTTTTACGGGGACGGTGCTTATAAAGGCGTCATGGGTTTTTTTGAACGGCTGCAGAGAAAAAAATATAAAATCCAGGTCCGGGTCTTCCTGGCCCGCTACCGGAAATATATTCCCTGCCCTGACTGCAGACGCATGCGGCTTAATCCGGCGGCGCTGAGTGTTAAAATCAGCGGCCTGTCCATTGGAGACGTCAGCGCGAAAACCGTGCAGGAGGCCCTGACGTTTTTTCGGAACCTGAAATTGAAGCCTTTCCATTTAAATGTAGCAGAACGGCTCCTTTTTGAAATAAAAAACCGGCTGAAATTTCTGATGGAGGTAGGGCTCGATTATATAAGCCTGGACAGAATGACCTTTACCTTAAGCGGAGGCGAGGCCCAGCGGATCAATTTGGCATCCGCGCTCAGTGCCTCTTTAGTCGGCACTCTATTTGTGCTTGACGAACCGAGCATCGGCCTGCATGCCCGCGATAACCACCGGTTGATCGATATCCTGAAATCCTTAAAAGATATCGGCAATTCCGTAGTGGTTGTAGAGCACGACCCGGAAATCATCCAGGCAGCGGAATATATCGTCGATATGGGTCCGCGGGCGGGTGAATACGGCGGAGAGGTGGTATATTCCGGTCCGATGAAAAAATTTCTGAATTCAGGAGATTCTTTAACCGCCCGCTATATGCGGGGTGAACGTTCTATTCCAATCCCGCAGAAAAGGCGAAACTCCGATACCTTTGTTGCCGTTACCGGGGCCCGGCTGCACAATCTCAAAAATCTGAATATCAAGATTCCTCTAAATATATTTACCTGCATTACCGGTGTCTCCGGCTCCGGAAAAAGTTCTCTGCTTTTTGATGTGCTGTATAAAGGCTGGCGAGGGGAATCCTCTGAAGGCTTTAAAGCTATTTCAGGGAAAGAGCAGGTTGACCGGATTCTGATGGTGGATCAGTCCCCTTTGAGTACTTCACCACGGTCAATACCCGCCACTTATACCAAAGCCATGGATGAAATCCGGACACTTTTCAGCCGGACCCGCGAAGCCCGCGCCCAGGGATTTAAACCCGGTTATTTTTCATTTAATACTTCAGGCGGCCGCTGCGAGGAATGCAAAGGCGCCGGCCAGAATATTGTGGAAATGCAGTTTCTCTCCGACGTGGTGCTGCCCTGCGAGGCATGCAAAGGCAAGCGGTTCAAGCCGGAAATCCTGGATGTCAGATTCCTGGGCAAAAATATTGACGATGTGCTGCAAATGAGCATTTCCCAGGCCTGTGAATTTTTCAAAGCGGAATCCAAAATCATCCGCAAGCTGTCTCCTCTGCTGGATGTGGGCCTGGGTTATATCCGCCTGGGCCAGCCCACCACCACTCTCTCCGGCGGCGAGCTGCAGCGGATCAAGCTGGCCCATAATCTGGTCCATCAGAGGAACAATAAAATCCTGTACCTTTTTGATGAACCCACCATTGGTCTGCATCCGGATGATATAGCGGTTCTGCTGCAGACCTTCCAGCGGCTCGTGGATGAAGGGCACACCGTGGTGGTGATCGAACATAACTTGGATATGATTAAATGTGCGGATCATATCATTGATTTAGGGCCAGAGGGTGGAAACGAAGGCGGCCGGGTTGTGGCCCAGGGCGCTCCGGAAGAGGTCGCGAATCACCCGGAGTCACATACGGGGCGATTCCTCAAAAAGTACTTGGGCTGACATCAATGCAATTCCCGGAGCGCAGCGGCGGGTACCACATGTCATCCTGAGGCTTGCGTCAGCAAGCCATGAGGATCTTATACTGCTTCGTTATGCTCGCTTCGCTAGCGTTCGACTCCCCTATGTCATTCCCGGAGCGAAGTGACGGGAATCTTAGAGTGCTTCTTTATGCTCGCTGCGCTCGCGTTACTCGGGTTACTAGAGTTACTAGGGTTACTTGGGTTCTTGCTCGCTTCGCGAGCGTTCGACTCCCCCATGTCATTCCCGGAACGGAGTGACGGGAATCTTAGAGTGCTTCGTTATGCTCGCTGCGCTCGCGTTACTCGGGTTACTAGAGTTACTAGGGTTACTTGGGTTCTTGCTCGCTTCGCGAGCGTTCGACTCCCC
>CAZDJZ010000009.1:0-4573 GCA_964505785.1 uncultured Eubacteriales bacterium
AGACCGCCGATGGTGACGCCGGAAAGTCCGGAGCCGCCTTCGGTGACGGTTCCGGCGATGGTGTAGGTGTTGAGTGTCGCCGTGTAGTCCTGAATTTGGTCGCTGTGGACATCGGTATAATCAGAGGAGGCGGGCGTGAAGGTATACCCGGCCAGTGACGGTGTTACCGTGCCGGACCAGCCGCAGTCGACGGTGCCGGTATATTCGCCCAGCGAATTGGTGACCGGGTCGCCGGGCAGCCCGCTCATGACTGCGTCTTCCAGTCCGGAGCCGCCTTCCGAAACAGTACCGGAAATTGTATAGGTATCCAATGCGGCGGTGTAGTCTTCTCCGGTCTGGTTGGCGGTGACATTGGTGTAATCCATAGAAGCGGGCGTAAAGGTATAACAATCAAGAACCGGCGTGACTGTCCCGCTCCAGCCGTGATCTACCGTCCCCGAATACTCGCCGAGCGAATTGGTGACCGGGTCGCCGGGCAGCCCGCTCATGACTGCGTTTTCAAATCCGGAGCCGCCTTCGGTGACGGTTCCTGAAATCGTGTAAGTGATGAGAGCGGCTGTATAGTCTTCCCCGGTTTGATCGGCGGCGACTCCACTGTATGTGCGGTTGGCCGGTGTGAAGGTATATCCGGTCAAAGCCGGAGTGACTGTGCCGCCCCACCCGGAAACAACATAGTCTTCGTAATCGCCGCTTCCGTTTGTAAAGGTATCATGCGGCAGCCCGTTCATGTAGACGCTTTCCAGCCCGGAGCCGCCGGCGGTTACTGTTCCGGAAATAAGCGGAGAATAAGTCAGGGCGTTATATAAATTCAGCATCCCTTCGGATACGCATTTTCCGCTTAACGATGAGAGCGGCATGACGCTATTGAGAATACGGTCTTTGCGGGCGGACATAGATTCGGAAGGAAAATAGGCTGCGCACATAGCCACAGCGCCGGTTACAAAAGGCGCAGCCGTAGACGTCCCGCCCCAGGAATTATAGCCGTAGGTGACGTCTGTACCTACACCGATATCGTCAAGCAGCCATCCCCAGTACTGAACGGAATTATCCGTATCCATCCGGAACCGCATCCGGAACTGGGAGGTTTTTACACTTTCCGGCAGGGCGAAATCATAATCCGGAATCCAGTAATGAGCAAACCCGGAAAAATCGGTCAGCTGCGTCCAGGTGGAACCGCTGTCCCCGGACACTTCCACATACGCATGATCGTAGTAATTTTCGATATAAAGGGCCGCTCCGAACCCGAGATGGACCGGCTGCCCCGCATACGCGGATAAGTCCAGGTCAGCCGCTGTCATCAGATAGGACCGGCAGTTGCGGTCATAGTCCGATCCCGGTGAATCGCTCCAGAAATGGGTGGGGCTGGGAACCGGAAATGATGCGTTCTCAAATCCCTCCTGGTCCGTGGTGATGGCCCAGTCATTGTGCGCGCCGCCGGCGGTCCAGTTGCCGTCGCCTGCTTCCATGTCATCGAAAAACAAATCGCCGGTTGAGGGAGCATATTCACCCTTAACGGTGCTCAATATGGCAGCGCCGGGAGCGCCTAGATCGACTGTGGTTGTCCCGTAGTTATAAAGCAGAGCGCCGTCGCGGTCCACGCCGGTGACGGAAATAATATTGCTGCAGTCATAGGAAGCGGGGTAATGGGGGCTGCTGTCCGTGTCGTTGCCGTCATTGCCGGCTGCCGCACAAAAGAGGATGCCGGCGGTTCCGGCCGCGTTAATGGCATCGCGCATAGTGCTGTCATAACTGCCGCCGCCGTAGGAGGCGTTAAGGGCCACGATGTTCACCCCGTGGTTGTTTTTAAGATCAATAAAATAATTGATGCATTCGAGGGCGTCGGAATTCCATCCGCTGCCGTCGGCATTTAAGAATTTCCCGGCAATCATTTTGACCGTCCAGTTGACTCCGGTCACCCCTTGGGCATTGTTTCCGGTGCTGCCGATGATGCCGGCGACATGGGTGCCGTGCGTATTCGTGTCCATAGGATCGCCGGAGCCGGTAATGGCATTTATTCCGTGAATGTCATCCACATAACCATTGCCGTCATCGTCGATGCCGTTGTTCGGTGTTTCACCGGGATTGGCCCAGATATTGGCCTGGAGGTCGGGATGATTGTAATCGATGCCGGAATCGATTACACCGACCACCACCGTGTCCGAGCCGGTGGTGAAATCCCAGGCTTCGGGTGCATCGATATCGATATCCGGTGTGCCGCCTTCCTGTCCGGTATTATGCAGGCCCCACAGATCGCCGAAATCCGTATCATTTGGAAATTGGTCCAGTGCGTGCACTTTATAATCCGGGGAGACGGAAAAAACAGTCGGATTTCTTTTTAATTTCCGGATTAATTTTTCCGTTGATTTATCTTTTGAGCCAACCAGGGCGTACTGACAGCCCTGAACGCGGGATATGGCCGGGAATGTTTTTATGGTTTCCAATCCCAGGCCTGCGATCACATCACGGGCTGCTGACTGTCCCACGCCCCGGGTGAATTTAACCAGCACCCTGCCCTCGGCATAAGCCTGTTCCGCTCCGGGAATGGATTGGGGACCGTTACTTAAAAATGAATACCCGGCCAAAAACAAACCGGATACCAAGAAAATTCCTAGAAATATAGGGATAGTTGTCTTTTTAATCAATTCTTCCTCCTTAGCCTGCAGATAAAAAAGCCGCTTCCAAAGCTTTTTATCTTAAATAAACTAAATTCTGGAGAAAATTTACCACAATTAAAAAGATAAAGCAAATATTTATAGCGACTTAAATAAAAATGATTTTAATAAATGAAAAAAATAACCACCACTTTCCTTTCAATACTGCACTGCTTTGTGGGATGCCGGGTCATTCGTAACACTATTGGCGCTCGCCCCGTACATGATCAGTTGCCCCGAACCTGAAGTGACTTCGACTTTAATCCAGGTGTTGTTGTATGTATAGTTCGGATAAGGGACTCCGGCTTCACTGAACGGAGAGAAAGCTTGATAATGATGTCCGGAAAAAGATTTTGTGACCGGTGTGCCGATGGTGTTGCCGTATTGGTCTATTAGAGTAAACGTTGCGGTAACAGAATCATCCGTAGGATTAAAAGCGCCGAAGGCTGTGCGGAAGGTATCCGTTGAGAGCAGGTTTTGCACCATCATCGTGCGGCCGGTTCCTAGTGTGTTTGCGGTATGGCGGCTGAGTCCCTGAAATGTCTTGGAGTAATTTTCATTGAGGGTACGGGCGATGACCTGAATTTTGTGTGACTCGTCCTGTGTCACGAATTCAACTGTCCCGACCTGTCCTTCATAATTAAATCCCGAATCCAGTTGGCTGAGAATGTTTAGAAGGTTGCTGGTTTTGACACTGGTTCCGGGTCCGGTTCCTGTAAACAGAACCACTGGTCCGCGCCGCACACCTGCAGTTGAGTTGAAGTAAACGGACACTTCTGAGCCGCCGGTGATATCCGTGATTTGGACTTCCGTCATCCAGGTGCCTCCGCCGGCTGCTTCCGCCCACAGAACTTCGGGGATAACTTGATAGTTAGACGGGGAATTGAAGCCGCCGATGTCGCCGGCCTGAACCGCGATATGCACCGCCGGATCATTGGTATTGTTGTTGGCAGTAGCCCCGAAGCTTATCAATTCGCCGCTTCCTGACACCGGTGTGATTTTCATCCACACATTGTCATAGGAATATTCGGGATAAGGTACGCCCGCTTCTGTGAAAGGAGAGAAGCCCGCATATTGATGGCCGGAAACATTGCGTGTGAATGTGGAGCCGATAGTATTGCCGCTGCTGTCGATCAGTTCGAATTCCACGGCAACAGATTCCTCAGTGGGATTGAATCCTCCGTAGGCTGTTCGGAATGTTTCATTAGAAACCATATTCTGTATCATCATGGGCCGGGAGACTGCGGCGGTATTGTCGTCATTATGATTTAAACCCTGAAAGGTTTTGGAATAATTGCCGTTCCGGGTGCGGGCGGTGACGTGGATCTTATGCCCGGGATCCTGGGTGACAAACTCCATGGCTCCGAGTTTCTGATAGTAGCTGTATCCGTCATCCAGTCCGGCCAGCGTGCTTAAGATGTTATCGAATTTGACACTGAAATTCTCAAAAGAGGATGTCCACAGCACAAACGGCCCCCGCCTTTCCCCCGAGGCGGAATTGAAATAGACAGAGACTTCGGAATTACCGGTAACATCCGTTATTTGGATTTCCGTCATCCAGATGCCTGCGCCGACAGCCGGAGCCCACAAGACTTCCGGGATGACTTGATAATTGGAGGGAGAATTGGCATAGAAAGCTTCTGCGGTGTAATCCTGGCCGGTCTGGTCTTCGGTGACATTGGTGTAGGTCCGGTTTTCAGGTGAGAACAGATAACCGGCCAGCACCGGAGTGACCGTGCCGCTCCAGCCGTAATCTGCGGTGCCGTTGTAAGTGCCGTCTCCGGCAGTCACGGGCGGCGTTGGAAGCCCGGACAGGGTTACTCCGGAGAGTCCGGCGCCGCTTTCCGTCACGGTTCCTGCGATGGTGACCGCGATCAAGCTTGCAGTGTAGTCTTGTCCGGTTTGGTCGGCGGCAACGTTGG
>CAZDJZ010000009.1:4673-103380 GCA_964505785.1 uncultured Eubacteriales bacterium
TATAGTTAATGGAATCCGGCGTAAAGGAATATCCGGCGAGCACGGGCGCGGCGGTTCCGCTCCAGCCGTGGTCGACGGTGTCGTTATACGTCCCGTCTCCAGAGGTGGCGGGTGATGCCGGCAGCCCGGTTATTGTTACGCCTGATAACCCTGATCCTCCGGCAGTAACGGTGCCGGAAATGGTGTATGTCAGCAAGGCAGCAGTGTAGTCTTGTCCGGTTTGGTCGGCGGCAACGTTGGTATAGTTAATGGAATCCGGCGTAAAGGAATATCCGGCGAGCACGGGCGCGGCGGTGCCGCTCCAGCCGTGGTCGACGGTGTCGCTGTAGGTGCCGTTTGCGGCTGTAACGGGAGCTGAAGGGAGGCCGGTGATCGTGACGCCGGCAAGCTCCGCGCTGTCGGCTGTGACGGTTCCGGAAATTGTGAAATAAAGCGGAGTCGCGGTATAGTCCCGGCCGGTTTGATCGGCAGTGACATTGCTGTAGGTGATGGATTCGGGTGTGAAGGAATATCCTGCCAGTGCGGGGACAGCAGTTCCGCCCCATCCGTAATCGACAGTGTCGGAATAAGAACCGTCTGCGATGGTTCCAGGGGAAGCAGGCAGTCCGGTGATGGTCACGCCGGAAAGTCCGCTGCCGCCGGAAGTAACGGTTCCGGCAATGGTATATGTGAGCAAGGTGGCGGTGTAATCCTGCCCGGTTTGATCCGCAGTGACATTGCTGTAGGCGATGGATTCGGGTGTGAAGGAATACCCCGCCAGTGCGGGTACAGCGGTCCCGCTCCAGCCATAATCGACCGTATCACTGTACGTGCCGTCGCCTGCGGTGACAGGAGCGGACGGCAGCCCGGTGATTGTAACGCCAGTGAGTCCGGATCCGCCTTCGGAGACGGTGCCGGAGATAGTGTATGTCAGCAAGACGGCAGTATAATCCTGTCCGGTCTGATCCGCGGTGACATCGCCGTAGTTAATGGATTCGGGTGTGAAGGAATACCCTGCCAGTGCGGGTACAGCGGTTCCGCCCCATCCGTAATCGACCGTATCACTGTACGTGCCGTCGCCTGCGGTGACAGGAGCGGACGGCAGTCCTGTCATCGTTACGCCTGTGAGTCCGGAACCGCCATCGGTGACGGTGC
Source organism: uncultured Eubacteriales bacterium (assembly GCA_964505785.1). Taxonomy (GTDB): domain Bacteria; phylum Acidobacteriota; class Aminicenantia; order Aminicenantales; family Aminicenantaceae; genus CAYRTV01. Next base: position 5,808 of record CAZDJZ010000009.1, read on the forward strand.
CGGATATGGTATATGTCAGCAAGGTCGCTGTGTAATCCTGTCCGGTCTGGTCCGCGGTGACACCGGTGTAGGAAATGGATTCGGGTGTGAAGGAATATCCTGCCAGTGCGGGGACAGCAGTTCCGCCCCATCCGTAATCGACCGTATCACTGTACGTGCCGTCGCCTGCGGTGACAGGAGCGGACGGCAGTCCTGTCATCGTTACGCCTGTGAGTCCGGAACCGCCATCGGTGACGGTGCCGGATATGGTATAGGTTAAAAGTTCAGCGGTATAGTTCTGGGTTTGATCATCATGGACGTCAGTGTAATCTTTGGAAGCGGGAGTAAAGGCATAGCCGGTCAGAGCCGGGGTGACGGTGCCGCTCCATCCGCAGTCTACGGTTGCGGAATAGGTCCCGGAAGAATTGGTAGCCGGATTCCCGGGCAAACCGGTCATGGTGACGTTTTCCTGGCCGGTTCCTTCTTCCGTAACTGTGCCGGAAATGGTATAGGTATTAAGAGAAGCCGTATAATCTTCGCCCGTTTGATCCGCGGTGACATCGGTATAGTCTCTGGATGCGGGATCAAAAGAGTTGCAGTCAAGGAACGGGGTGACCGTTCCGCTCCATCCGTAATCTACAGGTGCGGAATACTCCCCTGAGGAATTTGTCACCGGGTCGCCGGGCAGGCCGGTGATGATGACATTTTCCAAACCGGTGCCGCCCTCCGTGACGGTTCCGGAAATGATATATGTGATAATTTCCGCAGTAAAATCCTGGATTTGATCCTCATGAACATCGGAAAAATCTTGTGAAGCGGGAGTGAAAATATACCCTTCAAGAGTTGGGGTGACGGTACCGCTCCATCCGCAGTCCACGGTTGCGCTGTATTCTCCGTCCGAGCTGGTCGCAGGATCCCCCGGGAGGCCGCTGATGACAACTCCTTCAAGTCCGCTTCCGTCCTCTGTGACCGCTCCGGAAATGGTAAACGTGTCAAGAACAGCCGTGTAGTCTTCTCCGCTCTGATTTTCCGTGATATTGGTGTACTCTATGGACTCAGGAGAGAAGGAGTAGCAGTCCAAAACCGGGGTGACGGTGCCGCTCCAGTCGTGATCGACCGTCCCGGAATATTCTCCGGCGGCATTGGTGACAGGATCTCCGGGCAGTCCGCCCATGACAACGTTTTCCAGTCCGGAGCCGCCGGTGGTGACCGTTCCGGAAATCTCATATGTCAGGATGGCCGCCGCGTAATCCTGAGCGGTTTGGTCTTCATTCACATTAATGTAAGTCCGTTGTTCCGGGGTAAAAGAATATCCGGTCAAGGCCGGAGTGACGGTGCCTGACCATCCGAAAGGCGTGTAATCCGAATATTCACCGCTCCCATTGGTGAAGGTGTTATGCGGCAAGCCTTCCATGTAGACATTAGCCAGGCCGGTTCCCCCGTCGGTAACCGTTCCCGATATATCCGGGGATTGGGTCAATGCACCGTACAGGTTGAGCATGCCCCCGGAGACACATTTACCGCTTAAAGAGGCCAGCGGGGCAGCGCCGTTAATGATCCGGTCGATGCGCGCGCTCATTGATTCTGAAGGAAACGCTGCCGCGCATATGGCGGCTGCTCCGGTTGCAAAAGGAGCAGCTGCCGATGTGCCGGATATGTTTTGATATCCGAAATTGATATTAGTTCCGACTCCGATATCATCCAGAAGCCAGCCGTCTTGTTCGAGAAAATAGTCGGAAACCAGCCGAAACCGCATCCGGAAATGAGAGGTTTTGACTTCTTCCGGCAGGGCGAAGTCATAATCCGGCCACCAGTAGTAGGGAAAACCGGAAAAATCAACCAAAGTGGTCCAGGTGTCCCCTCCGTCCCCGGAAACCTCAACATATCCATGGTCGATGAAAATCCAGAACCGTTCAATACGAATGGCGGCCCCGAATCCCAGGTGAACCGGCTGTCCGGCAAAGGAGGATAAATCCAGGTCGAACGCGTTCATCAGCCAGGCATCCGTGCCGCCGGCATAGTCGCTTCCCGGTGAATCGCTCCAAAAATGGGTGGGGCTGGGCACAGGATAGGATGGATTTTCAAATCCTTCCTGGTCTTCAGAGATAGCCCAGGAATTATTGGTACCGCCGGTGGTCCATTGGCCGGCACCGGATTCCATGTCGTCGAAAAAAAAGTCCCCGGCAGACGGTGTGTATGACCCTTTAGCAGTGCTTAATATTTCGCTTCCGGGAGCGCCTAGGTCAACAGACGAGGCGCCGTAGTTATGCATCAGGCTGCCGTTACGGTCTACACCGGTAACCGAGATGATATTGTCGCAGTCGTAGGAGGCCGGATAGAAGGGATCGGTGTCATTGTCGGTTCCTTCATTCCCGGCTGCGGCGCAGACAATGATGCCCGCCGACCCGGCGGCGTTGATGGCGTCTTCGACGATCGAGCTGTAGCCGCTGCCGCCGTAAGAACAGTTAATGGCCACAATATTAACGCCTTGGTTGGTTTTCAGGTCCACAAAATAGTTGAGGCACTCAATGGCGTCCGAAGTGTTTCCGTTTCCATCGACATTTAAAAATTTCCCGGCGATCATTTTCACATTCCAGTTTACTCCAGTCACTCCGGCCGCATTGTTGCCGGCCGCGCCGATGATGCCGGCTACACGCGTGCCGTGTCCGTTATCATCCATGGGATTGCCGGTGTCGACAATGGTGTTAATGCCGTGGATATCATCCACCCATCCGTTTCCGTCGTCGTCAATTCCGTTCCCGGCGATTTCACCCGGATTAGTCCACATATTGGATTGGAGGTCGGAGTGATGGTAGTCAATTCCGGAATCAATGATACCCACCACGACCGATTCGGACCCAGTGGAAAAGTCCCAGCCCTCAGGAGCGTCTATATCGATATCCGGGGTGCCTCCGCTCTGCCCGGTGTTATGCAGGCCCCATAAATTCCCGAATTGCGGGTCATCAGGGAACCGGTCCAAGGCGTGAACCCGGTAATCCGGAGACACCGCAGCCACCTTCGGCTGTTTTTTCAGCATCTGCAGAAGCTCCGGAGTGGTCATATCTGCGGATTCAATCAGGGCATATTGATGGCCGGTTATCCGGGCAAGGGCCTTATAATTCTTTACAGCCTCTATACCAAGTCCCGCTGCGATATCATTAACAGCGGACGCGCTTAATCCCCGGCTGAATTTCACCAGCACCCGGCCCTCGATATAGCCGGATTCCGGATGAGGAAAAGGGTGTGTTTCCTGTTTGAATAAGGAATATCCGGTTAAACAAAGAATGGAAACCAGAAGAATTCCGACGAAGACAGATGTGATGGAACGATTAAACATGATCGCCTCCCTTGTAATCGAGAAAAAGCCGCTTCCAAATGTAGATTGACTATTTTCCCTTATAGAATAATAAGTTAATGCGGTCAACGCTAAAAGTCAACAAATAAAAGGGTAAGAAATATATAAATAATGAAGAGAATGTTTAGATACTGCACATTTACGCGTTTAAGTAAGGAAATGGCGGTATTAGACCGCAAACGTGTTTGATGGCGTTTCCGGCAGAAGAGGATTTGTCCCGCCGTCCTGAACGTCAAGTCTATGTTCAGCGTCTTATAACGGGTGTATTAATCAATCAAGTGCGGCTTTGACATGGCATGGATATTGCATTGTATCAAGTAGAAGGATTTTATTTAACAGCCTGAATTATTCATGTGAAAATGTTTGTATCAGCCGTGCAATAGTTCAGGGCAAGAAAGGAGTTTTAAATGAGCACGACATATCATGAATCGGGGCTTTCCAAAGAAGCGCAGTCGGCGCACCGCGCTCTGGCAAGCATGATTGAAGAATTGGAAGCCGTTGACTGGTACAACCAGCGGGCGGATGTTGCCGAGGATGAAGAATTAAAGAAAATTCTTTTGCATAACCGGAATGAGGAAATCGAACATGCCTCCATGCTTTTGGAATGGCTGCGAAGACAAATTCCGGAGTTCGATGAAGAATTAAAAACTTATCTTTTCACGGAAAAATCCATTGTGGAGATAGAAGAAGATGATGAAGAATCTTCATCCGGTTCGGGGGATCTCGGGATTAGATAAGCAGGAATCTGATAATAAGGAGGAATGATGGATATTTTAAAGCGCAATTTAGCGCCATTAAGTGAAAAAGCCTGGGAAGAGATTGAAGACCAGGCAAAATTGACAATAAAAGCCAACCTGACCACCCGCTCCGTGACGGATATCAGCGGACCACACGGATGGGAATTGGGTGCTGTGCCTACAGGCCGTGTGAAGGTGGCGGAAAAGACCGTGGATGGTGTTCCTTGGGGTATAAGAGAAGTGCTGCCGCTTGTGGAAATCCGGCTTCCGTTTACACTGGATCTCCAGGAAATGGATTCCATTTCCCGGGGTTTAAAAGACCCGGACATGGATGCTGTGGAAGAAGCGGCCCGGAAAGTCGCCCTTTTTGAAGAAAAAACCGTCTACTATGGGTTCAAAGGCGTAAAAGTCCAGGGGATCGCCGAGGCGTCGCCTCATAAGCCCTTGCCGGTACCAAATGATGCGTCCGGTTATCCGGAAATCATCGAAAAAGGATTGGTGGCTATTGAAGAAGAAGGAATCGGAGGCCCCTTTGATCTGGTTCTGGGTAATATTCCTTATCAGACGGTCATGGCCGGAGATGAACGCGGTTATCCGCTGAAAAAGCGCATCGAAGACATTATCCGCGGCGAGCTGCGCTGGAGCCCGGTCGTCAAGGGCGGCGTGCTGATTTCCCGCCGGGGCGGTGATTACCTGCTGACATTGGGCCAGGATTTTTCCATCGGCTATACCAGCCATACCAGCGGTACGGTTGAGCTCTATTTCACGGAGTCTATGACCTTTCAGGTCCTCGAACCGGCCGCCGCCATCGAATTCAAGCTTAAAACCAGCTAAACGGCGGCCTGGCCTCATCAATTCGTTATTCGTATCTAAACTCCTAGGTCTGTGTTGGGGGGCTCTCATATCCTTTCCCGCACACTCTCCTGTCATCACGGATCGTTTCCTCTTTTAATTCTGATGATTGCGGCAGAGAGTCCCTATATCATTCCGGGAGCAGCTTCTCCTGGTCATTCCCGGAGCGCCTCCTAGTCATTCTGGCGCGTTTCCCCTTGTCATTCCCGGAGCGAAGCGACGGGAATCTTAGACGCCTCCCGTACGAGGAGACGAATCCGATACATAATTCATCTTTTTTTTAAAGCCAAAGTCCGTATGCAGGAGAAAAGGTTGGAGATTGCAAAAATTTTCCTGTCAGCATAAAATATGAATCCAAGGCCGCAATGGTTTCAAAGAAAGAAAAATCCCAGACTCAGCATTTCGCCCACCGGTTTAAGACCGCTCGGAAAATGGCCGGCCTCAGCATGGAAGAACTGGTTTCAAAAGCCGGTTATATTGTTTCCCGCCAAGCAGTGAGTAAATATGAAAACGGCATTATGCGTCCCGCGCCTGAAGTCCTCACAAAACTGGCTGAAGCCATGCAGGTAAAGCTCGATTTCTTTGAGGAAGGGCGGGAAATGGATCTTACCCACCTGCAGTTCCGGCAGAAATCCAAACTCCCTCGCAAAGAAGAAGAAGCACTGAAATTCAAAACCATCGACTATCTGGGATATTCCTGTGAACTTGAATCCAGGCTCGGTATGGAAAGAACATTCACTAATCCGGTGTCGGATTTGAAAGTTAAAAATCAGGCCGAGGCGGAAACCGCAGCCCAAGCGCTTCGGCGGGCTTGGAAATTAGGCCAGTCGCCCATCGTCAATCTCCTGGAACTCTTTGAGGACCAGGGAATCAAGATATTTCTCACAACAGCCGGTGATGATTTTGACGGCATGACGGCCAAAAACCGGCATTGCCATGTCATGATTCTCAATAAAAACCGGCCGCTGGACCGGCTGCGCTTCACCGCCGCCCATGAATTGGCCCATATTTTGTTTGATTTCCATCATGACATTGCTCACGAAGAAGGATTGTGTCACAGTTTTGCCGGCGCTTTTCTCCTTCCCGGTGATGCGATGGTCAATTTAATCGGACCCAAAAGGAGAAAAATTTCCTTTTGGGAGTGGCAGCATATTAAAGAGCTTTACGGCATATCCATGCAGGCTTGCATCCACCGCGCATATGAACTGAAGATAATTTCCAAGAATTATTTCAATAATCTCATACAGATGATGCGGCAAAAAGGGTGGGACCGGTATGAACCTTTTATTTATGATGGCCAAGAACAAGCAGTGAGGTTAAAAAGACTTATGGCCTTCGCCCTGAACGAAAAAATCATTAACAGAGATGACGCCGATGAGCTCGGCCGCCGGTTTCTCAGAGAATCCGATCTTAAGGATGTTCTGCAATCCACCGAATTCGCCTAAACTATAGCCAGGCACGCAATTTACACATCCTGCAGGGGACCGGGATTCATTAGTTCAAAATGACAGCCACGTTGTTACCCTGAGCGAAGCGTCACCCACTCGTCATTGCGAGGGTCCGCAGGATCCGTCGCAATCTTAGACGGCTTCCCCGGATAAGACGGCCCTGACTCCAAGAAACGACACCCACATGTCATCCTGAGGCTTGCGCTAGCAAGCCGTGAGGATCTTGTGCTGCCTCGCTGAAGGAATCGGCATCAGTTCGAAGAAACGATGCCGTCCGGTCATCCTGAGGCCTGGGATAGCAGGCCGTAAGAATCTTAGACTGCCTCGCCGAATGAAACGGTCCCGTCTTCTCATTCAGGGAACAATCATTATGTCATCCCCGAGCCGCAGAGCGGCGATGGGGATCTTAGACGACATCGTCGAATGAAGCGAGACCCTCTCCTTGTGCATGAGCCGTTAAATATCCCTATCGAGTAATCTCATGTCATTTTAAAGCTTGTGAATCCAATTTCTTGTCATTATGGAGCCTCAGCGCCATTCTGGAGTCAAAAGCATATTGCATATGGATTATTTGTCCCATGTCACTCTGAGTTCGGCAAAGCAGGCTGAAGAATCAATTCCTCTTCTGTCTCCATTCATTCCTCGTCTCGCTATATTGCCCATATCCAACTCCGGGGAAAACGGAAAATTCAAAAACATGTTGACATATCCACTGAAATCTCATAAATTGTAAACATACACAAAACTCAAGGAGGTTGACATGGGACGAACATGTCTCAAAATTTTTTCGGTATTTTTAGTGTTGGCATTTTTAGTGGGCTGCGCGACTTTATTTAAGGGAACCAATGAGGAAATTTCGATTAACAGCGACCCGCAGCGCGCCCAAATCTTTATCAATGGGGACCTTTACGGAGAGACGCCTATTTCAGTGCAGCTTGAATCCAAAAAGACGTATACGATTGAATTCAAGAAAGAGGGTTTCCAGACCAAAACCTTTCAGCTCAACAATCATGTGGGAGCCGGCTGGATCGTTCTGGATGTCCTCGGCGGTTTGGTACCGGTGATTGTGGATGCCGCCACCGGCGCCTGGTATCACCTGGACCAAAAAAACGTCAACATGATTCTGGAAAAACAACAGCCCGTCAGCATTACCTAATCCCTAACCCGATTTGTCCTCATTCCGGCTGTGCTTACCCGGGCACAGCCGGAGGGGGAGGGGGGGCATGGGGAAATTTTACTTGAACCTGCATGTTTTTATTGACATTATTATTAGCTGTGGATACTCTTTTTACTTAGCTGGGCGGGTTGACAAATGTCTGTTATGAAATCAAAAATGAAAGACAAATCACAATGTAATTATGAGTGAACTTATCAAATCCATATATGCGAAATACCAAAATGAAGATCATTGCCATTTACTTATCTATCATCTCATAGATGTCGCTTGTGTTGCTTCGGTTTTAGCGGATGAATTTATCAGACAAAATAATTTCAATTCAAAATTAAAAAAATATTTTGTTTTTTGGGCAGGATTACATGACATTGGAAAAGCTTCATCCGGATTCCAAAAAAAAATTAAATTAGATTTTCCCAGCAGATATCGATCTCAATCCGATCATACATTAATATCGGCAAAAGTATTGTTAGACAAGTGGCAAGAAAAATATACTCCCGGAACTGACAAGGGAGATTTTGCTGTGTGTTTAGCATCAGTTATAGGGGGGCACCATGGCAAATTTATTCGATCGATGGATGTTGTTGATTTATACATTCGTGATAAGAATGATTATTGGAAAAACTCCAGAAATGAAATGATTTCAATTTTAACCGGATTGTATAGCATCGATTTTTTTGATTTTCCTGAACTCACGACAAAAGAGATACCCTCTTTTATCATGAAACTCGCAGGGCTGATAACACTTTCCGATTGGATTGGGTCGATGGAAGAATATTTTGAATATAAAAAAGACCTAATTCCTTGCAAAGATTATTTTTCCTATGCACAGGATAAAGCCAAATCAGCCGTAAATAACATTTTCCATACCGAAATTAAACCGGAATTAAATATTCCCGATAAAGAAATCTTCAAATTTGATTTTAGGCCGCTCCAGGAAAAATGCCGCTCCTTAGGAACGAAAATTAATTCTCCTGCTATTGTTTTCATTGAGGCCCCAACCGGTGAGGGGAAAACCGAAGCCGCCTGGATGCTGGCGAAAGCTTTGATGAAAAAATCAGGGCGGAATGGGTGCTATTTTGCATTACCGACTCAGGCTACCAGCAACCAGATGTATGAACGGATTAACAGAGACTGGTTATCTCGGATCTTCTCCGAAAATTCCAACCAAATGTTGAAATCAATACTCATTCATTCCGCGGCCATACTTCATGATGAGGATAAGACCTATAAAATAACGACCGGAGAAGAAGGATACGCAGCGGCTGAAGACTGGTTTAGACCCAAAAAAAGAGGGCTTTTGGCACCATTTGCTGTCGGAACCGTTGATCAGGCATTTCTTTCCGTTATGCAGACCAGGCATTTTTATTTAAGACTATTCGGCTTGAACAGTAAAGTTGTCATTTTTGATGAAGTCCATGCCTATGATACGTACATGTCTACAATTTTCGAAAGATTACTGCAATGGCTTTCCGAAATGGGCACAAGTGTGATTATGCTGTCCGCGACGTTGCCATTATCAAAAAAAAGAAGTTTCATAAAGGCATACACCGGTACAAGCCCCAAATTGAACTTATTTTATCCGGCAATAACCGTGGCAAGTCAGACAAAAGGACATGTCGAGGAATCATTTAACGTTTCTGAATTAAACCAAAAAACAATGAACGTAAAACGTATAGGATTTTCAAGAGAAAACGTGTCATCTTTATGCAAAGAAAAGCTGGAAAAAGGAGGATGCGCGGCGGTTATTTGCAATACGGTAAAAAGGGCACAGGATATTTATTCCCATTTGAAAACTCAAATGAAGAGTACTGAGATTCTTTTACTGCATTCTCGGTTTCCTTTCGCTCAAAGAGAACGGCTGGAAAAGAAGGTTATTGAGAAGTTTGGAAAATCCGACGGGAATGCAAGGCCTGAAAAATCTGTTTTAGTCGCCACTCAAATCATTGAGCAAAGTTTGGATTTGGATTTTGATTTTATGGTGTCCGATCTTGCGCCGATTGATCTGCTTATCCAGCGGGCCGGGAGAATACAGCGCCATGAGAGGAATCGGCCCATTACCATGAAAAAACCTGTTTTATATGTTTCTCTTCCTGAACAAGATCTCAATTCGATCGAAGGATTGAAACGTGCGGGACCAGTTTATAACCCATATATTCTGTTGAAAACTTATCTTTTGCTTAAAGATATTGATGAAATTAGAATTCCGGAAGACCTAAGGCATTTAATTGAGGATGTTTATGAGAGTGATCTTACGGATAAAAAATTTGGAAATTTTCTTTTGCGACTCAAAAAGGAAAATCTTGAGTCGGAAAAGCACAATACATTAAAAGCTGAATTGCCATTAATCCTAAGGCCAAATACAGATATAGAGAATATAATCGAGCAAAAAAATGAACAGTACAGAGATGACGATAATCCAGAGGTTCATCAGAGTTTAAAAGCTAAAACGCGCGATGGCCCTCCGGGTTTATCTATCATTTGTCTCCATGAATTCAATGCCCGATTTTTTCTGGAGTCAATACATAAAAAAAGTGAACAAACTTCAATTGATATAGAAAATCCGCCCAGCTTTGAAATTACGAAAGCTCTTTTAAAGAATTCAATTCGAATATCAAATCGTTACTTATTTAATCAATTAATAAAGATGGATCCTCCTCGGGCTTGGCAGGGAAACCATTATTTGAAACATTCAAGGTTGTTAATTTTTAATAAAAACGAGTGTTTGTTTAATAATTATTCACTGAGACTTGATCCGGAAATGGGTTTGATAATTAATTATTCTAATAATGATGCGGAGGAAAAAAAATGAATCCTGAATACAATCTATTGGATGAAAAATGGATACCCTGTGTTTTGAATAACAAAGAACAAAAAGAGATGAATTTAATGGAAGTTTTAATAAAATCAAATAAAATTAAAGAAATCTTTGATCCATCCCCGTTGGTTACGGTTTCTTTATATAGACTTGCTCTTGCCATTCTGTATCGGGTTTATTCTATTAATGAATATGATAATTGGAAAAAAATGTGGATAAATGTGTGGAAAGACGGTGTCTTTCAGGAAGATAAATTGAATAATTATCTGGGTAAATGGCATCATAGATTTTATCTTTTTGATAACAAGCGGCCTTTTTATCAATATCCGAAAATTGAGGGGAATGAAAGTCCGGCAGATCGTCTTGCATTAGAGGCAGCATGCGGTAATAATCCTACTCTTTTCAGCCATAATAATGAAAATCTAAATGATGGATTTGATTTTGGGACTGCGGCTAGAAATCTAATTGCGCATCAATCTTTTTCTATTGGTTTCGGAAAAAGCAGTCCTTTTTATTTGAAAGACTCTCCATTAATCCGAGGCGTTTTGGTCTTAGTGAAAGGAAATTCATTATTTGAGACATTGATGCTTAATTTTGCGGAACCCTTCAAGATGAATCCGAAGAAAGATAAGCCGATATGGGAAGAACCAGATTTGCCGGAACCAAAAGAAAACCAGATGCCTGACGGATATATACAATACTTAACTTGGATGAGTCGAAGGATTTTGTTAGTCCCATCAGAAGATAAAAAGGTAAAACTAATTAAATACCAACAAGGAGTTGAACTTTCGAAAGACTGGCAGAAAGATTTGATGAAAAGTTATTTGAAAAATGAAAAGCGAGGAATAATTCCATTAGGAATGAATGAAAACAGAGAGCTATGGAGGGATTCTCATAATCTGTTTTCAATTACAAAAAATGATTTAAGACCGGCCACTTTCAACTTTTTATCCCCCCTAATTAATCAGCAAATTTTGGCTAAACGCAGACTATATCAATATGAAATTTTTGGATTATGCACTGAGGTTGGCAAAGCCGCTTCTGTCCTTTTTTGGCGGCAAGAAAGACTTCCTTTACCGCTTTCATTGTTAACTGAAGAAAACCTCGTTCATAGCCTTAAAGAAGCATTGAAAACCGCAGAAAAAGTTGGGGAAATACTTCGTGCATCCGTCTCCATATTGGCCGACGAACTCAATCTAGGTAAGGACGAAAAACAAAAACTCAGGAAAAAAATATCAATAGATAGGCAATATTGGGCGGAACTGGCGATTCAATTCAAATCCTTTGTTATTAACCTCGCTGAGAATGAAGAAGAGGCTATGAATGAATGGATAGCAAGTGTTCGCCGTTTTGCGATCAAAGCGTTTAAAAATAAAATGGATACTTTAGGGACAACAGCCAGGATTTTGAAGGCGGTAAATTCTCCTAAAGTAACAGGTTATTTCTATGGATCCATAAAAAAAGAGTTGGAAGAGTTAGAGCTATTTGAGCTGTAAAGGAGGTGAAAGCGATGGAAGAAAACATATTTAAATTTGTAAATATGCTCAAACGATTAAACAATCCGGATAATCCGAATCGGGGGGCATTGGCAGCGCTGCGCCGCGGCTTAGGCCGGCCTTTTGGGGAGGCCGCAGATATGTATCCGATTGTTGTCCCCTTCCTGCCGGATAAGATTTATCGAAAAGAAGAGAGGATATTTTACCTGATTGGGGCATTATTCGCATGGCATCCTTCCGATATGAAAAAAGGAAATTTAGGTGATTCCTTAAAAATGCTTGCTGCAGAACGCGGAGAATCTGAAAGCCTGGAGCGACGCTTTATTGCGCTGCTTAATTGTCACACAGATGATTTGCCCGGTCATTTAAGACAAAATGTGGGACTGCTCAAATCCGGTGATATTCCAATCAATTGGATTCAGCTCTTCAAAGATATTTTGAAATGGGATCATCCGGATAAATTTGTCCAAAAAAGGTGGGCAAAATCATTTTGGGCTAAAAAAGCCCCTGAAAAAAAAGAAAAAAAAGGAGAAGAATAAAATGTTTGTTGAGTTGCATATGCTTCAAAATTTTCCGCCTCATTGCTTGAACCGAGATGACACCAATCAGCCGAAGGATTGTGAATTTGGCGGTTATCGAAGAGCCAGGATATCTAGTCAATGTTTAAAGCGGGCAATTAGATGTGAGAGTGGATTCCAGGAAAATCTTAAAGGTTATCTTTCCAAACGTTCTTTGTATTTTCCAAGCCAGATTTACCAATATTTGATTAAAGAAGGTATTGAAGAAAACCCCGCGAAAAAAGCTTCCAATCAATTCGTGAAAATTGCGAAGAAAGAAAGCGGTGGAGGAGAAAGTGATGAAAAAGATGTGATGAAGACGCCGCAAATCATGTTTTTTTCGGATGACGAAGTTGAATTTTGTGCGAAAAAAGTCATAAAAGCCATTGAGCAAGATGAAGATATTGTGAAATTGGTAGATAAGAAAAACCGCAAATTCAGTGATGGTGAAAAAATTCCCCCGCCCCGCAATGCGGACATAGCGTTGTTTGGAAGAATGATCACTTCGGATGCTTTCATGGATATTGATGCATCTTGTCAAGTGGCACATGCTATTTCAACGAACCAGGTGAATATGGAAATGGATTTCTATACGGCAGTGGATGATCTTAATCCTGAAGGAGAAACCGGTGCCGGCATGATGGGTGTGGTCGGATTTAACAGCTCATGCTTTTATCGATATTCTTGTTTGGATACGGAGAAATTGCTGGAGAATCTGGATGATAATGTTGATTTATGCCGCCGAACAATTGAGTCATACATTAGAGCTTCTGTCGCTGCGATCCCCACAGGGAAACAAAACAGCATGGCCGCCCAAAATCCACCCAATATGATTTTTGCTGTTGTAAGAAATGGAGGTTCTCCCTGGTCGCTTGCCAATGCGTTTGAAAAACCGGTATATCCGGATAAAAATCACAGTCTGGTTGAAAAATCTATTTCGGCTTTGGATATTCATTGGGGAAATTTGTGGAAAGTCTATGGGAGTGATCACATATTAGCCAGACCCGTTGTAATCGTCGATGAAGGAGAATTGAAAAATTTGGCTGACAGCAAGAAGGAAACTCTGGATGAGCTGATTTCTGAAACCATGAAAGCGGTTTCTTTTCAGGAAGAATAATAATGAGCTCAGCCGTGTTATTGATAAGGTTGTGTGGACCAATGCAGTCCTGGGGGACACAGAGTCGATTCAGTATAAGGGATTCAGACCGCGAACCTTCTAAAAGTGGAGTCATCGGGATGATCTGCTGTGCATTAGGTCGGGATAGAAACTCATCTCTAAATGACCTAAATAGATTAAAAATGGGAATACGCGTGGATAAGGAAGGAGAATTGGAATCAGATTTTCATACCGCAGGAGGTGCCTCCAGTAAGAAAGATGGAAAGCCCGAAGGTGTTTATAGGGCTTCGGGTGGAGTAAAAAGAGAAGGGATTGTCTCTAAACGCTATTATCTTGCGGATGCTGAATTCTTAGTGGGGATGGAAGGCGAGGTGGAATTCTTAAAAAGAATTCATTACGCTTTAGCGAACCCAAAATGGCCGCTGTTCTTGGGGCGGAAAGCTTTTGTTCCGTCTTTACCTGTCTATATTCCCGATGGTTTGATAGAAGGCAAATCATTATTAAATGTCTTGAAAGAGTACCCCTTTCGGGTAGAGACACCAAAAGAAAAAGATATACGAATAATATTGGAAGCAGATGATCCAAAAAGCGAAACACGTAATGATGTTCCCGTTTCTTATAAAACCCGCCGGTTCAGCACAAGGCAAATTCAATATATTTTTATTAAGGGTCCAGGGTTTCAAGGAGGATAAATATGTTCTTATCAAAACTGCCTTTAAATCCCCGCTCCAAACAAGTCATAAGTGAAATGAAGGACCCCTACCAGATGCACCGGACTATTATGAATGCATTTTCTTATAACGAAACTGAACAAGTCGGCAGAGTGTTATTCCGTGTTGATATCTCAAAAAGGACCCCTGGAATTACGCTTCTTGTGCAATCAAAGCAGGAACCTGACTGGCGGAAAGTGATTGATAAATTTCCTGCGTATTTAAATGAGAAAGAAAGAAAGCATGAGTACAAAAGGATAAAATTGAACTTAAAAAACGGCCAAATCTTGAGGTTCAGGCTGCGGGCAAACCCCACAATCAAAAAAACAACTGAAGGTAAAAAAAATGGTACTCGCATTGGCATTATTAACGAACAAGAACAAAAAGAATGGATGAAGCGAAAAGCGGAAGCTGGAGGATTCAGCCTCATTGATTATTCAATTATAGATGAAGGATTTGTAAATACTCAAAAAAATGGCAGGAATTTGACATTGCTTTCAGTGAGATTTGAAGGATTTATTGAGGTTATTGAAACGGATCAATTTTTTAATTGCCTCAAAAGTGGGATTGGGTCAGCAAAGGGTTTTGGTTTTGGGTTGCTTAGTATAGCTCCAGGATAAGTTATGAAAAAATTATTCATTCTGCCTAAGTTTTCAGACAGGTGGAGCCATCTTTACCTTGAACACGGAAAACTTGATAAAAAAGCGGATTCGCTGGCTTTTCATGACTTAGAAGGCGAAACAAGGATACCCATAGATCAACTCGGGCTTTTAATGATCGGACCGGGTTGCAGCATAACACATCGTGCTGTGCAAATTCTTGCTGAAAACAATTGCATGGTAAGCTGGACTGGAGAACAAGGCGTGCGCATGTATGCTCATAATACGGGGGGGACTCATTCGTCGAGACGAATCCTCCATCAAGCGAAAATGTTTTGTGATGACGAAACGAGACTCAAAGTTATTCGGCAAATGTATCAGAAAAGATTTTTAGAAAAATTAGATGATAACTTCAAACTCGAGCAAATCAGGGGCATGGAGGGAGCGAGGGTCCGGAAAATTTATAAAGAAATGTCTGAAATATATGGAGTTAAGTGGAAGGGAAGAAGATACGATCAATCGAAATGGGCAAATGCTGATCCAGTTAACCGAGCTCTTTCAACCGCGGCATCTTGTCTTTATGGTTTATGTCATGCCGCCATAATTTCTGCTGGATATTCTCCAGCTATTGGATTTATTCACACGGGAAAAATGTTGAGTTTTGTATATGATATAGCTGATCTCTATAAAACGGAAATCATTATTCCGCTTGCTTTTGAAACAGCGGTAACCTGCCAGGAAGATATTGAGAAAAACACAAGATGTGCATGCAGGGATTGTTTTCATGAAACAAAATTATTAGAAAGAATTCTGCCGGATATATCGGAGGTGCTCTATGCTGGTGATGATATTGGAGAATACCCCGGCGAGCTTGAAGGGCGCATTATCACGCTGGCTGATAGAGCCCAAGTCGGGAGTGTTCCTTGGGAATACGAGCGCAAGAGTGAGAGATGAGCTTTGGACTATGGTCAAAGCGAAATGTAAAAAAGGGTCCGCTATTCAGATATGGAATGATCGAAGTCCACAGGGTTATTCCTATCGATTTTATGGGAAACCTTCACGAAAGATGGTGGATTTAGAGGGAATTGCGCTCGTGAAAATCCTTCGGAAAAAAGATAAATTTAATTAATTCGTTGTGGAAGGTATTCCACAATGTACGGTCTTTAACAATTTAATAACAGTAAAAACGGTTCAAAAATAAAAACTACAATATATGGTATTCTTTTAAATGCCAATCTACAAAGATTTGGTGAGTTCCCCACATGCGTGGGGATGAACCGCTGGTGCTGAGAATAGGTTTTCTACAGAATATGAGTTCCCCACATGCGTGGGGATGAACCGTTTCGTCAGCTTCGAAACCTGACCGTAAATCCGAGTTCCCCACATGCGTGGGGATGAACCGGTCGGCAAGCGGCTTTAATAGTTCAGCTAAATGAGTTCCCCACATGCGTGGGGATGAACCGAAAACCGAAAAACTCAAAAAAGCCGTCGGCCCGAGTTCCCCACATGCGTGGGGATGAACCGCCACCATCCGGAAGCTCGATAAAATCGAAATAGAGTTCCCCACATGCGTGGGGATGAACCGGTTCATTTCAGAAATGGCATAAGGGTGTTACAGAGTTCCCCACATGCGTGGGGATGAACCGCAAGCGGCGGGGCGATTGAAATTCCCGGAGTTGAGTTCCCCACATGCGTGGGGATGAACCGAGAGAGCTTATTAAAATATTGCATAAATATGAGAGTTCCCCACATGCGTGGGGATGAACCGTATATGCCGAAAACTAAGAAATCAAATGGCAAGAGTTCCCCACATGCGTGGGGATGAACCGTTTAAGGAAATCCGAAATCCCGGCCACCCGGAGAGTTCCCCACATGCGTGGGGATGAACCGACTACGGAGAATATTGACGGTAAGGATATTACGAGTTCCCCACATGCGTGGGGATGAACCGGCTGATAATATATCTAAGTTGATAGTGGATGAGAGTTCCCCACATGCGTGGGGATGAACCGATCACCGAGTCGGAATTCAAGGAATTTGAAGAGAGTTCCCCACATGCGTGGGGATGAACCGGCGAGGTGCAGCTTTTATCCCGCTGGAGAGCGGAGTTCCCCACATGCGTGGGGATGAACCGGCATAAAATCCACTTTGAGCCCATGAACGAACGAGTTCCCCACATGCGTGGGGATGAACCGAAGAACTTCGGATTTAAACTTGACAAGCTGAAGAGTTCCCCACATGCGTGGGGATGAACCGCGATTGCCGAAGGGAAAGAAGGCGAGGACTTCGAGTTCCCCACATGCGTGGGGATGAACCGCTGGCATGAATACGCAATCCCACTTTGTCTTCGAGTTCCCCACATGCGTGGGGATGAACCGTGGTGGTCAAAGAAGGTCTGCTACTATTGCTAGAGTTCCCCACATGCGTGGGGATGAACCGGCTCTTATAGCCTGGAAATTTTGGCGGGAGGAGAGTTCCCCACATGCGTGGGGATGAACCGATTTTATTTTCTTTTTAAATCGCATGGAAAGCGAGTTCCCCACATGCGTGGGGATGAACCGTGGGATTATAAACTTGCGTGTAATCCTGTAAAGAGTTCCCCACATGCGTGGGGATGAACCGATATCACATTTTTAATTCATTGTTGGTTAAACGAGTTCCCCACATGCGTGGGGATGAACCGCGGAAGGCGAACGCAATAATTGACATTTTGTGGAGTTCCCCACATGCGTGGGGATGAACCGAAATTCAGAGAGATTTAGAAGAAGAGTATAAACGAGTTCCCCACATGCGTGGGGATGAACCTACACGAATTGCATTCCAGGTTTTGGGGTTCCCGAGTTCCCCACATGCGTGGGGATGAACCGCTGTCCCGCCGTGGCCCCGAGGCCGACGAGTAGAGTTCCCCACATGCGTGGGGATGAACCGATGGAAGAGGCTTCTGGACTCGATGTTCCGGAAGAGTTCCCCACATGCGTGGGGATGAACCGCAGCTGCGCCAACTGCGCCGACTTTTCCGATCGAGTTCCCCACATGCGTGGGGATGAACCGTTGGACCAATCCGATGCAACCTAAAGCATGCCCGAGTTCCCCACATGCGTGGGGATGAACCGGAGGTCACTATGGCAGATTACGGCGATTTAAAGAGTTCCCCACATGCGTGGGGATGAACCGGCGGAACCGGAGAGGACAATATCCTTTTCAGCGAGTTCCCCACATGCGTGGGGATGAACCGTGAACCTCCATCGGTTCACCGTCGTAGTATACGAGTTCCCCACATGCGTGGGGATGAACCATTTATTCAAAACAGAAGCGGAAAGCCGGAAATGAGTTCCCCACATGCGTGGGGATGAACCGAAAAGAAAAAGAGAAGCTTTAATATCATGATAGAGTTCCCCACATGCGTGGGGATGAACCGCTCCCCGGCAACATTAGCATCTACGTTTTTAGGAGTTCCCCACATGCGTGGGGATGAACCGTGACGAGGGATGGAGGAATAGATCATGGAGAAGAGTTCCCCACATGCGTGGGGATGAACCGAAATGGCTAATGCTACAGGAGCTACAGAAGAAGAGTTCCCCACATGCGTGGGGATGAACCGAGGAGCGGGGGGCTGGTATGCTGCCGGAATTTGAGTTCCCCACATGCGTGGGGATGAACCGGAGGAAGGAAGATGAAATTACAACATCAGTTAGAGTTCCCCACATGCGTGGGGATGAACCGCCCAGACCGAATCCCAGACCGAATCCCCGACCGAGTTCCCCACATGCGTGGGGATGAACCGCGGCGGAACCGGCAAAGCCCGAAAAGGAAAGTGAGTTCCCCACATGCGTGGGGATGAACCGTTAAGTCCCAGAATTCAGCGGGCCGGATTCCGGAGTTCCCCACATGCGTGGGGATGAACCGAGATAACCGGGACGAATTCGGCCGCTGAAATGGAGTTCCCCACATGCGTGGGGATGAACCGCCGCCCTCCCAGCCTTTAAGCCGATTAATGACGAGTTCCCCACATGCGTGGGGATGAACCGGGAGAGATAGAAAAAATGGACACTGGGGAAAAGAGTTCCCCACATGCGTGGGGATGAACCGTATCAGGGGCCGGGTCCGCCAAAGTGACCAGGGAGTTCCCCACATGCGTGGGGATGAACCGATTATCATTATGATGAACATGCAGATCAGCATGAGTTCCCCACATGCGTGGGGATGAACCGGAAAGTCGCCATTACGAAATGATCGACAGGAAAGAGTTCCCCACATGCGTGGGGATGAACCGTAAAGGGCGGATTCAGGACGGGTGAAGACAGAGGAGTTCCCCACATGCGTGGGGATGAACCGCCTGCGACCACGCAAATAATCGAGTCTGTCTTGAGTTCCCCACATGCGTGGGGATGAACCGACACATTGCGACGTGAGTGGCGCGGTTTTGATGAGTTCCCCACATGCGTGGGGATGAACCTTTAGCATTCCGTATGGAATCTGTACTGACGGCGAGTTCCCCACATGCGTGGGGATGAACCGAATGAACGCCAGTCGCCCTCAGGGGCGATGGTGAGTTCCCCACATGCGTGGGGATGAACCGGAGGATTTTCGGATAATGTTAAAAGCATATGCGAGTTCCCCACATGCGTGGGGATGAACCGCTCATTTTCACCCTCCTCCATTAAACATTGAAGAGTTCCCCACATGCGTGGGGATGAACCTTCATTGCACGGATTGGACGGGAAGGATTTGACGAGTTCCCCACATGCGTGGGGATGAACCGAAAAAGAGTTTCCTCCGGAATTTAAAGCAAAAGGAGTTCCCCACATGCGTGGGGATGAACCGGCTATAGCGTGGAAACCCTTATGCAAATAGCCGAGTTCCCCACATGCGTGGGGATGAACCGGATGAAGGCAATAGCATCCAACCAGGATGGAATTCGGGAAATAGGAGTGCATTCTCAGAGTATCCCAACATCTGTCCTTAAGAAGATGGTTATGCATCTGCAGCTAACATTGGGATTCCTGCTAGAGGCTGGAGAAAGAGCTTATCGTTTTATTCCCATAGACAAAATTAAAGGAGAGAAAGATGAGGAGGAAAAACAATGAGGATGGAAGAAAAATTGGTGGCATTCAAGCTGGCAGCGAAAAGTTATATAGAGGCTAGAAAAAAGTTTGACAAGATCTCGGTGAAAGTTGCAGAGGATACGGAGATAGAAAAACGATACAATTACAAAGAGTGTGAAGAAAAGAAAAAGAAAGCCTTTTGGACTATGATTATTACAGGAGTCAGATTTGCAATCGCATTCTCTTCAGCCCAAGATCTTGGCGAAGAAAAAAAAGAGGTATTTGAATATTATATAAAAAAGGAACACAAGCACCTGGTATGGATGATAGAGCACCAAGTTGCAGGTCTATTTTTGAAATTAGCACTTATGGATTCAGAAATACCGAAAGAATTTATGATAAAAAGAGTTCCCCCACATGCGTGAGGATGAACTGAAAGCTGCTTCAATGTTAGGCGTGGCGTGGGAGAGTTCCCCTTTACGTGACTAAATGCGACTGATTGATCTTTGGATTTATATATTCAATAATGATTTAAATATTCTTTTTTAAGGAGGATAAAGGAAATGGCTATCTTTGAAATTAAGAATAGTTATGCAAAAAGAATTAAGCTAAGTGAATTTACTACCGAGAAAAAGCTTCAAGAGTTGGTAGAAAAAAACCTTAAAGAAATTTTTAATTGTAGGTTTATCGCAACCGAATTTTCAACTGGAAATATTCATTCTGGCAGAATCGATACCTTAGCCATTTCCGAGGATAATAATCCAGTAATTATTGAATATAAAAAATCAGCATCTTCTGATCAAATAAATCAGAGTCTTTACTACTTACACTGGATTCAAGATCATAAGGGCGATTTCCAGGTTGAAGTAAACAAGGCATTGAACGAGAGAGCAAGAGTGGATTGGTCGGAAATTCGAGTTATTTGCTTAGCACCGGAATTCAAGAAATATGATATCCATGCCGTGCAAGTAATGAATGCAAATATTGAGCTTTGGCAGTACAAATTTTACGAAAACTCGATATTAAGTATCGAAGAAGTTTTTAGACGAACTAAATCGTTGAATCCAAGAAAAGCTCAGACTATAAATGGTAAGAATCCAATCATGGTGGAAGCGGGGAAAAAAGCAGCCTTAACCAGAAAAACAGCGGTCTATAGTATTGAAGATCACTACAAATATCTTAACCAAAGCGGTTTAGAGCTTTTTAATACCATACGGGATCACATAATCTCTTTGGACGATTCTATTGAAGAATCGCCAAAAAAACATTATATCGCGTATAAAACCAGCCAAAACTTTGTTTGCCTAGAAGCGCATAAAAGAAAAATAAAACTTTATCTCAAGGTGGACCCTGATGAAATAAAGCCTTTTCCAATTCAGGGAAGAAATGTGAGAAACATCGGACATTTTGGAACCGGGGATTTTGAATTAACAATAAATAGCCTAAAAGATTTTGAAGAAACAAAAAGATTTATCAAGGATGCCTATCAAAATATCGGAGGATGATAATTCCAATTTTGAATGTGTTTCGAAGAATGCCATAATATTCGTGCCTGGAACAAATTAGTTTAAAAGAGAAATTGCTGGATGTTTCAGCCCGATTTGAATTGGATTGTTTTTTACGTTCATTGACTTTTCCCTTAAGATTTTATCATGAGGCAATATGACGGGATTTTTAATTGTCGCTCATCAATTGGTGGGTGAGAGTGCTTAATTTTTGTATTCTTGGCCCCATTGTTATTGGGCGGATATGATTCAAAAAGTGATTTTGATTTCAGTGCCGTTTTCCGTATTGATTTGCATGCTGCCCTTTATTTGCCTTACCAGGTCATGAACTATCTGCAGGCCGAATGTCTTGGAATTCCTGATGTCGATTTCCGCAGGAATCCCGACGCCGTTGTCGCTGATCAGCAAGATGTTTTTGCCTGTTTTTTCTTGAAAAAGCCTGATCGAAAGTTTGCCTTTCCTGCCTTCAGGGAAAGCGTGTTTCAGCACATTGCTGACCAGTTCATTCAGGATAAGCCCGAGCGGAATGGCCCGGTTTATGTCAAATTTAATCTCTTCCAAATCCAAGCTGAGTTTGATCAGGTCTGAATTGTAATTATAGGTATGAAAGAGATGAGTGACAAAACTCTTTATGTATTGAGCAAAGGCCACCCGGTCAAAATTTTTGGACTGGTAAAGCTTATCATGGATAAGAACCATTGAATAAATACGTTCCTGGCTTGTTTTTAAAAAGTCCTTGTATTTTTTATCCTTGATTCCCGAAGATTGAATTCTCAGCAGACTTATAATGACCTGCATATTGTTTTTAACCCTGTGATGAATTTCCCTCAGCAGGATTTCTTTTTCGTGAAGGTTTTCTTTGATTTGTTTTTCGCTCAGTTTGCGCTTGGTGATATCCCGGGCGATTTCCTGCACAGCTTGCGGCTTGCCTTCCTCGTATATCACGGACGCTTCGGTTTCCACCCAGATGATTTTTCCGCTTTTTGTTTTCAGTTTAAACTGGGTTGCCTCTTTTTGCCGGCTGGTTTCTCTCAGTTCTTTTAAGGCCTTCTTCATCCTCGGAACCTGCTTCTTGTCTGCAATAAGATCGATAAAATTAATGGATTTAATCTCCTCTTTGGAGAAGCCGAATCTATCCAGCGTTGTTTGGTTTGCATCGATTAAATTGCCGTAGAAATCATGGATGAAAACAGAATCAAGAGAACGGTCGAACAGGGCCCGGTAGCGTTCCTTGCTCTGCCGCAGGATCTCCTGATTTTTTTTCTGTTCACGCGTATCGATGCCGATCCCGATCTGTGTTCCGTCTTCAAGACGGATATTGGACCATTCACTTTCGACAGTCTCTCCGGATTTGGATAATAACCGGAACTCACGCCACTCTACGGATGATTTTTCCATATACGCGGATACCATCCGGCGGTATTCAGGGTCAGGAAAAACCCGGTTCGTTAAATCAACATCTTTAAGCTCCTTGCTTTTCCAGCCGATTTTTTCCTCAAATTCCCGGTTTAAGTAAAGCATGTTCTGTTCCGGGTCATAACGGGTTATCATCACCGGGATATTATCGACAATGGCCTTGAATATGGCCCTTTCCTGTTTCAGCCGCTCCCGGGCTTTTACTCTTTCAGTTATGTCCTCTCCGGAACTTAATACGCCCACAATCTTTCCCTGTTTATCGCGCAGTGAGGTATTATGGAAAGCCAACACTTTCAGTTCTCCGTTTTTGCACAGAACAGGGTTTATATAAAAATCAGGAAGCTGCATTTTTTCCTGGATGAGTTTATCAAATACTTCCCTGACTTCTTTTTTGTTTTTTTCCGGCACAAAATTTAAAAACCAATCCTTGCCGATTATCTGATCTTCGGAACAGCCCAGGATTTCACAGCCCTTCCTGTTTATCAGCCGGACTTTGCCTCCCGCATCAAGAGCCACAAACATAACGCCTGCAATATCCAGAAAACTCTGAATATTTATCGGCAGGTCATCGATGTTTTCTTTGCTCATGAAAAATACCGATTATTATTCTGTAATTTATTCATTTGTTCCCCGCAGTATGCTTCAATTTGTAATTGCACCTGAATTATTCATAAGCCGGGATTGCCGCAGACGACGACAATTCTTGGATCCCATCTCATTCCGAGGAGGCCGCTTCGTTTTTCAGGTTGACAAGGACTATTCATATTCCAAGAAATAGTTCAGGTTACATTAAGTTTATTAATTGAAATAAAGAAAGTCAATTTTCGGGAGGCGGCCTTGATCAGGGTTTTCCATGCGGAAAAGAGAAATTATTCATTCCGCAGGGCTTCAATCGGATCGAGCAGGCTGGCCGTGCGGGCAGCTTTTTCCATGTGATGGGATTGAAGAAAACGGTAATACGCTTGGCTGACATTTAAGATTAGATCCTGAAGGCCGCCCTCATGCTGGGAGGAGACGGCCTGGAAAGCGGCTTTCGCCGCTTTATAGACCGCTTTTTTTCCCGCCCTGGGAAAGATAATAATGGGCGGCGAGGCCGGCATTATACTGGGAATAAGCCCCGTCTTTTTCCCCTTCTTGACCTTGCCTGTTCGTGTAGACATCCGCTCCGGCATTAAGATTGACAGAGGGATAAAAGCCGGAACGTGCTTCAATGGTTTTGATCCGGCTTTCCTCGACTGCGTATGCGGAAGAAAGCAGAGCGGGGTTGCTGCGGAGCGCGAGTGAAATACATTCCTCAAGAGATAAAGCGCCTGTTTCGGTTTCGGCATCCGCCTAAAGCGGCCGCGTATCTTCCGTTTCATTCAGCCGGGCCTGGATGTGATTCCATAATTTTTGCGACGGCACGGCTTCTTTTGATTCGGATGAATGTTTCCATAACTGCCTGTAATTCTTCAGCATTTGGGAACAAGCCGGGCAGGCGTCTGCATGGCTGCGGACCAGCTTCGCTTCCGCCTCCCCAAGGTCGCCGTCAAGACAGAGGAGCATCTTTCTTTGAATCTGTTTATGGATACCGTATTTTTTCTATGAGGGTATGGTCCATATTCGTGGTTTTATCCATATTACTATGCAGAATTATACTGAAAAAAAAGCAAATTTCATAACGGCGGCCTGTTAACCTGAATAGGTTAGGTCAAATTATTCTTTCCATCATCAGCCGGCCGGGATATAATAGAATCAAATGAATTCTTGTCAATTTTAATGGGTATAATTCAGGCTGACGTATATTCAGGTTGAATAGCAACTTGAATTCATGGGGAAAATCCAAAAACGGAGCGAATTCATGAAAAAAGGTTTTATTCTGATTACCGTATATATGCTGATAGTCCTCCTGCCGGTGCTGCTGGCGTTTTTGACCGGTCCGGGCGGACACGGCTTTCTTATTAACCTGGCGAAAAATCTGGGGCTTATGGCCTTTGTTATCCTGATTCTGCAGGCGGTACTGGCAGCCCGTTTTAAATGGCTGTCCCGGCCCTTCGGCTTTGATATCGTCATCCGTTACCACCGGAATATCAGCATTTTCGCTGGGATTATTCTGTTGTTCCATCCCCTTTTGATTATTATCGGAAGCGGAGACTGGAGCCTGCTGTGGAGCGGCGGGCTCTTTATTTGGCTGGGCAAGATTGCCCTGGTGCTGGTCATTATCAATGTGCTGACCAGTGTCTTTCAAATGAAGATCAATCTTAAATTTGAACGCTGGCGGGTTTTTCATGATATTCTTGGCCCTGCTCTTTTAATCATCGCCTTTGTACATAGTTGGAATATCGGCGGCGATCTGCAGGGGACCTGGATGCAGACCTTATGGATCTTATTGCTGGGGACCGCGATACTGGTTTTCATTTATCACCGCTTTATCCGGCCCTGGCGGCTAAGCCGTCATCCTTATAAAGTAACGGACGTCAAAACCGAAGCTGAAAATGTATGGACGGTTAAAATGACGCCGGGAGAAGGTCAAAAAAGGTTTGATTATATTCCAGGGCAATTCCAGTTCATCAAATTTCTCAGAAACCTGGGATTGCCCGAAGAGGAACATCATTGGACTATCTCCTCGAGTCCAACCCAGGAAGGATTTGTGACCTCAACCATAAAAGCTTTGGGAGATTTCACCGCCACGATTGGAGAGACCAGACCCGGAGATAAAGCTGTTATCCACGCTCCTTTTGGACGCTTTTCCTATCTTTTCCATCCGGAAGAAAAAGAACTAGTGTTCATCGCCGGCGGAGTAGGGATCACGCCGCTTATGTCCATGCTGCGGTATATGCGGGATAAAAAAGAGGATATCCGGGTTACCCTGCTTTATGGAGGACCGAATAAGAAATCCCTGGTTTTTTACGATGAACTCAGGGAAATCGAACAGGGCGAATTCCCCGGGCTGAAATTCGTCCCGGTCCTGGAAAAGCCTGAAGAAGGCTGGGACGGAGAGAGAGGCTTCATTGACAGGGATAAAATTCAAAAGTATGCAGATTCCGGGGACAAAGATACCGGATTCTATATTGTCGGACCGCCCCCGTTGATATATAAAAGCATTGATAATCTGCATGCAATCGGTATTAAGGATAAGCGGATTCATTTGGAACTATTTTCTTTTCTGGATTGAGGGAGGATAAACAATGAGAAAAAAGAGTTTAAAGAATGTTACGTTTATCGTGGCTTGCGTTTTTATACTGGCTTCATTGCTTGCGGCTGTGCTCAGGGTTTCTGATACACAAGTTGTGGGGCACCCGCATTTCGTGGAAGATATTGTGCCCATCTTTCAGGATCATTGCGTCACATGTCATGATGCTTCAGGCACCGCCGGGTTAATGCTTACTCCAGAAGAAACTTATTCCGAAACCGTGGGAGTTAAGTCTTTAAATGAACCGGATTATTTGCTGATTAATCCGGGTGACGCTGAAAACAGCTATATTGTCATCAAAGTGGAAGGCCGCCAATCCGTCGGTGCGCAGATGCCCCGCGGCAGCGGTCCGTTGCCGCATGAAGCCATTGAAACCATCAAGAACTGGATCAATCAAGGCGCGGAAGAAGGGCATTAGCCGGTTAAACGGGAAAATGAAAATGCCTCTGTGATTTAGGGCAGGATTGGGAATACTGCTGTTATTGTTGGTTTACGGCATACAGCCCATCCTCTCAGGCCAAAGTCACACCGCAAGAAAAGGGCCCCGGGTATGAGAGTCAAATCGCAGAGGCGAATGCGTATGGCAGTGCGGCAATTTCCTACTATAATGCCGGGAAGTTGGACTCTTTGCTTAAGGCAGCGGAAAAAGCCATGTTTCATCCGGATTTCAGGGAAGAGGCGGAGGAATTAATCCAAAAGATCAAGGAAAAGGAAGAATACAATCGGTGAAAAATTGCCGCGAGCATTGCTCGGATGCCCGGCGGCCGGATTCTTGATTGACTTTTTTCCGGCTGAATTGTAGATTCAGCAGCATGCGTCGAAAAATCATTATACATGGCCTGGTGATTTTTTTCTTTCTGGCGACTGCCTTCGCTGCCTACCCGGATTTGTTCTTCCATTTCAATGATCGCATTCCGGGCGGGGAAAACCTTGACGCCCAGCTCCATCTGAGTATTATCGACTGGACCTTCAGCTCTCATCTGCCCGGGTTTTACCATATGCCGATATTCTATCCGCTGGCGAATATGCGGGCAGGCAATCCGCCGCTTATGTTTCAATCAGCCGTTTTTAAAATATTTAAAGGGCTTGGGGTAAACACTGAAACCGGCAACAATTTATATATACTTCTGGCCTGGATTCTCGGGGCCTATGGATGTTTTCTTTTATGCCGGGAGTTCACGTCCGGGTTTTTATTCCCGCTGTTCTTTTCCGCCATATTTATCATCCATCAGATTAACTTTTTGTTCATAAACTGGCTGAATTTCATGTCGCTTTTCTTTTTTCCGTTCATATTGTTTTTTATCATCCGGTATTTAAAAACAAAAAAAGAAATCTATGCCGCAGGTACTGTCGTCCTTTTAGTCTTGCTGTTCACGGCTTCCTTGTTTTACGGATTCTTTTCCTGGGCGTTTTTTCTTCCCCTCCTGCTGCTAGCTGCATTTATATTAGGCGGGCTTTCTTTGGCGGAATTAAAGACCTGGGTGATGTATGCATTGGCGGGAATGCTGGTCATCCTTTTCATTTTTGCGCCCTATTTGAATTCGCAATCCCGGCTGAGCGGGGAATCGGGCTTTCAGGCTGCTCCCGCTGATCTGATAACCGGGGAGAGCCTTTTCCACCATAGTAAAATCTGGGACGCTGTTTTCGAAAAAAATCCGGAGGCGGCGATTTATTATTTTCCCGGCTTTGTTTTTACTTTTTTTCTGCTGGCGTATTGTGTTTCCTTTATAGAGCGAAAAAAGCTGAAACATGTGCTTCTTGCCGCCCTTTTTTTTATGACGGTCGCACTCAGCCTGCTGGTTTATCTCAATCGCACGGCCCTGGATTATGTGTTTTTGTTTCTGCTTATATCGATAGTTTTAATGATAGGAATCCATTGGAAAGAAATTGCCCTTCTGGAAAAAATTCTCATTCTTGCCCTCTTTTTCTATTTCTTGATTTTCATATATTTTCCCCACATTCCGGGGCTGAAGTCCGTCAGCTTGTACGGTTTTATCCAGCAGGCTGTTCCGGTTTTGGGGACCGGCTTAAGGAAAGCCAAGAGGGTGTTATTCATGCTGGCTCCGTTCATGACGGTCTTTGCTGCGCTCGGTGCTGTCCGCTTATTTCGTTTCCGGCAGGGGAAAGATCTAAAAAAGGCGGCCGTTTTCGGAATTATTTTTATTGCGATGTTTATGGAAAATATCCGCCCCGACCGCTGTCAAGCCATGATGCAGCCTTTGCCGGATAAAAACCCGGTTTACGAAATACTGCCTCGAGACGGCGGCCAAATACTGTTGGAAATTCCCTTTTACTATAATGATGTTTATAAAAATATCACATATATTTATAACCAGAGACGGCATCGTAATCCTTTGCTCAACGGTAAGTCCACCTGGGTTCCCCTTGAATATATGACGGACTTAAATCATATTTTGACCCCGCGGCAGGAAAATTTTCCCACGGAACAAAAACTGCGCCTGCTGATTCAGAATTATTCTGTCACTCATATTGTTTTTCACTGGGACCGGCTGCGTGATGAATTGAAAGCTGAATCCGCGGTAAAAAAGATTCGCGCCCGCGTGCGGAGGATGAGGAGATTCGGGCAAGTCATCCATGACAGCATGGAGCATACGGTACTTAAAGTTCAGGAGTATTTTCCCATAAAAAGATTTAACCGCAATTATTCCCTGTATCATCTGCAAAATCACCCCCTGCAGATTCAATTGAGTGAATCTTATGCCGGAGAAATCAAGGTCTATTTGAACGGGCGTTTTCTTTTAAAACAAGAAGTCAACGAAAAGACAATTGAAATCGACCTCAGGCAAAGGCCGCTTGAGGCAGCCGGCAATCCGGTCAGTATTATATTCGACAAGCCGGTTTTAATTGACAGGATGCGGTTTGGAGCCGGTAAGTAAATAATTTTCGTAACACGAAAATAAAAATTTTGACACGAATTGAACGGCTGTGGTATAAATTTGTGCATGCATATAGCGGATGGAATCATTACAACGGAAATCGCCGTTGCGGCTGATGCGGCAGCGATCGGCGCTTTATATTTTTTCGGCAAAAGAACGGCTTCAGACGAAATCCCGAAAATGGGGATCATGGCGGCTGCTTTGTTTGTGGCGTCATTAATACATTTCCCGATGGCCGGCACCTCGGTTCATTTGGGATTATTCGGTCTTGCGGGAATTCTGCTGGGATGGCGCTCGATTCCCGTCGTTTTTGTTGCGCTATTATTTCAATCTTTATTGTTCCAGCACGGCGGCCTGTTATCTCTGGGTGTGAATGTTCTCAATATGAGCACTGGAGCAGTGGCCGCTTACTTAGTTTGGCGCGTGCGTCCAGTACCGGAAATTGCCCGTGCTTTTTTAGCCGGATTCGCAGGAATCATTATCCCGGCACTGCTCATGGCGGTTGAATTTGAATTATCAGGATACGGCCGTGGCATTTACTATTTAATGAGTATTTATGCAGCTGTCGCCGCAGTTGAAGGAATCCTTACGGTTGTGATTGTGGAGTTCTTCAGAAAGGTTGAACCTGATTTATTAAGCTGATTATTATCCTGAAAGTAATGTATTGTCATCATGAGGAGCGCAGCGGCAAAGGATTCCAAACGGCTTTGTTCAGTGGGAACAATGAGTGAAAAGTGAAAAGTAAAAAGTTAAAAGTTATCTTATTTAATAATAATTCAAAATTCAGTTGCGAGGTTATCCTTATAGTATAAGGAGGAAAAAAATGAAAAGAACATTAATCGGGGCTTTTGTTTTTATTTGCAGCGTAGGCTTGATACAGGCCCACAAATTGGAGGTTCATCTGACGGAAAATCCGCCGGTGGTGATTCTCAAAGCGGATTATGGGGACCATGACCATGGAGTAAGCCAGGGCGACGTTTCCATCTATGCGCCTGGAGAAACCGATACGGTTTTTCAGTCCGGGAAGACCGATCCTTCCGGGAAATTCGCCTTTATTCCTCATAAGGCTGGGGAGTGGCGAGTGCTGGTGGATGACGGCACCGGTCATAAGGGCGAGGCGGTGATTACCCTTGAGGACTTTTTTTTTGCGGTTACAGGTGCTGACCTGGAAACTGAAGAAAAAGGCATAAATCCAGTGCCGCCTGCAGCCGCCTTGTCGGTTTTCTGGAAAGCGCTGATTGGTATAAGCCTGCTGATAGGCATCGCCGGCATTCTCTATGGCTTGATATCGCGAAAGGAGTCCGCTAAGGGATAGGTTTTTCTCTCGTGAAACACGATTATATTGATAAATACAGCGGCCGCGATTCAATCATTCACCGGCTGGATACCCGGGTCAAGCTTGTTTGTTTTTTACTGGCTGTTATCGTGGTTGTATCTGAGCCCCGCGGGGATATATCAGCGTTTCCGTTTTACTATGTATTTATTCTCGGATTGACTTTGGCCGGCCGGATTCCCTTTGCTTATGTTTTCAAACGCTGCCTTATCGCCTCCCCGTTTATTATTATGGCTGCCGGCGTGCTGCCTTTGTCCTATGTCTTAAGCCAGGAACCTGTCTTCTTGTCCCGGGAATTGTGGCTCTATCAGCCGCTTTCCATTTTATTAAAGGCATATGCGGCGATCATTCTGCTGACATTATTGACATCGACGGAAAAATTTCATCGCCTGCTGAAAGGTCTGCGGACATTGAAATTCCCGCCGGTCTTGGGTATTATGTCCGCCTTAATGTACCGCTATATTTTTATACTGAATGATGAAAGGCTGAGGACCAACCGGGCCCGTGCCTCCCGTATGT
Source organism: uncultured Eubacteriales bacterium (assembly GCA_964505785.1). GTDB lineage: Bacteria > Acidobacteriota > Aminicenantia > Aminicenantales > Aminicenantaceae > CAYRTV01. Next base: position 36,537 of record CAZDJZ010000009.1, read on the forward strand.
CCGGGAAAGCCCGGATCAGCCGTTTTCGGATTTACGGTCACCAGGCGGCACTGATATTCCTCAGAGGGAAAAAAAGGGCCCAGGACGTTTATAATGCCATGCTTTCGCGGGGATTCACAGGTGAATTTCCGGAATACAGTACTCTGCGTTTTCAATCCAGGGATTTCATTTTTTCCGTGGCCTTTATGCTGCTTATTGCAGGAATGAGATTTGGAATATGAAAACTCTTAACGGCCGCGTTGAATTTCATGACCTGAAGTTCAGCTATGAGAAAGACCATCCGGTTCTGGACGGCGTTAATCTGAAAATAGAAAGCGGCGAACGTTTTGGAATCATTGGTCCCTCGGGGGCCGGCAAATCCACGCTGCTGCTGCACTTAAATGGGCTTCTACTCGGAGAGGGAGAAGTGCGTGTAGGAAGCAAGGTCGTTAACAAAAAATCCGCGGCTGAGATCCGCCGGAAAGTGGGACTTGTATTTCAGAATCCGGATGACCAGCTGTTTAATCCGACGGTGGAAGAAGATGTGGCCTTCGGGCCGCTCAATATGGGCTTGGAACCGGATGAAGTCCGCCGGCGGGTGGATGAAACCCTTCGGGAAATGCGGCTGGAGGAGTATAAAAAGAAAGCATCCCACCATTTATCCTTTGGAGAGAGAAAGCGTGTAGCTCTGGCGACAGTTCTGGCGATGCTGCCGGAAATTGTGGCGTTTGATGAACCATTTTCCAACCTGGACCCCGCCATGGTGGAACAGCTCCTGCATATCATCCGCAGCCTTCCAGCGACGGTGATTATTGTATCCCAGGAAATAATCCCGGTGGCCGCCTGCTGCAGCCGGGTTGGAATACTGAAAGATGGTAAAATCATTGCCTCCGGACCAACATATGATATTCTCCGCGACCGCACTCTCCTTCGCTCCTGCGGCTTGGATCTTGCCGTCTATGAATCCGTCTGCAGAAAAATCTTCTAACCCGCGGTCTGGCCATTCTAATTTTACTGAAATCAATAATATAGTAAATTTGTTTATCTGGATATTATCTCTTAAATGCACCATTTTAACCCCGAAAATTTGTTTTAAAAAAATAACGTAAATAAAACTTCTCGATCCATTTGATCTCTTTGAAATGATTCTATTTGCGATTCCAATCGTCTATATATTCTGGAAGGAATTGATGACTCGCGCAAAAAATAATTTAGTAAGCGGAATGGTTTGGCACCTGACACATCGATGCCATGACAAAAAATATTTACTCAAATTTGCCAGAGATAAAAGAAGATGGATGCATTGGATGTTTGCAGCGAAGAAAAAATACAATCCTATTATTTTGAATTATTCGGTAACATCTAATCATATTCATTTACTTGTCTATGCAGATAGTCGAAAATCTATTTATCGAACAATTCAACTTTCTTCGGGAAGGACGGCCTGGGAGTATAACAAAAGGAAGAAAAGAACGGGAGCTTTTTGGGAAAATAGTTACCATGCAACGCCAGTTGAGTCAGGGGAGCACTTAGCTCAGTGTATGGCTTATATTGATCTAAATATGGTGAGAGCAGGAGTCGTTAAACATCCATCAGCTTGGCCTTTTTGCGGATATCATGAAATAATGGAAAATAAAAAGCGCTATTTATTAATAAATAAAGAAACATTGTCTCAACTGTTGAATTTGGATTCCAGCCATAACTTGGGTGATTTTTATAGTGAATTAATCGAAACGGAATTAACGAAAAACGGAGGAAGGGATGAAAGGTGGACGAGTGGTATGGCTGTGGGTTCTGATGAGTATGTGCAGAAAGTAAAGGAAAGATTAAGCCATCATGTGTTTTTATCTTTGTAACCCTGTATAATCAGAAATGTATATAGGTATTGGATCTTATGGTTAAATGCTTAGAGTTGCTGGTTTTGGGCAAAAAATGGCGTTTAAGCAAGATGCTTCAGGGAAGCAAATAAATTAAAGGATTGCATTTAAATAAGATATGGCGGCCAGACCGCTGATTGGAGAGGCAGCAATGAGGATGTTATTAAATGGAGAATGGGTCGACCGGGATGAGAAAATTGAAGTGAGCGACCCTTATGATGGACGAGTCGTTGATACTGTGCCCGCGGCTTCAGTTGAGGACGTCGATAAGGCATATAAGGCAGCTGAGGCTGGATTTGAAACCGCCAAAAAAATGACTGTGTATGAGCGTGCACAGATTCTTTTTAAAACCGCAGCCATAGTTTCAGAACGGCAGGAAGAATTCGCTAAAGTGATCGCCCGGGAGGGCTCGAAAACCATTCGCGAGGCTCGCAAAGAAGCGTCCCGCTGTGTCAATACGCTGACTGTAGCTGCTGAAGAATCCAAACGCATCTTGGGTGAGACCATTCCCTTTGATTCATTTCCCGGAGGTGAGCAGAGAAAAGGCTATTATTACCGTTTTCCCATCGGAATCGTGCTTGCGATAACTCCGTTTAATGATCCTCTCAACCTGGTAGCTCATAAGCTGGGTCCGGCCATTGCGGCGGGAAATTCCGTTGTTTTGAAACCGGCGACAGTGACGCCTCTATCGGCGCTGAAACTGGCGGAAGCTTTTGAAGAAGCCGGGTTGCCGCCTAATGTGCTTCAGGTTATAACCGGACAGGGTGGGCAAATCGGCGATGTTCTGGTGAAAGATAAACGGCCCCGCATGGTCTCTTTTACAGGCGGTGTGGAAGCGGGAGAACGCATTTCGGGATTAGCGGGATTAAAAAAGATCGGCATGGAACTGGGTTCGGATTCACCGGTTATTGTCTGGAAGGACGCCGCTCTGGAATGGTCGGTGGATTCCTGTGTGTCCGGATCATTTTGGGCTGCCGGGCAGAACTGTATCGGCGTGCAGCGCCTGTATATCCATGAGGATATTTATGATGATTTTAAGAATCTCTTTATCCAAAAAACCGCGGCCTACAAAATCGGAGATAAAATGAAAGAGGAGACCGATATGGGTCCCATGATAACAGAAGGAGAAGCCAAGCGGGTGGAACAATGGATTCAAGATGCTGTGGATAAAGGAGCCCGGGTGCTGTTCGGAAGCAAGCGTGACGGAGCCCTGTTGGAACCCACTGTGCTGGAAAATGTACCGGAAAACACCCCGGTTCATTACGATGAAGTTTTCGGCCCGACTGTGAATCTTTATCCGGTCAAAGACTTGGATGAAGCAATTGAAAAGGCGAATTCGGTCAATTTCGGCCTGCACGCCGCGGTTTTCACTAAAAATTTGGATACAGCGTTTAGGGCTGCTTATGAATTGGACTGCGGCGGGGTCATGATTAATGACTCCACCGACTACCGGCTGGATTCCATGCCCTTCGGCGGGGTCAAGCATTCCGGCTTAGGCCGTGAAGGCCTCAAGTTCGCGCTTCAGGAGATGACGGAACCGAAAGTGGTTTCATTTTATCTTCCGGGTATGGAGTAAGAAGTGGATCTTTTATTTATTCTTTTCGATCTGCTCGATTAGTTTTCTAGTTTCGGGTTGGTCGGGGTCCATTCTTATCGAGGAATTTAATGCCTCCAAGGCCTGATTGAAACGTCCGGTTCTGTAATAGCAGATCCCGAGAGAATTTAAAAGACCGATGTCACTGTTATAAATTTCATTCCCGGCCTGAAGAGACTCAATGGCTTGGGTATAGCGTCCCATTCCCATAAGGGCCTTGCCCTTGAGTAAATAATATTCAAATTCCGAATCACTCGTTCCGGCCAAAGGCTCCACTAGGTCGAGAATCCGTTGGAAATCATTCCGGGCGAAGAGAAAATTGGCGAATTTAACCAGACCCTGTCTATATCCGGGATTTAGTTTATAGGCTTTTTCAAAATATTCCAAAGCCCGGGTATGCTTTTCCATTCGCGCATATTGGTCCGCGAGCATGTACATGAATACATACTGGTCAGAATTTTTTGTACCCTTGGCGTGAGCTACAGGGTGGGCAATGTTATCAGAGGGAGAAACAATGAAGGGCATTTTCCTCCTGTCCATTTCTTCCTTGTTTTCATTAATAAGGCTGCAGTGCATTTCATAGTAGTCAGGGGAGAGCTCTCCGCCCTGTATCATTTGGCTGATTTCAATGGTGTTGTGGAAAGGGAACCGGCTCAAAGGAATGCTGAACGTTTTTTTCTCTTCGGCTTCTTTTCCTATTGCAGCCACCTCCGCTTCCAACCGGCCGGATTCCCAGAGTTCAGGGGTTACATTCCGAAGTGTCGTGACAAAATATATGTTTTCCAATTTACCGAAGGTGTTCTTGGGATCAACAATGAGTTTTTTATCCCGGATCTTAAAAGGATAATGTGCGTCAGACTTAAAGTCCTGAAGGTCATAACCAAAACACAGGCTTTCAATGCCCGCCTCATTTTCAGGGAAAACAAACAGGGGGCTTTCGAAAACGCTGAATTCCTTTCCAACTAAATTTCTGACCAGGATAGTGAGGTCATAATGCCCCTGGGCGACCGGAAACATGTCTTCCAGTGTAATGCCGCTGCGGGTGATGAAACGGTAATTCTCAGGATCGAAATATATGGGAAACTCCTTGGAATACTGGTGGATAACGGATTCTCCCTGTCTTAGGCTTACATCCAGGTTGAAATTACAATAGTACTGATCCTTTGGCTCATAGTAATTAACGGTTAAATGCTGCGGCGCGAATGTAAAATGAACAAAATTCATTCCGGTTACGGGATCTGTGATTGTAGAAATTTGGGTTTCGTTGGCAATGTAATCAGTCAAATATTCCGTGCTGACCATACCTTTATAGTTTAAAAAGTGAGTGGCGTAGGTCGGATTGATATCCTTTTTGGGGGATTCATATATTTCCGCGAGTAAAATGGTATTTTCCGGGGTCGGCTGAAAGTCAACCGGCGTATACCCTACAATGAGGGAAACAGAAATGGGTGCTAATGTTGGTGCGATTTCATGCAAGCTCTGATATATAGACCGGAACTCAGTTGGATCGGCGTGCCGGGTTTCAACCATTAGGCTGGCAGGGCCGTCTGAGACAGGATCATAGAGTTTATATTCGCCGGCAGCATCCCTTTGGAAGAAAATCAATCCGAAATGCCCCGGCAGCCCTTTCCGGGAATCTCCGTAGTAATACCAGACTTGAGCCGGATATAAACCATGAGTGGCTTCAAACCGTTCAATACTGGCTGGAGGTCCCAAAATAATATAGATCCTCCCCATATCGGTCATCCATCCGGGACGGGAAGTGCCGTATCCGTACTTCCGGGTTGCTTCCTCAAATAACTGCTTGTGTTTTTCCCTGTATTCATTTTCCGGTGTACCCGGAGTGGGATCGCGCTGTTTCCAGAAAATGTCCATGAATACATCACGCTCTCTGTCGGTCGAAAGTTTAAAAAAAACATCCCTTTCCTGCGGCAGCATGATATATTCGGTTAAATCCAGGAAATTTTGATATTTTTCTGGGAGTTTTTCATGTTTTTGTACTGAGAAGGAGATGACAGGATCTGCCGAAAGCAGTAAACTGAACAGCAGGATCAAGGAACCGTAAACAAAACTATTGCTGCGGGAGGCTGGGTTATTCAATATTTTCATGTCTTCACCTTTCATGCGGTGGGGATTATTGACTTCATTTTGTTTCTATGCTATCAAATATAATTATATAATATATAATATTGACAAAAAAATATAGGAGTCAAACATATTAAGTGAGCGCCTAGACCCTCCTTAAAAACAGCAATTCCATCAATTTGCTTGCCTTTGTTATGGAAATTAATTATAAATATAAATAGGGGTTGAATAGGAAACAATAATGAAAAAAGAAAACAACAAGTATCCGTTACCCAGGACAATGAGCGAGTTGATTTATAATGAGCTTAAAGAATCAATCATCAGCCATAAGCTGAAAGCCAACCAGCGGATTAATGAAAAGGAAATCTCTGAATATTTCCATGTCAGCCGAACACCTGTGCGCGAAGCTGTCTTGCGGCTGGCTGCGGAAGGTTTTGTTCAGATAGACAGCTACCGGAGAGCCACAGTCAAGGAACTGTCATTCAGAGAACTCAGCGAGATTCTTCTGGTCTTGGGGGCTTTGGACCGATTGGCCATCAGCTTGGCCCTGGATCATTTAACACCCAAAGCCATAAACAAGCTGGAAAACATCAACGCTAAGATGGAAAAGGCCTGTAATCTTGAAAACCTTGAGAAGTATATGGATCTGAACCGGGATTTTCATAATGAACTCTGGAAATATGTCCCAAATCAATTTCTGCAGGAGATGCTTTATGTTGTGCGGGATAAAAAACAGAGGTATCAATATGCCCGGCTTCAGGCTTATAAAATTCCGGGGTTTCTGGAAGAATCCATTGCGCAGCACCGGCAGATGATGAATATGATTAAAGCCGGTGATAAAAAGGGATTGCAGGAGATGATCGTCTCCCACCGGAACCTGATTATCGAGTCTGCGCTGCATAAGACTGAGCTGGAGAAGTTCCTGAGGTCCGAAAAATCCGTTAGCACGTAAGTTAAACGGCTTGGGTTAGAATTCAGAGAATAAATGTATAGTTGAGTTTTATCAGAACCGACCGCCCTTGTGACAATGGAAGCGGCGGAAATGCATTCTTTCTTTCTGTAAACAATCCCTCATTATACACAAAGAATACATCAACGCCTTCAGAGGGATTGTAGCGGATTCGCAGATTGGAACTCAACCGCTTTAAATCCCGGCTGTACTGGACTAGCGCCCTGACTGAAAGTTCCTGGTTAAAAGCGGTGTTGACACGGAGCCGGGCGACATGGGGCCGGTATTTCTGTTCACCGATGGCCGCGATGCTGAAGATATTATCCAGGCCTAATGTCAAATGTGAACTGAAGGTCCAGGAAATTGATTGTTCACTGCCCCATTGCCGGCCGTTGAAATATCCCCCGGCAGTTCCTTTTATGCCGATTTGGAAAGGAGCTCCGCTGGAAGAAAAGAATTGGGCTTCCGCATAGGAAAAGCGGTAACGGCTGGGTTTAATCTCCATGTCTCCGAGAAAAAACGATCTGATCAGGTTTTCCTCCATGATCTTAAGATTGGCGTTAACCCGAATTCCTGAGCGGAAAAGTGCCTCCCACAGCAGGTTGTTTTCAAAAGTTTCAAACTGACCGGATTCGCTGTTCCAGATGCCGATCATTTTATTTTGGAATCCATGGTTTTGGATGAAACTTGAGGTGTCGGGAAACCAGATATATTCAAGCCGATTATATAAAAGATTAACGTTTCTGCGGCTCAAGTACCCTAAGCCGGGATAGAAATCGCGGCCAATGTGGCGGGCCACCAAGGCATAGGAGAATCCTCTGCGCATCCGGCTTTCCAGGGTAAGGGCGCCGAAAAGGCTTTTCTTGAATGGAGAAGCGGGTTGTGCACTTTGCGCCAGGCGGAGCTTCACATAGGCATGCGGCGCTGCCAGGCTGACATCTGCATCAAGAGCGCTGACAATGTTGTAACGGCCCTCGAAGTCGGTTCTTGATGTGAGCATACCGCCAAAAAAAGAACCGTCGTTCTTAATCTCTCGTTTTAACCGAAGCACGCCGACATTTTCCGAAGGAATCCATTCTTTTTCGATTTTCGTCCGGGCGGTTTGCATTTCCAGAAAACCGATGTGCCAGTTACCGGTCCGGCCGGTAAGGCGGATACCGCCGATAATCGGGACTGTCCGGCCTTCGCGGATACCAATCGTCCGGCTGTGAAACAATTTTTGTCCGCCCACTGGTATCCTGACTTCGAAAAGATCGGCGCGTTCCTGGAAAAAAGGCCGTTTCTCAGGGAAAAAGAGCGAAAAACGTGTCAGATTGATGCGCTCGTCATCGGCTTCAACTTGCGCGAAATCCGGGTTCAAGGTGGCGTCGAGCACATGATTGCTGGTGAGATTATACTTGAGATCAAGCCCGAAACTGCCCTTGCGGCGGCTGTCAAGCTCATAAGCAGTCTGAAGCGGCGGCAAAATGTTTTCCTGCTCCAGCCCGCCGAGGGCATAAGGCCGGATATAAAGCGGATGCTTTTCAGTGATGCCTTCGATTTCGATACTTTGTGCCTGACTGGGCTTGTAGGCGCTTAAATTCCAATTATTCGGAATGGCCGGAAAGATGTCGTATTCGACATTCTGCGCAATATAGCGCCACAGAATCATGCCCATCTCGGCCTGTCCGTCACGGGATTTGAAGCGCAGACTGGAAAAGGGGATGCGTATTTCCGCACTCCATCCTCCGGAGTCCAGATGAGTCGATGCATCCCAGAAAGCATTCCAGTCCGTATTCCATGGTGTATCACCCATTTCCGCGTCTTCAAATATGGCAATATCCGTGCGCACTCCCGCCGCCGTCACGATAAAACCGAATGCAGTGCGTTTATCTTTGAGGGTATCGAGAATAACGGCTATTGCGTCCTGGTCCGGCGTGAAGCTGTCCCGTTCCAGACGACGTGTCATAACCGTTGATATATTTTCAGTATACAAACGGGCCCCGATATAGACGGCATTTCCGTCATGGAAAATCCGCATTTCGGTCTTTTCAGACGGTGATTCGCCTTCGTTTGGTGTCAGTTGATGCCAACCGTCAATGGGAAGGAGGGAATTCCAGACCGGCTCCTCCAATTTCCCATTGATTTGAATGCCCCGAATTTCCGTAAAAGGAATTTTTAAAGGAATTCCTGAGTTCTCAGTCTGAGCGCCGGCCCCTCTTAGACAAACATAGAAAATGAGAAATCCAAAAATGAATAAAAATAATAATTTATTTTTATTCTTTAAATTCAACTTTTGCAGCCGGCTTGATATCTTTCGTCAGAACGCGATGTACGAAGTCAACCATGATCTGGGTGGCCTCTGCCAGGCCTGCAATCTCCACATACTCATCCGGAGCATGCGCCCCGTGTCCGCCTCCGGGAATATCGATGCCTCCTGCAAACGTCACGATGGCACCGGTGTTCCAAAAATCCGGACGTCCGCCGCCGACTCCGCCCCGCCATTCCATCTGCAGGTCCGGATTGCCGGTGTATTCCCGGCTGAAGGCCAGTATTTCCTGGACGAAAGGATCATCTTCTGTTATGGCGTCCCAGACATGCTCCGGTGTTTTCTGTATATGCGTGACCTCAAATTCAACGGTCAAATCCGGATTTTCTTCCATGAGGCTGTCCAGCAATTGGTTCATTTCAGATACGACTTGAATAGGTTTTTGATTTGGAAAAAGGCGCATATCAAGAAGAGCCTCTACTTTGGAAGGCATCACATTGACCGCGACATTCCTCGGGTCTCCGCTGCTGATCACAGTGGCTTCCACATGAGGCTTTTGACCGGTGAATAAAGGATCTTCTTCATAGGTCATCCACCGGTCGACATCTATGACCGCGGGCAGTATTTCGGCCATTTGATGGGCCGCATTGGCCCCGGCCCGGCCCGGATGATGCATTTTGCCGATAACGCTCAGTTTGGCCCATATGTGGCCTCCATGCTCGGTGAATACGGGCCCAATGCTGCCGGCAAGGTACCAGTCCGCCTTGACTAGTTCAAGCCGGTTGGCCACCACCCAGGGCATGCCGAATTCGGTCGCTCCTTCACCGGGAACGAGCACACAGACCAAATCGCCGCGGAGCTGAACGCCGGATTCCTTGAACACCCGCATGATCTCAATCCGTTTGGCAACGCTTGAGTGAGAATTGGTTGATCCGCGTCCATAGATTTTGCCGTCGATGATTTCACCGCCCAGAGGATCGACTGTCCACAGGTCCCTGTCTCCGATAACCACGGAGTTATAATGGGTGGTTAATCCAAGAACCGGCTGTCCTGCGGTTCCCCTGAGACGTGCGACCACTACTGGAAAGTCAGCGGGATCGCCGGGATATTTTATTCCCAGTCCTTTTTGATAAGGTGCTTCGAATGGTTCTTGCGGGTAAACTATCTCCACTTCCACGCCGATGTCTTTAAGTTCCTTTTCGAGAAACTCAGCTGTGTCCTTATGATTATGAACAACACCCTTTGAAAATTCCGAGTTGATCTGCACCATTTTCTGAGTGAGACGGACAAGGTTTGCTTCGCTGACAAGTTCTTTGGGATCTTTTTGATTGGCTGTATCCTGTTTGTTTTCCATCGCATTACTGCCGCATGCGATGAAGAGGATAGCCAGGCCTGCACTCAAAGAAATCACTCTGACCAGCACTTTCGTTTGATACATTTTTCCCTCCTTGTTTTTTATTCCTTTTATTGGAATTGTTTTCTTTTTTAATATTATATATAATATATTTATTGAAATAAATATGCCTTGTCAACTCATATTTTTATCTAACCTGAATTATTCCCGGGCCGAGATTGCCGCAGATGCGAAGCGCAGGGCATGAATCTATGGTCCTTCACCGCGAATACCCTGCGGCAAAGTTTCATTGCGAAGCCTGCAGAGCAGGCCGGAAGGATCATATGCTGCTTCGGCAGGTGAGACGGTCCCGATTCATTCGGCAATGCAGTCTAAGATTGCCACGCGGCCTGCGGCTGTTCGCAATGACGAGTGGAACGCTTCGCTCAGGATGAAAGCGGAACTGTCATTTCTGAACTAACAGGGCAGGCTAATTGGAATCGAGGGCTTTAATTATGGATGATTTCTGTTAGAATTAGTTGTAAATTATCTTGACAACTTTTTTCACGTATGTAAAAATGGCTTAGATTATATTTTATATATAATATACGAACACAGGAGGCGATATGGTTAATCCACAAGATTGGGGAGGTTGCTTTACGGCAGTCGTTACTCCATTTAAAGAGAACGGCGATTTGGATAAAGAATCCTTCAGCCGCAACCTGGAGTTGTTGATTGGAGAAGGGCTTGACGGAGCGGTTGTGGCCGGATGCACCGGGGAAAGCTGGATGATCACGGATGATGAGCGGGAAGAGCTTTTTGAATTGGCGGTGGAAACTGCGGATAATCGCTGCGTGGTTATCGGCGGAACCGGACAATTGACTGCTGAAGGCAATATCCATTTTTGCCGGAGAGCCAAGAAGCTCGGAATGGATGGTGTCATGATATTGCCTCCTCCAATGGTTCACCCGAATGATAATGAAATCATCAATTTTTTCAGCACCATTTCGAATACGGTTGACTTTCCAATTCTTGTTTATAATAATCCCCGGCGGCAGGGCGTGGATATGCCTCCTGAACTGCTGTTGAAATTGGCGGATATTAAGAATGTTGCTGCCGTCAAGGAAGCCTCCAAGGAATTCGGCCGGGTGTTTGAAGTGATCCGGCTGGTTGGACGGAAATTAAAAATCTTTGGCGGACATTCTTCTTATCAAGGGGTAGCAACGATTATAATGGGAGCCGATGGATGGGTGGGATCCCTGGACACGCAGCTTCTTGGGAAGGAAGCCATTCAGATGTATAAACTGATTAAAGAAGGTAAGCTGGAAAAAGCCGTCCAAATCCAATACCGGTGCATCGCCGCGGAATTAGCCTTAAAGGGAGATCAATCCGGAACCTTTCCCGCCGGCTTGAAATATGCCATGAATCTGCGCGGCCGTCCAGGCGGTTTTCCGCGGCTTCCCATTCTTCCTTTGACGAATAAGCAAAAGGCATATGTCCAAAAGGTTATGAAGGAGTTAAACCTTATTTAAGGATAGATTTATGAAAAAACGACTCCAGGTCCTGGTCTATAATCATATTCCCGAATATCTGGAAAGGTATGAGAAGCGTCTCCGCGAAGCACGTCCGGATGTGGATTTCATCATATGCGGGACCAAGGATGAAATTAAACAGCGGATTTCTGAAGCCGACATCCTTTTATCCGGCCATACCTTCCCGGTTGAATATCTCTCTGAAGCCGTCAATCTCAAATGGATTCAATCCATTAGTGCAGGGGTGGAAAATTATGTTTTTTCAGGTAAAATCCCTTCAAATGTCGTCCTGACCAAGATAAAAGGCGTTCACGGGGCGATCATGGCGGAATATGTGCTTGGTTATGTTCTGTCGGTAACTCTCAAGATGAAATTCGCTTTCCAGAATCAATTTGAACGAAACTGGCCCTATTACGAGCCGGATACCATACGTGGTAAAACCGCCGGCATTATGGGCTTCGGATCAGTGGGTTCCGCCATCGCTTACCGTTTGCATCAAAACGGGATGACCGTTATCGGCTGCGATGAGCAGGAAAAATTTCTTCCGTTTGTGGAAAGGGAGTATTCGGTTGAAGAGATAAACGATTTCTTAAACCGCGCAGATTTTGTCGTGATCACTCTGCCCCTCTCACCCTCAACCAAGGGTTTTTTCGGCTCAAAGCAATTTCAGAACATGAAAGACAGTGCCTATTTAATCAATGTTTCCCGGGGCGCGCTGGTGCAGGAAACGGCGCTGGTTGAAGCGCTAAAAAACAAGACCATTGCCGGAGCCGTACTTGATGTTTTTGCTGAAGAACCTTTGCCTCCGGGACATGAATTATGGGATTTGGATAATGTCATTATCACACCTCACATTTCCGGGCCCAGTCTACCCGAGGATATCATCAAGGTGTTCCTGAATAACTTGGAACGCTTTGAACGAAAACGGGAACTCGTCGGCGTTGTTGACTTAGGGAAAGGATATTGATTCCGACAAAAAAAAGAAGCCGCTTTTTTTGTCCCGGGATTCATCTATATCTGATATTCGTCCTGCTTGTGCCGGCCGGATTATTTGCCTGGCAAAACCGGCAAATCCGCCTTCCCATGATGACCATCTCCACCGGAAATGTCGGGGGAAGCTGGTATGCCATCTGTTCTTCCATCGCAGATTGGGTAAACAGCCGCGTGGAAGGATATCCGGTTACCGCGATCCCCGGCTCAGGCGGAATGGGGAATCCTATTCGGGTTTCCAGAACCGATGCGGATATCGGGGTCACATTCAGTCCTTTCCTGGTCATGGCCCGGGACGGGAAAAAACCGTACGAAAAGAAATATCCGAATTTATATGCGATTTGCTCCTTAACCTCTAATGTTCATCATTTCCTGGTGGCGGACAATATTGAAGCGGATACCCTTGAAGATGTTGCGAAGAAAAAAATCGGGTTGAAGATGGCTTCCGGATTCCCAGGAGACGCCAACTATATCATTCTCAATCTCATTTTTGAAGAATTGGGCATGTCGGAACAGGATATTGAGGAGTGGGGAGGTGAACTGCAGCGGATTGGAACGTCCGGCCGGGTCGATCTCTGGAAGGACCGGCATATCAATGCTCTGCACACTCTTACCCAAGTTCCGGATGCGTCCGTCACAGAAGCCATGGCCACCCGGAAAGGAAAACTTCTGGGTTTAAGCGAGCCGGTTCGCGATATACTGGCTGAAAAGTTTCGTTTTAAAAAGACAGTCATCCCGGCCCGGACTTATCCGGAACAGCCGGATGCCGTTCTTTCGGTTAAATTGGCAATGGTCCTGTTTACCCACCGGGATGTGTCCGAAGAGGCCATCTATGTATTTACACGGACAATGGCGGAAAATGAAACCAGGTTTCGAGAGTCATATGGCAACTTCAAGGAATGGAAAGCGGAAGATATGATCTATGATCTGGGAATTGATGTCCATCCCGGAGCGTTGAAATATTATAAGGAACGCGGCTGGATGTAAAATGCGCAAGCTCAAAGGTACGCCGAAGAAAATCACAGATGGGTTTTGTGCCTTAGTCAGTATTTTTATATTTTATACGGCGTTCCAGGGCGCTTTCCCTCCGTTAATTCAACGTGCGGGATTTCTTATGTTCATGATTCCGCTTATTTTGATTCTTTATCCCCGCACGAAAAATTCCCCGCTGGACCGGGTGCCGTTTATTGATATCGCCCAGGCTTTAGCTGCCGCGGCTTGTTTCGGATGGATTCTAGTGGATTATGAACGGATTGCTTTCCGGATTCCCTATGTCAGTTTTGTGGCTCCTTTGGATTTGATATTCGGTACGCTGGCGATTTATTTTATCCTGGAGGCTACCCGCCGGACTCTGGGCTGGATCCTGGTCGTGATAACCGCGGTGTTTATTGCTTATACTTTTTTTGGTCCGTTCTTGTCCGGAATTCTCAGCTTCAAGCGATTTTCCTACAGTGTATGTATTGAGCAGTTTTACCTGGTTCCGGAGGGGATGTTTAATATCATGACAGGATTGGCAGCGACTTATTTGTTCACTTTTGTCGCTTTCGGAACGTTTTTGCGTGTATCCAAAGCGGATAAATATTATATCGATCTTTGCCTGGCTGTAGCAGGAAAATCCAGGGGCGGAACCGCTAAGGTCGCGGTTCTCAGTGCCGGGCTGATGGGAATGCTTACCGGCAGCACCATGTCTAATGTGGTTACGACCGGCAGCCTTACAATTCCCATGATGAAAAGCACCGGGTTCAAACCCCGGACGGCGGCCGCCATCACCACAGCCGCCTCAACCGGGGGAGCCATCACTCCTCCTATTATGGGCGCCGGCGTTTTTGTTATGGCCGCGATCACCGGAATTCCTTTGCTCACTATCATTAAATACTCAATTATTCCGGCTGTCATTTATTTTGCTTCTATTTATGCCATTATTGAATTCAAAGCGCGGAAGAATCAGCTGCAGGGGCTTCCCGCCGATCAATTGCCTGATTTGAGAACGGCGTTTAAACGCGGGGTGCATCTTTTGCTGCCGCTGGTGATTTTGGTGGTTCTGTTAGCCATGGGGCGAACTCCTTTTGTGGCGTCCGCATTTTCCACTTTTTTAATTTTTCTCTTTAGTTATTTCAGGAAAGAAACCAGGATGGGTCCGAAAAAGATATTGGAAGGATTGACCGAGAGCACCAAAAACATGATGACGATAACCACGGTTTGTGCAAGCGCAGCTTTAATTATGGGAGTGATAACGCTTACCGGGTTGATCATGAAAGTCACATCCATAATCCTGATGGTTTCCGGCGGCACCATCCTTTTCCCCTTGCTTCTTTTAGCTTTGATTTCTCTGGTTATCGGAATGAGCATGCCGGTGACCTTGTCATACATCCTGATTTCCACCTTGGGTGCGCCCGCATTGACTCAGTTAGGAGTGACTATGTTTGCTGCGCACCTGGCCTTGTTTTGGTTCAGCCAAACGTCCACTATTACGCCCCCCGTCTGCATGACAGCATTTGTGGCAGCGGAAATCGCCCAGGACAGGCAATTCATGCGTGTGGGTATTGCAACATTCGCCATTGCCAAGTTTTTTTACGTCATCCCATTATTTTTTATCTTCACACCCATATTGGCTGATAATATCTGGGGCCCGGTACGGGTTTTATTGCAGTCCATTCCTCTGCTGATTGCCATTGCGGTCATTACCGAGGGCTTTTTTATCTCACGGCTGAAAACAGATGAATGGATCTTGATGTTCCTTGCTGTCGCAGGCTTTGCCGTGGCGGTTTTTTCATTTCAAATGATCCCTATAGCCGGATTCACTTTTACTGGTTTTATGCTTGCAGGCGCGGTTTGGTTTAAACAGAAGAAGAGAATGGGCTTGTCCGTGCAAAGAAGCTGAATATTGGCGATAGAATAAAGGAGTCTAAATTGGCGACAACCGATGTTTTGGTGATCGGCGGTGGAATTATCGGGGTTTCGGCGGCATTTTTTCTATCCCGCCGCGGATTTGATGTGATCCTGGCGGAGAAGTCCGCTGTCGGAAGGGAAGCATCCGGTTCCACAGCCGGGACAATGTCGTTTCAGAATAAAAAGATTGAAGTTGTGCCTTTGGTTCAGGAAGCTTTGCGGGTTTGGGCCGGGCTTCAGGAAGAGCTGGGAGATGCGATTGAGTTCAGGCAGCCCGGAGGCTTCCGGGTGGCGGAATCCGACGAGCAGGTCCAGAAACTGCTGGCGTCAGTCAAGGACCAGCAAGCCCTTGGCATCAATATCGAAGTCATGAATGGTGGGGAATTAAAAAATGCCGCCTCCTATTTTGGCCCTGCTGTAAAAGCCGCTTCTTTCTGCAGGGATGATGCCCGTTCAAATCCACTGACTGCTCCGGTCACTATAGCGCGCGGAGCCGAAAATAAAGGCCTCAAGCTCCTGGAATACACCGAAGTTACCGGTATTCAAGTCCTGGCTGAAAACCGCTTCCGGGTTCAGGCCGGAAGCGGGAGTATTGAATGTGCCAGGATCTTAAATTGTGCCGGAGTGTGGGGGCGGAAAATTTTGGCAATGGCGGGTGTCCGGATTCCAATTACTTTGGATCCGATGCAGGTTATGGTCACGGAGAGGGCGGCCAGGATTTTTCCTCATATCATCACCCATGTTTCGGGGAATATGACCTTGAAGCATGTCGACAGCGGGAACGTCGTGATCGGCGGTGGCTGGACCGGAGTGGGAGATGAAAACAGGGGAATAAAGCAGGTGAATTATGAGAGCATGCAGGGAAATTTGGCCTATGCCGCGCGGGTCATTCCAGCATTGGAACCTCTACATATTATTCGCTGCTGGACGGGACTGGAGGGGCGTACACCCGACCTGCTTCCCTTGATGGGAGAGCTGGCCCGGATCCCCGGCTTTTTTTCCGCATGCTGTGCCAAAGGCGGATGGACACTGGGACCACTATTGGGACGAACTGCGGCGGAAGTGATCGAAGGAGATACGCCCGCTATAGATATTTCCGGTTATGATGTCAACCGGCATGTAGATATGTGTAAATCGGAGTAAAGAAAATATAAATAATACGGTCCGGGAGGAGCGTGAATATGAAAATTTCCGCAGGTTTTCTCTTTCGTCCGATTCTTTTCCTTTCAGCTGTTGTTTTAATGTCAGGCATTTATACCGGAACTGCTTTTGGAAATGACCCGGTATGGGGTCATGGCCTGGAAAAATTAAAACGGCGTGCGCTGGGCCCAGCCTGGTTCGTCATATAACAGGGATTTCCAATTACGATTGGTTTAAATTTGAGGAGTCGGATGGAGGATATGTCCAGGTTGACCCGGATGATCCGATGATAGTCTATTCGGAATGGCAGTACGGCCGCATCCGCTGTCTGGACATGAGGTGCGGAACTTGGACGCCTATTCAACCGGAAAACAAAGAAGGGGAAGAACCGCTGCGGTTTCATTTTATCGCTCCATTTCTATTGTCCAGACATGATTCCGCGACTTTGTACATGGGTGTCCAAAGAATAATGAAAACCACGGACCGGGGGAAGAGTTGGAGTGCTGTCAGTCCGGACCTAACATATGGCGGACATGATGCCACGGTGTCTACGCTTTCCGAATCTGGGGCTGAGGCGGGAGTTTTGTATGCAGGAACTTCTATTGGTATCTGGACATCGCTGAACTCCGGACAGAATTGGTATCCTCTGAAAAAAAGGATTTCCTAAAGTCAAAGTGAATGATTTAATGGTGCATTCCAGAGAAGCCGACCTTATTGCCGGCACCCACGGACGCGGGGTTTATGTGCTGGATATCACTAAAAATAAAGGGGCTCGCAGTGACAGCTGGTTTGCCGCTGATAATCCGCATTCCAATTTATTGGATTTACCGACAGCCCGTTATGTCATGGGAGAAGGCGGGGAACTGGCGCCTCCTGGAGCGGCCATATACTATTATTTAAAAAATGTTCCGGAAAAAAAACCTGAAATCACCATAATCGATGAGCAGGGCAGAATTATACGGCATTTATCCAGCAGTGTGGATCAAGGTTTAAATAAAGTAGTTTGGGATTTGCGAAGTGAACTTCTCAGCCCGCCGCCCGGGTGGCAATTTGAAGGCAGCAATGACGCCGTGCGGTTGGGACAGGAGGGATTTTCCAATAAACCGGATCCTTTAGTTCAGCCGGGAGTATATACCGTGATTTTGAAAATAAGTCAAAATACCTGGGAAAAACCGGTTTGAGATTGTTGAGGATTCCTATGTGCGATTTTAACATATGCTGCAGGCTGAAATATTCTAAATCATTTATTGACACGGCACTTTTAATATGATACTTAATTAATATTATATACAATATATTTTGAAAAGAATGAGAATAAAATGCAGGTCCGAGGGATGGCTTGGGGATTCAGGAAAATGGATGTCTATCCAAAAAAATGGATTAATTATAGATAGAAAATTTTTTTGAAATATGTAAATCCATGAAAAATAATAAGTTATCTACAAGGCCTGTTTTTGGCATTTAATTTGCATATATAAAATATTATATACAATATAAAGGAGGTGAGAAGAGGAAAACAGTGAAAAATGCAGGGATCTTAAATTATGAAAAGAGCTTAAACAACAGGCTCAATTTCTTCCTGGTTTTCCAGGAAGAGGGGAGGTAAATATGAGAAAAATTTTAGTAATTTTGGCCGTACTGGTATTCGCCGGTTCTCTGTCCGCTCAGACAGGCCGCGGGTCCATATACGGTCAGGTGTTTGATGATGAGGGCACGCCCTTACCTGGCGTTACGGTAACGCTGAGCGGCTCCTTGACAGCGCCGGTGGACTATGTGACCGGAGCTCAAGGCCGTTTCCGTTTCTCCAATGTTGCGCCGGGAAGAGATTATGTGGTGACGGCCAAACTCGACGGATTCAAGACCAAGCGGTTTGAAAATGTTGAGATCGAGTTCGGGAAAAATGTGAACTTGAAAATAGAGTTGGAAGTTGGAGGCCTGCAGGAGGAAGTCACTGTTATGGCTGAGGTCCCCATTATCGATATTAAGAGAACTGAAGTGGGAATGGTGCATACCGAAGAGCTGATGCAGAATTTACCCACCACTCGCGATGTCTGGATGCTGGAAAAGATGACGCCCGGCGTTTATTCGCGTTATTGGAATGTTGGAGGGACCGAGTCGCTGCAGCAGGACGCGGGTTCCGCCCGGGGTGATCCGGATCATTATATGACCATGTATGCCATCGATGGAATCAACATAACCAGCATGGCTGCCCGGGGATCGGCTGCGATCTATTACAATTATGACACTATTGAAGAGACGAATATTGTAGTAGGCGGCGCTGCCGATGTGACGCAGCAGACTTCCGGTCTGTCCAATAACGTGATCATGAAGCGGGGCGGCAACAATATGACAATGGGCGGCCGGGTTTTCATATCGGATGAGGCATTCCAAGGGGATAATTTTTCGGATAAACTGAAGGAAGCCGGCGTAGAACATATGGCGCAGATCAATGAGACCCGCGATCTGGGCTTTTATATCGGCGGTCCCGTTATTCGCGATAAAGCTTGGTTTTTCCTTGCCTATGATTATCAGTTTATCAGCTTCGATGATGTCTTTGGTACCCGCAATGACTTTGAAGGCTGGTCTTTCGATTTTAAAACCAATCTGCAGCTGATTCCGTCCAACCGGTTTGAATTCTATATTCGCGGAAATCCCCGAATCAGCGAAGGTGAGGATGCGTCTCCCGAACTGCCGGACGGCCTGCTGATGGGTCCGACGGCCCGGTTCGGCAATCCGCTGATCAAGATTCAGGACGAGCACACTTTCGGAGAAAAATTCTTTGTATCGGCTAAATTCGCCGGAATGGGCGGTTGGAGTCAATGGACGCCCATGATCGACACGGAAAGAACCAAGTTAGCCTACTGGAATGTGGCGGATCGTATTTGGGAAGGGAGCGCCTTACAGGAGCTGCAGTCCCGGCCCCATAACCGGTTTCAGGTTGTAGGCGATTATTTCAACGATAGCCTTTTCGGTGTATCGCATCAGATACGGTTCGGGGGAGAGTACGCAGTACACAGTACTATATCCGAAGACGCGTTTACCGGCAATGTGATGGTCCGTTATAATTATAATGAACCCACCGTGGATTATGACGGCGACGGTTCTCCGGATATTTATCCGGGCATGCAGCGGGTTGAAGTTGAACGCGGCTCGTACAGCAGCCGAACCACTAAGGCGATGTCCTTATTCTTACAGGATACGGTGACTATAGACCGTCTTAATGTGAATTTCGGTTTGCGCTATGACCGTCAATTGCCTTTTGTAGATCCACAGGAGGTTCTGGCGGTTATCAAGGACAATCCGGTATGGATGAATCATTTCTCCGCCTCCGCTACCAACGCCATTGACAGTATGATTCCTGCTGTAAGTATGCCGGAAATACAGGGCTATGACTCAGAGGGGAATGACTATTCCTGGACCAATATTTCTCCCAGGTTTTCCGTAACTTGGGATGTCACCGGCGACGGTAAAAATGTCTTGAAAACGCATGCTGCAACCTATTATCAATGGATGGGCAGCAGCCATGCATACAGATGGGCACCCGGCGGCACCGGCGGCTGGATGCATTTTTGGTCGACGGACGCCAACGGCAACGGTCTTTATGAACTCGATGAGCTGTATTGGCACAATACCGGTGATTATTCCTTGTACCGCGCCTTTGACGACGCAGGCAATTTCCTGGGTGATCTAAATGACGGTGCCGGAGTGTTTTACGGCAGCTTTGATCCGCTCAATCCCAGCCAGACAACGGATCCCTACCGGATTATTGATAAGGAAACCACCGCTCCCCGTACTGTTGAAATAGGGGTCACATTTGAAAAAGAATTGTTTAAGGATTTGTCCGTTACATTAGCCCCCAGTTTCCGGCGTTATGACCAGTGGAACTGGTTTTTAAAATATTTTCCTGCTACCGGTGAACTCGAAAGCAGGGATTGGTACATGTCGGCCGGTACTCCTCCTTCGAATATCCCTGGAATCGGAGACACAAAGCAGGCATCGGAACATGAATGGTATGTGCTGAAACCCGAATACGGTTATACCCCCTGGAGTTATGAAAAAAAACGCCCCGACTACTATATTGATTATTTTGGGATGGATTTTATCTTCAACAAGCGCCTTTCCAATCGCTGGATGTTGAATGGTTCACTAACCCTGGCTTCTCAGCAGGCGCACTTCGGCGATGAAGGCATGAATGATCCTACCCAGACTTGGGCCTTGGAAGGCCGCGGCTCAACTGGTCGAGGCGAAGGTGAAACGGTTCGTTCCGGCCGCTATGACACACCGGTCTGGATGTTCAAAATGTCCGGACTCTACCAGCTGCCTATCTGGGATATTGATTTATCCTTTACTTTTAACGGACGTAAAGGCAGAAAAATCAGAGAATCATTTGAAATCGTCGATTATAGTCTCCCCAATCCCCGCAGCCAGAGCAACATGATTTGGATGCTTCCCTACGGAACAGAAACCAGTGAGGATGTTTTTCTGATGAATTTTCGGATTCAGAAGCGTTTGAATTTCCGGGATATCGGCCGGGTGACATTTTCTTTTGACTTGTATAACGTTTTCAATGCCTCTACCATTCACTGGCGTTATCCCAAAGACCACGGCCGCTACACGGTTCAAGGTGATGTGTTCAGTCCCAATCCATCCTTTTATTATGCCCAGGACAATTTTGCTCCCCGCAGTTTCAAGCTTGGTATAACTTACCGGTTCTGAAGATTTTAGGTTTCATGTAAATCCTCCCCCCTTCCCGGGGGGGAGGGTTCCCCCTGCCGGATAGTGATTATTCCCGCTGTCCGGCTTTTTTCTATAGCATTCGGATGGGTTTGCGTCAGCATGCACCTGTCATCCCCAGGCCGCGTCAATATATATATGTCATCCCCAGGCCGCGTCAGCGGCCGTGGGGATCTTAGACTGCTTCGCCGAATGCAGCGAAACCGGCTCTATGGTGCAAGCTGTGTCTGGGATTTCCATCGATGCACTTTAAGTGTTCATTAAGTCCATCTAGGTCTATCTAAGTGTGTCTATGTCTATTCAATCTTTTCAGTCTATTTTGTCTGTTCAGCCGTCTTACTGTGCTTGTTTTATCATGTCATTCCCTGAGCAAAGCGGGCGGAGATCTTAGACGGCTTCGTTTCGTTAACCTGAACGCGCTTGCGTCCTTGCGTTCCTTTTAATACTGCACGGGACGGGAATCTTCAAGAACGTTGATGGATGCTTCCAGGGCCGTGTTTTCATAAATGAGCCGAATAGTATAATGCCCCGGCTTGACGACCGGCCCGGGGCGGGAGTCCTTTCCTGACTGAAACAGCCGCAGCGAATCATTAGAGCCGGACCGCCGCCATTCCGGCAATTGAGAAAGAGGCGCTGACCTCAGGTCCCATTCGACCAGATTCAGTCCGGCTTCGGCTTTACCTTCGAGCACCCGCATGATTTCGTTTTCTGAGTTTAAGATATGTATGATGACCTGTGGGGCTGAGGGATTTTTCAAGTAATAATAGAGAGATGCTCCCTGTGGTGCTGCTCCGGACCGGTCACTGATTCGGAACAGATGAGAATAAGGATTCTCTGCATTAAATCGACGTGCCCCGCTGGCGCCCCGGTTTTTAGTCCAGTTGATATGATAGAGAATGGGGTTTTTCGGATTAAATAAATGGACCGGCTTATCAAGAACCGCCGCTGTTATTTGCTGAATAGGATGGACATCCAGGATGTAAATCCCGCGGCCATGAGTCCCGGCGATGAGATCCGCCTCGCGGGGGTGTATTTTCAGATCATCCACTGCAACCGTCGGCATTCCGGACATGAGGGGAATCCAGTTCCGTCCCCGATCGAATGACGCATATACCGCGTTCTCAGTTCCGGTATAAATAAGATTACCATTGACCGGATCTTCTCTGACCACATTGACCGGAGCACCTTCCGGAAGGGAATCGCCAATCGATGTCCAGGTCTGACCGAAGTCTCGGGTCATATATAGAAAGACAGAAAAATCATCGTTTCGGTGCCCGTCAAACGCGGCGAAAACGGTACCGGGGTGATGGTGGGAGACTTCCACCCGGCTGACCCATGGAGATGGGTTAATAGAAGAATAAGCAGGCAGACCTGGGATATTTTCTGATATTTTTTCCCAGGAATCACCGTCATCGCGGGTCAGCCAAAGATGACCGTCATCCGTTCCCACGGCTAGAAGGCCGGGATGGGCCGGGGATTCAGAAATTGTGGTGATTGTAGCCCCTTCGCTTGTAAAGGCGGACGGTTTTCCACGAGTCAAATCCGGGCTGATTATCCCCCAGCTTTCTCCTCTATCCGGGCTTTTCAATAAAAACTGAGCTCCCATGTAGAGAGTATCTGAATTGTGAGCAGAAAGTAAAAACGGTGCCACATAGTTGAACCGGATGGAAGGATTATTACTTTCCAGACGGGGACGAATGCTTTTCCTCTTTCCGGTCTGCATATTCAGACGGACAATATTACCATATTGGGATTCACCGTAAATAATGTGTGGAGAATCAGGATCAACCTGAACATAGGCCCCGTCTCCGGTTATAAACTTAAACCAGTCCGGGTCTGTTACAGCACTGACATGGCGGACAGAAGATGGACCTCCCCAGCAGCCGTTGTCCTGCAGCCCGCCGTAAACATAATAAGGATCACGATGGTCATAGGTAACGGCTGTGAATTGACCCAGGGGAAGGGAATGAGCTTCCCAGTGCCGGCCTCTATCATAGGTCGAATACAGGCCGCCGTCAGTGCCGGTAATCATATGGCGTGGATTGTTCGGGTCAATCCAGAGTGCATGAAAATCTCCGTGAATGAAATTACTTGTCAGGAAAGAAGAAAAAGCCCATCCTTTTTGATCGAAGGTGATGCCGCCGTCCCGGCTTTCCCAGGTACGGACCATA
This sequence comes from uncultured Eubacteriales bacterium, assembly GCA_964505785.1. Classification (GTDB taxonomy): domain Bacteria; phylum Acidobacteriota; class Aminicenantia; order Aminicenantales; family Aminicenantaceae; genus CAYRTV01. The sequence continues at coordinate 60,058 of CAZDJZ010000009.1, forward strand.
AGCGCATAGATATGATCGGGATCATGCGGATCGACTCTAAGCTGCGAATAATACCCAGGCCGTTCATTAAGAGTATTTACCCGCCTCCAAATAGCGCCGCCGTCATCGCTGCGGAAAATACCGCCTCCTGTGTCCAACTTCCCATAACCTAGCAGCATCCGCAACTGGAGTTGTTCCCGGCGGCTGAGACCGGAGACAACTGACGTGTCCATTTCATTATCGGGGACTAGTTTATCTAAAGCTTTCCGGATGAATTCAATTTCAGTGGAATCCGGGTTGTCCTTGGCTAGAAGAGTCTGCATCCTGATTAAGAGAACCGGTGGGACATCCACATAAAAAGGAGCTTTTTCAATAATTGCGTATATAATATCGGGATTGCCGGGGGCAATGGCGAGACCGGTGCGGCCGACTCTGGATTGCGGCAGTCCGTTTGTTAACTTCTCCCAGGATTCTCCTCCATCCTTGCTTTTATAAACGGCGCTTCCCGGGATTACCCGGATTCCCATGCTGTCGAAATCATCGTAGGGTTCCGCTCTCCGGGCATATGCGGCGGCGTATATAGTTTCATGGTTCCGCGGATCCATTACAATATCCGAAATTCCAGTATCATTATCGATGAATAGAATGCAGTTCCAATCCCGCCCTCCGGTTGTGGTTTTAAAAAGTCCCCGTTCCGGATTTGGACCCCAAAGGTGCCCCAGGGCGGCGACATAGACAATATCCGGATCTTTAGGGTCGATCAAAATCCTCCCGATGTGATGGGTTTCCGCTAAGCCGGCATATAGCCAATTTAAACCACCGTCAACGGATTTATACACACCATGTCCCCAGGATGAGTAACTGCTGGCATTTGCCTCCCCGGTACCTGCCCAAAGGATCTCAGGATTGGATAATGATATGGCGATGTCGCCGATGGAACCGGTTTTATAATGGTCAAAAATTGGCTGCCAGGTAATACCATTATTATCCGATTTCCAAATACCGCCGGTAGCGGCCGCACAGTATAGGGTGTATTTATCATCGGGAGAGACGGCGATATCCGTGATACGTCCGCTCATATGCCCAGGACCGATGAGCCGCCATTTTAAGGGCTTGACGAGTCTGGCGGCTGTTTCAGTTTCGACAGGTTTGGTGTCGGCTGCGTATACCATACCGAATGAAATAATGACAGACAACAAGAAGGCCCATTTTTTCATTGTTTTTCTCCCCATATGTTAATCTGAACCATTACTTAGAAAATGAAATATCCATGCCATTCTAAAGAACGGCCAAATAGAAAAAGAGACAGGGAGCGTCGCGGAACACCTTCCCTTCGTCCTCGCTCCACCCATCCCCCTGTGGGTCCCTTCCGCTGCGGGCGGAGGGAAGGTATACACGCTCCTTCTTCCTTGCATTGTTTTTTTGTTATTTATTTTGTAAGCATGGATAGTTCATTTTCATCATTCTATGGGGTGTTATGCTCATGTATAATTCATAAAAAAATTGCGATGTTTTTGCAATTCCTTTTTTATTAACGATTAACATGATTTATAGTGAAAGTTCAACAGGTTAGAAAATGCCTGCCTCTGTCATACAAAGGGCCTTGCCCTCGTCATTGCGAGCGGCCGCAGGCCGCGTGGCAATCTTAGACTGCTTCGCCAAATGAATCAGGATCTATCTCTTGTGCAAGCGCCGTATAAGATTCCGACGTCGCTGCGCTCCTCGGAATGACATCGCTGTCATTTTCATCATTCTGGGGGTGTTATGCTGATGTTTTTGCCACTTTTATTATTAGCGATTGACATGAAAAACATCGCTCCTCAGATGATCCGAGCAGGGCGAATGTATCAAGCTCTATTTCTGCAATATTTCCAGAAGCAGCTCTGCGTACATATAAGCCCGTTTGAGTCCCACATCAACTTCAGCGAATTCATTGGGGGAATGCATGTTTTCCCCACCGCCGGGCAGGCCGAAATTCATCCAGATCGCTCCGGTGGCCCAGAGGTCGGGGCGTCCGCCGCCCAGGCCGCTGACAAATTCAGGTGTCCGGCCGCTGTAGGCGGGTGCGATTTTCTTGATCGCCTTGACCAGCGGATCTTGATCATTAATTTTTTCCCAGTAATGGGGAGCAACCCACTGGGTGGCGAAGGGTTCCACAGTGGCTTTCAGTTCGGGTATGTCCTTTTTTAAACGGTCAAAAAGGGCCCGCATTTCCTTCAGAACCTGTTCCGGCGACTGGCCCGGCAGCAGGCGGATATCCACGTCCGCTTCCGCGATGTCAGGGACCTGGTTGACTTTGTAGCCTCCGCTGATGGTGCCGATTTCTACAATCGGTTTTCCGTCATAATCCGGCCTCGGGAAAAGTTCATGCTTTTCGTATTCCATCCATTCATCAACTTTACGCAGTTCCGTGATGATTCTGGCTAGATGGACGATGGCGTTGGGCGGCCGTCCCGGTTTTCCGTCAGCACGCTTGCCCCCGGTATGGGCGGCCACGCCTTCCGTCCGGACCGTCACCCAGGTCCAGCCTCCGGAATAAGAAAGAATATCCGCGGACATGGCATCCGTATCCAGGTACCAGTCGGCGGCTAAAGCTTCCGGATTGTCTTCAACAATATAGGGGAGGCTGTGAACCTGCGCGCCTTCTCCTGGAATATAAAGATGAACCAGCTCGCCCTGAAAGTCTGTTCCGGATTCCAGAAAAGCGCGGGTGGCGATTAATCCCGCAGCGATAGCGATTTTCTGGTCATAAGCGCCGAGGCCGTAAATGCGGCCGTTTTTATATTCAGCGCTCCAGGGATCAAATTTCCATTTAGACATATCTCCCGGCATCACCGTGTTGTAATGTCCCATCAATCCGAATTTATAGCCGTCGCCGTTTCCTTTAATCCGGCCGATGACGGTCGGGAAATTGGGCTCGGGTTCGAAAATCTTAACATCCATCCCCAGCCCTTCCAGGTAACCGGCAAGGAATTTTGCGATTTCTCTATGATTGGCGGCTTCATCCTCGCCGAAATCGCTGCGGATACTGACCAGCTGCTGGGTCAGTTTGACAAGTTCGTCTTTTTTTATTTTTTCCGTGATTTGGTCGGGAAGCCGGTTTTCATATTGGACCGGTTCTGCGGACAAAAAGGCATAAAGGACCGCAGTCCCGGCTATGATCAGCAGGGCGGTGAATATTGTCTTTTTCATGATAAACCTCCTATTTCTCGGGCTTGGGAAGTGTATCCAGCAGCGCGGATAAGCGGGTGGGATTCCATAGCGGTTTGACTTGGCTGTCGTCGCCTGCCAATTCCCAGCGCAGCAGGGCGATTGGAATCTGACCGTATTTCATGAAATTGTCGTTGAAATTCTTGAGGTCGAATTTGTCCTTCAGCTGCATTTTGCGGATGCCGAGGAGCTGATAATACTGCAGAAGACCTGTCTGGCATTGGTGGGGGAGGCTGCCCCCATGGAGAAATCCTTCGATTTCTTCAAAGGCTTCTTCCGGACGCACACCGAGCCCCGGACCTAAGGACGGAATGCCTTCTATATGCCGCTGCCGGGCTTCTTCCGGGGTGATTTCCCCGATCATAACCGCTATTCCGTTCAGCATCCTTTCCGCCCGCTGCAGCTTGTTGATATAGACCAATTCCCGGGCTCTGGGGCCTCTTACATAGGGAAAATCCATGATCGTGGGGACGATTTCATGGTAGAAACACCATCCCTCACTATGGGCGCCGTCGTAATGGCGTGCCCGGATGGGGCAGGGATTGCGCCGGTGAAGTTTCCCGGCATAAGTATGCCCCGGCCAGTATTCATGGCCGTGCAGGACCGCCGGATCGGTGCGGAAGCCCATATTGGAGTATACGGCCCGCCAATGGTCGTCGGGGACAACCAGAATCCGGTGAATACCCTTTTTTTCTTCCTTGGGAAAACCGATCAAACCAAAGGGCAGATAATAATCTCCCAATTCAGAACGGATAAGGGGCTGAAAGTCTTGGTCGCTCATTAGATCCATGCCTTCTTCCAGATACCAGCGCCGCAAGGCCAGGGAGGTCTCGTCATCCCAGGCAAGATATTCGTCTATATCCTCGGCCGGTTCAATCTGGGGCAGGTGGCGGTTTTTATGCATTTCATGAGAAAGGTAAGACAAAGAACGCCCTTTCTCAATTTCCGAAATGAGTTTTATATTGTCGGAGTCAAAAGGCAGCATCATCACATGCTCAAGGTACCAGTCGATGATAGGCTTGCCGTAGTAATACTTGCCCGGCATCTCTTGGCCCTCCAGCCATTTCCCGAAAGCTTCCAGTTTCTTCCCTGCTTCCACCGCGGCGGGAACAAGCTTTTTGGCTTCTGCTGCGGGAAAGTGTTCGGTTGTCGCTTCCGCCCATTCGCGCAGATTTTCCACCATATATTTAAGCTGACCCCCTTCGGTGTAATAACCGCCGCCGGGATGCTCCAAGGCGTATTTTGCCAGCTCGGGCACGATTTCCGTGAGATTCGATTTTCCCTGATCGAGAAACTTATCCACGTCATTCAATGCCTTAAGAATAGCCTGGGCGTCTTCCTTGGGATAAGGCATTAGCTGGGGGTTATCACCCATGCGTCTCCCTCCGGTCAGATGACGCTCAACGTTGCGCAGGGAGTAATTAACGTACATGCTTGGGTCGCGGGTGGTATGCCTGCGGACATATAAATCATATTCCATGGCGTCCATTTCCGACCTCAGCAGCAGATAGTCGATTTTAAAATGAATATCCCATCCGGACATGTCCATATTTTCCAACCGTGTACGAAGTTCCTTCAGTTTGGATTTTTGCTCTTCCACCCGGGCGGCAAAATCAGGGATAGCTTGGTCCCATCCCCGGATGGCCCGGAAATCCCGGGCCAAGTCCAATAATTCCGGGGGATGGTCTTCAGGTCCGGGCACAGATTTAGGGGGAGTCCATGTCTTCGGTACCTGGGATGCGGATAAAGGTAAGGCATATGTCAAGAACATCACGCTCATGGCCCCTGCCATAAGCGAAATAAGCATTTTTTTGAAAAATGAATTATTCATGTGAAAATTCTCCTTGGTTTGAATTGTCATATGGTAAACGGGCGCGGTTGGAGCGCCCGAAGGAATGAGATTTGTTGATATAATATATTGTATACAAAATATTCTCTTTAATCATATTATTCCGGACTGAGGCTCATGTCAAGGATTTTTCTTTTCTATTAAATCCGGAGCTGGAATATGAGCTATTCCGGCGGCATTCAGCATTCGGTTGAGTTCCGGAAAGGTGTCTTGGATAATCTGATTTAAATCATCCACAATCTCTCCTAGGCCAATTATTTTGCTGCGGATTAAATTCAGTTCCTTTTGAGACGGGGCCCGGCTTGTACGCTCAAGAGATACTGCGATGCCGCGGATACCGGCAACCGCATGAAAGCGCCGGTCGCTGCCCCAATCCGGCTGTCCAGTAAGCCGGTGGCTCATATTTGTTAACAAATTTTCGGTCTTGCGGACTAAGTGTTGTATATCCTGGTTCGCGCCGGTCTTTTCCGGCAGACGCTGTCTTAGGTTCTTCATGCCATCGTTCAGCCGGGTGATCGTTTGATTTACCTGTGTCAAAACCGGCCATTGCCGGTAAATGCTGATTAAGGCGTCACGCCGTTCAGCCAAAGCTTCCCGGGAAGTTTGAATGACCCCTTCCGTCCTCACGTTGACTGTTTTTTCCGCTGAATTTTCTCCTGCCTGCACCCTGACGGTGAAGGTTCCGGGAATCACCGAAGGCCCGGTCGTCATTTCAGGTTTGGCCGGCGGATTCGGCGCCGGGTAACCGTGACGCAAATCCCAGACTACGCGGTGGATGCCTTTTTCCCCGGGTCCCTTCAATCTGCGGACTGTATCTCCGCCCTGATCCTGAACGATTATTGTGACCGGATTGTCCTGATTTTCTTTCAGATAATAATCGATAAAAACACCGTCGGGCGGATTCGGTGTCCGGAACACGGCATGTCCGAATAAACCCTTATAATCATAGTGGGCTCTCCGGCTGAAAAAATTGATAATCACTCCCGGCCGCGTATCGAACAAAACCAGCGGTTTCGCTTGTGTTTCCGGAGTGTATTGTTCGAGAGCCGTAATGCCGTCTAAAATCCAGACGCTGCGGCCGTGGGTGCCGAAAATCAAATCATTATCCCTGGAGTGGACCGCAATATCATCGACTGGAACTATAGGAATTTCATCCTTAATAAAAACCCAATTGCCGCCCCGGTCAAGGCTGTAGTAGGCTCCTCTTTCCGTTCCGGCAAAAAGCAGGGCGGGATTCCCAGGATGCTCCCGGATGACATTAACGGTTTTCCCTTCCGGTATCCCCTGGGAGATGCGCCGCCAGGAACGGCCTCTATCATCCGAGACAAATATATAAGGTGTAAAGTCATCATTTCTGTGGCCGTCAAACGAGATATAAACCCGGTCTTCTTCTGAGTGAGAGCATTCAATCCGGGACACGTAGGTATATTCCGGAAGGCCGGGAAAACGGCCGGTTAAATTCATCCACGTTTCTCCGCCGTCATCCGTAATTTGAACGGTACCGTCATCCGCTCCCGTATAAATCAAGCCGGCTTGCAGGGGGGATTCACTGATGGTTGTCAAGGTCCCGTAATAAGAAATGCCGTCATGCTTGGACAGGGTTATTTCATCATCGGGAACGCCCATGATGGAGAGCCGGCTGCGGTCTCGAGCGGCTGTCAAATCTTTGGTTGCTTTCCAGGTATCTCCGCGGTCATGGGAAACAAACAGCCGGTTTCCTCCGAGATATAGGGTGTCCGGATCATGCGGGGATAAAAGAAAGGGAGTATTCCAGTTGAAGCGGTAGGTTTCTTCCGGGGATTCCGTCACCGGTTTAATGGATTGATATTCGCCGGTTTTCCGGTTAAAACGCTGGATGCCTCCGTTTTGAGATTCAACATATATCCGGTCCGGATCTCTTGGATCGATTTGAACATAGAATCCGTCCGCTCCGCCGATTTTAAACCATTCATCATTGGTAATACGCGGGCGGAACCAGGCAGCGCTGGGTCCATACCAGGTCCCGTTGTCCTGAAGGCCGGCGCCGATATTGTAGGGTGTGCTCATATCGAATCCCAGTTCATAAACCTGGCCGATGGGAAGATTATCACGGAAAACCCATTTTTGTCCGCGGTCATAGGAGAGATAAACACCGCCGTCGGAACCCAGAACCATGTGGTTGGAATCATGGGGATTGATCCAGAGCGCATGGTGGTCTCCGTGCACAGCGCGTTTTTCCCTTACAGATCGGGCAATCAGATTGGTGTCCCACGTACGCCCGCCGTCTTCGGAATAATACATGGAGGCTCCGAGCAGCCATATGCGCAGGTCATTATTGGGATCCACCCGGATTTTACTGTAATACATCGGACGCGGATTGACATCCGACATTTTTTTCCAGGTTAACCCTTTGTTTTCCGACCGGAAAACACCGCCGTTTTGATGCTCCACGCAGGCGTACACAATTTCGGGGCGGGTTCGGCAGACATTGAGTCCGATACGCCCTGTTACTCCTTCGGGAAGGCCTTGGGATAATTTAATCCATTCGGCGCCGCCGTTAGTGGTTTTATAGATTCCGCTTCCCGGCCCCCCGCCGTTAAAACCCCATCCGGTCCGCCGTCTCTGATAAGCGGCTGCATACAGGGTTTCCGGGCCCGCCGGATCCATGACCAAATCCACGCATCCGGTATCCTCGTCAATAAACAGGGATTTCTCCCATGTGCGCCCGCCGTCTGTGGTTTTAAATACGCCTCTCTCCGGATTGGGACCCCATAAATGTCCAAGAGCGGCAACATAAACAATATCCGGATTGAGGGGATGGATGGCTATACGGCCGATATGGTGGGTGTTGCGGAGGCCCGTATGTGTCCAGGTGACTCCGCCATCCGTTGATTTATAAACACCTGCTCCCCAGGAAGAACTCTGGCGGTTATTAGGCTCTCCGGTTCCGACCCATAGGATATCCGGATTAGACGAAGAGACCGTAACATCCCCGATAGAACTGGATTCCTGGTCGTCGAAGACCGGGGTCCATGTGACTCCGGAGTTAACTGTTTTCCATAGTCCGCCGGAAGCGGTGCCCACATAAATGACAGAGGGGTCGGATTCAACAACGGCAAAGTCATCGATCCGTCCGCCCGGATTGGCCGGACCGATGCATCGCCATTTCAATTCCTGGAAAAGATGCCCGTTTGCTTGTTCCGCTTGTATGCCGGCGAAAGCGGGAATTAAAATTACTGCAGTAAAGAAAGTAAAAAAAACCAAGATCAATCTTCTTGACATAAAAGGCCTCCCCGAAAGTTTGAATAATTATTTCTTGATATGTGCATCCCCATTAATTATATTATATTATATACAATATAATATGTATAAACAAATTCATTTTTTCCGGAGGCTCTCCATGAAATCACAGAGTATCAGGATTATTGTTATGCCTGCAATCTTTTTCTTGTTCCTGTTGTCAATTCCTTTACCGGTTTCGAGTGAAGATCATCCGGCTGCCTTGCTTCAACTGGCGGAGGAATTCCATGCCGTACGGGGACAATACCACCGCAGGTGGGAACCCAGTGCGCAGGAACATAAGCTGGATTATGCGGAACTGGTGAACAAACAAAAGGAACAATTGGCGGAATTCCGCCGGCGTTTGGACAGCCTTGATCCTTCCGGGTGGCCGGTGCACAGCCGGATCGATTACCTGCTTCTCCGCTCGGAAATGGATAAACTTGAATTTGATCTGTACGTCTTGCGTCAAATTCACCGTAATCCCAGTTTTTATGTCCAGCAGGCTTTAACTAATGTAAGCCGTCATTTACCGGGAGGCCGTTTCATGGGAGAGAATCCTGATCTTGTCCCTTTCCCGGATACAAAGGCTCAGGAGATATTGAAAGCTTTAGGGCAAACCAGTGAATTTCTGCAGCAGGGACGTATGCATCTCAATGACATCGTTCCTGAATTGGCTGAAATCGCTTTGAAACAGCCTACATCCGGCTGGCCGCCGCCTTCATTGAGTGAGGGGCATATGGATAACATTGTTGCGATGTATAAGAGATGGGCCGAAGCAACCAAGCCCCATTTTCCTGAAAAATATGCCGGCAAATTGGTGAAAGCGGCTGAACAGGCTGGACAGGAGCTGTTCGCTTTCGGTGAGTGGCTGAAAAATAACAAAGATAAAATGACCGGCCGCTATTTTATCGGCGAAGACGTGGTCAACTGGTACATCCGGCATGTTTTTTTGATGCCGTATGATACGGAGGAACTGAAACTCATTGCAGAATTAGAAAGGTCTAAAGCCCTCAGCTATCTGGCATTTGAACAGCATGCCAACCGGAGTTTGCCCCAAATCGGTCCAGCTGAAACAGCCGACGAATATTTGGCTTGGGATGATGAATCGGCGCTGGCCTTGAGGCGCTGGTATCTGGATGAAGGTCAAGATATGCTCAGTGATCAGGAATATCAGCCGGAAATTCGTTCTGAAGTGTGCACTTATCTTCCGCCTTTTGGTATGCTGGCCTTTCCCACTAAAGTGACGCCAGGTGTGAGCCGAATTCTGGTCGTCCCTCCCGATCATTGGCATGCACAAAAATCGAATTATGGATTTTACACGGATCCCGGAGTGCTTCACGGGCATGAATACTGGCCGGGACATACATATGAAGGCAATATCCACCGCCGGCATCCCTGTCCCATCCGGCGCGTCCACCGGGACAGCGGCCACAGCGAGGGCTGGTGCTATTATAACGAGGAAATTTTAGTCGCCCTGGACTTTCCATTCGTCAGAGGCCCCAGGGCCAGGGAATTGGTCTACATCAATATGCTGCAGCGTGCGGAGCGGATTCTCATAGGCATTCCCCTGCTTTGCGGAGAGATTACGCCCAAACAGGCTTATAACCGGTTTCTGGAGAATGTGCCGGCGATGGGTTCCGGTATGGGCATTGCGCCGGAAGAAGCCACCATGGAAGTATACAAGCGGGTGGTATGGCGGGGAAACGATTGTTTCGATGCCGTGGCCGGAAAAACCCAGCTCCTTAAGCTGTTGTCTGACTGTAAATTACAGAAAAAGGATCAGTTTGATTTAAAGAATTTTCACAATGAATATTTAAAATATGGACAGATCCCGATATCTCTGCTCAGATGGGAAATGCTGGGAGATAGAACCGAGGCTGAGTTGTTCTTTGAACCGGTGAGGCTGCAGGATGTTCTTGATTGACTCAGTATCAGGAGGTTCATATGATGAAAGAAGGTGCTGTTATGTTTAAACGTCTTGGGGAAGTGGAGAGAGGCGATCCTGTGGTGATTTATATTAACGGCCATCCGGTTGATGCTTATCCCGGAGAGACCCTGGCGGCTGTGATTTTAACGATGGGTCTTGATGTTATGCGGAAGACAACTTTGTCGGAAAGCCCCCGCGGTTATTATTGCGGGATGGGCATCTGCTGTGAATGTATGGTTGAGCTTGAGGACGGCAGCCGGGTCAAAGCTTGTCAGACTCTGGTTGAGCAGGGAATGAAGGTGATAATCCCTTCAAATTCCGGGCGGGAGGACTAAATTGGAAACACGGGATATAATCATTATTGGATCCGGTCCGGCAGGTTTGAGTGCAGCGGTCACGGCGGCGAAATCCGGTGCCGGCGTCACGATTATCGGTGAAGACCCGCGAGTCGGGGGACAAATTTTCCGTCAACCGGCGCCTCCTCTCAAATTTAGGACATCTCTTGTTGATGTCCAGGATAAAAAGTTATTTCACAAATTGAATCAGGAATTGGATGAAACCGGGGTGGAATTTTTGAGTGAAACCGTCGGTTGGGGACTGTCGTCCCATAATACCCTGATAATTAACCGTAAGGCAGGCTCACGGCTGCAGGCGAAATTTATCCTTATGGCCGAAGGTGCTTATGAAGCGCCGGTTGCCTTTCCGGGCTGGACATTGCCCGGAGTAACGGCTTTAGGCGGCGTGCAGAATCTTTTAAAAAGTCAAGGGATTGTCCCCGCGGGAAAAGTTGTTATTGCCGGGACGGGACCGCTTCTGTTTTACACCGCCGCGCAACTGGTGAAAAACGGTGTCCGGGTGGCGGCTGTCGTTGAAGCGTCGCCTTTTTCCAAGTGGTTTCAATGGAGTCTCCGGCTGCTTCGTTCTCCGCGCGTGTTGCTGGATGGAATGAAATATTACTGGATTCTTCTCCGGAACAAAATACCGGTTTATTACCGGTCTGTCATCAGGAGGGCTTCCGGGACAAACCGTCTGCAAGAGGTTGTCATTTCAGCCGTGGATAAAAATTGGGCACCGGTCCAAGGGAAGGACATGACTTTGGCCGCAGACTATCTATGCTTGAATTTTGGATTCATTCCTTCCACGCAGTATACTCATTTGGCGGGATGCGAGCATGTTTATGATCCGGATTACCGGGGATGGATGCCCAAGGTTGATCAGAATCTGGAGACCACACAGGCAGGGATTTTTGCGGCCGGTGACGGGACCGAAATCGGCGGAGTCAAAACGGCTGTCCTTGAAGGAGAAGCAGCCGGACTTAATATGGCGGCCCGGCTGGGATACCTTGATTCAAAAGAAGCAAATCCCAGGTTGAAAAAAGTCCTCAGAGCTATACGCCGCCGTCGCTGGTACAGCCGGTTCCTTCGGGATATATACGCTTTCCGTCCGGGTTTGTATAAATTATTGAAGAAAAACACATTGGTATGCCGCTGCGAAGAAGTGACTTACGGGTCACTTAAAGAGGCGTGTCAGACTCATCCGCAGGACTTGGCAAGGATTCGGATTCTGTCCCGTTTGGGCATGGGCCGCTGCCAGGGACGTTTTTGCTATCCGACTCTTCTGGGGCTGCTGGCCGCGGAACGAAATCCGGAGGGCATGGCGGCATTTGATTACAGGGCCAGACCGCCTCTAAAGCCGCTTCCGATCAAAGACCTTGCCGGTTTGAAATGAGTGAAGGCGTTTACCAGATCAATCCCAACCCAAGCGAGCCGAAAATATGATTCCTGGGCTGTGATTCGAACTGACGGGTATTCAGCACATAAGAATACCGGAAAACCAAATTTTTCCATCTAAGGTCAAGGCCCAGAATAAGATTGCCGAAAAACCCATTTTTTGATACATCTGAACTGTTATCGCGAGTCGTGCCCTCTAAAAAAACATTTTGCAAAACAGCATTCCCCCCTGCAAAGAAAAAAACCTGGAAACCGAAGGAACCGCGCTGGATAGATGGGGCATATCTTTCAATCAAAGCGGTGCCTCCTTCACTGCCAGGACGGATAAAAAAAGCGCCAAGAGTATTTGCCATATTATATCCGGTCCTGAATTCCAATCCGCCGGCTGCTGCGGCCGTGATATTTCCCAGGCTGCCGCTTACGTGCCCCAGGATTTCATATGACCAGGTGCGGTTGAAAGAACCTGCTGTGATGCGGCGCTTATGACTCCCCCACAAAGTAATGGCCGGTCCGGACTCCAATTGAGAATCCCACCCGCGCGGCGTGTCATAATTAAACAGCCAGTGAATGAATGTCTGCATATCCCCGGCATACGAGTTGGGCCCGATGACACCGAATTCACCCTGAATCAGAGTGGCGTGAGATGGCTGCTTTTGCTCCAGGCCGACGCCCAGATACGCGATGCCGGCATAGGGCCTGTCACCCGGGTTGGTTTCCAAGGTTATATCCTCCGGAGTATACATGATTTGTCCGGCTGATAACCTCAGTGTCCGGCGGAGATTTTTCGCGGATTCCGCGGGAAGGGCCAGCATCCAGGTGAGATTGACGCCGTTAGTATAGTAGCTGTCGGTCAGGGCAAAAATATCATTCTCGAAAGTAAGGTTCACACTGCAGTGATTTTTCTCTGCGAAGCAGAAAAAAGGAAAAAGAGCAGCAGCAAGAAGAGAAATCCCAATCAAGAAAGCACCCCGGATCAGTTGAATTGAAATGTCAATCATTTTAAATCAAATTTTTATTTTACCAGTTTTGCGGCTTCAATTCATCTATCCGGTAAAGCCTGCCCCTGAATAATCCAGGCTGTATAGATTCTTGTTTATGTGGTATATATAAGTGAAAAAAATGAAAGTTAAAGACAAGACTCAGCTCGAAGTATCCGTCGATAAGCGTCATATCGTATCCATCGGCGAACGCCTGTATACGGAAAGTGTCGAGCTGCTGCGGGAGCTGGTCAATAATGCCTATGACGCAGATGCGACAGAGGTTTTTGTGGATATCAATCCCGACCGTGTGGAGGTCAGGGATAACGGAACCGGGATGGATCTGACTGGTTTGCAGCAGTATTTTTTAATCGGGTCAAATGAAAAGGTCCAGCATGCGAAATCGCCCCGGTTCGGACGCATGCGAATCGGTCAATTCGGCATCGGCAAATTTGCATCTCTGGCCGCAGCAACCCGGTTTGAGGTCATCACTCAGCAGAAAGATTTTGCGGCCCGGGTGGTCTTCGATAAGAATGAATGGGCCAAAAGCGAACACCAATGGCATCTTCCCCTTGAGATTCTGGAGCCGGATCCGGAGAAAGGAAATGGGACGACGGTTATTCTGTCGGAAATGAATAAATCATTTGATCCGGATGAAGTGGAACGCAAGCTGATGGAAAGCGTCCCGCTTAAAGCGCCTGATTTTGATGTTTATCTCAACGGCAGACACCTGATTCCCCGCAGTCATTCCGGTCAGAAAATACCTGTTTTAGAGGGAAGTACGTTTGGTGTATTTCACGGTGAAATTGTCATTGTTCCAAGTTCTATGGCATCGATGACCGACTTGGGCATAGAAGTAAAAGTGAAAGGGGTCACGGTTAAAAAGGAACTATTCGGGATGGAAACCTGGGGCAAGGCTGTCGCCCGTGTTAAAGGCGAGATCAATGCCGATTTTCTGCCGATGACATCCGACCGGTCGAATTTTATTACTGATTCTCCTGAATATCAGGAATTCATCAAGGCCATGAAAAAGGTGGTTGATCAGATAAAAACGGCCTTGGGTAAAGAGGCGGACCGCCGGGAAGACCGCAAAGCGGGCCGCGCCGTCAAGGAAGCCCTGCGAAGAATTCATCGCGCGCTGGCCTTCAATCCGGATCTCTCACCATTCGGCCCTATCCCCATTGGGGCAGAGACCGGCAGCGGCGGGGGTGCTTTATTAGAGAAAGGCAAGCGGGACGAAAAAAAGGAAAGGGATATTACGCCGGAGCCTCCCAAGCCCAAACCCAAACGGAAACAAAGAAAGCGCAAGAATCCCTTGGTCAAAAAAGTTACGCCCGGCGCGATTGTAAGTAAAATGAAATTCGGAGACACCAAGGTCGCGGTGTGTTTGGATTTTTTCGGCCCGGACGGCCCCGAGTGTTTTTCTGAAGGGAATGTCGTGTATATCAACCGGGATCATCCGCTTTTTCAGCGGGAGTCCCGCAAAACCGCTACCTATACCATGTACGTCGCCCGCCTGCTGACCCAGGAAATCTCCATGATGCATGAAACCCGCAGCCCCCGGAAGGCCTACGAACGTCAAAGCAAACTGCTCAAAGATGCGTTCACTGACAACGATTAACCTCTCTGTGGTCGTCTTTCAAAACCGAATCGCTTAGTAAGACTGTATGCCAAGTTTATTTATAATTAACACAAGCATGCTATAAGTCGTCCGGAGGTAAATAATGAAAAAGAAAACTGTGGCCTTGATTGCCCACGACGGGAAGAAAGCTGATATCATTGCTTTTGCATTATATAACCGAGAAAGACTCAAAGCGTTCAACTTAATTGGAACCGGAACGACGGGAAGTTTGCTTTTAAAAAAAGTGGGTTTAGAAGTGGAACGGCTTCTTTCCGGGCCTTATGGAGGAGATGCCCAAATAGCGGCTCGAGTCTCTGAGGGTAGTGTTGATGCAGTCATTTTTTTTGTCGATCCTCTCGATAAACATCCTCATGATCCGGATATCCAGACATTATTGCGGGCTTGCAATATTCATAATGTTGCCATCGCGACAAATGTGGCGACGGCTGATCTGATCATTTCTGCAGAATCCCTGTAAATATGATAAAAAACGAACCATTTCAAAAAACCGGACACTGGTACAAAGCGGCGCTCCATGTCCACACCACGCGTTCGGATGGAAAACGGACGCCGGAGCAAGCGGCGTCATCATACCGGGATCAGGATTACAAGGTTCTGTGTGTCACCGATCACAATATCATCACGGACATGACGGCTTTTCAAGATGAGAATTTTTTAACCATCCCCTCAATTGAAGTCAATTACGGCCGGAACCGGGCCGGCGATGATTTCCATGTTATCATATTGGGGGCGCATGGCGGTTTGAATTTACCGGTGGAAACACCGGTCCGGGAAGCGCTGGCGCAATGGACGCACGCCGGTTCCGTGATGATCCTGGCGCACCCTTATTGGTCCGGTATGGAACCGGACGAGATCGCGCAGCTGGAGCATGTCCATGGTATGGAGATATTCAACCTCGGCTCCAAGACAGAGATTGGAAAAGGAAATGCGACGGTGCACTGGGACCAGGTCCTGTCGCAGGGAATGTCCCTTTGGGGCTACGCCGTTGATGACGCCCACTGGTCGGAACAGAGCGGACACGTCTATGATGCCTTCGGAGCCTGGGTTTGCATTAAGGCCGATGCCCTGGAACAGGAACGGATTCTCGCCGCCTTAGCAGAGGGCCGGTGCTATTCATCCACCGGACCTGAGATTTATGATTTCCGTATTGAAAATGGAATCGCGGAAATCACGTGCTCTGCTGTTCAATCCATCAACTTCAAGGCCCAGGCGCGTTATGGGCATCAGCAACGGGCCGAGCCGGGTCAATCCATTCAAGCCGCGGTATATAAATTAACGGGAAAGGAGCGCTATCTGCGCGCCGAATGCATTGACGCGTACGGCCGGACCGCTTGGACCAATCCCGTTTTTCTTGCTTAAGGTCTTAGGCCCGGCGCAGCAGGGCATGTATGCCGGCGATTTTTTCGGGAACAGGAAGGCTCTGTGGACAGTGGGCCACGCAGGTGCCGCAGGCTTGACAGGCACCGGCATTTCGGTCGAGCCCGGCATACAATTTGCGGGCTTTGCTCCAATCATGATCGTCGAGAGCGTAACGTTCGAAACGCAGGATTTCCGCGATGGGGACCTGCTGCGGACAATGCGGCTGGCATTGCGTACAGAGGCGGCATGCTGTATTGTCGGCGCGTCCGGTCATCAGGGCGATAGCCCGGGCATCCGCGTCCCGAAGGCGGCGTCCGGCTCCGGAGTAAGTATCTGTGAATTCATCCAGATTCCGGACCCGGATAACAGCGGCATCCAGATTGGTGGCGGTCGTCAGCCAGCGTGTCAGAGCGTTATGGGGCGTCACCCCGGGCGGAAGCTGGTCCATAAAGTCTTGGTCATCCTTCATCCGTCCGATGCCCCGGGCGGTCTTCATGGCGATAGTACCGAATCCTTTTTTGCGTGCATATTCGAGAAATGTATCCATCTCCTGATCTACTCCGTAGGAATACATGAATTGGGCATGCTCGTAGAGGCCGTCATCGACAACGGCGGTTAGAACTTCAGCTGCGCTTTGTCCTTTCGGTACTTTGGAATTGCCGGCATAGCCATGCTGTGAGAGGCATAGGTGTTTAACCAGCCCTTCTTTTTTCAGCCGTTCAAAAGCGCGGACAAATCCCCGTTCATTTTTAAGCTCATCAACATTATGATACCCATAGTGAAACTGCATATCATCAAAATAACCCAGCCCGGTTTGTTCGAGAGTTTTCTTGACGAATTGGTAATGAGATTCTTCATCGATACGGCCGGTCTCATGCCCGCCGCCGATGCGGTCAACCGTAACCTGGCAGTAATGAGCATCCCGGTTTTTAAGAATGGATTCCGGCACTCCGGTCCTGGCCCAGCGGTTGGCTTTATGCCAGTAATTCATGCCGCATAAAATTCCGGCTTCGGCCGGCGCGGATGCCAGGTCGCCGGCTCCAATGATCATGGATATATCTCTTTGGCTGTATCCAAGCTTCACTCGGGGTAAAGGCCCTACGATACGGGCTGCTTCTTCTATTGTATCCGGACGGGCGGCTTGTGCCCTGGGGGCTATTCCCGCAGTCAATCCTGCTGCGACAGTCGCTGATGAAATCCGCAAAAAATCCCGCCGGTTGATCGACTTGTTAATTGCCATAGAATAACTCCCTTTTTAGTTGATGTCTTTCCACAGTACATGGAGAGTTGATTCTTGTCAAGATAATCATGTCATTCCGAGGAGCGGAGCGACGTCGGAATCTTAGAGTGCTTCGTTTGCTCGCTGCGCGAGCGTTTATCGTGGCTGTCCTGTCCGTTTGCAGCGTTTGCTTGCGTTCGGAATGGTGAGCCCAAAACCAAAGATTCTCTTTTCAGCTTGGCAGTTTAAGTATGGCGTTTAAGCAGAAAATTCTTGAGGTTTAAGCAAAAGAAAATTAATATGAATGAGGCGGAGAGATTAGAATTTAGGTGAATAATGTTAATATGAATAAAAGGAGGCAGCATGAAACACAGGATTTGTTTCGGATTATTCAGTCTTTGTATCATTTTTTCGGCCGCGGCCGGACTTTTGAGTTCAGCCGTAACGTCCCAGAGCAATGATTATGATGATCTTCTCCAGTTTTTTAAGGAATGGCGGGAATTCGAGGCGCCGGAATTTCATAACGGTGTTCCCGATTATTCGGCTGAGGCCATGGCGGCACAGGAACGCCGGATTCCTGAATTTATGCAGCGTCTTCAGTCCTTTGACACCAGCGGCTGGACGCTCCCGCAGCGGGCGGATTATGAAATCATCCGTGCGGAGATCAACGGCTTGAAGTTCAACCACGAGGTTTTGCGTCCCTGGGCTCGCATCCCCCTGTTTTATGCTGTCGTTCAGTCATATGAAGCAGACGTGCCCGCCCGGGAAGTGCCTGAAATTGACGGCGTCTTAAATATTTTTCAGCATTCGTTCCCATTAAATGAAGAATCTCAGGATGTTTTCAAACGGAAACTGGCGGCGATTCCCGGGGTTTTGGCGGCTGCCCGCAAAAATCTGGTGGAAGAAGCCGGCTACCTGTGGCTGGCCGGAATCCGGCAGAAAAAAGGGGAAAGTGCGGCCTTAGGCCAGCTGGCGGAACGCTTCCAGGACACAAATCCGGAATTAGCGGCCTTAGCCCAAAGGGCACAAACCGCCGTGGATGAGTATGCCTACTGGATGGAGCAGAAACAGCCGCACATTGATCCGTATTCAGGAATCGGCAAAGAAAATTACAGCCGGTATATGAAAGAGGTTCATTTGGTCCCGTATTCGTGGGAAGAACAGTTGGAGCTGGTCCAGCGGGAGCTGGACCGGTCGCTTACCGCCCTGGCCATGGAAGAGCACCGCAACCGGCATCTGCCCAAGCTTTTTCCGGCCGCTTCCCTTGAAGAAAGGCGGGATATGGAGAAAAAAGCAGTGGCGGCCTTTTTGGATTTCATGCGCAGTGAAGATATTTTCTCGGTGCCGGATTATATGCATCTGGACGATGAAGTCGGATCCTATACGCCGCCTGAAAGATTGGACTTCTTCTCACACATCAGTGCCCGTGATCCCCTCCCATTGACCTGCCATCAGATCCATTGGCTGGAAAAACAGCGGGAGCTCCGCAATCATGATCCCATCCGCGGGCAGGCGCTATTGTCCAAAATATGGGACAGCCGCGCCGAGGGCCTGGCGACGGCATGGGAAGAATTGATGATGCAGGCCGGTATTTTGGCGGACCGCCCCCGCGCCAGGGAGCTGACACATATCCTGCTGGCGTTCCGCGCCGTCCGTGCCATTGGCGGATTGAAACTTCATTCCGGAGAATGGACTCTGGAAGAGGCGATCGATTATGCCGTGAATACCACGCCCCGGGGTTTTGTCAGTCCGGAAAGCAATACCATTTTCAATGATTATATGCTCTATCTGTCCCAGCCGGGATACGGCACCAGTTATGTCATCGGCAAACTGCAGCTGGAAAGGCTGATACAGGACCGCAGAACCCAGCTGGGGGACAACTTCAATCAGAAAGAATTCTGGGATGATTACTTTTCCCGGGGTGTTATCCCCGCATCCCTGCTGCGCTGGGAGATGACCGGACTGGATGACGAAATGCAGGAGCTGTGGAAACGGCCGTAAATCGTTAAAGGCTCGCTTCACGAGCGCTTGACCCCCATGTCATTCCGAGGAGCGAAGCGACGTCGGAATCTTAGAGTGCTTCGTTATGCTTGCTTCGCTCGCGTTACTTGGGTTACTAGGGTTACTTGAGTTCTGGCTCGCTTTGCTCGCGTTCGGCGCGTTTATTGCGTTTTTTTGTCTATCTAAGTCCGTCTAGGTCTATCTAAGTCTGTTCGGTCTTTTCGGTCTGTTCGGTCTGTTCAGTCTGTTCAGCCGGCTTGCTTCGCTCGCGTTACTTGGGTTCCTAGGGTTACTAGAGTTGCTTGGGTTCTTGCTCGCTCCGCTCGCGTTTATTGTCATAGGTCTGGCATGAAAGAGAATATACGGGTTCCGATGCGGTTTTGAGATTTGAGATTTGAGATTTGAGATAAAAACAAAGCCGCCTTAGGTCATTAAGTTGCTTCTCTCCAAAAATGACAATGATATATGACAATTATCCGGCTTTGGTTTATTTTTGAGTTTTGATTTAAATAAAAAGCTCGCCCCGGCGTCTCATTTCATTGTCATTCCCGGAACACCCATATGTCATTCCCGGAACGAAGTGACGGGAATCTTAGAGGGCTTCGTTTCTCAGAATCGGTGCCGTTTCTTCTAAACGATGCAGTTTGGGATTCTTCGTCGCTTCGCTCCTCAGAATGACATGTATCGGCAGGCGCTCCTCAGGATGACTTATTGTGCTTCGTGATAATCAATCGTTTTCTCGTCAAAATGGACATTCACGGGCCGAAGGGTAAAAAAAATTGCGATTATAATAAAATAAACCCAAATCGAAAATGTCATTCCTTACATTTGTTTTTTCTTGTGCATTATTTTCATTTTCAAAGGCGGATAAAATAAATAGCGCAATTTTTTTTATGAATGTTCATTTTTGCTGCACGCCGCGGTGCACAGCCGGATCACCTGACTGATTATTCGCTGTCGCGCCGTAGAGTATGACCTCTCCGGTTCCGGATACCGCTTCCGCTTTAACCCAGAAAGTCTCACTTCTGGGAGGAATGCCGGCTTCGGCAAAAGGATCAAAGGCCATGTATTGTCCATCTGATATTGTTTTCTGGAACGGAGTCCCCATAGTATTTCCATCATTGTTTATGACGGAGAATTCGACGGTGACCGAATCTCCCGAGGGATTGAAGACGCCGAAGCTGGCCCGGTAGGTTCCATCTAAAACCATATTCTGCACCATCATCACCCGCTCTAATGAGCAGGTATTATGAATGCTCTCATTCAAGCCTTGAAACGTCTTTGATCCGTCTTGGTTGGTGGTGCGGGCGGATACATGAATGTGATGACTGCTGTCCTGAGTCATAAAAGCCAGGCTTCCCGCCGTGCCGGAATAATCGAAGCCGGGATCGAGCATATCCAAAGTTTTCAGAATGTTGGGTGATCTAAGGCTGGTATTGGCACCGGCACCTGTAAACAAGGATATGGGGCCTCGCACGTCACCTGAAGATGAAGAATAATATACCTGAACGTCCGAACCGCCGGTCAAATCCGTTATTTGCACTGCGGTTGTCCATTCCCCGCCGCCTGAGGCCGGCGCCCAAAGGGCTTCCGGAATGAACAGGACATTCGACGGTGAATTATACCCATCCAAATCAGAAACCGGTACCGCCGGATGCATCGCCGGATCATTGGTTGCCCGGTTGGCGGTTGAGCAGTAACTGAAAACCCGTCCGCTTCCGCTGATAGGTGTGATTTTCATCCAAACATTATCACCGGATGCTGACGCCGCTGCAAAGGGATCCAGGGCAACGAACTGATTTTCTGTAAATCCAATATTGACCGAACTGCCGAGAACGGATCCATCACTTCCGATAAGATCAAGAGAAACAGTCAAGTCACCTCCAATGACAAAGCCGCCGTAGGTAGTACGGTAAGTCTCATCAGATCTCAAGTTCTGGATCATCATGGAGCGGGATGTATCCGCTGTATTGTGAATACTGTCGTTTAGCCCCTGAAATGTCTTGGAATAATCCCCGTTTTTTGTGCGGGCGATAACATGAATATGGTGATTGCTGTCCTGGGTTATAAATTCCACTGCACCCGCTTTTCCGGAATAGTCAAAACCCGGATCTAAGAGGGCAAGGGTCTGCAGTAAGTTAGGCGTCTTGACACTAACCCCGGGTCCGCTGCCGGTGAAAAGATCAAACGGACCGCGGCGGTCCCCGGTTGATGCGTTGAAATAAGTCTGCACCTGAGACCCGCCGGTTATATCGGTTATATGGACTTCGGTCTGCCAGGTGCCGCCGCCTGAAGCCGGAGCCCAAAGAACTTCCGGAATCACCTGGTATGAGCTTGGGGAATTATCGTAAGCCAGGGTAGTGAATTCAACCTCATTGCCGTAGGCCAAGCCGATACTATTAACAGCGTAGGCGCGGATATAGTAGGTGGTTCCGGGAGTGAGGCCTGTCAAGTCGACATAAAAATGGCCCGGCCCCGTACCTTCGTTCATATGATCGTCGGAGATAGTCGGTGTTCCGGTTGTGTTCCAGCATACCCCCCGTTCGGTGACCGTTGTACCGCCTTGGTCCGTGACATTACCGCCGGGTTCGGCGGTGCTGTATTGGATGGCGGAGACAGCCAACGTCGTTACCGTCGGCACCGACAAGGTGGTGAATTGATATAGATTGCTATAGGCCGTGCCGACGCTGTTGGTGGCATAGGCCCGGACATAATAGGTTTCACCGGGAGTGAGGGATGTAAGGCTGCTGGTAAAGGCGCCAGTCCCGGATCCGTCCGTGGTATGGCTGTCTGCGGTGGTGGGGTTGCCTGTGGTGTTCCAGCAGTGACCGCGGGCCGTAACGGCAGCTCCGCCGTCAAGAGTGACTTCCCCGCTGGATTCTGCGGTGGTATCGGTGATACTTGAAGCCCCGTATGTAACGACCGTGGGAAGTTCGGGGGTGTTGAACTGCCTTTCGTTGCCATAAGCGGTTCCTACAGAATTCGTCGCATAGGCGCGGACGAAATAGGTCATATCCGGGCTTAAGCCGGTTAGGCTGCTGGTAAATATCCCGGTGCCGGAGCCGTCGGTGGTGTGGCTGTCGGCCGTTGTGGGGTTGCCTGTGGTGTTCCAGCAGACACCGCGGGCTGTGACCGAAGCGCCGCCGTTATCGGTGACTTCGCCGCCGCTTTGAGCACTCTCATCGGTTATTCCGGTGACCTCTGCCGTCGTAACGGTCGCGATGTCATTCGTCGTGAATGACCGCTCATTGCCGTAGGCCGTACTGACGCTGTTGGTGGCGTAGGCCCGTACAAAATAGGTTTGGCCTGCGCTAAGACTAGTCAGATTGCTGACAAAAGGGCCGGTGCCGGTGCCGTTGGTGGTGTGGCTGTCGGCTGTTGTGGGCGAGCCGGTGGTATTCCAGCAGACACCCCTGGCCGTCACGGAGGCGCCGCCGTCATCGGTGACTTCGCCGCCGCTTTGAGCGCTCTCGTCGGTAATGCTGCTGACAGGTGCGGTATTGACGGAAGGGGCGACCGGATCAAGGGTATTGAACGACCTTTGATTGCCGTAAGCCGTGCCGGCTGTATTGGTGGCGTAGGCACGGACGTAATATGTCTGTCCGGCATCCAAACCGGTCAGGCTGCTGGTAAAGGTCCCGGTGCCGGTGCCGTTGGTGGTGTGGCTGTCGGCGGTGGTGGGATCGCCGGTGGTGTTCCAGCAGACACCGCGGGCCGTCACCGCGGCCCCGCCGCTGTCCGTCACATTGCCGCCGCTGTCCGCTGTGTTGTACTGGATTCCGGAAACGGCGGCTGTGGATACGGTTGGTTTTTCCACACCCGTCCCGGACAAAGAAATATGAACCGGGTCATTGTTTTCGGTGCTGTTGGGGATGGTTAAAAAGGCGGATTTGCCGCCGGTCGAGCCGGGTTCGAAACGGACCTCGATGGTCCCGCTCTGTCCCGGCCTCAGGTGGGATCCGGAGACATTGTCATTGCGGGTGCTGAATTGACCGGGATTGGATCCGTTCAGGCTAACCGTACCGCAGTTGAGCACCCCGGTCCCATTGCTGGTTACGGTGATTGTGGTCCAATCGCTGGTATTGCCGACGCCGACCTTATTGAAATTAATCGAATCGGGATCAATATTGATGCCGGAAGCGTTGAATATGGTGATGAATCCGTCGGCACCGCCACCCTGAAATGTGTTTTGATAAGCGTTGCGGGTGGGGAAATCGCTGCTGTTGGTAATTCCCGCCGTTACGGTAAAATTAGCATAATTCACCGAAAGGGACGCATCGATCGCTTTAACATATTCATCCTGAATTCCTGATCCGCTGCCGCCGAGGTAAGTGGAAAACAGCAGGCTGCTGTCTCCGGTTTCCAATGGATCGATTTTGGCCACAAATCCATCCGAACCGGTACTTCTTGATCCTTGATAGGCGTCCCGGATGGGGAAGTCAGAACTGTTGGTCTCTCCTCCGACGTGCAAGTGGCCGTAAAAATCACAGGCTATGGCTTTGCCCCAATCCTGTCCGGTGCCGCCCAAGTAAGTGGAATAAAGCAGGCCGTCCCCGTCATATGTCAATTTGGTCACAAAAGCGGATGTGTACCCGGAAAGTGAATCCTGATAGGCATTCAGCGTCGGAAAGTTGATGGAATTTGTATATCCCGTGACGCAGGCCCGGTTGTTGTACAGAGCTACGGATTCACAATATTCATGGCTTCCTCCTCCGATAAAGGTTGAATAATCGGCGCTGGTGCCGAACGTGGACAGCTTGGTCACAAATCCGTCCCAGGTGCCGCCGCCGTATGAGGTCTGATACGCCCCGGCTGTTGTGGGAAACCAGTCGCCGCCTTCATACCGCCCTCCGGTAAAGCCGACCACAATGGCGCGGTCCATGGCTGCTACTTTTATATCAGTAGCTTCTTCATAATTACTGCCGCCGATAAAAGTGGAATAATAAGGGTAACTTAAATCCGTGCGCTGGAAACAGAAAACAAAGGCATCCGCGATTCCCTTTATGGTGGTCTGGAATGGAGGGCCGCCGGCGGAATAATTGGGGAAATCTGCGGAACTGGTGGTGCCGCAGATATAGATGAAAGCGCTGTTGCCGGCTATTGCGTTTGGATAATCGCCGTACGTACCTCCGATGTATGTGCTGTAAACCAGGCTGCTGCCTGCGGCATTCAGGCATGTTGCGAATACATCGGCGCTACCCTGGTTACTGCTCTTGTAAGCATCGGCTGAGGTGGGGAAATCGGTTGATTGGGTCTGGCCGGTGACCCAGGTATAACTGGCGTCGCAATAGAGGCCTTTACCGAGGTCATCCGAAGTTCCGCCTAAAAAAGTGGATACCAAAAGGTTTCCGTTCCCGTCGAACTTGCTGACAAAGGCATCCTTGCCGCCGTTGTGGGATGTGTCGTAGCCGAGATAGGCCGGAAAACCGGTGGATTCGGTGGTGCCGGTGACGGCAAATCCGGGCATTAAATATTGGATATCACTGATATAATCGGCACTTCCGCCTCCCAAATATGTGGAAAAATGAAGGGCCGGATCGATCACCAGCGGAACTGCCGGATTATAGGAATCCAATTGGAAGCCGTACGCATTTTTTCCGGTCAGTATAAAATCACCATCTATCGGGATAATGTTATCAGGAGTTGATTGATACAGCCGCGGCTCGGACTGCATGAAATCGCCAAAAGCTGTGGCCGCGACGAGCTGCCGCTCCAGAATCGATATGTTGTCAACGCCCTCATAAGATAATTGTATTTGGGACGGGTCACCGCCAGGGTTAACAATAAAATCATAACGGATGATATGGTTTTCCGTATACAGGCGCAGATCGATGTTCGGGTAAATATCCCGGTATAGGATTTCCCGGAAAGTGGGAATCTGTGTGAACCATTGCGCAGGGTCATTCCCTTTCAGATAATTCATCCGGGCCTGGTGGGGCTTGATTCCTCGGATATCCGGAGACTCAAGAGAGTCCTCGAGGTTCAGACGGATGACCAGGCGTTCCTGTTCACTTGGCTCTTTATTCAGCCTGGATAGAATAGGATCGAACTGATGCGGTTTCTTTTTTTCGGATTCTTTATCGCGCATCAGATCGAAAACCATGCTGTTTTCGGTGAAGTAGGCAGTCAATCCGGATCCTTTTATATAGTATTTGACTTGAGGGTCTACTTGCCCCTGATTTTGAATAAATAAGGGAGGTGTCTTTGTATTTTCTACAGCGGTATCGGCATTCTGTAAAGAATTATTGGGTGAATCCGTTCCAGCTGCCAACATAATCAAACTCGTACATACAAATACAAGTACTGTTGTTATTTTTTTCATGCTTATTTTCCTCCATAATAGAAATCATTATTGAAAAAAAACATTTTGGTTTAGAATGTTCACTATAGAAACATTTTTATATTTACATTAAGGAAAGTCAACGGAAAAATCTTTTTGTGAAAAAAACTAACCTGAATTATTCACGGGTCGAGATTGGGAATTGCAAAAACATCGCAATTTTTTCATGAATAGTTCAGGCTAAGTAAGGACGGCAAAAAGAGTTGCCCCGGTAAAATTCCAGGGAATTTCTTTATGCCCGCTCTTGATCAGAGCTTTTCCGGTACGAAGCCAAAGCCCCGATCGCCGTCCCAATAAGAGCCGGTATAATCCAGGGAAAGCCGGCATCCGCCAGCGGGATAAAAGCGATAAGTTCATTGACGAAAGTCACGGGAAGTCCAGCGGTTGTCAGAGCTTCAAATACACTGGTGAGAAGGGCGCCGGCTATGGCGCCGGTGTATACTGCACGAGGCAGGGCTTTTTTACGGACGATAGTGAACAGGATAAGAATAATGGCAACAGGGTAAACCATCACCAATAAGGGGACAGCAATCTGTACAATTTTATTGACACCCACGGTGGCAAAAACGCCGCTGAATACGGCGGTTGCGATGCAGAGGGGTTTATATTTCAATTTGTTTTTGGTTATGGCGCTGAAATAATCCGCCACAGTGGCTGTCAGTCCGGCGGAAGTTGTGAGGCAGGCCAGGGAAACAGCCAACCCCAGAGCTACCTTGCCGGAACTGCCCAGGATACCGTCCGCGATTCCAATCAGCAAGGATGTCCGCTCAATTCCCTCGGGGAAGAGACTGCGGGACGTGGCGCCCAGGTACATTAATCCTCCATAAACAAAACCGAGGCCGAGGGCGGCGATAAGGCCGGCGAACGATGCCATTTTCACCTGGTCTTTGACTTTTTGATAGCCTTT
Source organism: uncultured Eubacteriales bacterium (assembly GCA_964505785.1). GTDB lineage: Bacteria > Acidobacteriota > Aminicenantia > Aminicenantales > Aminicenantaceae > CAYRTV01. The sequence continues at coordinate 86,459 of CAZDJZ010000009.1, forward strand.
AAAGATCAAGGCGGCGATGATGATTTCAGCAAAGACGATCGACGCCATGGCATCCATGGTCTGGTAGCCTTCCTTAAAAGCGGATGTGAAAGGATTGGCCAGGCTGCCCGGCGTGGGGGATGCGAGGGGAAAGAATATTCCTTTAAAGATGATAGTCACTAAAGTTGCTAAAAGGAATGGAGTCAGGATTTTGGCGATTTTGTCCACTACTTTTGACTGGTTCAGGGCGAAATACAAGGTGATGGCGAAGAAAACCAAAGCGGACAGTGCCGGAGTGGCCCAGGGAATACTGGGGCGTACCCCCATTTCAAAAGTGGTCGCCGCGGTCCGGGGGATAGCCAGGAGGGGACCGATGGCTAAAAGAATAACGATACTCAGGCCGCGGGCGAAGCGCGGCCCAACCCGTCCGGCCAGATGCTCAACCGTGCCGCCGGCCCGGGCAGCTGCGATGACTCCCATTAAAGGCATGCCGATTCCGGTGATAAGGAATCCCAGCAAGGCTGCCGTCCACACCGACCCGGAAAGAAATCCCATGTAAGGCGGGAAAATAAGATTGCCTGCTCCGAAAAACATAGCAAAGAGAGCAAAACCGACCACCAGCACGTCTTTTGTTTTTGTATTCATATCTTTTCCTTCTTGAAAAGATTTTATACATAAGCACAGGCTGATTGTCAAAAGGCTCGTTCAAGTTTATTCATAATCATGATAAAATCAAAAGATTAAAAACGATGAAAATGATCAACATGTCAGCCCCGGAGCGAAGTAAAGGGAACCGTAGACGGCTGCAATGACTCGAGGCGGCTGTGCAGGATGACATGACTGAAAGGACACGGATATGAAAAAATGGATAATCTGGATAATACTGCTTTTTGTTTTGGCCGCTTGTCAAAGTCAGGCGCCGGTGTCGGTTGAAAGCCAGGCCGAAATCATTGCGGATGAGTATATCGATGGCTGGGTGGATTTTTACCCTTCCCGGGCCTATGCTTCAGGTAATAAGGAGTCGGCTTTTTCTTTTGAGAATCTCTCTCAGGAGAAGATAGCTTCCTGGGTGGATCTGAACCGTTCAATCCGGAATCGTTTAGAAGATCTGCCTGAAGATTTGCCCTTATCCGACCATATTGACAGGGACCTTTTACAGCGGCAAATTAACGGTGAACTCAATCAATGGGTTCAGGATGAAGTGCACAAAAACGCGCCGCATTTTTATTCCGGTCTTATTTCGCAGGCTTTGACCCATGTTCTGGTGCGGAAGGACTTGGAGGAAGCGGAGAAATGGGACGCCGTCAAAACCAGGCTGAACGGAGTCAGAACACTGTGCAGTCAGGGAAAGGCTCATCTGGTGGACGGACGTCCGCATAATACGGAGCGCAGCCTGCCGGTCCTGGAGGGGACCGCCCGTTTTTACCGGAACAACCTGCCGGAGATTATCTCAACCTGGAAGACCGGAGCGGATGAAGCGGAGGTTGCTCAGGTTTGCAAAGACGCCGCGTCCGCTGTGGATGAGTTGGCCGGATATATAAAAGCCCTGCAGCCGAAACTTACATTGACCGATATTATAGGAGAGGATGAGTATGCCCGCAAACTGCGCACTTTCACCGGATTGGAACTAATGCCGGATAAATTGGAAGACATTGCCGAAACGGAAATCCGGACTGTCCGCGAGCTGATGGCGGAGACAGCCCGGATTCATTGGGAAATTACGTATCCGGATCAACCTGGTCCGGAAGAATTTGATGTGCTTTTAGACCGGGCGCTGGCTGATATGGAAGCAGACCGGGCCGATAATCAGACGGAGTTTCTCCAGGAGTTTAAAAGCCTGATTGACCAGGCGGAAAATTTTATCCGCGAGAAGGATATCGCAACGCTTCCTGCGCAGCGGACCTTGGTGACACGGTTATCCCCGGAGCATTTTGCCGGCGCCGCTGTCGGCGGAGTCTATTCCGCCGGACCGTTTAATCCGGAAGCGGATACATTGTTTTATCTGCCGTCTGTTCCGGATGACGCGCCTGCTGATGTCAAAGAAGGATTTTACCGGTCGTTCAATACTCATTTTAATACCGTTATTGTGCCGCATGAAATTTATCCCGGACATTATATGCAGTTAAAAATTGCTTCCACCCATCCGCGTATGGTCCGCTCTCTCTTCGGGGACGGCCTCTATGTGGAAGGCTGGGCGACTCTATGTGAAGTCATTGCCCTCGATGCGGGCTGGCACGGCGATGTGCCGCTCGACCGGCTGGCCCATTTGCGGAAGCGGCTGGAAAATGCGGTGCGGGCATATGTCAGTTCCAAAGTCCATTGCCGCGGCTGGACTCAGCAGCAAGTCACTCGTTTTGCTGTGGAAGAAGGCCTGCTGGCGCCCCAGTTCGCTGTAAATCTTTGGAACCGGGTGACGGCGTCCCCCTTGCAATTAACGTCCTACTTTTTAGGTTTCCGGCATTTTCAAACATTGCTGGATGAAGAGAAGGAGCGGCTGGGAGATCATTTTTCCATGCGGCGTTTTTCAGATACCATCCTCCAAGCCGGGGCGGTCCCGCTGGAATTTCTGGATGAATTGCTCAGGGAAGAGTCATGACCCGGGAAATCATGCTGACAGCTTTGGCACCCGGCTACTCGATTTCCCGGATTATTAAGGGCGGCTGGCAGCTGGCGGGGGGGCATGGTCCGGTTGACCGGGAGCAGGCTTTTGCGGATATGCGCAAATTCGCCGCTGCCGGGATCACGACGTTTGACTGTGCGGATATTTACACCGGAGTTGAAGAGATTATCGGTGATTTTCTCCTCAGGGAAAGAGACGCGCTTTTGTCAGGCTCCCTTCCGAAAGTGCAGGTGCATACGAAATTTGTTCCGGATTTGGAACAGCTAAAACATATTGACAAGACATATACCGAGAAGATCATCGACCGCTCACTGCTGCGTCTGAAAGTAGACCGATTGGACCTGGTTCAGATGCACTGGTGGGATTATTCCTTTCCGGGTTATCTGGATGCAGCCGGCTTCCTCGCGGACCTGAGGGAGGCCGGGAAGATCCGTCATATAGGATTGACCAACTTTGATGCCGGACACATGCAGGAATTGCTGGATGCGGGGATTCCGGTTATTTCCAACCAGGTCCAGTATTCGGTTTTGGACCGGCGGCCGGAACCGGACCTGATCGCTTTGTGCCGGAAAACAGGAATTAAACTGCTTAGTTATGGAGCTGTTGCCGGCGGTTTTTTGAGCGAACGCTGGCTGGGGCAAATGCCGCCGAAAACACTGGAGAACCGGTCACTGATTAAATACCGTTTGATCATCGATGAGTTCGGCGGGTTTGCCCTTTTTCAGGATCTGCTGCGGGCTCTGCAATCAGTTGGAAAACGGCATAATGCCGGCATCGCTGAAACCGCCGTCCGTTATGTTTTGGATAAACCGGAAACGGCTGCGGTGATTGTGGGTGCCCGGCACAGCCGTCATTTGGCGGATTTGCTGAAGCTTCCTAAGTTTAGGCTGACTGAACAGGACCGGCATGACATCCAAGCTGTAACTAACCGGTCATACGGCCCCGCCGGACCGGTTTACGGCTTGGAACGGGACCGGGAGGGGCCGCATGGCCGGATCATGAAATACAACCTCAATCGATAATCATGGATACCCATATCAAGGACCTCAAGCCGGTATTTTATTGGGGTGGTCCATTCGGAGTTATCATACCTTTTATTGTGTTTGCGGGAGGGGTGATCTTCGTCTCTCTTTCGGGAGCTCCCAATGAAAAAGGGTTTTGGCCTGTCCTCATTCTCGCTTTGATGATCGGTCTGGTCTTGGCCCGCAACCGCCGGGACTACTGTGAAACCGTTATTAAGGGCATGTCCCGTCCGATTGTTATGGTCATGATAACAGCCTGGATGCTGGCTTCTATAATCGGAGTTCTGATGAGTGAGACCGGATTTATCGAAGCGTTGACCTGGAGCGCCGGCAGAATTCAGGCCGGAGGAGCTCTTTTTGTGCCGGCTGCTTTTTTAATATGCGCCGTGGTGTCGGTTTCGACCGGGTCAAGTTTCGGCACTATTCTCATTTGCGGTCCTCTGCTTTATCCTGCGGGGGGATTGCTTGGGGCGAATCCGGCTCTATTGGCGGGCGCCATCATCGGCGGCGCCACCTTTGGAGACAGTATCGCACCCATTTCCGATACCACTATCGCCGGTGCTTTGAGTCAGAAAGCGGATATCGGCGGAACGGTCCGCAGCCGTCTAAAGTATGTTCTTCCTGCCGGGGCCGCGGCCCTGCTCTTATTTACCGCTGCGGCGATTTTTCTGCCTGGAGTGAGTCAAGCGGGTGCAGAGGTTATCAGCGGGAGCCCTAGCGGATTGCCCATGATTTTGGTGCCGGTGGTGATTATCGGCTTGCTGTTTGCGGGCCGGCATTTACTCGAGGGACTCTTCGCCGGTTTGGCCGCCGGAGTGATTTTGGGGCTTGCCCTGGGTCTTTTGGAGCCGGCCAGGCTGTTTTCCCTGGATACGGAGAATTTTACCGCCCAAAGCTTCCTTATCGATGGAATTGAGCGGGCGGTGGGGATCAGCTTTTTTACCATTCTTTTGATGGGTTTGGTGACGGCGCTGGAGGCCAGCGGGCTCCTCCATCGATTGGTGGATTATGCCTCGCGGCGGAGCCGTTCGGTCCGATCCGCAGAAACTTGGATTGCAGGTGCGGTGAGCGGAGCGGTGCTGTTGACTTGCCACAGCATTGTGGCGATATTGACTGTTAGTGAGTTCGCCCGCTTAACCGGAGACAAAATGAAAATTCATCCCTACCGGCGCGCCAACCTGCTGAGTCTTACTGTGTCGACATACCCGTTCATTCTGCCGTATTTTATTCCGGTTATCCTGACGGCGAATACGACATTAGCGGGTGCGGATTACGGGCTGCCTCCGGTTAGTCCCCTGCAGACCGGCCTGTATAATTTTTACAGCTGGATGGTTTTGGCTGTAGTCGCGGCTATGCTGATATTTGGATACGGCCGGAAAGCAGAGAAGAGTGAAGAGTGAAGAGAGAAAACCAAAGAAATAAAAAAAGAAAATCCATAAAAACGCGGGTATGGACCATGGCGGATATCCCCGCTATAGTAGAATGCCAAAAAGCGGCCTACCATGATATTCCCAAGGATCAATGGTGCGATGAGCGGCACTATGAAATGCAGCTGGAAGCCTTCCCTGAAGGACAATTTTTAGTGGACGTTGACGGACAGGTCGCGGCCTATGCTACGTCTTTGATTGTTCAGCTCGATGATGAGGCCCACCAATACAGCTATGATGAAATAACCGGCAGCGATACCTTCAGCACTCATGATCCCTCAGGCGATACACTATACGGGGCGGATATTGCGGTCCACCCGGATTACCGGAGCCGGGGATGCGCTAAAAGGCTTTATTCCAAGCGAAGGCAGCTGCTGCGCCGGTATAATCTCCGCCGGATGCTCGCCTTCGGCCGCATGCCGGGTTACCGGAAATTCGCCGGAAATCTGACTCCGGAAGAATATGCGCAGAAAGTCATAGACGAGGAGTTGGAGGATCCCGCTTTAAGTGTCCACCTGCGAGCCGGTTATTCGGTCAAGCGGGTCATTCTGGACCTTTTCCCGGACCGTTCCAGCATGAATTACAGCACTTTGTTGGAAATAGAGAATCTCGGCTTCAATTCTCAAAAAAAGCGAATTTCCGCTTCTCCCGTAAGCAAACCGGTTCGTAAAATCCGCGCCTGCGCAGCTCAATACCGGATGAGGCCGGTTTCCTCCTGGGATGATTTTGTCAGCGGGGTTGAATTTTATGCGGATACGGCCGATACATACCACTGCCATTTTCTTTTATATCCGGAATACTTCGCGGCCCAGCTGTTCAGCATGATGCCAAGGGATATGACTATCCGGGAAGGAGCACTTAAGCTCTCGGAACAAACGGAAAAATTCAATCAAATGTTCATGGATATCGCAAAAAAAAGAAACCTTTTTATTATAGGAGGGTCCTACCCGGTACTGCGGGATGGCCGGCTTTATAATGTATCTCATCTTTTTACACCCGCTGGAAATATCTATTCTCAGGATAAACTGCATGTGACTCCTGATGAGCGGGAAGAATGGGGGATCACACCGGGAGAAAGCCTGAATGTGTTTGACACCCCTTACGGCCGGATCGCGATTCTGGTCTGCTATGATATTGAGTTTCCTGAGATCGTGAGGCTTTTGACCCTGGCCGGGGTTCAAGTCATATTCGTCCCATTCAGCACGGATGAGCGAAAAGCCTATAAACGCATCCGGGTCACGGCCCATGCCAGGGCCATAGAGAATTATATTTACACCGTTATAGCCGGGTGTGTCGGCAATCTCTCCAGCCGGCAGTATCTGCTGAATTACGGTCAGGCCGCTGTTTTTACGCCCAGCGACTTCGGGTTCCCGCCGGATGCCGTTGCCGGAGAGGCAGATCCAAATTTAGAAACGGTGGTCATTGCGGAGCTGGATTTCGCCATTTTGGCGGAACAGCGCGTGGTCGGCAGTATCCGGCCGCTGTTTGACCGGCGGGTGGATTTGTATGATTTGAAATCCATAAAGAAAATCCAAGTCGTTAAAGTTGAGTAAGTAAAATTCCTTATTCGCAAAATGCTTAAAACGTGAATGGTGAAAGCCGAAAACCGCGAAATGCAAAATGCGAAACGCAAAACGCAAAACGCCTTAAAACCTTTACGAAGAAAAGGACCTTGGACTACTTCGTCTCGTGAATAGTAAATCCGGTGAATGGTTGCCCTGTGCTTTTAGAAATCATATGTCATCATTTTCAGGGCAATAAAGTAAAGGTTTTCAGATTTGAGTTTTGAGATTTAAGATTTGAGATAAAAACGAAGGAATCTCAGAAATTTCGTTCTTCGCTCCCCTTGATGGCCTGTCGCATCACTTCAGTTCAATTGTTTTTTTTATCTTGCCCGCAAAGCGGGACTGATAGGTTATGGTGATTTGGCCTTTACCTGAAATTAGAAACTGATGGTCGACTTTGCCGAATCCGGGGACCACCGTGAATTGGATCTCCGGACGGTGTTCTTTGTAATTGACCTCTCCTCGAAAGAAATCTGTGATCTCACCGCCGGCTTTAACCTCGGCTCCTTCAACTTTAAGACTATCTTTGGGATAGAGTTTTTTACGTACGGAATACGCACTCATGCTGGGGACAGCCCTGTCATTGCTCAAACGGGTTCGCATCCGGTAGAGATTGGGTCCGGTTTTTTTAATATCGATGATGTCCAATTGAACACGGGGAGCGTGCTTGGCGGAAAATATTATTGCGGAGGCATTGCGGTGGAGCATCTCCCTAAGCATAAAGGGCGCGGACATCCGGGAGCTCATTTTGACCCAGCCGCCGATTTCAATTTCACCGTAAGTCGGATGATTAAACGGAGTCCATGGTTTGTACAATTCGCCTTGAGTTAGATGATCGCTGAATCGCAGGCGCTCCCTGGCTTGATCAGGGCCGCGGCGCCTGGATTCTCCGCTTGAGCCGGCTTGCTTTTCTTGCTCTGCTGTCATGAACGTTTCTTTTTCCGACATATAAACTTCACTGACAAAACCGAATGCTCCGTTGCAGGCCACCATCCATTCCATAAAATCCCCATAAGTGACGTACAGGTCTTTCCAGCTGACGAGATAACGGTAACCGGGCGTAATGCGTTCGGCCTGATCACCCAGATAATCATACACGGTAATATCCGATTGCGGGTATTCCCCCAGCTCTTTGGCGGTGGGCCCGCGCAGAAACATGCCCCCGGCATTATGGATGGCCCAGGCGATACAGATATTGGGCCGGGCGCGAACATACTCCCCAACGGCTTTTATGCCTTTCCCGGAAAAGGGAAAGGCGCCGCTTCCGGATTGAACATATTCCGGTTTCCAATCAAATCCCCAATTGCGGTTGGGATCGACATAACCCTCGGCGTCTTCATTGATTTGCCCGTCGCCGTCATTGTCGAGCCCTTCCTGGCCCAGTAAAGTCCATTCGCCTTTTTCTCCGGGTTTGACCGGGATCATAAGGCGGGGATCTTCCGGGTCGGTTTTATAGCGTCCGAAGGGGTCACGGATGCGCATGCTGCAGATGCTGCCGTCCCCATCCAGGTCATCCGGGAAATCTTCATTGATCAGACCGTCCCGGTCATCATCTTTAGGAATGCGCAGGCTGCGGCTGCTGCTGGGCGTGTTTGGATCCTGGAAGAAATGATAGCGTCCATCCGCATTCACCACCGGAATGACATAGAAACATACCCGGTCCATCAGTTTTTGGACTTCAGGATTATCGGGATAATTCCGCAGTAAATAGTCTATTAAATAGAGGCTTATCTCGCCGCCTTGAATTTCATTGCCGTGGATATTGCCGTCCACATATATAGCGGGTTTATTTTGAGGCAGCCCGGTTTCAGGGTTATTCAGCGTCATGGCATAAATGGCCCGGTCTTCTTCACTGGTACCCACCAGATCCAGCTGAGTGAGATTGGGATAGGCTTCATGCAGGGCTTTAAGAGAATCAACGATCATGTCATAGGAATAATATTGATCGAAGACCAAAGGCACACTGACGTCTTTTGCGGTTAAAAAGAAACCGGAAACGAAAAAAAGCACCATGAAAAAAGACAGCAATAATTTCTTCATTTTGAACCTCCCAGAGTAATGACCGCGGAATCCTGTCCTGCGTTTTCCGTTTCCGCACGCACGGTAAGTGGCCCCGGTTTTTCCATCCGGATAAGCCATTCAACTTTCCGGACTTGAGCCCCGCCCAGAGAGGGAATTTTCATGCGGGGCTTGCCCTCCAAAATAGTTAAGTCAGCTCCTTCAAGGGTTAATATAACCGGCAGAATCCGGTTGTTTCGCTGTCCCATAGCCATGGGGTAAGGCAAGTACCCTTTGTTTTGTACCCAGGCCCTAATTTTATACATCCCGCTGCCGAGGGATTGGGCCTCTGTTTTATGTAAGGTAATAGAGGCGGTCTTTTTCGCCAATTCAAAAATCCATGGGACTTGATTTTCCAAAAGAGCTTTCATTTCAGCGGCCGGCGGAGTTGAGGCCGCATAAGGAACTTCTCCACCGATCTCAACATCTCCCAAAGCCGGATGGGAAAAGGAACTCCAATTCATAAAGCCCTTTCCTTTCAATTCTGTATCGTTGTAAGCCAGAAAAGCCTTTTGCTCAGGACTTACGCCGTTTTCTTCGGATTGCGGGCCTGACAGCTGCTTAAGCATAGCGGCCATTTGCTTAGGCGTCATCATCCCGCCCTTGACGGCTTCCATAACTTTTGAGGCAGAGTACTGTTGAGGCACACCGGCTTCTTTTAGAAAGGCGTCGATTTTTTCTTCTCCCAATTCCAGAAATTCTTCCGGAGTCATCTTTTCCAGTTTCTCCGGTGTGATGCTGTTCCCGGATTTCTTATCCTCCGGTTTCGGCAGGGACCAGAAATCCAGGCTGAATGAGGGAAGACCCAGGTGATAATACGCCCAGAGTTCAAAGGATCCGTCTTTGGCCCTGGGGGGATCGAATCGGTCGGGTTCCATATCCCGGTTTTTTAGAAATTCACGGTATTCTTTGGAAACAGCTTCATAATATTTTAGATCTTCAGGCAAGGGATTGACTACTGCTCCTAGGCCGAGGAACTGGGCGACCATGGATTCGGTTACTTCCATCCCCTGGGGGGCTAATGGTTCCGCCATTTTCATCACTTCTTCCAGAGTATAGGTCTGGCCGGGATCAGCACCCAGCATGGAGGCATAGCGCTGCGGAATTTTAATTTCATCCATACTGACAGAGCCGCGCCGGCCGGAGCGCGGCGGTGTGTGACAAAAGTTCGTCGCACCCAGGGTGATGACCATAGCAATGTCCCGGTGTGATGTCATGAATTTCATTATGGCATACGCTTCCGCCTCGCTGCCGGCCCAGGGGCCGCCGGTCTTAGTATGATGTTTGAATAAATGCGGAAAATTGATGCCGAGGTTGACGCCGCCTTTTCCATCTTCATTGTATTGGCCGTCACCGTCATTATCCAGCCCTTCGGAATAGATTTTATATTGCCCCTGTTCGCCTTTTGCCGGATCGGCCTTTTTCATCAACCGGGGCTCGCCGGGAACCGGCAGCCATTCACCCATCGGATCTTTGACTCTCATTTCAGTAATGACCCCGTCCCTGTTTAGGTCTTCGGGGCCGTCTTCGTCAGTCTGATCGTCCATGTCGTCATTGTAAGGTGTCCGGTTGCGGGGATTTTGTTGCAGCGGGGTCTGGAAAAAAGCGTCGGCGGCATCAGGGTTTATATTAGGAAGGATATACCAGGTTTTGTTTTGATATGTTTGCGGTTTGTTCAGAAGTGATTGAATAAGAAAAAGAACCGCCTCGCCGGATAATGGAGTGATCCCTTCAGGGGCGGCGGCGACAAAAATGGACGGCAGCCGGCGATGCTTCTGTTCAATTTCCCGGCCGATTTCCAGAAGAAAAAGAGTGTGCCCGCCGGGAGATTCCGCCAGCCGGTGAAGGGCGGTTATCTCAGGGTTGGCTTGATGGAATGCCTCCAAGGCCTGGTTGATTTCTTCCGGATTGTGATACCGTTCGAACCGGATGTTTTCCTGCCCGCCGAATCCGGATAAAGCCGCGGCCAGCAAAGAAGCGCCGAAAAATATAATAAACCGTGATTTTTTCATGGTCACCTCACCTCAGCTAAGTTGAATGTTTAATGATATATCCTATTCAAAAAGGACGGAAATAGCAAAGGAATAGAATTATGCAGCTTTTTTATCTCAAATCTCAAATCTCAAATCTCAAAACCGCCTTAGAAACCGGATATTTTTCTACACGGCATACCTATAATGTAAACGCTCGCGCAGCGAGTAGGTACTGCCTCGCCGGATGTAACGGCCCCGTCTCCAAGAAACGAAGCACTCTAAGATTCCCGTCACTTCGTTCCGGGAATGACATGGGAGTCGAACGCTCGCGAAGCGAGCCGACTGAACAGACTGAATAGACTGAACAGACTGAATAGACCGAATAGACTGAATAGACTTAGATAGACCTAGACGGACTTAGACAGACTTAGAAGGACTTAAAGAACGCTTTGTTCCTCAGGATAGGACTTTCATGTCATTTTTGATTTTTATTATAATAACCGCCCCGGTGAGTGACCCGGTAATCCGGATTTTTGACTCGGATTTCTATCTCATTGTAGTCTATCCCGGCTGAACCTGTCGGTGTGTAATAGAGGATATAATATTGACCGGCTATATCACAGCCTTGCTGGAAAGCATAAAAAGGATTTTGGGAATTATCCACAACGCCGCCAGTGGTTTTGGCGAGCTGAGTGAAGGTCTTGAACACATCTTCTGATTGTTCCCGCATATCAATGCCGGTATAGTCTTCGATTATTTTATCCATAAAAATGAAATTAAGAAATATGGAGGCATCGGAAAAGGCCCGCTGCAGAGTTAGGGTATTCAGGCGGATTTGACGATGATAGAACTGCATTAAGTCTTGGATATCCCCGACAATATTGTGCTGGTCCTGATACATGCTCACCATCTGGTCCATAATCCGGGCTTGAATTTCCGGGCGGTATTCCCGTTGGTAAAATAAAAAAACATTTTTTTGGCCGGGGAATTGTTTGATTTGTGCCGCGAAATTAAGAAAGGTTTTTTCTTCAACGAACCGGAGCGTTTCGATTTTTTCCAGTGTATTCCGGTAACTGGATAATAAATATTCAATTCCCATGTTGGCGTCCATGCTGGATGTGCTGGAAATGCTTCCCATATGGGAGGTGCCGGAAAGGCTGCGGACCAGACGCTTGAGGTCCCGCATAAGGCTCCTGTAATCGGAAGAACCGATTTTAATATCTTTGCGCAGGATATCCTTCATCTCTTTCGCCAGTCTATCCGGAGGACGGGATGCCAGCGCTTCTGAGGGTAAGGTATAATTTTGCCGTGGAGTCATTACGACCAGAGAATCTTGGGGAGTCAGAATATTTTCGAAGAGATGATCAATCGCATCGGCCAAACGGGGATTGTAATCGGTCAGCTGAAACAAAAGATAGAATACCCGCTGTGTTTGCGGTTGGAATTCACGGTATTCTTCCTGCCGGGAGATGTGCGTGCCTTCTGCGAGATAAAGAGCTTCAATTTTTTGTTTCAATCCGTTTTCTATCAGCTCAAAATCTTCTATGGTAAGCTTGTCAACGAAATCTTTACCATGGAAAACACGGACCGGCACCCGGATGGCGGTTTCTTCGGCTTTATGTGTTTCCTGACCCATCCCAATAAATTGGATGAATAAAATACCGGTTAAAACCCATATCATTTTTTTCATGCGGTTCTCCATTATTTTAATTCCTTCCTTGTTAGAAGGAGCTTATCCCATAATCACCCTGTCCTTTTAAAACAAACCGTTCATTATTATATAATAAAACGAGGGCAGGACTCAAAACGTTTCATGCTGCAAATGAACTATTATGATTAAATTACGTATTATCCATAAAATGAAGCACTGTCTTATCCTGAGGTACCAAACGACGTAAGGATCTTGTTCTGCTTTATTGCTTGAAATAGGAACGATACAACAAGCACAGCAGCAGAGGATTCTCATGGCCTGCTGACGCAGGCCTCAGGGTGACATGATTGGAGGAGTGATGAAACGATTTGCTTTTATTGTTGTCTTGCTGTTTCTCTTGGGCGCTTTCACAGCCTTTTCTGCGGATGTGACATATTCATCTTATCACACGCCGGAAAACGTCGTTGCATTATTGACGTCCTGGCATACGGAACACCCCGGAATCAGCAAATTGATCACAATCGGTAAAACGATGGACAACCGTGATCTGTTGATATTCCGGCTGGCTGATGAGGATTCCGCCTTGGTGCCTCCTGAAAGCCGGCCAGCTGTGTTTGTTTCCGCCAACCTGGAGGGACTCCATTTAGTAGGAACGGAAGCCGCTCTCATGTTGACGGGAAAATTATTGTCCGGTTATGGGAGTGATGAAAGCATTACCCGTCTCCTTCGAAACAGGACAATTTACGTAGCACCGCTGCTCAATCCGGACGGTTCTGCTTGTTATTTTGCTGATGTGAAGCATGAACAGTCATGGAATATGGAGCCTGTCGATGATGATGCGGATGGAGAAAGGGACGAAGATGGTCCGGATGACCTCAATGGGGACGGATGGATCACGCAAATGCGGGTTAAAGATCCGGAAGGCGAGTATTTGCCTCATCCCGCCAATCCCCGGTTGATGAAAAAAGCGGATTCGGCAAAGGGAGAACAAGGAATATATAAGCTGTATACCGAAGGAATAGATAATGACGGCGATGGAGAAATTAATGAAGACCCGAAAGGCGGCATTGAATTAAACCGGAACTTTCCTCATGATTTTGAATATTTAAGCAAGAGGGCTGGAATGTGGCCGGTTTCAGCGCAGGAGAACATCGCGCTGCTGGAGTTTTTGACATCTAAACCTCAAATCGGCATGGTTTTGAATTTTTCGACCGAAAACACATTTCTCAATCTGCAGCAGACAGGTCAAACCCGTTCAGCCGGAGGAAAAGTCAAGGTTCCGCAGCAGTATGCTGAATTTTTGGGTCTTGACCCGGAGACAGAATACGAAATCAAAGAACTGGTTGATATCCTGAAAGGCATGAACCTGGGGATTCCCATGGAAATTGATGAAAGCCTGGTCGCTATGATGCTTGGTTTGGGCCCGGCCATGGATATCGATAATCAGGACCGCCCCTTTATGGAGACGGTTGGAGATGATTATAAAAAAGCACTGGAGGAAGCCGGCTTGGATTATCCCATTAAAAAAACCGAAGGGGTGAAAAAGGGCTCTTTTGCGGCTTTTTGTTACTTTCAGTATGGGGTTCATGTTTTTTCTTCGGATTTATGGCAGGTTCCGGAACCGAAAAAGGAAGAGGATGAGGATGCCTTAACCGTCGATAAACTGAAAGAAATGTCGTCGGATGAATTCCTGGCCTTGGGCGAAGAAAAAATCGACGCTTTTCTCCGCGAACTGGGAGCGCCCGACCGGTTCCAAGCTTCCATGGTCATGAAAATGGTTGAATCGGGCCAGGTGACCCCGGACAGAATGGCACAAATGATTGAACAAATGCCTCGTCCAGCTGCAAGTGACGGAGAAGAACATCCCGAAGTTTATATTTTGAAATGGGCTGAGATGAATTTGGATGGGAACGGCTTTGTGGAATGGGAATCTTTTTCCCATCCGGATTTGGGGGAAGTGGAAATCGGAGGGTTTATGCCCTACCTGAAAATTATCCCTCCGGCCTCCCATATAGAAAAAACGATGGACATGCATTCGGATTTTTATATCGGATTGATGAAAAAGATGGCTGATTTCCAAATCCGCGAAGTCAAAGTGGAAAGTCTGGAAAGAGGTTTGTACAAGGTGGAGGCGGAATTCATAAATAAGGGTTGGTTTCCTACGTCAACCGCACAGGGCCGGCGGGCCCGGACTGCCTGGCCCATAAGGATTGCTCTTGATTTAAATGGAAAGCAGCGTGTTTTTTCAGGAAAGCGGATTATTACCATTCCATTCATTAACGGCAGCGGAGCTGTGCGGACAGTTGAATGGACCATACAGGCGCCGGAAGGGTCCGAGATCACCCTGAACGCCGGTGCACCGAAACTGGGTTTTCAATCCCGGTCCATTGAGCTTCGCTGAAAGGAGTTGACTATGCGAATACATAAATTGATGACTTTTACAGCCATATTGTTTGTGGCCGCAGCGGGAATCATTCCCGGGGCATATGGGGATGAAAAGGTTCATTTGGTTTTTGACCATTTTTATGATCATGCGGAATTAACCCAATCGCTCCGGCAGCTGGAAAAAGCCTATCCAAATTTTATGACCATCGAATCATTGGGAAAATCCCATCTGGGCCGTGATATCTGGGGAGTGGTGTTGAATAATCCGGATACGGGACCTGCGGAGCGCAAATCCGGCTATTATATCGATGGAAATATCCACGGGAATGAAATTCAGGGCACAGAAGTCGCCCTGTATCTGATTTGGTACCTGTTGAAAAATTATGGGGAAACCGACCTGGCAACCCGGCTGTTGAATGAGCGGGCTTTTTATGTGATCCCGACAATGAATCCGGACAGCCGGGATCATTATATCAACAAGGTTTCCGATCCCAATGCTCCCCGTTCCGGACTCATTCCTTATGATGATGACCGCGACGGTGTTGCGGACGAGGACCCGCCGGAGGATTTGGATGGAGACGGATCAATCACTCAGATGCGCAAAAAAGATCCCCGGGGAAATTTTAAGCCTCACCCTGAAGATCCACGGATCTTGATCCCTGTCCGCCCAGGAGAAAAAGGCGAGTATATTTTGCTGGGCCAGGAAGGCGTGGATAATGACGGAGACGGCCTGATCAACGAGGACGGACTGGGTGGTTATGACATGAACCGCAATTACGGTTTCAATTGGCAGCCGAACTATGTCCAGATGGGATCCGGGCCCTTTCCTTTCAGCTTTCCGGAAACCAAGGCCACCCGGGATTTTTTACTGGCCCATCCCAATATTATGGGGGCGCAAAATTTTCATAATTTCGGCGGCATGATTTTACGGGGTCCTGGAGCGAAAAACCTTGGAGAATATCCCATCCAGGATCGTCAGGTATATGATTTTATAGGAAAAAAAGGCGAGAAAATTCTACCCGGATACGATTACCTTGTTGTGTACGAGGATATGTATACGGTTTACGGGGGGAGTATTGACTTTGCATACAGTGTGCTCGGGATTTATACTTTCACAAACGAGCTGGATATGGATATGTTTGAGTCTTTACCTTTCGGCCAGGAAGGGAGCCAGGACGACAGTGTCCAGCGGATGCGAATGATGGAGCGTATGCTGCAGGAAATGACCTATCACGACTGGGTCTTGCTGGGAGAGCAGTTCAGCGAGTGGACGCCCTATCAGCATCCTCTTTACGGAAAAATTGAAATCGGGGGCGTAAAAAAGTTCGGCCGCAGGGTGCCTCCTTTTTTCCAGCTGCCGGAAACCTGCCACCTGAATGCCGCCTTTGTTATGTACCATGCGGATCAACTTCCCCGTTTAAAATGGGGAACGGCTGCTGTGAAAAAGCTGGGCAGCAAAATGTATCAGATCGATATAACTGTATCCAATGACAGAGTAACACCTTCCATATCCGCGCAGGCACGGCAGAATCAGCTGCACCGCGCCGACCGCCTGAAAGTGGAGGGAGCCGGGCTTCTGACCGCCGGGAATCTGATTGATAAGTTCCGCGGCGAAACAACCAAAGTGGACACACGGGATAATATGATTTGGGTTGAAGCGGGAGTGCCGGGATTTGGTGCGGTTGATTTTCGCTTGATCGTTAAGGGCGGCAGCCGCGTCAAGCTGACATACGATTCACTAAAAGGCGGATATATTACGACTGAGATTGATTTGAATTGATAACGAACTTACTTAGCCTGAATTATTCACGGGTCGAGATTGCCGCAGATGCGAGGCGCAGGGTATGAAGCTGTGGCACTTCACCGCGAATGCCCTGCAACAAAGCAGATGCGGTGAGATTCGGCCCGCCCAAAGGGGTAAAAAATTGCGATTATAATATAAATATGAAAATGAAAAACTTTCAATTTGAACTTTCAATAAAAATCATGTTAATCGTTGATAAAAATGGAATTACAAAAATATCGCAATATTTTTATGAATAATTCAGGTTAAATAATTGCCATCCCCAAGCCGCGGAGCGTCCCCCATGTCATCCCCGAGCCGCTTAGCGGCGATGGGGATCTTAGACTGCTTCGCCGAATGAAACGGCACCGTCTTCTCGTGCAGGTGCCTACCCATGTCATTCTGAGGAGCGAAGCGACGAAGAATCCCAAACTGCATTGTTTAGAAGAATCGGCACCG
>CAZDJZ010000010.1:0-94106 GCA_964505785.1 uncultured Eubacteriales bacterium
TTAACCGGAAATTTTTACTTTGCTAAAACCGGAAATTATCACGTTGCTGCTACACTCCAACCAGAGCGGATGTCCTCGCTGGGGAAAGCCGCGTGGCGGCGGGACCTGGTCCTTGGCCCATCCGCAGTAAATGAAAATGCCCACCCTGTCATTCCGAGGAGCGCAGCGACGTCGAAATCCAAGACGCCTTCATTATGCTCGCTTCGCTCGCGTTTGTCGCGTTCTTGGCATTCTTTGCTGGTCCATCTAAGTCTATTCAGTCTGTTCAGTCAGATCGCTGTGCGCGTGTTCATTGTAATCTGCCTCCCCGATATGATTTGCAGCTTTGAGCTTTGAGGTATGCAGTACAGAATGGGATCCTTGGGTTGTTTCCGTGACCTCAGGATGACCCATTCAGATTATTTTCAACCCTGGAGGGGATCTTCCGCCATTACCCGGTTGAATATCCGGAGAAACAGGTCGGTGTTTTCCGCGCTGAAAACTAAAGGCGGCTTTATTTTCAGCACATTACGCTCGGGCCCGTCCGTACTTATAAGAATCCCTTCTTCCTTCATTCTTTCCGCCGCATAAGCCGCATGAGCCGGAGCCGGCAAAAGCGAATTCCGGTCCCGGACCAATTCGATACCAATAAACAAACCCATCCCCCTGACATCACCAATGAGAGGATATTTTTCCTTTAAACGCTCCAATCCCGTTTTAAGACGGGTTCCGACCAGCTGAGCATTATTCTGCAGATTCTGCTGCTCAATCACATCCAGAACCGCCATCCCGGCGCTGCAGGCTGCGGGATTTCCACCAAAGGTATTGAAATATTCCATTCCTCCTGCAAATCTATCCGCAATTTCCGGAGTTGTAATCACAGCCGCCAGCGGGAATCCATTACCTATTGGTTTACCCAAAGTCACAATGTCGGGAATTACATCCTGCGTTTCAAAACCCCAAAAGCAGCTCCCTACTCTTCCAAAACCTGTTTGTACTTCATCGGCGATACAGACGCCTCCCGCCTCTCTTATAATACGGTAGACTTCCTTCAGATAACCTGCAGGAAGCACAATTTGACCTCCGCAACTGAGCAGGGACTCCGAGATGAAAGCAGCCGGCCTCCTTCCTGCTTTCTGTATACATTCCACTGCTTCCCGGATATAGCCGGCGTATTTTTCCCCTGCGGCGGCGTCACCGTAACGGTAAGGTCCCCGGAAAAGATCCGGCATAACTGCAGTTTGAGTTTGCGGCGGCCGCCCTGCTCCTCCGGGTCCATTGAATTTATAGGCGCTGATATCAATAAGAGAGCTCAGATGTCCATGATAAGCACCCTCTAATGCAACAATATCCTGTGCTCCGGTAAAACTACGGGCCATCCGAAGGGCCAGGTCGTTAGCCTCACTTCCGGAATTAACAATCGCACAGATTTGCAGAGAGCCGGGAAGCAGGCAGGCCAGCCTCCGGGCATAGCAGACCAATGCATCATGCAGATAACGAGTATTTGTGTTTAGCACGGCAAATTGCTTTTTGACCGCGTCCACTACTTGCGGATGCTCATGCCCGACATGGGAAACATTATTAACTGCATCTATAAATGACCGGCCTGAATCATCATAGAGATAACATCCTCTTCCGCGGACAATTTTCAACGGCTTTTGGTATGAAATACTTAAAGCCCCCAAGAGATGTTTTTTTCTCAAACGCAATATTTCCGAAACAGAAAGACCTCCTATCCTCACTTCTGATTCAGGGATTCCGGTTATCAGATTGGGATCCGGACACAAGCTCAACCACACCTTTCTCTCAGCCGGACGGGCCACTCCCGGATAATCTCCCATATAATCAAGCATATCCGTTATGATTTGAAAATGGAGATGAGGCGGCCAGCCTCCGTTTTCGCGGAAATCCCCTACCCATCCGAGAGTCTCTCCTTTTTTTATTGGCTTTCCGGGATATAATCCTTCAAGAGATGCCGCAGTAAGATGTCCGTAAAGGGTAAAAAACTCAAGGCCTTCAACCCCGGGGCTATGCTTAAGAATAATCGTGGGTCCGTAGTCCAGCTCCTTCCGGTTATTCTTAAAACTATGCACCTCTCCGTTTAACGGCGCCTTAACCGGGCTGCCGGGCCATGTAAACACATCCAATCCTAAATGTATTGTCCGGGCTTCACCATGGCTGTTTTTCTCAGATCGGAAAAGATCACTTGAATAAACAAGGCGGGCTTCATTATAGCGTCCGATACCAACACCATTCTTAGTTTTTTTCCGCCAATCTTCAATTTTCTGCTCCATGACCTCAACCGGAAACAGGCCTGCTTCTGTTGCCAGCCATGGACTTCCTACACTAAGGTCAAACACTGTCCGTTTTGCCTGTCTTATATCCGGGCTGGTAAGCGAACCAATTTCCCGTGGATGTGACTTCAGCCAATCAATAACAGCACTGGTTTGAGGGCATGGGCTAAAACCACAGGCGGCGCGAAGAGAATAATGGATATAATCAGATGACATGTCCTTCATCCGATCCAGCAGTTTCCAGACTGAATTTTCGGAGATCGACAGATATTGGTTACCGGGATTGAGCTTTTTTTGATAAGCGGAAATGCAAACACTCATCATCAGCCTCAGCTGAATAAGATCAAATAATGCATTCAGCTCATTTTCCTGAAGAAAACAGCGGCTGTGATATCCCTCGGCAATCCGGCAGACCGCTTTTAACGGTTCCCCTTTGCCCAGCATGGCATAAGCGCATGCCACCGCCAAATCCGCCAGTTTATAAGAATAAATCATATCACCAAAATCAACGATTCCTGCGATACGCATTTCTCCGAAAGAACCGGAGTTCAATGAAGGGGGCGAAACAATTATGTTGTAATCATTGCCGTCATTATGAATAACAGCCATAGGAAGTTCAGCTGTTTTTACCGGAGCCGTTTCCCGGATCCTCCGGTCAAACCTATCAAAGAGTTCTCTCTTCTCTCCTCCCCGGATATATGTTTTGAATTTGTCAATGACCGGAAAAGCACGGTTTAAATCCCATATCAGCTCTCTTCGGGCCGCCGGATAATAAAAATCCGCAAGGGCCAGGTTCAAATCCGCGAAAAACGCCCCCAATTGAAATAACAGGCCGGGAGAATGAGGTTTGACATTCGCCAGAACTTTTCCGGGCAGGTATGTCACCAGCCTGACAAAATGCACCTGCTTTTTTTTATCCTCCACTGTTTCCATCTTCCGCCCGGAGACGGAAGGAACTAACTGCGGACAGGTGCCGGAAGGCATTCTTTTATTCACATGCTGCATCGCCCGATTCTGCAGGTCCAATATGTCCCGTTTCTCCTGCGGATTAGCGATTTTCAGAACAAAATGGGACCCCTTTTTCTCCGTTAAAAGAAAATTCTGGTCACGCTCTGAAGGGAGCGGACTAATATTCCCCTCTAATCCATATAATTTCGAGGCGATCTCCCTTGCCTCAACCCTGCTGAAGGACGGTGCGGCGGCAGCTGTAGATTCTAATTTATTTTTCTTCATGTGAATTATTTCCTGTATTATCCTTCTCTTTTCAGGCCAATGCAAATTGCGGCTTTTTGACCGGAATCTATAAATATGATAATTTATATAATAATTCAATAATTTTAATGTAATCGCAGAGATCACGTAAAGGATTAACCATCAAGCAAAAAAATCTCACAAGGCTTATATCCAGCCTCCCGGGAAGTTCAAGAGAAGAGCCCTGGAATTCCTTAAATATCGACCTTAGTGCGGTTCAATCCAACTATCATTACCTTCGCTCACAAATGCCGGATAAGGCAGTTTTTTATGCCGTTCTCAAAGCCGATGCTTACGGCCACGGCCTTCGAGAGATCGCGCTCGCCTTAACCAAGGCGGGCTGCAGGCATTTTGCGGTGGAATCCCCCCAAGAAGGAATTCGGCTGCGCAATCAGGGAATCATGTCTGAAATCATTCTCATGAACCCCATCCCTCTTTGGATGGCGGAGATTTGCGTCCAGAACGACTTAAGCGTTTCGGTTATTCATCCTTCCATCCTTGTTCCCCTGGAAGAGGCTGCCCGGTCTATGGATAAAGCCTGCCGGATCCATCTTAACGTCAACGTAGGCCTTCACCGTATGGGCATCGCCCGCAGCCGGCTGCTGAAAGTGGCTCAAAAAGTATCGGAAATGCCGCACCTCATCCTGCAAGGCATATTCGGACAGCCGCGGACTCCGGACACCGCCCCCGAAGCATACCGTCTGCTTAAAGAAAGTTGCCGGCAGTTAATCAAAAAAGGGATCCGGCCCCGGAGCTTGCACTTTGCAAACAGCGCCGCTTTTTTATCCTGTCCTGAAACCGCTGCTGAAGGAGCCAGGCTGGGTATTCTCCTGTACGGGGTTCTTCCGATTGAAATTTACAAAAAGAAATCCTCCCCGCTTCCTTTGAAGCCGGCCATGAACCTGGATACAGAACTGGTTCAAATACGCGATCTGCCTAAAGGCAGCCGGCTCGGGTATCATTCGCATAAAAAAACGGAAAAGGATATGAAGATCGGAGTGATTCCTCTCGGTTATTATCATGGACTTGACCGGAAAATGACTCAGGGCGGATATGTCCTGCTGCATGGGCATAAAGCATTTTTCAAAGGAAGTATTTCCATGAATGCCTCTACTATAGACATAACGGGGATTCCCGGAGCCAAAATCGGCGACTCGGTCACAATCATTGGAGAGCAGGGAAATCAAACCATAAACATAAACCAATTGGCGGTCCAGTCCGGAACTATCGCAGCTGAGTTGATGATGCGGCTGGGAGGGAATTTAGTCCGGACTTACAGTCTTTCCGATGGGGCTCCGTCTTATGGGCTGAATCTGGATCAAGGGGACATCGACGCCAGTATTATATATCTGCGCAGCGCAAAGTCTCTTCCGGATTGGCTCAATCTAACCGACATCATTGAATTTATCCAACAACAGATGGGAGCTTACAGTGAATCAAAAAACACGATCGGTTATGCCATCGGATATGCCCTTTCCGCCGTAAGACCTGGAAAAGGATTTATCTTTCTTTGTGTTTCACAAAAACGTATCATAGGGGTTTCGGTTTGCGTTCAAACCGAAACCCACGGGTTCATTCCAAAAAACATCCTTTTGTACCTTTGCGTCCACTCCGGCTTCCGGGGAAAAGGATTAGGAAAAGGGCTGTTGCGGGATACCCTTGCTGCAGCCGGCGGAGATTTAAAAGCTCATGTTCAATCCGGTAATCCTGCCGGCGGCTTTTTTGAAAAAATGGGATTTGAAAAAAAATTTTTGGAATACCGGTATTCCAAAGGAGAAATCTGAACCATGAATAAACTTGAAGAACAATATCAAAAAGACAATGTTACTTGGGACCAATGCGCAGAAATTTATGAACGGCAAATTGTCGGCGGCCATCCCGACATCGCGGCGTATGAAAACTTTGAAGAAGATTTCTTAGATAAAATACTGCGGTTCCTCGGTAAAAATCAAGACCGCCCTATAAAATTGATGGATATCGGATGCGGATCCGGCCGCCTGCACCTTCGCTACGCCGCTAAAACCATTCAACCATCCCGCAGCGAAAACAACCAGGCATTAAAAAAATTCCTGTTTAACCGTCCTCATCTTGCTTATGATGAAGTTTTAGACAAAGCACTGACCGAGGTCTGGGGCATTGATTTTTCTGAAAGAATGATTGCCTTGGCCCGGAAAAAAATGAGTTCAGCCGGATTGGACCGCGGCCTTTCCATAAAAACGCTTTTTAAACAGGGTTCAGCCTTTCAGCTGGAGCCTCAGCCAAAAGAGTTTTTTCCGGTCGCAGTCTGCCTGGTCAATTCCATCAGTGTGATGCAGGGACCAGACGGAGCTCAAAGTTTATTTAAAGCCATGCGCCGGGCTGTGGAACCAGCCGGGGGTATTGCCATTATTTCAAATTATCAAAGTGAATTCGTTGAATCCCATGCTTTGGGCCAATATGAATCAACCATGGATGTATCCGGGCAGCCCTGGTGGATGAATCCGGATACATATGCATCCGGATTTAAGCTTATCCCCAAAAAATACAAAAGATCTTACTGCCGTAATCCCCGGCTGGCCGTGGATGTCTTTGACACAAAGGGAAACCTGGTGGAAAAAGATTTTATTCTGGAAAGAAATCCGGAAAAAACCCGGCAGGTCGTCGAAAGCGGTCATATCCGGACCCATACTGACTATCAATCCCATTGGTACAGCTATCCCCAAATGGAAGCATGGGCTCAAGAGCATTGGGGCGGTCAAACGATATACCACTTCCCCACATCCGATCTGGATATGATCCGGGCTGAAGCAGCCCAATTCACTATTCTGGACTCAGGAGAAAGCCTTAAAACACTTTTCCAGCGCTTGAAAATAGCCTGATGCCCAATTCCTGGCTGCAATATCTGATCATCCTGATTTACTTTGTCTTCATCGTCACAAAAGGACTGCGCCGTTCACGACAAATCAAAGACACCGATGACTTCCTGGTTGCCGGGCGGCGGACCGGATGGTTTGTTTTAATGTGCACGATGGGGGCTACCGTTCTGGGAGGCGGAGCTTCTATCGGGGCTATCGGCCGGACTTATGAATGGGGGATTCTTATGCTGGTCATTTCAACCGGATGGTATCTCCATTTTATCATTTCCGGACTTTTTGTGGCCCCTTATTTCCGAAAAGCAAAATTGTATACGGTCGCCGGTTATTTCGGCCATCGATATGGAGAAAAAAGCCGGTTCCTGGCTTTTATACTCTCCCTCTTTTTTTCTGTTGGAATCCTGGGAGCTCAAATGGTGGCCTTCGGCAAGATCATCACCACCATGATTCCGGATTTCTCTTATCTGCTTGCGGTGCTGGTTGGAGGAGGCGTAGTGATTCTCTACAGCACGGCCGGAGGATTATTGGCGGTGATCCATACGGATGTTTACCAGTTCATCATCCTTATCGCAGGGTTCTTTTTAACGGTCATACTATGCGCACCGGACATCATTCATTCCACCGGAACAGTTGCTCAAATAATTCCGGCTTCCTTTTTTCAACTCGATGGGGGCAAAGGCTGGCTTTTTCTAATCACAACTTTTCTTGCTTTTTTCCTTGGAGAAACTTTCGCTCCTGGATATGCCACCCGTTACTGTATAGGAAAAAATATAAAAGAAACCAAAAAAGGAATTGTCGGCTCCGGTGTCTTTCTTGCTTTTACTTTTCCGGTCATACTATTTTTCATCGCTCTTTACGCCCGGCTCCACTTCCCGGATATTGATCCGGAAATGGCCCTGCCGAAGACGATTATTCAATTAAACAACCCGGTTATCGGAGGAATTATTATTGCGGCTTTAATGTGCGCGGTAATGTCCTCCGCGGATTCCATCCTTAATTCTGCAACCGCCATTTTCGTCAAGGATCTTTACGAAAGATATCTTTCCAATTCCCAAGTTATCCAAAGGCGGGGCCTGATTATTGCCCGCTTCAGCTCAGTTGTGCTGGGCTTACTGGGAATCGGCATGGCGCTCGCCTTGCCCAATGTGATTGATCTGCTTCTGCTGACGTATAACTTGTGGGCGCCCGGGATTATCCTGCCCGTTTTGATTGGAGTCTTTTCCAAGAACCGTACCCTCAAGCATAATTTTCTCATTTTCAGTACTATGCTGATATCGACGACAGCAACCATTCTTTATATGAATACGAATTATACGGACATGGTGCAGCCAAGTGTATTCGGTTTAGGCATTTCTTGCATTTCATATGTTTCAGGCCGTTTCTTCATCAAATTAAGGCCGGGAAATAAAACAAGAAAGCATGAAAATTCTTGAATATCATTGAAAAGATAATAATAATGATAAAGAAAAATGATACAAGCTGAGAAAGTAACACGGTTTTTTACTGGAATTTCACCGCAATTGTTAGACGGAGCCATCATATCCCTCGCCCGCAATCCGTCGTTTTACTCATGGCTTGTGCAGTCGGAGCAAAAGCGGCTCAAAAATCTCAGCCGTCCTGGAAAAATCCTGGTGGTTCCGGACATCAATATCGGCGATGCTCTTATTTTTCAAACATTTATTCAAAGAATCAAAGATTATTTTCCTGATTCCCAGATACATTATATCTACCAGCACAAGGCGCATCCCCTGATAAAAAACAACCCCTATATAGAAATTAAATCCCCCTCTTTTCATGGAAAAGGCATCCCGACGCAGAGTGATGCCGGACAGATCCTAAGCCTGCTTAAAAAAAACCGCTATGACATCATTTTTAATTTTTGCCCTTATTTTTCTCCGAAGCTGTTCAGGCCGGCCAAAACTCAAGTCATCCACTCTCTTCACCTTATAGCCGATATCATAATAGGTTACTCGGAACAGGAGAAGAATGCGCACCTTGCATATCACGCCGGCTGTTACGCCGCAGACCTAGCTCAGAAAATGTCGGGAAAAGCCTCCCTCCCAAATTCTGCTTCCCGTTATCAGACTTTTTTTTTCGCTGATCGTGAGCTTGTAAAAAGAACGGAAAAGGCTATCCGGACTTTAAAAATTGATACGCATAAAACCACGATTCTTTTTAATCCGGATTCAGCTTCCCTTTACACTTTCATTCCCTTTGATCTGCAGCTGAACCTGCTGGAGGGAATTCTTTCCCTTGAAACAGTCGAACAACTTCTGATAAATTGCGGCAGGACTTTCAGGCATATTGAAAAATCCATCCTGAATTTGCTTCCACATGAACTGAAAAAAAAAATTATCATCATTCCTGAAAATATTCCCATCGATGTTTATGCAGCCTTATCTGATCATGCTGAAATGTTCATCTCCGGTGACACCGGCCCTATGCATATCGCCGCTGCCCGTAAAATCCTGGTGGATTCTCCCGATCATTTCAATAATTCCACAGCTCTGGTTGGCATATTCGGTGCAACGAGCTCTAAAATATATGGATACGATTCCTTCTCAACAGGGCATTTATCTCCGTCACAAACCGCCCCGGCCAAAATATTTGAAGGTCATCCGGATTGTAAGAATCTGACATGCATAGACAAAATTTACAAAAAGTGCAAAAGAATTCGATGTTTTGAAGGAATGGATTGCGGTGAAATTCTCCACTATATCGGATCTTACCTGAATTTTCAGAAAAAAGCTTCAATCCCGGCTGCGGCGGACACGTTTAATCCATTCGATGATATAAAAAACCATTGGAATTCCAAGAAGGAAAAAAGTCAAAAAAACAGTTTTCCCTTTCCCAAATTTTTCCACAAAATTGTAAAGTCGATCAAACCATAATGTCCAGGTCACAATTCCCACCCACATCGCCGGAGCCGTAACGGCCAATGTTTCACGATTCGAATATCCTTCCAAATGCGCAATATATGAACCAATTACAGCCCCGGTCCAAGGAAGAGGTATCCACACAAAAAAGGAAATACCGACCCAGTTCCATTTTTTCAGTATTTTGCGGCGCCTGGCTGCGTTTTTCTGAAGAGAATGGATATAATTACGGATGAAGCGAAGCCGGGAAATATGTTCAAACGCATATACAAAAGCGGAATAGGCAAGCAGCAGATACATGGTATTGTGGAGACTGATAAAAGTAATAATGAAATACGGTGACATTCCCATTTCCAGTCCGACAGCGATAAACGCCAGCCGGCCGCCCGCATGATTGGCGGCTAACGTCGTGATGACCCGGCCGAAAAACTCTTTATCAACAATTCCTAAAAATACAAGGAAAATCACTTCGAGAGCTAAAAGGATGAATCCAATATAAACTGGAGGTTTGGCTGTCATTCTACCGGAAAATTTCCTCATTAAGAATCTTACATGAATTATTCACAAGCCGAAATTACCATGCTTATCACTGATAATAAAGAGATTGCAAAAACATAGAATTTTTTTAAAACAGTTCAGGCTAATCTATGTAGCCTAAACTGCGGAGTTTTCTTTTTATCTCTTTGTCCTCAGCCGGAGATTCTGAAGCGGCCCGGGGCTTGAAGACTTCCTGCACCAAAAAAGACACCAATTCTTCCTTTCCGGCAAACTCGGTATTTTTTGCCATCTCCTCAAGGGAATTGATTAAAGATTCCGGTAATTTAATATGTAAAGATTTCAGTTTGGAAGACTCGCCTTTTTGATCGCTCATGATTATTTGTTTTCCTTCCGGTAATATAGCTTGTGAATGCGCTTTTTTCAAGCCGGAAATCTTTCCGCGAATAAGTTCTTTTTGTCGTTTGCTGTTCAACCGGAGAATCATGTCATCCAGTTTCTTCCGCATCCGCGCAGCTGTATCCGGATGTTTGGCCATTAGGTTAATAGTCTCGCCTGGATCCTGCTCAAGATTGTACAATTCCTCGATCCCTTTATGGACTTTTTCACAATATTTGCACCAACCCTTATCATCCGGAGCAAAAATATATTTATATTTGTTTTCACGGAGACCGATTTTCCTCTGCACATATGATTCTTCCAAAAAAACAAAATCCCTAATGCTGATTTTTCCACTATGCACGGCCGGCAGCAGGCTGGTGCCGTCGAATCCAAAATTGTCCCGGGAAATATTCATCCATTCACAAATGGTGGGCACCAAATCAATATGCTGGACAAAACCTTTCACACGCTTCGGGAAAGAGAAGCCATCCGGAAAATGAAAAATGAGAGGGCAATGTGTCGTAACATCATAAAGTCCATGGTGATCAAAAAAAATGTCATGTTCGATCAGGCTCTCACCGTGGTCCGAAGTAATAATAACCCAGGTATTATCCAAAAGGCCTTCTTGTTTGAGGTATTTCATTAAGCGGCCGATATGAAAATCCACATACGTCACTGCACCCTCATAAATATCAATTAAATGTTTTTTTAAATCGGAAGACTTGTTTTTCCGCTTGGGACGAAAACCCCTGGGAGCATTATATGGTGTATGCGTATCCCAATAATGCAGAAGCAAAAAAAAAGGATGTTTTTTGCTTTTTCGGATCAAATCCATACCAAGACCGGTCACAAATCCAGCGTCCTGAATGCGGGCCAGCTCGAACGTGAAACGAAAAGTTTTCAGAACGCCGGATAACCCGTCCCAGGCTGAACGCAGGGAAAATTTCCTTTTTTTTGAGTAGAGACGCAAGAGACTGATATTGGAAAGCATATACTTGATATGAATAAAGGGGAGCTTAAATAAATTATATACAGCTTTTGCAGGAAAGGACCGCTCTTTTTCATATCCATAATAATCAAAACCCCGGGTAAACCATCGTGCCATCCAATCTACGGCCATGGTACGGTAGTTCTGTTCCTTTAGTAATTCGGCAAGTGTTTTTACCCCGATATTGTCAAATATTTCCCGGTCCCGCGAATCGACCTTATCTCCGTGATGCATAATCCCATGAGTACGGGGATACCGTCCGGTAAGAATAGAGGTCAAGCTTTGATCGGTTGTGTTCCAGGCCGAATAGACATCCTCAAATAAAACCCCGGCTCGAGCTGCCTTATCGATATTAGGGCTATGGCTATGACCATTTTTTTTGCCGTAACATCCCAAATTGCGAGCTCTCAGAGCATCTATGACGATTAAAATGATATTAGGGTTCTGTGCCCTTTTAGAAGTCATCGATAAAAGACCTCAATATCCGTCCCCGGCTGGGGCCCCGAAGTTTTCTGAGGGCCTTGGCTTCGATTTGGCGAATCCGCTCCCTTGTAACTTTAAACTGCTGACCGACTTCCTCCAGGGTATGTTCATTTCCATCTCCAAGTCCGAATCGCATTCGCAAAACTTTGGCTTCTCTTTCGGTAACGGATTTTAAAGCTTCATCAATTTTTTCCCGAAGGGTTACGTTCATCACTGTATCAGGGGGTGACGGCAGAATTTTATCTTCGATGAAGTCGCCTAATTGACTGTCTTCATCTTCTCCGATCGGTGTTTCCAGAGAGATGGGAGCCTGGGAAAGTTTTAATATTTTCCGGACCTTCCCTTCTGATAGATTCATACGGCGAGCCAATTCTTCACAGCTGGGCTCTCTTCCGAATTCCTGCACGAACTTTTGTGACTGTTTGGTTAGTTTATTTATGGTTTCAATCATATGAACCGGGATTCTGATTGTACGGGCCTGATCACAAACAGCCCGCGTAATGGCTTGCCTTATCCACCAGGTCGCATATGTTGAGAATTTATATCCGCGCTGATATTCAAATTTATTCACAGCTTTGATCAATCCGGTATTTCCTTCTTGGATCAAATCCAGAAAATGAAGCCCCCGGTTGACATATTTTTTGGCGATGGATACGACCAGCCTTAGATTGGCCGCAACCAATTCATCCCTGGCCTGATCGCCAATAGTTTTTTCCAGTTTAATCCTGCGCAAAAGACGGCGAAGCCTTTTCGGAGAAAGTCCGGTCTCTTTCTGAATCAATCTCAGGTCACGGTCGATTTCGGAAATCATATCTTTGAGTAAAGAACGCTGCCGTTTCCTTACGGTTTTGGCCATTCTCTTTTTCAATTTACGGCGTTCATTTTCCAAAAGATCAATTTCTTTCCGCCTCAGGTGGAGTTTTTCAATCACACAGCTGGTATAATCCAGCTTCGGCTGCAGATTCCGCAAGCGCTGATTTACATCGACAAGCGGACGAAAAACAGTGCATAAAGTGTTTTTCTCTTTCCCCTGCTTTTTAAGGCGCTTTTCATAAATTTGGAATTGGTCTCTGATCTTTTTAATCTCATCCCGAATTAAAGCGCATTTTTCATGAAAATCAAAGTCTATATTCCCGTTGTCATAATCAAAAATCCGGACTATAACCCGGGGATCCAACCGGCTTTCTTCAAGCAGATGATCCAATTCCATCATGAAGAACCGTGTTAAAGACAACAGCTTGAGAATATTATACTCGCTTCGTTCGATTTGGCGGGCAAGAGCGATTTCCCCTTTCCGGGTCAAAAGAGATATGCTTCCCATTTCTTTAAGATAAAGCTTGACCGGATCGGTTGTGCGCCCGATATTTTCAATAGAGGTTTTTTTCAAACGATTTGGTTTTCTGGGGATGTCCCGGACCCGGTCGATTATGCGGATATTATTGCAGCTCAGGACTTGCAGAAAATGATTGAATTTCCGTCCTGAATCCGAATCATCTCCAAATAATCCATAGATATCACCGCCAATGATATACCCATTCACCAATCCCTGGGAAATGAGATCTTCCCGCTTTTTTTCTTTCTGGATTTTTTCAGCCATTTTCTCCTGTTAATTAAAAATGATGCGTTCTTATCACGTCCTTCAGGAAAAGAACATTTTCCCGGAACGGAAAAGGTCATAATTCCGGGAGGTTTGAAATTTTTTTGATCATACTCTATCTATATGAATAGTAAATATCAACCGAAACCACTGTAAAACATTAAGATACATTATTGCACATTAAGAGGATTTTCGCAAATTTAAGCCCTGATAAACAAACTCCTTGTGATAGTATTTAAATTTCTTTACAGGCGGCAGATAGACAAGGTAAACTTAAGGTAAGGTGAATAAACAAAATAAGAACCCAGGCAGAATTGTTGTGGTCTCCAACCGGCTTCCGGTAACCGTCGCAAAAAAACGCAACCAACTGGTTTTCCAGCAGAGCCAGGGAGGATTGGCCACCGGGCTTCGTTCTCTTCAAACTGAGAAAAAGGCATTTTTTGTCGGCTGGCCGGGATACAACCCGGTTAACAAAGAAGAGCGTGAAATTATTAACCGGCGATTACGGGATGAATTCAACTGTCATCCGGTGTATCTGACACAGCATGAAATCAACAAATTTTATTACGGATTTTCCAACCGAACCTTGTGGCCTCTTTTCCATTATTTTTCTTCCTACAGCACCTTCGATGAATCCGAATGGAAGATCTATAAAAAAGTCAATCAAAAATTCTCTCAAGAAGTATTGGATATCGCAGAGGAAAACGACACATTCTGGGTCCATGATTATCATCTTATGCTGCTGCCTCAGTTAATCCGGATCATGCTTCCGGGGTCCGCCATCGGCTTTTTTCTCCACATACCCTTTCCTTCCTCGGAAATATTCCGTATTCTTCCATGGCGGACGGATATTCTGGAAGGATTAATGGGAGCGGATTTACTTGGGTTTCATACTTATGAATATGCCCGTCACTTTTTGAGCAGTGTTCTGCGCCTCCTTGGGCATGAGCATGAATTCGGGTCCATTTCCGTTGACGGCCGAATCGTCCGGGTGGATAATTTTCCTATGGGAATTGATGTCAGGCATAATACAAAATTATTATCGGACCCGGAAGTTAAGAA
Organism: uncultured Eubacteriales bacterium; assembly: GCA_964505785.1. Classification (GTDB taxonomy): domain Bacteria; phylum Acidobacteriota; class Aminicenantia; order Aminicenantales; family Aminicenantaceae; genus CAYRTV01. Next base: position 14,259 of record CAZDJZ010000010.1, read on the forward strand.
GGAAATTTCCCAATGCCGTCACCGGATTGGCGCAAAAAATAAAAAAATCATTCTTTCCGTCGACCGTTTAGACTATACGAAAGGTATTCCGCAGCGTCTCGCCGGATTCGAAACCTTCCTTTCTAAAAATAAGGTATGGCACAACAAAATCACCTATCTGATGCTGTGTGTTCCTTCACGCACTAAAGTGGAACAATACGCTATTCTCAAAGAAGAAGTCGACCGTCTTGTGGGACGAATAAACGGCCGTTTCGGCAGCGCCAGCTGGCAGCCTGTTCATTATATGTACCGGTCACTGCCGTTTAAAAAACTTCTTCCGCTTTATGCCATTGCTGATATCGGACTGGTTACTCCAGTCCGTGACGGAATGAACCTGGTCGCCAAGGAATACGTAGCCGCTAAAAACGATAACAAGGGAGTCCTGATTCTTAGTGGAACCGCAGGCGCATCCGATGAACTGGGAGAAGCCCTGACGGTGAATGTACACAGTAAAAATGAAATTGCCAATGCCATAACACAGGCTTTAAAAATGCCGGAAAAAGAGCGGGTCCAGCGGATAAAAAACATGCGCAAGCGGATTGTGGAATACGATATCCACCGCTGGACTGAATCCTTTGTTTCCAGTATTGAGGAAAGCCGGGGAATACGGGAACAAAGGGAATTCAGAAAGCTGACCCGTAAATGGCAGGATAAACTCGTAACCAGCTACCAGACTGCCAAGGAGCGATTACTTCTTTTAGATTATGACGGAACCCTGATTTCATTCGCCAAACGCCCGGAAGAGGCCAAACCGGATACGGAATTAAAACGCCTTCTTCTCATGCTTGCTAAGGATAATAAAAACCATCTGGTAATTATCAGCGGCCGGGACCGTCAATCTCTGGAACAATGGCTCGGCAATCTTCCCGCATCTCTTGTAGCAGAGCACGGAGCCTGGGTGAAATCAAAAAAAAGCGGCAAATGGAAAAGTTTTGAATCGGAATCTGATAATTGGAAAGACCGCATCCGGCCGATATTAAAAAACTATGAATTCCGGGTGCCGGGATCTTTTGTGGAAGAAAAAGAATTCGGCCTGGCCTGGCACTACAGGAAGGCCAATCCTGATTTGGGAGAAATCAGGTCATGTGAATTATTCGATAATTTGAATGAATTCCTTGCAAACACCAGCCTGCAGCTCATTCATGGCAAAAAAGTGATTGAGGTCCGTGTCGGGGGCATCAACAAGGGAATGGCCGCCACTGTATTTCTGGAGAAAAGCGATTGGGATTTCATCATGGCATTAGGCGATGACTGGACCGACGAAGACCTCTTTAAAGTCCTTCCGGAATCCGCCTTTTCCATAAAAATCGGATACGGCCCGACCCAGGCAAAATTCTATCTGGAATCCCCTCATTCCACACGTTTGCTTCTGAGGGATCTGAGTAAGACCTAGCCTCCAAAGCATCTCAAAATTCAATTCTGAAACAATTTCACAGCCGCATAACTTTGTGTAAGCAGAACCTTTAGAGATATTAGTGCACATGGGTTCAGTAAAGAGTAAGGAGCTAAGAGAAAACCATTCTATTTCAGCGGGAAAGGAATCTTAACGCCTGGCACAATCCAGTCACCATTCACTATTTACAGGTTTTTAAGCGGTTTGCGGTTTACGGTTTGCAGTTTGCGGATTTTTATGAATCACTCAAGAGAGTGGATGAGGAGCCCGCTGCGCAGCTTAGGTTCAAACCAGGTAGACTTGGGCGGCATAACCTTCCCGGCATCCGCAATCCGCATCAGTTCATCAATGGACGTGGGATAAATAGCAAAGGCCACTTGATATTTTCCGCTGTCCACCAGCCGCTTCAACTCTTTTAATCCCCGGATCCCTCCTACAAAATCAATATTTTCACTGGTGCGGGGGTCATCGATTCCAAAAAACGGCGCCAACAGATTGTCCTGAAGATAGGAAATATCCAGGCTTTTAACCGGATCATCCTTGACACTTTTTTCCGGTTTGGCACTCAGTTTATACCAAGTCCCTTTCCAATACATGCCGAATTCGCCTTTTTCTCCAGGTTTACAGGGAGTATCGCCGACCCTTTTTACATCAAAATTTTCATCCAAAACCGCAAATAATTCTTCTTCCGAATGGCCGTTAAGATTTTTCAGCACCCTGTTATAATCCAGAATCCGCAATTGGGCATCCGGAAACAAGACCGCCAGAAAATAATTGTACTCTTCGTCTCCAGTGTGCCCGGGATTGGCCTTGCGCCGCATGTTGGCCACTTTAGCGGCAGAGGCGGAACGGTGATGGCCGTCAGCCACGTAGAGCGCATCAACATCACCAAACTCGGAAACAACTTTATCCGCGGCATCATCCGCCACAATCCATACCGTATGCCGGATTCCATCCGGGGCGGTAAAGTCATAAACCGGATTATTTTTGATGACCTGATCCACGAGTTGATCAATCCTGTCCTTTTGGCGGTATGTCAAAAAAATCGGCCCAGCGTTGACATTGGTGACATCCACATGTTTAATCCGGTCGGCTTCTTTTTTGGGCCGGGTATGTTCGTGTTTTTTTATTACATCATTATCATAATCATCTACGGATACACATCCCACGATGCCGTACTGTTCCTTTCCATCCATAACCTGGCGGTAAATATAGAGATGGGGCCTGTTTTCCTGAATCAAGATCCCTTTCTCGATAAATCGATCCAGATTCTCACGGGCTTTATTATAAACCTCCTGAGAATAAAGGTCTGTCCCCACAGGCAAGTCCACCTCCGGCTTGACCACGTGCAGAAAGGAGTAATCATTATCCTTTACCATTTCCCGGGCTTCTTCGCTATCCAGCACATCATAGGGATAGGAAGCCACTTTATCTTCCAGGCCTTTTTTCGGCCGAAGGGCTTTAAATTTTCTTAATACTGCCATAAACAACTCCTTATCAATGAACTATCTAAATTTTAGATTGAACGTATTATCATCCTGAGAAACGCGGTAACAGCACAGCACGGACCCCAGGCGATCCCGCCCAATAAACCGGATTACTATTCTACAGGCAATTCGCCTTGAATAACCCGGCTGGGAAAGGAATTCAGGATGACTATTTTATCAGCAGAATTTTATCCTGATATCCATCAATAAAACGGCACCCTTCCCGGGTAAAAACCGCATCTTCTTCAAATCCGATCCGAACATCCTGTCCGTCCCACTCCGGAACACTCGTAGTGCAGCTGAATTCAATCGCGTAACAAGTATTATAATGAAGGGGATATTCCATTTCAATAAAGATCCCCTCCGGGGCACTTTCAGGCGGCCTGGCTTCCATGGATGTGCCTGCGGCATGACCGTGCACTCCCAGAGGATGAGAATAGATCAAAGGCCGCAGTCCGGCAGCGGTGGTTTTTTCCATCGCTGATTCCGTGATCTCATTACCGGAGCGCCCGGCCTTGAATTCCCCCATGAAAATCTCGGCCAAACGGACTGTCCGGTCCATGGCATTCTGCAGGCCTGCCGGCGCAGCTTCTTCTCCATGCCGGCAGACATAGGCCTGCCACTGCATATCTGTACACAGTCCCAAATAATAAATGCCGACATCGCAATGAATTAAATCCCCCCGGCGGATAACTTTATCATCTTTCGGATACTGCTCTGCTGTTTTTTCATATCTTTGAATGGAAATTGAAGGCTGAAACCAGGTATCCAAGCCTAATCCGGTTATACGGTCTCGAATCCACCAGACCACCTCGTCGGTGGTGGTTATATCCGGAGTGATGACTTTGTTGGAATAGAATTCATGGATCATATCATGGGCGATTCCACAGATATGCCGGTAAACGTTTATCTCCTGCGGGCTGCGTGTTTCCAGCCAGCCTAGACACAAATTTTCTGCGGATACTAGCCTGGAAGACAACTCCGGACCAAGGGATTTTTCAAGCTTTTCCTTCAAAGTGGCGGTCAAACCATCTCCAAAACGATAGGTGTGAGACATATTGATCCCGATTTTCTTCGGGTCCAATTCTTTAATGGTTTCAGCCAGGCTTTCAAACTGTTTTTTGCTTTTATCCTCCCAGGTGCCTTCATACCAGCCTTTCATCCCGTAATAACCTCCAGAAAGACGCTGTACGCCCTTGTCTTTTCCTTGGTCATGAAACATCAGAACAGCTGTCCGCCTGGCCGCCATCACCGGCTCCGGGACAAGGCTCATGTAAACCGGATCTTCATTATATTCCCGGTTTATGACCAGCCAGAGGTCAATTCCCTCGCGCCGCATCAGTTCAGGAATGATATTGTCAAGGCGCCATTTCAGCCAGTCATTCATCACCTGGGCCCGTTCTCTTTCTGGTAATATTTTATGGATATCTCCCGCCCGGGCGGTATCCGCCTGTATGGACACCGGAATAAAAATAATCAATAGGGCCAATACACTAAAAATCAGTTCTTTCATGATGCCAGTTTTTTTCATATCGCCTCCATACTTTTTTTTCTGAGAATATTAAGAATATATTAATGGAAATCAAAAAGCAAAAATAAACTTAACCTGGATTATTGACGGGCCGGGATTGCCTCAAATCTTGGATTACTCGATTTGTTTTTTGATGAGATCATACAGTTTTTTTTCCGCCTTGATGCCAGCCAGTATCCGGGGAAATAACCTGCGGGCCTCATCCGGAGAATAACTGCAACGGCTGATTTCCAAATGATTGTCTTTGATCTCTCCGTATACTTCCTTGAATTCCCTGGCTGCACGGCCGGACCCGGTCTGCATGCCGGCTTCGAAATATGTCACTTGCAGGATAAATCTAGTGTAGTCGTAATAAGGATAGCTGAGCACCACGACATGCTCTTCCCGGTTGGATTCCCGGTCATCCAGATCGAAATGGAATTCCCTCTTCAAAAAAACCTCATTTTCCCGGAAACCCAGTTCGCTTACTTCATGATAGATACAAAGCAGAATATTCTCCGGGCGGAAGTCTTTCTTGCTTTCCGTCTTTTCGGGATTTTCTATAGGAAAAGCGCCCGGAATTCTGCATAAAAAAATGACGCCTAAAACGGCTATCCAGGCAGGAATCAATCTTCTCATTATTTTAAATATCGGGCAAGATCTCCATTTTGTCAATATCAATCATAACCCGTAAAATAGGCGGTCTCCTTCCGCTTCGGGCAGGAGATCATCCCGTTACCGGGAGGCTTCTTCCTTCCCTTATCCATGCCTTGCGCCTCGAGTTTGCGACAATCCCGGCCCGCCTGAAGGGAAAAAAATTGCGATTATAATATAAATGTGCAAATGAAAAACCTTCCATTTAAACTTTTAATAAAAATTATGTTAATCGCTGATAAAAAAGAATTTGCAAAAACACCGCAATTGTTTTATGAATAATTCAGGCTAAACTTAAATTATTGAAAATGATGGAGGATCAATGAGCAAAACTGAAAAATTAGACATCATCAAGGGCGCTTTACTTTTAGAGCATAAAGGCAAAGCATTATACGAATCCGTGATGGAAACTTCCAAAATTCCGGAAGTTAAAGAACTTTTTCAATTACTGGCGGCAGAAGAAAAACACCACATCGAGGTTCTGAAAAATCAATATTCCCGGCTGATAAAAAACAAGGATATCGATGTATCAGACCTGGAAAAAGCTCACTCCGAAGTAAGTGACCAAGTAGCGACCAGTGAAACCATTAATAATATCTTCGGCGCCGGTTATGAAGCTGCTGTGGTTTCCGCCGCGCTCGAATTTGAAAAAAGAGCGGTGGAATATTATTCCCAACATGCTGAAACGGCCGATTCCAAGCCTCAAGCTGAACTTTTTCAGTGGTTAGCTGCCTGGGAAAAGACCCATATGGAGATGCTTGCAAAAATCGATGACGATATTAAAGAACGCATCTGGTTCGACAATCGCTTTTGGCCGCTGGATTAACACCAAATGTCATCATAAGGCCAGGGAAGCAGAGCGAAAACGGCAATTTCGGCCTGTTAATAGTTCAAGCAAGGCAGACAGCGGCAAAGTGTCTCAACCTGCTTAGTTTGGCAGAGAGTGGAAAGCCTCTCCAATCGGTGCCCCTTGCGGCACTTCCGGCAGCGGGTCCAGCTGAAAAGCCTCCGGATTCGCCTGAAAGCGCTTTACAGCAGAAGCGGCATAGAGATAATGGGCCTTCCATTCTTCATTACCTGAGGAATTCCACCTCTGCTCCAGCCAGGCAAGCAGATCATCTAATTTAAGCCAAACCAGTGATTTGACACGGCCGGGTGCCTGTTCGTCCACAGCCAGCCGCATCAATGTATTTAAAACCACAAAGTTGACGGTACGCTGCACCTCCGCTTCCAGCCCTTTTCGGCGCGGTGACTGCCAGGTGGCATTCAAGAGACGGGTCAAAACTTCTCCCCAGCCTGGAGCTTCCGGCCGCCGAGCATGATACTCGGCCATCCGGGATGCGCGGGCCGGATTGCATATAGCTTCCACTGAAATACGGGCGGCCGCCGCTGCAGGTTCCAAAGGATCAAAGGGAAGGCCGGTATGCCCGGCGAAAAGTTCAGACCCATCTCGATATCCCGGAGGCAGCGGATGTACAATTTCGATCAAATCTTCTTTTAAAGTCAAAACCTCAGGGGAAATGGTTTCCAGCAGGGCCTCCAAAGCCCGGCGCTGCTCCGATCCATCGACAATCCGTGGGTTCTCCTGAACATCTCCGCGCAGGCGATGGTTATAATACAAACCGCCCAGCATCGAGGCCGCAGCTTCAACCTGATATCGATGGTAGAGATAGACCGGAACCAGCCGCTCTTCGAGAGTTCCCAGCGGTTCGCCCACCGGAACCCGGCTCTCTGAAAAAGTCTGCAGAGCCCGGGACCGGATCGCCATTACCCGTTCCAATTCATCGACAGGGTGGTTTCCATTGTCCCAGACAGCAGCCAGCGGATGGGCACCGCCGGCATCCTGGCCGGCCAGGAAATAAAGTCCGCCGCGGAAAGCGCTGTTCAGGATATCACGGAGTTCCGCTTCTTCATCCGCACCTTCAGGAAAATCCTGGTATCCATAGGCAATGGAAACCTTGTCCCATTCGCCGATTCCCACGGCATAGGCGTCCGACAAGTCGATCCGGCCGTTGTCATCCAGTCTGACTGCGGGATGAGGATAATCCATGACTGACGACCGGTCATTGATACTTGCGGCATAATTGTGCCCCAATCCCAATGTGTGGCCGATTTCATGTGCGGAAAGCTGGCGGATACGCGCAAGTGACATTTTAAGGGCGGCTTGCGAAATTTCCTGACCGGCTTGATAATCAGCAGTCAAACCTTCCGCAATCAAGTAATCCTGGCGAATGCGCAAAGCGCCAAGTGCAACGTGCCCCTTGATGATTTCTCCGGTGCGCGGATCCGAAACCGAAGCCCCATAGGACCAGCCGCGGGATGACCGGGGAATCCAGTTGACCACGTTGTAGCGGATATCCATAGGATCGGCATCTTCCGGCAGGATTTTCACCTGAAAAGCATCCCGGTAACCGATGGCTTCAAACGCCTGGTTCCACCAACTGCCTCCTTCTTGAAGTGCCGTGCGGATGGGCTCCGGGCATCCGGGATCGATATAATAAACAATGGGTTCCTTCGGATCGCTGATTTCCGCAGTTGGATCGACTTTTTCCAGGCGGTGACGGCGGATATACCGCTGGGTTAAAGATTGCCCCACCGGATTCATAAAATCCATATAGCTGAAAGCGGAAAAATTCGATCGCGGGTCAAAACTCCGGGGCTCAAATCCAGACTCGGGCAGCTGGATAAAAGAATGATGCTGGCGAAGGGTGACGGCGCCGGGATCAGGGGCCACCCGGAAGACAAGGCGGTTGGGGTTATCGGAGACAAAAGTCAGAAGGCTTTCCATTTCCGTATTCAAAGGAAAATTTCTGGTGTTGGGCTGGTAGATCGCCGACCTGGCCGGGTCCAGCCGGTACCTCATCTGGCCGCCCCGTTCCAGGGATTGGATCACCCGATGGGCATCGCCGAGCAAAAATGCCGTGGCGTCGACCAGAATACGGTCACCGGTTTCAGCCGCGGCTGTAAATCCCCAAATAACAGAACAAGCGAATGCGTCCTGTACCGCTTTTTTCTCTTCCTCCAATCCCCCGTCAGCCCGGAAATCATAATTAGGCTGAATGAGCAAAACTTTGGGCCCGATACGGTGGAATTTGACAATTCTGGTCCCGCCCAATTGGCTGCGGTCCAGACCGATTTGATTGGAGCCTAATCCGGCGGCCAAAGAATGGACGTATAAAAATTCCGAATCGAGCTTATCGATTTCAATCCACAGTTTGCCTGCGGAGCCATCCCAATATAAGGGAAAATATCCAGTCATTTTGTTCATACCGGCGGTCTTGCCGGCAATTGACGGTAAATCCGCAGCCGCAGCCGCTCCGGTCAGAAGCATGGCCAAACCTAAAATAATCACGCGTTTCCTCATTCAGATCCTCCCTGGAAATATTTTACTGAAACACCCATAAATATCATTATTTTTCAAATAAACCAAATGGTCAACCATTCTCTCGAATATTCAATTTAACTTGAACTATTAGTTCGAAAATGACAGCTCCGTTGTCATCCTGAGCGAAACGAAGTATCTCTTTCTGCCTCGTTTCTCAGAAGGATTGTGAATCGTAAATCGTGAATCGCTCGCATTCATCGCGTTCTTTGTGTTTATTCGGTCTGCTTCAACGGCTCACTGTCCGGGCGTTTATTGCAATCTGCCTTGATATAGTCTGCAGATTTGAGATTTGAGATTTGAGATTTGAATTAAAGCGCGGCAAGCCGCCGGCGGGCGTCTGCCGCCTGGGGAAGGCCTGGGTCGGCGTCTTTCCAGAGCTTAAGAAAGCGGCGGTAAGATTCTTTGGCTTCCAGCCGCAGTCCTTTTTTCTCCTGGGCCATCCCGAGCTGGTAAAGACTGCGTGCAAAATGATAGCCGTCATTCAGTTTAACGGCGGGATCGGAAATGATCTTCCTGTAGTATTTGACCGCCGTATCCACGTCGCCGGATTGGATCAATGTATCCCCCATAGCCGCAAAAAAAAGACCTGAAAGTCCGTCCTTATAAGGAAGCAGAGAGACACCTTGTTTAAACTTTTCCATGGCTTCGAAGTGCTTCCTTTCCTTCGAATAAATCATTCCCGAGAGAAGATAATAAAAGCGAAGCAATTTCGGGTTGCCGGATGCATTCACAAGTTTGAAAAGCTCGGCGGCGCTGCTCCGGGCAGAATCCAGATCATTCTTATTAATAAATGCCATTCCTCGGATAAATTGGGCCGGCCGCATAAAGCCGGGATTATCAAGTTTCTTCCCCAAGGTTAATAGTGTTCCGCTTTCCGCCAGAGTTTTGTCTTCCTCCCCCGCATATAGATGAACAAATGCCGCATGCTGGAGCCAATCCCCCCGCCAATCTGAAACATCCAGCAGCTCGGACATCTCTTTTCCCTGTTCGCACTGATGAATAGCTTCTTCAAATTTACCCTGAAGCAAATAGAGATTAGCCAAATATTTTCGCCCCATATTATGGAATTGCGGCTGCTTGGACTCCATCAACTTGAGATACTCCGATTCAGCTTGATCCAGCTCTCCCCTGACTTGATACACCGCACCGCGGATTGCCGGAACCATCTCCAGCCCCTCGGAGCCGATCCGGTCTGCCTCCTCCAAAGCCGCTTCCAGCTCGCCTTCCCGGACATAAATCCATGCGCGGTTATCGCGAATATGCGGATTTTCCCTGATTTCATCCAGGTAGAATTGCAGAACGCCCAGCGCCTTATCCGGCATGCCCTTGGAAAAAAAGGCCGTAGACAGGTTGGTGTAAGATGCATAGCTTTCCGCCCGGGTGCGTACATTAACGGAAAGATGTTCAATGGCTTTGTCCCATTCCTCGCGCATCAGATACAGCATGCCCATATTGTTGTTTCCAATCCGGTCATCAGGATAGAGTTCCAATAATTTCTTATAAGCTTGAATGGCTTTGGCGGAATCTCCCTCAGCCTGACGAAAAAAATCAGCCTGGATATAATGCCGTTCCCGTTCAGACACCCGGTCCCGCAGCTCAAACGCTTTTTTTAATTTTTCAGACGATTCGGAAGTCAAACCTAAGTTGAAATAGGCGGCGGACAGTGTCCGGTAAGCCATAGCAAAATCCGGGTCCACGGCAACAGCCAGTTCCATCAACGGGATGCTTTTGGAATAATCCCCTTGGTTCTGATACTTCATGCCTTCCCGGTAATAGTTGAATGCTTCCGAAGACGCGGTAGTGATCTGCTCAACGGCCTGATCAAAGTCAGCCGCAATCTCTTTTTCCGTCAGCTGGAAATCCTCTTTGACCAGAAGAGTCAATTCATCCACCATGCTGAACAAGGAAGCCTCACTTTCCCCTTCCACTTGTTGACGGCCGAGTACTTCACCAGTGTCAACGTCCTGTAAAGTGGTATTCAAACGCAGGGTCTCTCCTGCTTTGGTCATCTTCCCAACCAGAATAAAGCTGACGCCGGCTCGCTTCGCCAGATCTTGCAGCACCCGGGAAGAATAAGAGGGAACATTCAGCAAGTCCATCTCGTCCATCAGATCATACAACCGTTCCGGGCTCAGTACATTCAAAAACTTGGACTGGCTTAAGTCCGCAATCAATAGATCGGACAAAGCCTTCCTCCAGTGCTCAAGGGTTGTATCTCCCGTATTGTTTTCAAAATGCATGACCGCGAAAGACGGCTTGCCGTCTTCAGGATATGCTGCAGACCCGGATGAAAACAGACTCCAGCCAATAAATCCCAGAACAGCCAGCACCAGAACCGCGGCCGCCGGGAATATCACCCGGTTTAACCTTAACTTAACGGTTACCTCACGGGTCAAAGGAGTCCGGCTTTCAACGCGGATACGGTCGGTTTCCGGTATTTTTTTCTCCGCCGCCTTAAGGTCCGTCAGCAGCTGGTCTGAACTCTGGTAGCGCTTTGCCGGATCTTTTTGGAGGCATTTGAGAATGATCCGGCTGATGCCCTCCGGAATCTGCACATTAAGCTTACGGGGATCGTCCGGATGTTCCGTCTTTTGCTTGACCGCCACGGATAAAGGGGTATCCCCTTCAAACGGGACCTTTCCGGTCAGCATCTCGAACATGATGATGCCCAGGGAATAAATATCCGAGCGGTGATCGGATTTTTTCCCTTCCACTTGCTCCGGAGCCATATATTCCGGCGTGCCTATAATCGCACCTTCTTCAGTAAAACCCTTTCCCCGGACAGAGCGGGCAATCCCGAAATCCATGATTTTGGCATTTCCTTCACGGTCAATCATCACGTTCTGGGGTTTTAAATCCCGGTGAATAATCCCCATCCTGTGGGCTTCGTTCAGCCCTTCGGCCGTCTGCCGCGCGATGAACACCGCTTTCCCGACCGTAAATTTACCGATACGCCTGACCAGGGATTTCAAGTCCTCCCCGGAAACATACTCCATGGAAATATATTGGATACCGTCATCCTCGCTTATATCATACAGCCGGCAGATATGGCGGTGGGATATCTTCCTTGTCAGCTTCAGCTCATTACGGAAACGGATCATGGTGCTCTCATCCGAAGCAACCTCCGTTTTCAGTACTTTAAGAGCTACTTTCTCGTCGATTTTCTTATCAACGGCTTTGTAAACTTTGCCCATCCCGCCTTCACCCAGCTCTTCAATTATATGGTAGCGTCCGGCGAGTGTGCTGCCGAGACCTAATTCCTTCCGGGTGGCGATTATGGTGCGGGTTGGAGAATCGGACTCATTATTTTTCGGACGCAGCTCGGCCCCGCATTGCCCGCAGTACCGGGTTCCCATAGGGTTATCCGTTTGACATTCTCTGCATTTCATAATTATTTTTCTTTCATCTGCACTATATCCTTATACGTATTTCGAGTCAATTAGGTTGCTTTTTTGCGTTATGCGGCCAACAAGAGCTGTTTGCGTTCAGCGGGTTCAGGCATGTCCTCCTGAGTCCGGCAAGCATATCCGGTCCGAGGAACAGCGCGGCTCAGCTTCCCAAAATCCTTAAGGTTTGTTGATAGTCCAGGTTAAGTAATGGCTCAGGATTCATAATTTTGGACAGTATCCAATAAATTGAATATAAGTCATTGATATATCAGATTTTATATATATTTATTTATGGGAAAATCCATTGAAATCCATGATATTTTCTTTTTGGCATAAAAATTGCTCTTATATTTAATAGTAAAAAGGAGGTGATGTTACGGGAATTAGTTTAATGACTTTCACAAAAAGGTGGGAGTCCTTTATAATCCCGGAATGATTCAGGATTCAATCCAAATCCAAAAAATCCGCCTCTTAAAAGTCCTCCGGATTCGAAACGGCTATTAGGGCTTGTCCGCCAGTTAAAACTATGCTATAAACAAATCTTGGTGGCTGATAATGCAGGCTAATTTCTTGAGTTGGAGGATAAATATGGAAAATTCCTTGTTGCCGAATAAAATGTTTTTCACCAAAGGTATGGGACATCACCGCAATAAACTGCAGAGCTTTGAAGTGGCTCTCCGGGATGCCGGGATTGAAAAATATAATTTGGTTGCAATTTCCAGTATATTTCCTCCGGATTGCAAAATTCTCTCGCAAACTCAAGGGCTCTCATTAATGAGGCCGGGCCAAATCGCTTTTGTGGTTATGGCAAGAGAAGCGACTAATGAGCCCAACCGTTTAATCGCGGCTTCCATTGGATTGGCCCAGCCATTTGATAAAAAGCAGTACGGATATCTCAGCGAACACCACGAATTCGGCCAGACCATGAAAAAAGCAAAGGATTTTGCCGAAGACCTGGCCGCCACCATGTTGGCATCAACACTTGGCATCGAACTCGACCCGGATACGGACTGGGATGAAAGGAAAAAACTGTACATTACCGATCAGAAACGCAAATTCACCAGCCGCAGCGTGGCCCAATCGGCGCAAGGACATAAAGATGGACTTTGGACAACGGTATTAGCCTGTGCGGTCATGCTCATGGATTGACACTGAAAAAGCAATAAGCCATGTCTTCGAAATCATGCTTTTATTCCCACCCTGATTTAATCCCACAGAAGGTCAATTCCGGCCTTTCTATTCCTGAGCTGGTCGATATAATGGGAAAAATTTCCTTTGAGGCCCGTAATCTGGCTCGCGGGGCCAGGCTCTATGAGCGTATGATCAAGGAAAATGATGTTATCTGGCTGGGCATAGCGGGTGCCGGAATCGCCGGAGGAATGGGCGGCTTAGTGGTCTCGCTGTTAGAAGCCGGATTTATCGATGTGATTTGCTCCACCGGGGCTCAAATTTATCACGACCTGCATTTTGCCTTTAATCTGCCGGTAAAAGCTATCCCGCCGAACTGGGATGATGATGAATTAAGGACACACGGCGATACCCGCATTTATGATATAGGTATCCGCGAAAAGGAAACCCTGGAAGCTCAGGATGCCATTATCCGCCGTTTTGTTGAAGAAACCTATGCGGATTTATCCGGCCGGCGATTATCAAGCTGGGAAATCAACAGGGAACTCGGCCTTTGGGCTGATAAACAAGCCGAATATCCTGAACGGAGTTTTCTCATCACCGCCGCCCGGATGGGCGTACCGGTCTTTTGGGATTCCTTTACAAATCATTCCATTGCTATGAATTTCGCCCGCAGTGAAAAAGACGGATACCCCCTCGATATGTCTCTCCAGAAAGATATCTTTGATTCCGCGGCCATCGTTTATTCAGCCGGCCATACCGGGTTTGTGGAACTCGGCGGAGGCGGGCCCAAAAATTTCATTCAGCAAACCGGCCCTACCCTCAGCCAATTCTTGGGATTGGGTTTTACCGGTGCCGACCGCGGATTGCAAATCGGAACGGCCTCTGAGCGGGAAGGCAGTTTATCCGGATGCACCTTCGGAGAAGCAGTGACATGGGGAAAATATAAATCCGATGAAAAAGAAAGACTAGTCCAAATTTGGGGAGAATACAGCCTGGTTTTTCCGATCCTGAGTGCTTACGTCATGGATGTTTGCGGGCAACGGCCTTCCCGCAATCTTGCCGGTCAATTTCCTGATATGATTGAAAAATTAAAGTCTGTAGAATGAAATGTCATCAAACCCCTTTCATGGGGTTAGAATCTCCGTTTTCCGATTATGAGTCCGCCGCAGTGGCTATTCTGCCGCTTCCTTATGAGGGCGGCATTTCCTATGGCGCCGGGACTGCATTGGCCCCGCAAGCTGTTTTAGAGGCCTCCCATTATTTGGAACTCTATGACGAAAAGCTTAAAAAGGAACCGTATAAAGCCGGTATCGCGACCATTGCTCCGCCGACTGTTCCAGATGAACCCGAAACCATGCTGAAGCAGTTACGCGATATGGTCCATTCATTAACCGGTGCAGGTAAATGGGTGTTGGTGGTGGGTGGAGACCATTCAATATCAAGCGGAGCCTTTCATGCAATGAAACAACGCTTTAAGACCGCTTCCGTTATCCAGCTCGACGCCCATGCTGATTTACTGGAAAGCTATGAAGGCAGCCCCTACAGTCATGCCAGCGTCATGGCCCGTATGCGGGAACAAACACCACACACCCTTCACATCGGTATCCGGAGCATGTCCGCCGCAGAAGCACATCTGGCAAAAGAAAAATCCATTCCCATATTAACCATGGCGGATTACCGGCAAGACAAATGGAACCTGGAAGCCGAATTGAAAAAACTGCCGGATCCGGTATTTCTGACAATCGATGTGGATGTATTTGACTGGAGTGTCATTTTCAGCACAGGAACACCAGAGCCCGGTGGATTTCAGTGGCATGAAGCCATGTGTATTCTCCAAACCATTTTTTTAACGAAGAACGTCATCGGCTGCGATGTGGTGGAATTATCGTACAGGGAATCTGATCCCAATTCTCCCTTCGCCGCAGCCAAATTAATTTATAAATGCATTGGATACAAAATGTTATCCGAGACACGAGCAAAAGCGATCCAATGGCCAAAAAAACCCAATGGCCGTTTTTTTACTCTCATATAGGGAATGATTTCATGCACGGGGAACGATCATGAATCAAAAGAGAATCCATGAAAAGATTAAAAGTTTACGGAGACGTATCGAACAAAACCGCAGGCGAATAGACCGCCATGCAGAAACCGAAGACACAGAAGGACTGGAAAGAGAAATCGATACTTGGGAAAGAGAACTTGAACGTCTGGAAGAACAGCTGGAGTACTCCTTTCAATTTGATGATTACGATTTCGATTTCCGCCGGGATTCCAAAAAAGGAAAAAAACGCAAACGAGCACGTGACAAGCATTCTGATTCCTGGTAATCATTTTATCCTCCGTTTATCCAACCCATCTTTCAGGCTTCCTTTGTGTTGCGCTTTGATTTTTTTATATTTCCCGTTTACGATAATCTCCAGGAGATTATCGTATGGCTGAAACAAAATATCAAATCGATGGTTATCAAATCGAAATTTACGCAGTAGACCGCAAAGGAGGAAGGACCCGGTGGGGAGAGCGGGCTATCCGCTTATTCTCTCAAGGGAAAGAAGTCGCCCAAGCCGTATTCGCCCGGAAAGGAGAAAAATGTCCGGAGCCTTACCTGGAAGAGGATAAAATCTATTATTTCGCTTCATCCTCTCAATACATGTCTGTGCTCGACCTTCTCCGCAATGAAACCCAGGTCTTCATCTGCTGGACACCGGTACACGATCCCAAAGAATCCCGGGACGGTGATGCCTTTTTCTCCACCGGGAATCCGGTGTGAAAATCTGCGCATCTGTCGCCTATAGAAGGGCATTATCACTTACGCCGCCATCTTGACCGTGTGAAATTGATTTAACCTGAACTATTCACGGGCAGAGATTACCGCAGATGCTGAGCGCAGGGCATGAAGCTGTGGTCCTTCACCGCAAATGCCCTGCAGCAAAGTTTTATTGCGCGGCCTGCAGCCGCAGGCCGCGAGGACCTTATGCTGCTTCATCTTTCAGTGAGTAAAGAGTGAATTGCAAAGAGAAAAATCAAAAAACAAAAAAACCAAAGCCGGATAATGACTGTGAGGCCCGTGAATGACTTAGGGGAGGCAACCTTTTGGGAAGCTGATTCATCTTTACCAACGTGAATGAAATGATGAACAGTTTGACAGCAACCCTGGAAACGCAATTCCGGAGCTCAAAACCCGCGGCTTATGATAAAATAGACGAAAATGGTAAAGAGTTGAATATGAATAAAACCACTCAATCCAGTATTTCAATCCCCGCGGACATGATCAGACGCTGCCGGGAAGGCGACAATCTGGCGATGGAACAAGTCTATGAACGCCTCAAGGGTCCTTTTTTCGGACTGGTTTTCCGTTACACCCGGGATCGGGCATCAGCTGAGGATGTTCTCCAAGATGTTTTTATTAAGATATTCACCAATCTGAATAACCTGGACAAAGACGAAGCTTTTCTGGGATGGGCTTACCGAATCGCTGTAAATACCGGGCTCAGCCATGTACGTCACCATAAAATGCTGCTGCGGAAATCCGTCCCTATAAATGGAATAAACCATACCCTCGGGGATTCAGAAGCTGAAAACCGGGAAAATTTATTGAAAAAATCCCTGGAAAAGGCTCTGGATACTTTGACTTTAAAACTTAAAAGCGTCTTTATCCTGCACGATGTCCAGGGATTTAAGCATCATGAAATCGCTCAGATGATGGGCTGTTCGGTCGGAACCAGTAAGTCCCAGCTTTTTAAGGCCCGGAAAAAAATCAGAAATATTCTGCAAAAAGAAAAATTTTTAGGAGAATACTCATGAGGTGCGCGCAAATCAAAGAATGGATCAGCGACTATATAGACGGCGATTTGGATCATTCCCGGAGCGCGGTTTTGGAGCAGCATCTCAAAGAATGCCGGGAATGCCGCAATTGGCTGAATGACTTGAGGACAATCAGGCAGGCCGCCGGCTGCCTGGATAACCCGGTTCCGTCTTTCGGATGGGAAATCATTCAGACACGATTGGAGCAAGCAGACCCGGTCCGCTCCTATTCATCCAGGCCGATCCGGTTTTTCCCCGGGTTCAAGCCGGCCCTCGCTGCCGCGGCGGCTGTGTTCATCGTAGCGGCGGCCGCTTTTATCAGCTGGAGTGTCTTTAATTTTCCAGCAGGCATATCCAAAACCCCGGAACAGGGAACGGCTTTAGCCAAGCTGAAAGAAGCCGAAGATCATTATCAAATGGCGATTCAATCCCTTAAAGAGGCGATGGAAGCCCGTGAGGGAAGCCTGGACCCTAATACTAAACTGATTTTTGAAGCCAACTTGGAAATCATCAACTCATCCATTGCCTACTGCAGGCAAACCGCCCTCAATGATCCTGGAGACTTCGACTCCAGAGATTTTTTATTCACGGCTTACCAAGAAAAAATGGATCTGCTTTACCGGATGATCACATATCAAAGCCGGTTATCCGATAGAAAAATCGAAACGACGATATAGACAAGGAGGAAAAAATGAAAAAGAAAATATTTGCTTGTTTGATCCTGGCAATATCAGGTGTTTACTTCGGATTCTCGCCGAATATGGTCTGGTCAAAGGAGAAGGTTGAGGATACGATTGAAAAAACAGTTTCCCTTTCCAGAGATGGACAGGTAACCTTATCCAATATCGCAGGGAATATCAAAGTAAAAACCTGGGACAAAGATGAAGTTATGATCAAGGCATTGAAAGTATCCAAGGCTGATTCCAGGGAAAAAGCCCGGAAAAACGCCGACCTTGTAACGATAGAAATTGAAGAAAGCGGAGACAGGGTTGAGATCAAAACGGAATACCCCAAAAACAAATTCCAAAGCCGTTCCGCCAGCATATCTGTGGACTTTTGGCTGACAATCCCCCTCCAGGCCTCCGCGGATATCCATTCTGTAAGCGGTGATATTGTCATGGCTGGAATCGGCGGCGGCGCCGCAGCCGAAACCGTGAGCGGAGATGTTGACATTTCAGATATATCAGGGCTTCTGAGGGCTAAGTCCATCAGCGGTGATGTATCGGTGGTCAAAGCTGCCAACAGCGTTGATTGCGACTCTGTCAGCGGCGACTTGGATATCCGGGATATAACGGGCAATGCTGATTTGAAATCCGTGTCCGGGGATATCAACCTTTTGGATCTGCTTGAAGGCAATGTGGACGCAGAAACAGTAAGCGGTGATATTAAGCTGGAAGGAGTAGCGGGATCCCGAGATGTTAAAGGAGGTTCCGTGAGCGGTGAAATAAAATACACCGGCACCATCAATCCTCAGGGACGATATTCCTTCAAATCCCATAGTGGAGAGATCACAGTGGAAATCCCGGGTAATTCAGCCTTCGGCCTGGAAGCCAAAACATTCAGCGGAGGCATCAACAGCGATTTTGATATCACCGTAAGCGGGAAAATGTCCAAACGCGAAATCAGGGGTACAGTCAACGGCGGAGGGGCACATCTTGAGCTTAAAACCTTCAGCGGTGACGTTGTCTTGAAAAAACGGTGAATTCCTTCCTCAAAATCGATCAAGCCCAGCGGGCCCGGCTGTACTTCCAAGGGCCCGCTTTTTTCTCTCTGCATCTGCATCAGGCTCAGCCCGAAAATAAATCAGGTTGAGAAAGGTTAAAATGTTATGCTTCTTTGAAACTCTTGATTTGGGTTTTGGAGCGTTTTGCAGTCTGCGGATAGGTAAACAGATCCGGTTCAATTTAAAGGAAACGATAACTCAAAGGATGTTCCCGCACACCGCTCCGGATTGATTCGGAGAGCACCGCGGAGCTGGGCGGATAAATCCTTCACTAATTGCAGCCCTAAACTACCGTTCTCATGAGAATCAAAGCCTTCCGGTAATCCGACTCCATCATCACTGACCTTCAATACCAATTCCCCGTTATCCTGTGCGGATAAACTGACTGCAATCCGGCCCTTCTCCCGGCCCTGGAATGCATGCTTCAATGCATTGGTAACCAGTTCATTGATGATCAAACCTAAAGGGACCGCCCGGTTGATATCCAGCCGGATGGTATCCGCATCGACTTTCAAGGTAATCCTGTCTCCTTTGATATTCTGTGTGGACATAAGGTGTGAGGTCAAGGTTCGAATATAGAGGCCATAGTCAATCAGGGAAAAATTCTCAGACCGGTAAAGGTTGTCATGGATTAAGGACATGGAACGTATCCGGTTTTGGCTTTCGGTAAATTTTTCCCTGGCCTTCTTATCCCTGACTGTATGAGCCTGGAGCCGCAGCAAGCTGGAAATAATCTGCATATTGTTTTTAACCCGGTGGTGAATTTCCCGCAGCATTACATCTTTTTCATGCAGGGACGCTGCGTCCTTACGCTCAGCCAGCCACCGCTTGATCTCTCCTGAGGACTGCTTGATAAAGGTATTAAACAAATCGAAATTATGTATTTTCCCATTTTTCTGACATAAAATCGCCACTGTCCCCAGTATTCTGCTGCTGTGAGTCAACCCGGCCGCATAGATCGATCTGATTCCCAGTTCTTTCTGCACTTTCCGGCATACTTCCTCAGGAATTGTTTCAAAGGTCAAGCCGCATAAATTTTCTTTGATTTCAGCCAGCAGGCCTTTTTCGATGCCGGCTTTGTTTTTAGATTTATTCAGAGGAAATTTCATACCGATTATATTTGTTTTCAGCAATTTCTCGATACGGGCCTTTGTTTTTCCCAACCCGGCGACTGCTTTGACTTCCAATGCATTATTCTTTTGATTATAATCAGTCACAACCACCACGCAATGACCGACTATTTTTTTCAGCAGTTCAGCAGTCACCTTGAATATGTCCATTTCCGGAGTTACATTCACGAATTTCATCGCCGCCCGGTTTAAAAACTTCAAATCCCGGATCAGCTGTTTTTCTCGAATTTCAATCCGCTTTTTATGGGAAATATCCCTGGCCAGGCCCAGCACCTGGGTTTTTCCGCGGATTTTTGTCGTCATTGTCTGGATCTCAACCACCACACGACTCCCGTCTTTTCTTTTCAAGGTGAGTTCCCGGGGGCCGATATCCCCTTTGATTAATGTCTGAGCCAGAAAAGAAGCCGCCCTGGGAATTTGGTCAGGCGGAAGCAATTTTAGATTACGGAAATTTTTTCCATTCAATTCATCTCTCGAGTAGCCGGTTAACTTCTCGACTGCCCTGTTACCGTCAATGGTATTTCCCTTGCTGTCGGCGAGATAGAAAGCGTCAGGCGCAAATTCAAACAAGTTTTTAAATTTTTCTTCAGATGCTTTACGGGCTTCATCATCCTGCTTTTTTTCAGTCACGTCCTGGATTATGGTTATGATTTCCACTGCCTGCCCGTTTTTAAATACCGGGAGTTTCTGGGTTTCGGTGATAACCGTCCGCCCTTTGATTTTCTGCGTATTTTCAACAAAAACCGGTTGGCCGCTTTCAAAAACGCTGCGGTATTCATCCCGGACCCCTTTGTCCAAAAAAGGAAAAAGCTTAAAAATTGAAAGTCCTTCAATATCATCAGGCAAAGGAATATCCAAGTCCTTCATCCATTGTTTGAAAAAAGTATTGATAAAAATGATCTTAAGATCCCGGTTGACAATGTGGATGGCGGCTTTCTGCCAATTCAGCATTTGGACATAAGGATTATTCCGCACCTGGTCCAATTCTTCTTTTTTGCACTCGCCGGGATGTTGACTCAAATTCATTTTTTCAATACTCATTCGTTTTCAATAATCATTGTTTTATTTTCATTATTATAGCATGGACCTTCAAAATTAGTAACACTGCCGCTGTCCATGCACATGCTGCTCTGATATGCTGAAAAAACTGATAGCAGGAGGATCTATGAAAAAACATTTCGTTCTTGCAGGAAGAATTTTTTGCCTTATTTCCGGTTTTATCAATTGCGGAAAATTCCCGGCTGAAACCCTGCAGGATGAATAAGCTGTCGCCGAAATCACTGAAAACAGTCAGACCGGGGATCCCATTCAAATGGAATCCGGTGGTCATTTCATATCCGCTCCAGAACAGCCTCGATTTTCGACCGCATATTCCCATAGTGCGTGCCCGGCCAGAAAACTCTTCCGCACTCCGGGCACAGGGAAAAAGATTCCGCGTTCTTGAACACGAAAGGTGTGACTAAATTTTCCGCACGCTCTTTGGGCAGGCCTTTAAGCGGCACATTGCATTCCACACACCGGGTATAGGGCCGGACTTGTTCTTTCAGCCGGAAATGCCGCACAACCTGAACCACCTGGTCTTCCCAATTCTCGCTCTCAATATAAAGCAAGGGAATATCCGCTTGTTCCAAAAAGCCGGTATCTTTTGTCAAAAGCACCCGGTTTTCTTTTTCCGCAAAACGCAGCAGCTCGCTATCCTCAATCCGGCTGAAAAAGGCTGCGTCAAATCCCAAAATCCGCAGCCATTTAGCCAGTTTTCCCAACATGCAATCAACCGCGAATGTCATATTCTGACCTATTGCTCAGCCGGAGCCGTCCTTCCCCCATCCCTTGCCGGCGTTTCGAAGTGATTTTTATGGTACATGCATGTGCCCTGCATCTGCGGCGACCCCGGCCCGGAAAAAATTAATAAAGGGAAACTCCGGAAAAGAGAATGGTGGACGGTAGGGGATTCGAACCCCCGGCCTCAGCGTTGCGAACGCTGCGCTCTCCCAGCTGAGCTAACCGCCCACAGCCGTCCGTTTAGTATATTCATTCTCCCTGTCAAAATCAACCGGGATACAGCCACTGCTGCCTATCCTCCATTCATTCAGAATGGATTGTGTGCAATACAAGCCGGGAAGTCAATATTCTGACGGCACGGCTCGCTGTGCTCGCGTTCTTTGCGTTCATTGCATCCGTTGCGTTCCTTGAGTCTATCAAGGGCTATCTGAGTCTATTCTGTCTATTCTGTCTGTTCGGTCGACCCATGCCTCCGTGTTCATTTTCATCTGCTCCGATATGTTTTTCCGATTTGAGTTTTTCTCAGTTCCAGGTTCCGGGTTCGGAGTTTTGAATTCTAAGATTTGGGATATATGTATATGATTCTCTGTATTAAATATTCGGCTTTTGTTTATTTTTGATTTTTGCTTTTTGATTTAAATGGGATAACTTATCACTTTTTACTTCTCCCTTTTCACTTTTTTTCCTGCGAAGCAGAATAAGTTCCTTCGCTTCGCCCGGAATGACCCTTTCGGGCCGTGTTCGAACGAATAATACAGGTAAATTGACGAATGCATATGCCTGGGATAAAATAGAAATACTGTCAGTTGATAGAACCATGATATTAGAAGAAAAACTCAAAGCCTTGGAAGAGGGAGAAAAAGTCCTGATTATGCCTCATGATAATCCGGATCCCGATGCTCTGGCTTCTGCATGGGGACTGTCCTTTCTATTAAAAAAAGAAAGGAACATTACCGCCACCATTGCTTACGGCGGTTTAATAGGGCGCGCGGAAAACCGGGCGATGGTTCGCGAGTTGAGCATTCCCCTTCACCATTACAGCCATGAACTGCTGAAAAAATACAAACGGGTGATTATGGTGGACTGCCAGCCTCATACCGGAAACAGCTCGCTTCCGAATGATATGGATCCTGACATCGTTATCGACCACCACCCCCGCCGGGAAACCACCCGGCCCAAACTATGGGATCTGATCAACGAAAATATCGGGGCGACCTCTACCTTGATCGCATCCAATTTAAAAAGCACCGGCTACAAGATACCCGTTAACCTTGTTACAGCACTTTTTTACGCCATAAGCAGTGAAACCAAAGAACTCGGCTGGGAAGGCACTCAAACTGATTATGAAAATTATGTTTACCTGCTTCCTCATGTTGATTTCCAGAAACTTCATCGCATCACGCATCCGGAACTGTCAAAAAGCTATTATGAAAGCCTGAATCAAGCCTTGACGGAAAGCCGGGTGTATCAATATGCAGCCATAACCTCGATGGCAAAGGTTCCCTATCCTGAATTGCCGGCTGAAATTGCTGACTTTCTTTTATTTAGAGAAGGCATACAGGTAAGTTTTGTTTCCGGTATTTATAAACAAAATCTTTATCTCAGCATGCGGACTTTGAGCCGTCGGATAAACACCGGCGATATTATGATCAGTATTTTACGTGACTTGGGGCACGGCGGAGGACATCTGGCCATGGCAGGAGGGAAAATATCTAATGTCGACGCCGCCAATATTGACAAAATTCGAACAACCCTGAAAAAACGTTTGCTGCATGAACTGTCTATCGACCCATCCCGGGAGAAACCTTTTTATTAGCCTGAATTATTTGCGGGCCGCCCATCCTCTCCGTGAAGATATGTGTGAAGGCGAACCCATTATGCAGGAAATGGCCCTTATCCATTGCCATGTGCAGAAGATTTTTGTAACATTTCAGATTAAAGCTCATGGAATTTGACAATACCTCCAAACAAACCGCCCGCCGGCTGGACATTCAAGACCCTTTGGCGGGCTTCCGGAAACGCTTCTATATTCCAGAAAACACCATCTACATGGATGGAAATTCTTTAGGATTACTCTGCCGTGACGCAGAAAAATCATTTTTGCGGGTTATGCAGGAGTGGAAAACTCTGGGAATCAGAGGATGGATAGATGCCGCGGTTCCCTGGTTTCATTTCGCTGAAAAAACCGGTGCAGCCGCCGCCACATTGGTGGGAGCTGATCCATCAGAAGTGATCATGAGCGCTGCAACCACGGTCAATATCCATGCTTTGATCTCATCGTTTTATAAACCGGCAGGCCGCCGGAAAAAAATTATCAGTGATGCACTCGATTTTCCTTCCGACATCTATGCTTTAAAAGCACAAATCAAATTAAAAGGTGGAAATTTCCGGACAGATCTAATCCTGGTTCCGGGAAAGAACGCGTATGTCCTGGATGAAAGGGATATTGTCGAACGAATGACACCGGATACCGCTTTGATTTTTCTTTCATCCGTCTTGTACCGCAGCGGTCAGCTTCTTGATGTTTCCTATCTAACACAGGAAGCTCATGCGCGAAATATTCCCATTGGATTCGACTGCAGCCATTCCGCCGGCGTGGTCCCGCATCATTTCGATGATTGGGATATCGACTTTGCTGTTTTCTGCAGTTATAAATATTTGAACGGCGGTCCGGGCAGCCCGGCTTTTCTTTATCTTAACCGCCGGCATTTTCACCGGGAGCCGGCCCTTACAGGATGGTTCGGCAGCCGCAAAAAAAATCAATTTGATATGTCCGCGAATTTTCACCCCGAACCTTCTGCCGGAGGCTGGCAGATTTCCACACCTTCTCTTCTCAGCGCTGCTCCCCTGGAAGGCAGCCTTAGTCTCATCCGGAAAGCTGGGATAAACGCCATCCGGGAAAAATCAAAAAAATTAACCGGATATTTGCATTATTTGCTGGATAGTCTTCTCTCACAGCCGCCTTATCATTTCCAGACAGTCACACCCCGGGAACCGGAAAAGCGGGGCGGTCATATCGCTTTGGTCCACCCACAGGAATCCCTGCGTATATCTCAAGCATTAAAGGCCAGGGGCGTGATTCCGGATTTCCGTCCCCCGAATATTATCCGCCTGGCCCCCTCTCCTTTATACAACAGTTTTTACGAAGTATGGAAAACCGTCCAGCACATTCGGGATATCATGGATAAAAAGGAATATATGCACTTCTCAAAAGACAGAGATACAGTCTCTTAACCCGGAATAAAAAAGCATTGTCATCCTGAAGACTGCAAAGCAGGTCATGATGATCTCAGAATGCTTCTTTTTAAAAAAGTAAAGAGTGAAGAGTAAAGAGTGAAGAGAAATCAAAAATAAACCAAAGCCGAAGATGCAGCACAGGGCATAAGGATAGAGAAAATAGACCGAATAGACTGAATAGACTGAATAGACCTGGATGGACTTAGATGGACTAAAGAGAGGAAGAGGGGGGGCGGCCTGGCAGCCGCCCCGGAATCTGATTGCATATTCCCGGGAGGGGGAATGAGGTGAGGCAATACTAATTATCCGGTTTTATGTTAAGTTCGGATTAAGAACCATTTAAATTTCCGTTAAACCAACCCCTGACGGCAGCGCTCGCGTTCATCGCGATCTTTGATTCGGTTTGTTCACTCGAATCGCTGCGGCCATGTTCTTTACAATCTGCCTTGAAATGGGTTTGCAGATTTAAGTTCTGAGTTCCGGGTTCTGAGTTCTGAATTTGAATTGGGATATATAAATGATGCTCTTTTTTCAATATTCGACTTTGGTTTATTTTTGATATTTGATTTTTGATTTACTCTTCACTCTTTACTGAGCCAAGCGATATGAGATCCTTCTCTTCGCTCAGGATGACAGTTCCGCTTGTCACTTTTCACTAATTTCGAACTAAGTCAGGCTGCTTTGTTTTCTGAAGTAATTCTGCCAATTCAACCAGCTTAATGAATTCAGCCCGGTATCCATGAGGGTCAGCGCCCATTCCCGCTTTAGCCAATTGGATAACCCCGTCAAATCCGGCATCACCCTTATGTTCGGAGTTTCTCAACAGCATGGCGAATTCAGCCGCTGCGGCCGCAAATTTGAACATGTCCGAGGTCTCTTTTTCCGGAATCACTTCATTATTAAGTGCGGATTCAATCAAAAGGCTTTTTTGTCCGTCCGGTTTTTTATAACGCAAGCGCACAGTCATGGCTTCCGGACTTTTAAAGGCAGCCGGGCTGATCTGCGTTTCCTGGTATTTCAAATCATCCACAGCCGGAATGTCTTCCCCGGAACCATAGGGAATCACTTCATATAAAGCGGTGACGGAATGCCCGGCCCCCAACTCCCCGGCGTCTTTGGCATCGTCTGTAAAATCTTCTTTATCCAGCAGCCGGTTTTCATATCCAACCAGGCGATAGGCTTTGATTTTAGCGGGATTGAATTCCACTTGAATTTTGACATCCTTGGCGATTGTGAACAACGTACCCCGCAGATCATTAATAAACACTTTCTTAGCTTCCAAAAGGTTGTCGATATAATAGTAATTCCCGTTTCCCTTATCTGCCAGCTGTTCCATGCGATGGTCTTTATAATTACCGGTCCCGAATCCTAAGATCGTCAAAAACACGCCTTTTTCCCGTTTTTCTTCAATCATGCGAACCAACTCGGAGGTGCTGGAAACACCTATGTTGAAATCACCGTCAGTGGCCAGGATAATCCGGTTGTTGCCTTGTGCGATCAAATTCTCCATCGCTGTTTTATAGGCCAGCTGGATACCGGCGCCGCCTGCGGTCGACCCTCCGGCTTCAAGCTGGTCGACGGCATCGATGATCTTTTGTTTTTCGGCCGCAGATGTGGAAGGCAGGACTAATCCGGCGGATCCCGCATAGACTACAATAGCAACACGGTCTTTGTCCGACAGTTCCTTGACCAAAAGCTTAAAGGCCGTCTTGAGAAGCGGAAGTTTGCGTGGAGTATTCATCGAGCCTGAGATATCCAGCAGAAAAACCAAATTACTGGGAGGCTGTCTTTCCGGAGACAGGGTTTTCCCCTGCAATCCGATATGGATCAAACGGCGGGATTGATTCCATGGGCAGCCGGACATTTCCATATAGATGGAAAACGGATCATCCCCCTTGGGAACCGGGTATGCATAGTCAAAGTAATTTATCACCTCTTCTACCCGAACAGCGTCCTCAGGTGGAAAACGGTTTTCACGAATGAACCGGCGTATATTAGCATACGACGCAGTATCAACATCAATCGAAAAAGTGGAAAGAGGATTAGTTAAAACATCGAGAAACCGGTTCTCGTAAATCCGTTCGAATTCTTCCGTGTTGAAAGGAGGAGGAGCCGCCGGAAAAGACATTTCACTCGAGTAACGGACAGCAGGGTGCTTCATAACGCCTCCGGTCACACCCTCTGTCATCATCTTTTCTTCGTCCGGCCTGGCTTGAAGCCCGCTCATCGTTAAAACCAGGTTTACTTCTATGTCTCCGGCAGAGGGAATCTGTATCGCTTTTTTTTCCGCAGCAATGAATCCGGGCAGTATCGCCGAAAGGTCATAGACCCCGGCACTAAGACCGGTGAATTCGTAGCGGCCGCTTATATCCGTCCGAACCGTGAAAACACGGCCGTCGGGCCGTCGAGTAAGAATCACTTCGGCTCCTGGAAGCAGATTTCCGTTTTCATCCTTGACAATCCCATGGAGTGAACCGGCGTCCATGTTAATGGCGGCAGCCGCAAGGGCCAGCACGGCCAAAAAAATTCCTGCGGAAACAAGCCCTGTCAATACTTTTCTTTTCATTTGTCTTTCTCCTTTAAATCGCATTATTTTCCCCTTCGGGCGGGCCGAATTTCACTGCGTCCTCTTCGTCAATTCCGCACCGCATATTATCCAAGCTGCAAAACTTAAACGGAAAATGATTCCCTTTCGATTCATTGCTTCGCAAATTTTTTATGAATTGGCCATGATTATGATACACATGAAAACGATGAAAATGAATCTGCATGTCACTCTGAGGCCCGCAGAGCAGGCCATGAGGACCTTGTCCTGCTTTGCAGTAAAGAGTAAAATGTCAGGATGACCCTGACAGGTCATTTTTGAACTAATGGTTCAGCTGATTGGAAAGAACGATCTGTAAAACCCGGCCGATCAGTACGATCAAAGAAAAACCGATAATAACTGAATAGACGATCAGCCAAGTCTTATCCAGCCAGGTCACTCGCCGCACACTGGGAAAAAACAAATCAAACAGACTTTTCCCGAATAGAATTATCAGGACTCCAAATCCGCCTACGGCCCGGTAAAAAAAGAACTCAGCCGCATCCGGGGATATAGACTCAGCTGAAATAATGGGATAAAGCATCCATAGAGCGGCTCCTGTAAACAGGATCACGACAACTATAGATAAGCCCCCCTCTTTTTTATCTGCCCTTTTCATCCCGCCAATGTTCCCGGTTCTGTTAATAATGGTTATTCCGAAGGCTGGAGAAACACCCCATCATGATGTTTGATGCTTATGCAGAAAAATGATAACGGCTTATTTAATGAACCGGATGCTCATGGGGTAGCGGTAGTGTTCTCCGTTACTCGCTTTGATGGCAGCGACGATCACCAGGATCAGCATCCCTACGCCTAATGCGATAAGAAGGACGATACCAATGACAACAATAATCAATACCGCTGCGATTACGGCATAAATTGAGAAGGATATCTGGAAATTCACAGACTCTTTTCCCTGGTCATTCACAAACTGGGATTCATCTTTTTTTATCAGCCAAAGAACCAGAGGCCCGATAACATTTCCAAATGGAATGATAAATCCTGCCAAGGCGGCAAGATGACAAAACATTCCCCAATTTCTTTCTTCTTGTTGTTCCATATCCATAACTCCTAAGATCTTTAATGGCTAAAATTGTTATATCATAAATACCATGAGATAAACAAGAATACTCAAATTCGTTTTGAATTGATCATGTCATGTGTATAATACACCACAAAGGATGAAAATGACCCCGCATGTCATTCAGAGGAGTGAAGCGACGGGAATCTTAGACACCTTAACCTGAAGAGGCGAAACCGTCTCATTCGGCGAAGCAATCTAAGATCCTTACGACCGGTTTCGCCGCCCTCAGGATGACCCTGGCGGGTCATTTTCGAACTAAGAGGGCAGGTTAAAGAATAGGAAGGGAGAGAGATTTGAAAAAAACAGCCGCTTTTATCTTTATTTTAATGGTATGGATCTTTCCGGGCTGGGCGCAGGAAAAACCCTTTTGTCCGCAAATTGCGAATTATTCCATGGATATCACATTAAACACCAATGCTCATGCTCTGACAGGAACCGAAATACTGGAATGGACCAATAACTCCCAGGTAGAGACCCGTGAGCTCTGGTTCCATCTTTACTGGAATGCTTTCCAGAATAACCGGAGCGATTTTCTAACCGAAGGCCGGGATCGCTGGGGCCGGATCATTTCCGGGTTTCAAAAAGATGACTGGGGATTCTGCCGGATCAATTCTATTGTGCTTTTAGAAGACGGGAATGGAGAGGAAGCCGACCTGACCGAAACGTTTACATTCCGGCAGCCGGATAATAACAACATTTATGATGATACCGTTTTCACCGTCCAGCTTCCCGAACCGGTCGCCCCGGGTGATACTGTACGCCTCCGTATCCGGTTTTTTTCTAAGATACCGGCTCCCATCCACCGGACAGGAGTCTACAAGGATACCTATTTTATCGCCCAATGGTTTCCTAAAATCGGTGTTCTTTACGAAGGGGAGTGGAACTGCCATCAATTTCACGCAACCACAAATTTTTTCGCCGATTTCGGAACCTATGATGTCAAAATCACATTGCCTTCCCGGATGATAATCGGAGCCACCGGTGAACATACCGGCCGGATTGACCATAATGATGGAACCAGCACCCACAGCTTTTTCCAGCATTCCGTACATGATTTCGCTTGGACCGCTTCCCCGGATTATATCCAGGTTAAAGAAAATTTTGAATTTGCGCCAGGCAAAAGAACCGAAATCACTCTGCTGCTGCAGCCCTATCATAAACACCTCGAAAAAAAATATATGCAGGCTGTCAAGCATTCCTTGACATACTGCAGCCGGTTCTATGGAGATTATCCTTATACCACCGTGACTTGCGTCGATCCTGCATATAACAGCCGCTGCGGAGGAATGGAATATCCGACTATTTTCACAGGAGGAGCCAACTTCCTCACCCATCCCCGTATTCCCAGCCCCGAAAATGTCACTATCCACGAATTCGGCCATGGATATTTTTACGGCTTGGTCGGATCCAATGAATTTGAAAACGCCTGGATGGATGAGGGCTTTACATCTTTTCTGGATTCGGAAGTCTACTATGCCGCGTATCCGCCTCCTTGGTTCTCCCGCCGCTTTTTTAATATCCCGGTCGTATTCTCAGAGGTTTCCATCCCGATAGAATCCAGCGGCATCTCACGACACCGGCGCACAAGCAGCATGGATATCATGCAGCTCTTCACCTGGCAATTCATGAACAGGTCCAGCTACGGCGCCAATTCCTATTCCAAAGCTGAACTCATGTTGAGAAGCTTGAAGCGTTTTATGGGTCCGGATGTCTTTTCCGAAATGATCAAAGCCTATTCCACCCGCAACTGGTTCAAACATCCCCTCCCGGAAGATTTTTATGCGGTGGTTGCTGAATTTTCCGGCCGGGACATGAGCTGGCTTTTGGATCAATTCATATTCGGATCGGGAAAGCTGGATTATGCCATCGCCCATATCCGCAACCGGCGCGAACAGCCGGTGCGGGGCTGGAAAGAAGAGGAGTTCCATACCGGTGAAAGAACGGACGGCCAGACAATATATGAAAGTGAAGTGCTGGTCCGGCGGCTGGGCGGCGTCCAAGTGCCGGTTGAGATCTCAATCGTCTTTGATGACGGGGTCAATAAAAGGGAAGTATGGGACGGGAAATACCGCTGGAAACGTTTTAAGTACCGCAGCCCGGTCAAAATCAAGCAGGCCGTGGTTGATCCTGATTTCAAATGGGTGATAGATACATGCAGAACCAACAACAGCTGCACCACTTCCCCCTCTTCTCTTTTGGCTGCACTGAAATGGACCTCACGCTGGATGGCCTGGCTCCAGCATGCGATGGAATTTTTCACCTTAATGGGAGGATGATTTTTGCTGCGGCATCGATCTTTGGAACCAAGTGTATTCTTCCAGCGCTTGGAACGCCAAATAAAAAAAGCGAAACCGGGTTGGGCCGCCCAATCAGCTTTACTCCCTGATCCCCGGCCCGGAAACATCCCTTTTTCACAGGCCGAACCCCATTGCCGGAAAGCCGGGGTGCTGCTGCTTCTCTTCTTTAAAGACAACCGCCTGCATCTTCTCTTTACCCGCCGCACAGCGGATGTGCTTCATCACCGCGGAGAAATTTCTTTCCCGGGCGGGGCTAGAGAAAAAGATGAAGATCTGATTCAAACCGCAACCCGAGAAACTCAAGAGGAACTGAACATTCCGCCGGATTCATACCGGATACTGGGAACCCTGACGCCCCTCTTTATCCCGCCAAGCCGGTTCTGTATCTACCCGGCGGCGGCTGGAGCCCTGACCCGGCCGGATTTCAATCCTGAACCCCGGGAGGTGAAAGAAGCCATCGAAATCCCTGTCTTTCATTTATTGGACAAGGCTAACCGGCAAACCGAAGTATGGACCATCAGCGGCGAAAAACGCAAAATCCCTTTCTACCGGTTTGGTGAAAACAAAATCTGGGGCGCTACAGCCATGGTCCTGGCTGAATTTCTTACTATAGTAAGAAACACAAATCATGAATCGACCATTCTGCTTCACGGGAATGAAAAGTAAAATGTGAAAAGAAAAAAGTTATCTTACCTGGATTGTTCAGGGCTGAGATTGCCGCAGATGCAAGGCGCAGGGCATAAATCTGTGGCCCTTCACCGCGAATGCCCTGCAGCATAAGATCCTTACGCCGCTTCGCTCCTCAGGATGGAAAGGACTTGTCATTTTGTAAGCAATACGTATAATCATTTCTCTTAATGATTTATTATTATCTCATTTTTCCGGGAGGCCTTTTATGAAGAAAAAAACAATCCTCATCCTTATTTTAATCGCAGCATGTTCAGTAATAACCTATGCCGATGAATTAGACCCGGTCAAAAAAGCCGATTACCGATTGGCGGCGCGGTTCTCTCCTCCCCGAATGAAGAAAATGGTTTTCGATACTGCTGTAGCCGCCCACTGGCTGAAACACAGCCAAAGATTCTGGTATAGTTTCGAAACCACGGACGGGAAAATATTTATGATTGTGGACCCCGTTAAAAAAACCAAAGTTCCTTTATTTGATAATGTTGAAATGGCGGCCATGCTGACAGAATTAACAAAAGACCCTTATGACGCTAAACACCTTCCAATTGAAAAAATTAAATTTATCAAACAAGACACAGCCATACGGTTTGATGTTGAGAGTTCCCAGGAAGAGAAGGCCAAAGAAAAAGACAGGAAAGACGAAGAGGAAAAGAGTCAGGACAAGGACAAAGAAAAACCCAAGAACAAAGTTTTCCATTTTGAATACACCCTTGCGGATGGAAAAATCCGCATACTCAAGGATTACGAAGAAGATCCGGAAAAACCCGATTGGGCCAATATTTCTCCCGATGAAAACATCATCGTTTTCGCTAGAGAGCATAATCTGTTTTGGATGGACCGGGCCCATTATGAAAAATACCTGGAAGATAAGGAAGCTGAAGACATAGAGGAACACCAGCTTACGAAGGACGGCGAAAAATATTACAGCTATGCCCGCACCCGCAGAGGGCAGTCAAATGTGGATGAAGAAAAAAACCGGGACAAGCGGCAGCCGGTCAGCATCACCTGGTCCCCGGATTCAAAAAAATTCGCCATGATCCGCAGTGATGAGAGAAAGGTCAAGGACCTTTGGGTGATTAACGCCTCGGACCAGCCCCGCCCCACTTTGGAACCCTATAAATACGCTATGCCGGGAGAGGAAAATCTGCCGCAGCGGGAAATTTTGATTTTTGACATTCCAAGCCGGGAGAAAATCAAAGTAGATTCCGCACGTTTCAAGGATCAGTATGTTTCCCTATTCACAGCCCCCGGCAAACCCAGTGCCCGGGACGACGATCATCATCCTCCTATTTGGCTTTCCGGAACAACGGATAAATTGTATTTTTCCCGTACAAGCCGCGATCTTCACCGGGTGGATATCTGTATCGCCGATACGGCGACGGGTGAATCCCGCACTCTGATCGAGGAAAGACTGAACACCTATGTAGAATTCCTCACTCCGGGCCTGGTCAAAAACGGCCGGGAAATCATCCACTGGTCGGAAAGAGACGGATGGGGCCATTTTTATCTCTTCGATGATGAAGGCAACTTGAAAAACCAGATTACATCCGGACCCTTTCACTGTGATAATATTGCCGGCATTGATGAGGAGAACCGCGTGCTTTATTTCAATGCCTGCGGCAGGGAAGAGGGTGAAGACCCTTATTACATGCACGTTTACAGGGTTAATTTCGATGGAACCGGATTAAAATTGCTCAATCCGGGAAATTTCAATCACCATGTTTCCATGAATGACAGCCGCCGTTATTTCGTAGATAACTTCTCCCGCGTCAATACGGTTCCTGAAGCGGTTCTGCGCGACCATCAGGGAAATCAATTGATGGAATTGGAAACTGCGGACCTATCCCTCCTTATGCAGGCGGGATACCAATTCCCGGAACCATTTACAGTTAAAGCCGATGATGGAGTCACCGACCTCTACGGGGTGATGTATAAACCTTTCTCCTTCGATAACACCAAAAAATATCCTATCATCGCCTATGTATACCCCGGGCCTCAAACCGAAAGCGTTCCCAAGTCCTTTGCCGTCAGCCGGGGACTCTCCGGCCTGGCCCAATTCGGGTTTGCAGTTGTCGCGGTCGGCAATCGCGGCGGCCATCCCGACCGGTCGAAATGGTACCATAATTACGGTTACGGCGATTTAAGGGATTATGGGCTGGCGGACAAAAAAACAGCGATTGAGCAGCTTGCGGTCCGGCATCCTTTTATCGACATCGATAAGGTCGGGATATTCGGCCATTCCGGCGGCGGGTTTATGTCCACTGCCGCCATGCTGGTTTATCCGGATTTTTTCAAAGTCGCGGTCTCATCTTCCGGCAACCATGAAAACAGCATTTATAATAACTGGTGGAGCGAAAAGCATCACGGAGTTAAAGAAGTTGAAGATGAAGAAGGAAACATCACATTTGAATATGATATTGAGAAAAATTCCGAATTGGCGGCCAACCTGAAAGGACATTTACTGCTGACCACCGGAGACATTGACAATAATGTCCATCCTGCCAACACTTTCCGTATGGCCCAGGCAT
The DNA here is from genome assembly GCA_964505785.1 of uncultured Eubacteriales bacterium. GTDB lineage: Bacteria > Acidobacteriota > Aminicenantia > Aminicenantales > Aminicenantaceae > CAYRTV01. The sequence goes on from CAZDJZ010000010.1 coordinate 48,100, forward strand.
TGATAAAGGCCAATAAGCGCTTTGATTTCTTTGTTTTTCCCGGCCAGCGTCACGGTTACGGCGATATGAGTGATTATTGGTTTTGGATCCGGGCGGATTATTTTTGCAAACACCTCATTGGAGATTTTTCCCAGAATGTAGATATGATCGAGCTGAACCGCGACCGGGAAATGACAAAATCCAAATAATCCGGTCACCGGCGGTTTTCAATCCAACGGAGGCGTTTCCAAGCCCGAGTTAATCCTATAAGAGCTCCAGTTGATATTAGCGTCAAAAGCATGCCGACTGCATGTTTTCCATAAATCCAATATCCGATGGCGAATAAAGCACTGTAGACCATTAAACTGCCTAAGAGCATACACAAAATGCCGGCTGGAACATCCCAGCCTTTTTCCGCATCTTCCAGCAAAACTCCTTCATCAAGGGCAGCCTGGACCACTTTCTTCCATCCCGGTCCGCCCGGCTTAACCAGATGATAAAATGAACGGAGTATTTTCTCATCACTGGGCCGGGTTATAAAAGTAACGCTCACCCAACTGACCGTTGTTATGGCCACACCAAGCAATAACCGCCCGTGGACGGAGATTTCCGGCAGCCCGGTTCCCGGATGAATCAGCTGAAGATATACGGCCGCCAAAAAGGAAACCACCATAGCCGTCAGCTCCGAATATGGATTAACCCGCCACCAGAACCAGCGCAGAATAAACAGCAGCCCGGTTCCCGCACCTATCTGCAGTAAGATCTGAAACGCCTGCAGAGCATTGCTTAAAACCAAGGCCATAACCGCGGTTAATGCCATCAGCACCACCGTGGAAATTCGGCCTGCCCGGACCTGCATTCTATCCGAAGCATCTTGATTCAGGAATCTTTTATAAAAATCATTCACTATATACGATGAACCCCAATTGAGATGGGTGGATATCGTGGACATAAAGGCTGCAATAAGGGAGGCGACCACCAGTCCCAGAAGACCGGCGGGAAGAAAAGTCAACATAGCCGGATAGGCCAGGTCATGCCTCAGAACATTCGGGGCCACATGCGGAAAAGCCTGCTGCAGGGAAGACAGGTCCGGGAAAACCAGCAGGGAACATAGAGCCACAATGATCCAAGGCCAGGGACGCAGAGCATAATGGGCGGCGTTGAACAGCAAAGTGGCGCCCACCGCGTGTTTTTCCGTTTTCGCGGACAGCATCCGCTGAGCGATATACCCGCCGCCTCCCGGCTCTGCGCCGGGATACCAAACACTCCACCATTGCACAGCCAGCGGCAGAATGAACAGCGGGATCAAAGCTTCCGTCTGGGAAAAATCCGGCAGGAGAGCCAACTTACCCTGCAGAGCGTCCGCGGCCAGCAGCCCCTTAATTCCACCGACCTGGGGCATCCGGAGCGCCACTGCAGCGGCTCCCACCGCACCTACCATGGCGATCCCGAATTGGAAAAAATCTGTAATCAGCACTCCTCTTAACCCTCCCAGCGTACTGTAGACAACAGTGACAAAAGACGCAATCAGAAGAGTTTCCACTGGAGTTAATTTCAACATAACCCCGCCAATTTTTATGATGGCTAAGGAAACCGCCGCCATAATAAGAATATTGAAAAATACACCCAAATAGAGGGCGCGGAATCCCCTCAAAAATGCCGCAGCTTTACCACTGTAGCGGAGCTCATAAAACTCGATATCCGTCATGACCTGGGAACGCCGCCATAACTTGGCGTAAACAAACACGGTTAACATGCCGGTCAAAAGAAAAGCCCACCAGACCCAATTCCCGGCTACACCGTTTTGGCGGACAATGTCCGTAACCAGGTTGGGAGTATCCGAAGAAAAAGTGGTCGCTACCATGGATACACCTAAAAGCCACCAGGGCATGTTCCGGCCGGAAAGGAAATATTCCGAAGAATTTTTGCCGGCCCGGCGGGCCACCGCTACACCGATGATTAAAGATAAGAGAAAAAATCCGACGATAAACATCCAGTCGATTGTTTTTAGAGCCACGTTCACTCCTCTTTAATAATGCAAAAATCTTCCGTCCGCCCACGGCGGAATTGACAAGGCATTATCATCCCGAGCACCCCGCTTCATTGCAAGCGGCCCCAGGGCGCATAGCAACCTCAGACGGCCTCGCCGAATGAAACGGACCCGTATCCTCGTTGAAGATTCTGCCGGCACGGCGCTCCTCGGAATGACATACGGGATCATTTCCATCGTTCAAGGTGTATTATACACATGATACATTCATAAAAAAAATCGCCGTCTATCCTGTATTATTTACGAGCCAAGCGGGCAGGGTTCCTCTCCGCAGGAGAGGAGAGCGAAGCCGGAATCGGAGCGGATGTCCTCGCTGGGGACAGACGCGTGGCGGCGGGATATGGCCCTTATTCCATTGCCATGCGGAACAGGTTTTTTTATGAAGACGCTGACCTTTGATCAGACGAGACAGACTGAGATCCTTCGCTTCGCTCAGGATAACCCTGGCGGATCATTTTTGAACTAATAAGCCAGGCTATTTGATTTTTCATAATACACCCGTTTATTATATTATCGAGCCTGAATTATTCACGGGTCGAGATTGCCGCAGATGCAAGGCGCAGGGTATGAAGCTGCGGCACTTCACCGCGAATGCCCTGCAGCAAAGTTTTATTGCGAGGCCTGCGGAGCAGGCCGTGGCAACTTAAGACGACCAGATTCTCAAGAACGAAGCCGTCTAAGTTCCTCACGTCGCTTCGCTCCTCAGGACCCCGCCTGAAGGGGTGAAAAATTGCGGTTATAATATAAATAGGCAAATGAAAAACTTTCCATTTGAACTTTTAATAAAAATCATGTTAATCGCTGATAAAAAAAATAATTTGCAAAAACATCGCAATTTTTTTATGAATAATTCAGGTAAGCTAATCTGATAAAGGAGAATGACTGAATGGATGATGCAAAAAGAAATAAAGATGAAATAAACCCGGATACCTGCAGCCGCCGGAATTTCATAAGAAAAGGCGCCGCCGGCATAGGGATCGGACTGGGTTCCATATATCTATCCCGCTGCAAAAACCGGGAGGCCTTCTCATCGCCTCCCATCCCTGTTACAGCCGAGCCTATGGAAACCGTACGGATCGGTTTCGTCGGGGTCGGGCTCCAGGGAGCATCTCATATTCGAAACCTGCTCCGGATTAAAGGAGCTGAAATCCGGGCGGTTTGTGATACCGTGGAAAACAAGGTTCTCCGGATTCAAAATTGGGTGGAAGAAGCCGGCCAGCCCCGGCCGGAAGGATACTTCCGCGGAGAAACAGATTTCAAAAGGTTGTGTGAACGTAACGATCTGGACCTGGTCATCACCGCCACTCCATGGAAATGGCACGTTCCGGTATGCACAGCCGCCATGGAAGCCGGTAAACACGCCGCAACCGAAGTTCCCGCCGCGGTAACCATAGATGAATGCTGGCAGCTTGTGGAAACAGCCGAAAAAACCAGGCGGTATTGTGTGATGCTGGAAAATTGCTGTTACAGCAACCGGGCATTATTAATGCTGAATTTAGTACGAAACGGTCTTTTAGGTGAAATCGTCCACGGCATGGGAGGATACCTGCATGACCTGCGTGCCATCAAATTCAGCGGGGAACATGAAGGATTATGGCGCCCGCAGCATTCCATGGAGAGGGACGGCAACCTCTATCCTACCCATGGCCTGGGACCGATTGCAGAATGCATGAATATAAACCGCGGCGATTGCTTTGATCATATGGTCTCGATGAGCTCCAAAACCAGGGGATTGCATGCTTTTGCCGCTGAAAATTTCGGCACGGATTCACCGGAATCCAGCATCAATTTCGCCCTGGGAGATATCAACACAAGTTTGATCAGGACAGCCAAAGGCTGTACTATCGTCCTCATCCATGATACCAACCTTCCCAGACCATACAGCCGGATTGATTTAGTTCAGGGCGTCAAGGGTATTATTCGCGGTTATCCGGACCGCATTCATATTGAAGGCCGCAGCCCTGCCCACCAATGGGAAGAAATGAGCGCCTACATGGAAAAATTTCAGCATCCGCTGTGGCGGCAAATTGGAGATCTGGCTAAGGGAGCCGGACACGGAGGAATGGATTTCCTCGAGGATTACAGGCTGATTGACGCCCTTCTCAAAGGCCGCCCTCCGGATATGGATGTTTATGATGCCGCCGCCTGGAGCGTCATTTCGGAATTAAGTGAAATTTCCGTTGCAGGAAAAAGTAAAACCGTTGATTTTCCTGATTTTACACGGGGCGGCTGGAAGAACAATAAACCTATTTTTATTACAGATATGTAAGAAGGAGGACACATGATCATTAGGCATCGATTTGTTCCGGCTTCGATTTTCGCATGGTTGATTATGGTTATGATCGATTTTTTAGCCCATGCCGTATTGTTGAAACCTTATTGGGACCAGGGATACGCGGCCTTAAAAACACAGCAGGAACTCTTTAAATATATTCCATTCGGATACCTGGGTTATTTGTTCTTAGCCATTTTGCTGGGATGGCTGTACATGCAGATGTATAAACGAGGCGGACGCACCATCCGGGGGCTGGAATTCGGAGCTAAGTTCGGGATGCTTTTTTCCGTTTTCACGTTTTTTGCCTGGTATTCCGTTTTCAGTCTTCCCGCCGGATTTATCGTCTTTATCGGATTTGCCTTTCTGATTCAATTGACCGCTGCCGGCGGCGTTTACGGTTATCTGCTGCATGTGCCGAATATCAAGAAACGCTACGGGCTCCTGGTCCTGGTGTTCATTGCCGGCGTGGTGCTTGGAATCGTTCTCCAAAATTTTTTATACTAGCGATAGCTTCCGCCTCAACAGCCTTCGCAGTATCAGGTCTGGCATCCGCTCCCGTTCAGATTTTTAACGCCATTCCTTGCTTGGGTTTTCAGTACCTGCGCAACTCCTTCCGTCCATGGGTCGAACATGCTCGGCACCCGGTTGCGCCGGGTCCCCTCAACCCTCTCACCCGGAAGGCTCAATCTTCAATATCGCGTCAGCCGGAACCGAATGCCGCTCCGCGGCATTGATAATTCTTTGAACACATAGAACACGAGTGCGGCGGACTATGAAGCGGCGATTGGGTTCTCTCCGAAGCCAATGGCGGCGGGTGGGAGGGTCTTGGCAAGAAGAGAATTCAATCGCCAATGACAAAAAGCTGCCAGCTTATGATATCCGCAGGTTGGCGGGATATGGCCCTTATTCAAAGGCTCCTCGGAAAACAATCACCAATTTAAGTCGGCTTCATAGCCGTGTTCGATGAGAAATGCACCGTATTTGTCTTTGATGAACTGCTTGTGAACCTTATCAAAATGATTGCGCCAGTCGCCGGGAGTGCCTTTTCGGTAATGGTGGTGAATATCCACTTCCCCGGGCTTTCTTCCCTGCGCAAGTTTTTCAAATGTGGTTTCCGGCAGGACGGACTTCAGCTCCGTGTCATCGGAATCCCCCGGAAAGCCGAGATAGGACAGTATTCTTTTGAAGTGGTCATACGGACGGCGAGTCAACTCTTCCATTTTCAATTCCAATATATCAGGATGATGGTAATCCCAGCCCGCAATCCGGTCAAAGACAGCCTTTCGGATATTTTTCATGTCTCGCATCAACCCGTCTGCTTTGCTCATTTGCTGCAGCTTTTTCCTGCGTTCAACCAATGCCGGCCAAACGGATGTATCATGCGAGTATAAATGGGAAAAATATGAAGAAACCGCAATATCCCGAATATCACGAATGACATGGAATCCCCGGAATTCGGACAATTTCCGTACATATGTGATATCAGCATTGGCATACGTCAGCATGTCAATTTCATTCAAATTCATAAATCTATCCAGATCATCACTGAATTGACGCGGAGAATGAACATACTCGATTTTGAACGATTGTTTCTGACAAAGTTTTCTGAGAATAAGATGAATCCAGGTGGAGGCGCATTTATGATGGCCAAAATAGATCATCGGGGTTTTTTGAGCATTCATATCCGGATATTAACATAAGTCCGCTAAATAATCATCTTGAAAAAACCTTGCATATCCAAGGAAAGGAAATAAAATAGAACAAAGGTATCCCTGAATTATGAGCATATCTAGATCAAAGACCGGAATGACAGCTCTCAGCCTGTTTTGCATCGCTTTTATTCTCTTTTGGGTCTTTTTGCCCAGCCGGAACTACCATGCCGACGGATTGGATGAACTGAAGCGTATCGAGAACGGAAACATCATTCTTACTCCAAAACATTTTGGAGCTGAACCTATTCTACGCACCTTGTATGAAATATTGAACAAGCTGGGATATGAAGGGAGGGCTATTCGGCCAGTTCAGATCTGGAACGGATTTTGGATCACGGTTTTTCTTTTCTTTACCGGACTTTTAATTCTACACTCCGGCCACTCCCGGCCGGCTGCTCTGGTTTTTTTACTCCTTTTCAGCGGTTGGTACGCGGTTATGCATTTGGCCTTGGACCCATACTTATTTTATCTTCCCCCTTCCCTCGCCTTTTTAGCCCTAACCTTTTCACTCTCACGAAGCCGGTCTCTTTCCGCCATTAAGTCCTGGTGGGGGATTCTGTTTCTTTTAATCTTAATGGCGGCGTTTAATCCCGTTTTACTCCTTACTACCCCTCTTCTTGCTTGGGAATGGCATCTTTTTCAGCATGGCGGCAAAAAAATCATAATCTCAGCCGAGATAAGGAAGGCAGCGGGGCTGGTCATCATTCCGGCGGCATTATTTGCAGCAGCGATGACGGTTTTCGGTCAATTTAATCTCAGCCGGGGGCCATACGGAAAATTTACAAGCTTAACTCCTGCATTAGCCTGGAAAGGGTTTTCCGGCACCTTCACCGCGATGGAACAGGGACAAAATATTTTCAACGTTTTTTCCGGAAACGGCGAGCCCGTTGTATGGGCGGCCGTCATTGTACACCTTTTAACTCCCCTCATCATTATAACCGCCGGAATATCCTTATTTTTCAGCCGCGGCCGGATCAATATCCGGCTTTTTATTCCCTGGACGGCTACGGCGGCAACCGCGTTTTTGTTTGCTGTCTGGTACGACCCGCCTCAGGTCCGGTTTTGGATATTCCCTCTCTGGCTGACCACAATGATCTGGATCATCAACAATCGCCGGCCGATAAAAAGAAGTTCAAACCGAAATTCTGTGCAACGAGGTTTATACTTCGCCGTTATTGTGCTGATATGCATACAAGCTGTCCTTCTTTGGATCAGCAATGTAAGCTCTTATGCCTGGCCGGCAGCGCATAAGCCAAACCGCCGAATCATCTTTGTCGAACAATTAAGGAACACCTTTACCTCAACAGACACATTGCTTTTCCCGATCTATTACGATCCCTACATTGAGTATTTCGGTGAAGGCCTGCATTCCTGGAGCATGGTTTTCCTCTACCGAAAAACTCCGGAAGGCTTTGACACCTTCGATTTTTTAGACCGCTTTAATCAGAGAACCCAAGCAAGAGGGGGACATGTTTATATGCAGATGCCGTCTCCCGGTCAGCCGTGGGTCAGTGAATTTATTAAGCAACGATTCGGTGTCGATTACTCCGATAAGGATTTCCAGCGACTGAAATTCGGTGAGACAAAGGAAGTCAGGGGACGTATTTTCCGGAAATTACTCTCCGTGACGGATGATAATAACTAACCTGTATGAAAATCGCACTCTGAATTATTCATTTTCCACATTGTGTATCATTTTCGCACTCAGCCTAAGCTGTATTGAACGTTGACATTTCTATCTGTCTGAAAAAAAACAATTTATAATTCTTCTCTTTCTGGCATGAATTTTGGATACAAATACAATAGAATAATGCAATAAAATTTTCAGCAGGATAATTTAATATGCACAAACAACTAAAAAAAATGTGTCAATATTCATTCATGATAATTACCGGAATATTAATGCTTGCACTGCCTCAGCTGTATGCGCAATGGTCAAGAAGCTTCGGGGCGATTCATGAGAACGGAACAGACATCCTTCAAACCAGCGACGGCGGTTATATCGTGGCCGGATATACCGAATCCTTCGGGGCGGGCGGGAAGGATATCCTCGTCGTCAAACTGGATGACGCTGGAGATATCGTATGGGAACATACCTATGGCTTCAGCACGAATGAATCAGCCCATTCTATAGCCCCGGCTGGAGACGGCGGTTATGTTGTTGCCGGCTACATCGACACATCCGGAGATAATGAAAAAGATATCTGGATTTTTAAAATCGATTCAACCGGCGGCATCGTGTGGCAAAAGACTTTTCCTTCTCTTTACGATGATGAAATCTATGAAATTCAACCTACATCAGACGGAGGTTTTATTGCCGCCGGCTATAAATCGGGAATGACCATATATCCGCCCAGCGTGCATACCGATCTTCTTGCCATAAAGCTGTCAAGCAGCGGAGGTATTGAATGGACCTATACCGGAGAGACCGCAGCCATGGAAGCCTTGTTTTCTATTAAAGAAATCTCCGGACAGGGATACATCGCTGTCGGCAAAGCCTATAATCCCACCGGCACGACGGAACCTGAGATTTTTGTTCTTAAACTGAGAGCGACCGGAAGCCGTCATTGGCAGAAAGGGTATGGGTTCGACGGTATAGATATCCCTTTATCGGTCAATATAACCAATAATAACCGGTTTATCATTGCCGGGTACCGGACTTCCAGCGGTCATGAGATCTCCGACCGGCAGGTTTTTCTGTTGAATTTGAAATCAAACGGGACCTTTGATTGGGGAACCACAGGCGGAATGGCCGACTGTGATGAATTTCATCACGTGCAGCAAACCCGGGACGGCGGTTTTATCGCAGCCGGACGTACACTGACAGTCAGCGGTGGCTATGATGCTCTTATCGCAAAATATGACGCGCAGGGAACAGAACAATGGGTGCGGACATTTGGAGACGTTTACGACGACAGCTGTTTGCATATACGTGAACTTGAGAGCACGAGCGGATTTATTGTTGTCGGTTCTCTCGGTGTAGACGTCTCACGGCAGAATATGTGGGTCATGAAGCTCAACTCCCAGGGCGAGATCTCCGATGAATGCGATCTCCAATCCAGCAGTTCCTTAGCTTATGATTCCACCGCCTTTGACGATTATCTGCCCTTTATTTTCACCGCCAGCGCTGAATTCACTCCTGCTGATACAACTGCCGCCGCCGGCCCCAGTGCTGTGACAATGGACGAACAGTGCTTTAATGACAGCCCGGTTCCGGAGCCTTTTTCTCTATTATCGCCTGCAGATAACGCCGTTGAGCAGCCGCTCGAACTCACCCTGGATTGGGAAAACTCCTCCAATGCGGTTTCATATGAAGTCTATTTCGGCAACTCAAATCCCCCTCCTTACCTTCTTGAATTATCTCAAAGTCATTATGCGCCTTCGACCCTGGATCCGGGGACGACTTATTATTGGCAGATTGTCGCCACGAATGGCTACGGGGATACCCCCAGTCAGATCTGGAGTTTCACCACCGGGACCGCGCCGCAGCCTTTTAACCTTCTCTCTCCCGCTGACGGATCCACCACGGAAACCACAACCGTAACATTAGACTGGGAAGACAGCGCGGACGCAACCGCTTATGAAGTTTACTTCGGGACATCTTCGCCTCCGCCTTATATCGCTGAAACCGCTTCCTCTCAGTACGATCCGGGCACTCTTAATGAAGCCGCCACTTATTACTGGAAGGTTAAAGCTGTCAATGACATCGGCGAAACCGAGAGCGCAGAATGGAGTTTCACTACTCCTGGAGAAGAACCAGGGCCTTTCAGCCTCTTGTCTCCGGCTGACGAAGCTGCGGATATCAGTCTGACACCGACCCTAACCTGGGAAAACTCCGGCCACGCTTCCTCTTATGATGTGTACTTCGGCACCTCCTCCTCTCCGCCGCTGCGGACCAATATCACTCAAACACAATACAGCCCGGGAAAACTTGCTGCCGACACAACTTATTACTGGCGGGTGGTCGCTAAAAACAATTTAGGCGAAGTATCCAGTGAAACCCGGAGTTTCCAAACCGGCGCCGCACCTGCCACTCCGGCATTGTTGGCCCCGGAAAACAACGCCACTACCGGCAGCAAAAGTGTCACTTTGGACTGGAGTGATATCGAAACCGCTGACTCGTACAAAGTTTACCTGGGGACATCTTCCCCTCCACCGTATGCCACAACTGTTACAAACAGTCAGCACAGCATTACTTTATCGGAAGACACTCAATATTTCTGGAAAATTGAAGCGGTTAATGAATTCGGCAGCAGCTCTTCAAGTATATGGAGCTTTGAAACTCCGGGAACGCCCCCTTCATCTTTCAGCCTTCTTCAGCCCCCCAACAGCGCCACTGAGCAGCCGATTAATCTTCTTTTAACCTGGGAAGAATCAGATAATGCGGTTTCTTATGATGTTTACTTCGGTATGGATTCCAATCCGCCGCTGCGGACCAACACATCCAGCCGGCAGTATAACCCCGGCACCCTTAATCCCGGAACTAATTATTATTGGAAAGTTGTGGCTAAAAACAGCTATGGCGAAGCCGCATCCGATGTTTGGAGTTTCCAAACTGAAGGATTGATACCTGAATCATTCAGCCTGACTTCGCCCAGTAACGGTGCAACAGAACAATCCATCGCTGTTACATTAAAATGGACCTCATCGCCCTACGCGACCTCATATGATGTCTACTTCGGCCAGTCGTCCAATCCTGGTTATGTTGCGACTGTAACGGATACACATTTTGATCCGGGAACTCTTGAATATATGAGCCTTTACTACTGGAAAATCGTGGCCAAAAACGATATCGGATCGATTGAAAGCCAGACCTGGAGATTTTCAACACAGGGGACTCCCGAATACAATGAGCCTTCATCTTACCAAATCCTCCCGGAGGTCATATGGGCGGACGCATCAAAAGGCGGCACATGGATGACTGAAGTCCAAATTACTGATGTAACGGGCGGATCTGAGGTGCAAGTTTACTTCAATTATTTGGGAGGTCCGCGTCAGGGACCTATCACCATATGGTCAAGTTCCGGTGCTTATACCAGTGTTAAATTTGAAAATATTCTATCCCGCCTGAAAATTATTGATCCAACCGGGTTTGACTATTTTGGGAAAATCGGGGCTATGGAATTTATCACTCAGGATTCGGCGCATAAGATTCAGGTTTCCGCGCGCACAAAGAATAATGATTATTCAAAAACCTTTCCAGGATTAAATTATATGGACGCCAATCTCGCAGACCCTTATCAGCCGATGCTTATTCAAGATTTGGTCAGCAATGAAATTTACCGGTCAACCATCGGGTGTTTTAATGTCACGGATCAGCCGGTGGATGTCCAATTCCAAATAATCGATAACACCGGCACCCCCGTGGGTTCTGTTTTTTCCAAATCCATTGCAGGATTTGAATATGTAACCTTTCTCCCATTTTCCGAAGCGGGCACCCCTTATCCGGATTATTCCTTTGATAATACACATCTCCAAATATCTCCCGTATCCGGAAATGGCAGAATTTTTTGTTTCGGAGCGACAGCCAACAACTACACCAATGATCCGGCCGCTCATATAGCAACCCAGCTTTATTCCGGATATGAAAATTCACCTTCATCCTCTCAGATAATTCCGGAAGCAGTTTGGGCATCTGCGGTTGGTGACGGCACATGGAATACCGATATTCAGATCACGGATCTAACCGGAGGATCGGAAGTGCAAGTTTCTTTCCATTCATCCAGCGGAGAAAGCCGTGGGCCTTTTAATCTCTGGAGCAGCACAAACGTTAACGCCAGTGCCAAATTTCACAATATTCTGGAAGTTATAGACGCCTTGGATCCGGGTGATTTCGACTATTATGGTCAAGCTGGAAGTCTTGTTTTTACGACGCAGGATCAATCTCATTTTATTCAAGTATCAGCCCGGACTGCCAATGGAAATTATTCCAAAACACTTCCGGGATTGAATTACAATGAAAGTTCCAACTTTGCGAGTCCAACCCAAAGCTTGATGGTCCATAACCTGGTCAATAATGCCGTTTACCGGACGGCCTTGGGATGTTTCAACCCTGAATCCGGTGATGTCACTGTCCGCTTCCGTCTGCTCAATAATCAAAATTCAGTTATTGGGTCCCCGTTTAACCGGACTATATCCAATAATGAATTCGTTTCCTTGAATCCATTCACGGAAGCCGGTGTTCCCTATCCGGAATACTCAAATGACAATGTCATCATTGAAATAAGCGTAACGTCCGGCACTGGAAAGGCGATTGTATTTGGAGCGACAGCCAACAATAACACCAATGACCCGGCCGCTCATATTCCAGTTCAATTTAACTAGCCTGAATGATTAACCTGGATTATTCATGGATCGAGACCGCCGCAGATGGGGTGAGAGCCGGTCTGCCTAAAAGGTAAACAATTGCGATCAAAATAGAAATTTAAAATAGAAAAACTTTACTGCAGATCTTTCTCTAAAAAACATGTTGGCTGCTGATAAAAAAAGATTGCAAAAACATCGCAATTTTTTTATGAATAACGCAGGTTAATTCATTGCACAAAATAAAATATAATCATATCATTTTACAGAGAGTCTTAACTGGGTTGAAAATAAGGCCGGACACCGGACGGTTCAAAGCATAAGGCGAGAAATATGAATAGAAGACTTTGGCTTGTGCCTCTGCTGTTTTTGCTTACGGCAGGGTATTTGTTCATTTACATACGATATACGCCCCAGGTTTTTTCTTTTCAGATTGTTTTAGCACCGGTTATACTCATCACAGCGGTTTGGACATTCATTTCCCTTTATCAAGGGACAATGGCTATAATCTTCTTCATTCCGTTACTGAACAGCTTACCCTATTTTTTCAATTTTCAGGGATTTAATCCCTTATTATTTCTTTTTTACGGGTATCTCATAGGCGTAACCGCCAACCGGATCCGCACGAAAAATCAAATTCAACATGAAAACCCTTTGCGGATTCCGACATATATAGTCATTACTCTGGTTTCCATTTCTGGTCTGTTCACTTTATGGCGATACATAAATTTTTTCCCTGTTTATGAAACCAGCGTTTTCGATCTGGTGGTAAATGTCTTTCACGTCAGCAGCGGAGAGGCGGTTCGAAGGGTATTGCTGGATTACTTAAATTATTTGGGAGGACTCATCTGGTTTTTGATATTGGTGCGGATCATCCGGAAGAAAACAAATCAAATTCAGGTCATAAAGATTTTAGCTTTTTCGTCGGGAATCGCTGTTGTGTTTGGATTCATCCAAGCCCTGAAATATCCGTCCCTCGGCAATACCTCCATGTTCACTTCTTTGGAACGGATAAATTCCTTTTTTACAGATCCAAACGCTTTCGGTGTTTTCCTGGCATTGGTGATTCCTGTTTTTACCGCTTCCGCTTTTATTTTACATAAACGCTGGCTTTTTGTCCTGATGCCTCCTTTAGTTGGAGGAATCCTTCTGCAGCCCTATATTGGCTCCCGCAGCAGTCTTGCCGGATTGATTTTGTCTTTCCTGATATTTATTTTCATCTGGTACTGGAACAAATCCAGATTCCAAAAATCTTCAGCCGGCCTGAAAAAATTTTTCGTCTATTCCCTGATTTTCATCCTGCTGGCCGGCGGTATTACCGCTTTTTTCACAATTTATCATCAAAGCACTTTATATCAACGCATATCCCAAAACCTTAAGGACTTGACTCAGCCGAAAGGATTGGAAACGATTTCAAAAGGCAGATGGCGCTTGTGGAGAGGCGCAGCGGCCATGATAGAAAAACATCCCTTCCACGGGATAGGATTGGGTGCTTTTACCGCGGAAATTCCAAATTATTATTACACCAAGAGGATTGCTCCAGTGATGCCCTTTTCCTATTATAATGTCAAAAAACCGGAGATGTATTGGGTTGACTCCACCGGTAATTTCTATCTGCAAATCGCCGCAGAATGCGGGATTTTCGGCCTTCTGCTTTTTTTATGGATATTTTTTCTTATATTAAAAATAATTTTTCACCGCTTTTTTCGCCACCCCATCTCTTCTAAGCAGGATATTTTCTCTTTAGGTGTTTCGACCGGTATCCTGGTGATGATGTTGGTTTTCTTGGTAGGCACGCATACTCTCAATTTTGAAATTCAGCTCGTGTTTTGGCTGCTGGCTGCTCTTCTCATCATCAATACCAGGAATTCCAAAGCAGTCAAGAAAACATCCCGGAAAACCCTGTGTGCCGTCGCTATTTCACTCTGTATCTACAGTGGAGTATTCGCCTATAATTCCTTTCACCAACTTTCACTGGATACAAAAACCTGGAACTTAGACCTGGAACAATCTTTTGGCTTCTATCAGCTGGAAAACGTGGAAGGCCGAAGTTTCCGCTGGACAAAAGGAAAAGCCGGGATGACCCTCTTTGTCCGCGGGGATGAAATGCGGATTCCCCTTCTCGCCTCACATCCGGATATTAAGAAACATGATGTGACAGTTGATATTTATGCTGTTCGCGGAGTTTTCCAATCCAAACATCTGCTGAAAAAAGTGACTTTATCGGATAATAAATGGCACAATACGCAAATCCCCGTTCGCGATTTTTCCCGGGAGACAATTTTGATCCTATTTGAAACCAGCCGCACTTGGTCTCCCCGGAAATCCCTCGGGATTCCGGACCCCCGGACATTAGGCATCGGAGTGGGTGATATTCATTTTTCTGAAGTTTCCCACCCATGGCAATTTTCCCCTGAAGTTGGAGCATTAATTTATTCAGCCCCTCCAACAGCGTGGAAAGGCTTAGGGCGCTTCCTGCCATATCAAGGCAAGAGCTGGTTATATCTGGATTTGCCTCAAGGTAAGCATACCATCCACCTAGAATTGTCGGGAAGCCCGGCCGGGGGAAGATGGCCTTATATGCTGATGACTATCGATAACAGCATCCTTCGCGGAAAATGGGTGACAAATCAAGATATCCGGTTTTTTCCATTTCCGGTTAATCTGAAACCTGGAGAACACCTGATCGAAGTCGAATTTATAAACGATGCGTATATCAAGGAAACTAAAGAAGACCGAAACCTTTGGATCGGGTCAACTTTTATTTACCAAAAAAATTAAGATGCCGGAAAATAAATTGATCACATTCAAATCCATTCGTTTTGGCGGGATCGAGATTGACAATCTGTCTTTATCCGAAGCCCGCCAAATAATAAATAAAATGATTCAATCAAACCGTTCCGGCTATGTGGTCACTCCCAACGCCCATCATATTTATACACTAAGAAAGGATAAGCATCTCAAGAAAGCCTACAAAGATGCATTGCTCACTCTCCCGGACGGCATGTCCATTATATTGGCTTTGCGTCTATTGGGGTATAAAAGCAAGGAACGGTGTGCCGGAGCCGACCTGTTTCAAGATGTTATCTCAAGTGCCGTCCGTCATCGCAAGAAAATATTTATTCTGGGAGGAATAAACAATTCCGAAAAAAAAGCGGAAAAATTATTAAATATTCAATATCCATATATCCAACTGCATACTTACAGCCCGCCCTTCGGTTTTGAAAACAATAAAAGGAAAAGCCGGGACATCATCCGGATGATTAACGAATTTCAAACCAACATCTTGATTTTATGCGTGGGCTGTCCAAAAAGCGAAAAATGGATTCACGAAAACCAGGGGCGAATAAAACCGTGCCTGGCCTTCGCATTCGGGGATTCACTGAATTTTTTTGTCGGGAATAAAAAAAGAGCCCCCGTTATCATCCAGAAATCCGGATTTGAATGGCTTTTCCGATGGCTGCAAGAGCCCCGCAGGCTTTGGAAAAGATATTTGATTGGAAATTTATACTTCATTACACTGGTTTTTTCAGAACTCATAAAAAAAGCTTTTTTCCAAAGGAAAACAAACAGATAACTCTCTTCAACTCAATTCTAAATCTTTCAATCTTCGGTACAATGCATAACGGCTGATTCCCAACAACTCTGCTGAACGGCTTTTATGTCCATTAGTAACTTCAAGTGCTTTACGGATGGTCATCTGCTCGATTTCTTTTAAAGTCGGAAATGATTCCTCGTTGATTTCAGCCGTTCTTCGTTTAAACTCATTCTTAATAAAGCCAGGTAGTTCCTTCATACTTTCCGTCATTTTAACTCCTTTTCATCAAAGTCTTCATGCCGAATACTGCAAAAAGCATACCAATTTTCCCTTTTCCTTTAACTTGTTGTTTTATATTATCTTAAGAAATAGAAGATCTGCAGGAAAGATAAAAGAGTGCGGTTTATATACAATTACTGATATCCAGATGTGTCCAGTAAACGCACATTTTATTATTTTTGTCATTCTGAGGACTGCAGATCAAAGCAAGGGGATTTTAGTTGGAATCTTCGATTTCCAGGGCATTAAGTTTTCGATATAAACTGAAACGGCTGATTCCCAGCAATTTGGATGCCAGGCTTTTATTGCCCCTTGCCGCATCCAAGGCTTTCAAAATATGTTGTGTTTCCACTTCAGTCAGTTTAGGAAAGTTTTCAATCTCTGCCGGTTCTTCTTCTATTTCATGTTTTGCCAATCTGATCAAGTACGGAGGAAGATCTTCAATGTCAATGAATCCTTTTCTGCATAAGACCACTGCATGTTCAATGGTTTTTTCCAATTCCCGGACATTTCCCGGCCAGTCATATAATTGAAACACTTTCTTGACCCGGTTGGATATGCCCGGTACGGATTTTTCAAATTTAATATTGAATTTTTTTAATAAAAACCGGGATAAATACGGCAGGTCATCTTGTCTTTCCTTGAGCCGCGGAATTTTAATTTCCACTGTTTTGATCCGCTGATAAAGATCTTCCCGGAATTTTCCCGCCCTGATGTCTTCCTTTAAATCCGTATTTGTCGCGGATATGATGCGGATATCCACTTCTATATCATGATTCGATCCGATACGACGAAATTTTTGTTCTTCAAGAACCCTCAGCAGCTTCGACTGCATGAACAGCGGCAGATGTCCGATTTCATCAAAAAAAATGGTTCCTTTATGCGCATCCTCAAGAAGGCCTTTTTTATTTCTCTGCGCTCCGGTGAAAGCTCCCCGCACATAGCCGAAAAGCTCGGATTCAAATAGGTTTTCCGGAATGGTGGGGCAATCGCATGTAACGATATTATGGCCGGTGCGATCGCTGAGGCTATGAATAATTCTAGCCAGAACGCCTTTTCCCGTTCCCGTATCTCCTGAAATCAATATGGATAAAGGATAGCGGGCGACTCTTTCCACCATGGAGAAAATTTCAAGCATTCTCGGGTTCTTGCCGACCATCCCATGAAAAACAAATTTTTCTTCCAGCTCATTCTCCAGAATGAATGTTTCCCGCCTTAAATTTTTCTTCTTGATAATCTCCTTTGCGGCTGCCAGTATTTCCTTAGCATTGACCGGGTGAAACAATATTTTATAAGCCCCCATCCGGATCGCACGGGCGACTTTATCCGGAGATTCCTGCCGGCTTAAGATGATGGTTTCGATCATAGGATCGTATGTTTTTATCTGTTCGAGGAAAACGAGGTCATCCAAGCCCTGTCCAAATGATTCAATAATCACAATGTAAGCATGCTGTTTTTTGATTAGCTGGATAGCAGCCTGATTCTTACGGCATAAACTGACTTGATATTGCTCTTTTTCCAATTCATCCCGGATGGGTTTCAATTTATTTGGAGAATTGGTTATGAGAACCAGTTTTTCTTCCTGTTTATTTTTCATGTTGTCCAGGCAAGCCATATTCTACTCCAGATATTTCAACCTGACTCTTTTTATATCAGCGATATGCATAGTTTCCATAGAAAGCTCACCGAACGTGTTTTCAGTGCCGTGATTTTGTTTTAATCGCAATTTTCCACACATTCGGACGTACCGAGTCTTACCCCATCTGCGGCCATCCAGGCCTGTGAATAATTCAGGTTGAAAATAATCATATAATATTTGGGAACTTGAAACAATAGTTTTTACGGATTATAACGAATTACTGATTTTTTACAGCCTGATGGACCTTGCCCCATAAACAGTCAAGCTGCTTACGCTGGATAGAGAATGAATAGTGATCCTCAACCAATTTTCGCCCACCCAGGACAATTTTCCGGTAAAAATCCGGTTCACTCAGGAGCCGTAAAACTGCAAAGCGAAACTCCTCGGGTGTTTCAGCCAAAAAAATATTTTCTTCGTCCGTGACGGTCAATCCTTCACACCCGATCCGGGTGGAAACAACCGGGATCCCCATGGACATCGCCGCTAAAATTTTCAGCCTGGTTCCGCTGCCTATGCGTATAGGGGCCAGGAAAATGGAAGCCTGATTGAAATAATGCCGGACATCTTCCACCTCGCCGGTAAAAACAATATCTTTTTTTTTGTATTCGGATAAATCCACTCCTTGTTCATTGCCCACGATAAACATCTTTATTTCAGGAAAATCCAGCTTCAGCTTAGGCAGTATCTCCTCTGCCAAAACCTTAACGGCATCCGCATTGGGTTCATACCATAATGTTCCGGTAAACAAAACCAACGGCTTCCTGCAGGCAGCCGGGCCTGGAATAAAATACTCCGTATCAACCGCATTGGGAATGACGGAAACACAAAGACCAGGAAGCATTGAACTCAGAATATCCCTATCGGTCTTAGAGCAAACAACAGCCCGGTTTATGTTTTTTAAAACTCTAAGTTCATACCTTTTCAACCTTAAATAGATGAGATAATCCCGCAAAAAAGAAAACGGCTTCTTTCTTAATGGAAGCCTTCGCCCAGCCCGGATAAACTCAAGATTATGCTCATCCACTATGGTATACACTCCGGGTACATCACGAATGTATTCCGCACACAGTAATGTCTCCGCAATAACGGCTTCAATCTCATGCTCTGTTATGATCTCTTGTATTCTCTCTTTGATTTGACGGGAAAAATACTTTTCCGCCAGCCATGGACGGAAAGAAAACACATTCATCATTTTTTCTTTGCGGCCCATCTGCGGCTGCCTAAAATCCCATACCCTCTGCACTAAGCGGTTTAATTCTTCATGGTCAGCTTTTTCATTGGAATGCCGGATCATTACTAAATAGACCTCATGTTTTTGCAAAGACCGGAGGAAACCAGCGGCCCTGATTTTCGAGCCGTTTGTATCCGGAAGAGGCGCAAAAGCGGAGAGAAATAGAATTTTCATTTAATTAGTCTAATTCATTATAAATACGCTGGATTGAAGCAGCATGCTGTGCAACGGTAAAGTGCCTCTCGATTTTCTTTCTCAAAACAGCTCCCATTCCATGCGCCTTATCTTTATTCTTCAAAAGAGACTCTATGACTCCCGCCAGCGCAATTCTGTCTCCCGGCGGAAATAATATACCTGAAATTCCGTTATCAATTAATTCAGGAACCCCGCCGACATCAGCCGCGGCTACAGGCTTACTTAAAGAACCCGCTTCGAGGAGCACCCTGGGAAAAGGTTCAGGATACCTGGCGGGGTGAACCACGATATCCATGACGGCCATGACACTCAGAACATCTTCCCTGAAACCCATAAACATAACATGATCTTTCAAATTTAATTTTTCAACTAAATCGATCAGCCCCCGGTAAAAGCTTTCATCCTCTCTGGAAAAAATCTCCCCGGTGATTAATATCTTCAATTCCGGGAATTCTTTTCGGATCAAAGCCGCCGCTTTAATAAGAATATCCTGGCCTTTGGCGGGATGGATCAGTCCGACACAGCCTATAACCGGGGTGCCGGGGGGAATTTTCAATTCATTCCGGATATTCTCTTCTGCTTTGGGCCGGCGGGTTAATAAATCAACTCCATTGTAAACAACCTGTGCCCGCGGTTTCAAACCAGGGCGCGCTGCTAAAACCGTATCCAATGTCGCCCGAGATACGGTAATGACTGCATCCGCCCACTTTTCCAGAAGCCGTCCTTTCCAGGAATGAGTGAATGGATTTTGATGAATATCCCGGACATGGATAACAGAAAACACTCCGCATAATCGTGCCGCCGCTCCTCCCAAGAATGCCGCCCGGGGCGAATTGGAATGAACAATTTTTATTTCACGCGATTTGATCATCCGACAGAATCGAAGCAATGCAAGCATATACCTTGGAAATTTCCAGAGGCTGTGTTTCTCTCCAAATTGAATCATGCCGGGAATAAAATCAACCGGAATCCCTTTCTGGCCGGCTAATTTGGAAAACGGACCGGTTTCCGGAAGCGCTAAATAGGGATAAAACTTATTGCGGTCCAGATTTTCCATCAGTGCCGTCAAGCTTTTTTCAGCTCCGCTCACTTGAGCGGTGGAATTTAAAAATAAAACATTAATGGTCATTCTCAGCGTCTCATCCTTATTTATTAACTTGCCTCCGCCTCAAAAAAACTATAATCCCAAATATGAACCAAATTAGAATCCCCGTTTCTTCCACATGCAAAACAGATTGGTTAAGTCCCGCCAACAAAACCCCCAGAATCCCGGCAAAGGATCCGGCCGCGAGACCCTTGAAAAAAGGATCGTCTTCGTTCCGGAAAAAACGAAATCCATCCTTCAGAACCACGACAAGCAATATCAGCCATCCAATAAATGAGAAAAGGCCGCGAGCATAAAGAATATCCAAAATATCATTATGAGTGGTAAGCTTCTGGCCGAGAAATTCAACATCCACCAAAGCACCTGTCCCATGGCCGAAAAAGAAATAAAACCAGAATTCAAGGGTTCCGTGCAGGCTCGACTTCCAAGTAAGCAAACGCGCTTCCATTTCCTGCGGGGGATCAAAAGGCGTATTCACAATGGTATATGCGCGATAAGTGAACGCATCAAAGACTTCGGGATAAGCCAATTGCAAAATGCCGACAACTAAAATCAATAATAATCCGACAACAATCAAATCTCTCAACCATTTTTTTCTTAAAAACAACAAAACTATGATGGAAAGGAAAAGCCCTGCGTAAGCGGCCCTGGAATAGGATACCGCCAGACCCAAAAATTGGACTAAAGCCAGGCCTGCCAGCCAAATATTCCTTTTATAAAGAGCCAAGGAGAGGGAAATGGTTGATGTTATCACCAAAAATACACCAAAATAATTATGAAAGTTAAGGCCTCCGGTTGCACGGAAAACATCAAAAAACGGAGTATGGGTGACAATAGTGACATTCCCAATATTATAACGGGCCAAGATGTGGGCATCTTGAGGATAAGGGGGGAAAATTCCTAAATAATTCAAATTGCCGTAAACACCCTGCCCTGTCAGGAACAACCCCTGGCTGAATGTTTGCATGATTCCGATTAATGCACTTAACCCGGACGCTGTCAGCAATATTAAAACCAGTGACCGGATTTGCTCTTTTCCCTTCAGGTTGAAAATGAGAACCAAGTACATAAGGGGAATTAACTCAATGAAATTACGAAAAAGGTGCCATATTCCCTGAAAAAGGCCATGAACTTCCAAAAGCGGGATTCGGGAAGGAATAGCGAAAAGCAAAAAAATCAGGAATGGAATCAGATGGATCCGTTTGAAATCAAAATCTTCAGGGCTTCTGATAAATCTGTATGCGGTTATGCCAAGGAGAAAAATCAGCATCAATTCGACCGGGGCCAAAGAAGCTCCCTTAATTTCAAATTCAATCCGGAACGCAATAAAAAAAGCAAGCAGAACCAGCACAAATTTAGTCAAACGGTCTAAACAGTCTTTCATTTTTTTCTTCTCCTTTTTTTTGCGGCCATGAAAAAAAGGGCTCCGCTTTCAGGGAAAAGTTTCCCTAGCAGCGCATCATACCATTTTGTCCACCGGTTAACGAAACTTAATTTATACAGGTGATGGTAAGTCTCTAATTCCACTATTTTAAAGCCGGGCAGCTCCTGCTTCAATGAGGCAGTCAGGTCCGGACGGTCCCGGTGCAAACCTCCGGCGGTGCAGGACTGAATGTCAATTATTTCTGAAATTCTTTGTCCGGAAAGCGGGCTTGTAATGACACCTGAAGCTAAAAGTTTTTGGTTAAGGCAGTCGAAAACCCGGGAATGAACCGCGTTTTCATGTTCTCCATCAATGACTGCATCTTTATAAAACCACAGCTTGCGCATTCCTCTTTGAAGCCGGGACAGGAATGTATAGTTATTCCAGAGAAAATGATGAGAAAAAAACGGGCGGTTTGGTTCATGCCCCACCAAGAGCAGTCCGCCCGGCCTTAAAAGACGGGTGATTTCACGGTAAAGCCCGGGTAAATCATGCACATGGTGCAGAAAAGAGTTCATGGTTATTACGTCGACAGAGCCGCTTTGTAAAGTGATTGAACGGCCATCCGTTTTCATATACTCAAGACGGCAGGAAAGTGAACGCCGGGCCATATTTCCCCGGCATTTATCTAATATTTCCCGGGATATATCCGAACAAATAAACACATCTTCCTTTTTCAAGAAACCTGCAAGCCTGGCCGGAACAAAACCCGAGCCGGAGCCCAAGTCCAATATCCTGAGATTTTCTTCTCGTCCCGCCAGGTATTTTTTTCCAGCCCGCTGCCATCTTTTTACTTCATCATTAAAAATTTCAGGATGAAGATTTTCATATTCATTTCCAACTAAATCATGATAATATTCATTGAGTTTAAGAACTAATTCTTCCAGGTTCTGATGCGCCGTCATTTTCCATTCCTGAATATGAAATCCATGGTCTCATTTACCATTCTTTTTCTGAGAAAATGATTTTTTACCCGGCGCCATGAATTCCAGCCCATCTCTTCACGCAGAGAGGGATTTTCATTCAATCTTTCCAATACCCTGGCAATCCCGGCACTGTCATCCGGATCAACCAAGAATCCATTTGCTCCATCCCGGATTACTTCGGGAACTCCGCCATGCCGTCCGCCGATTAAGGGCAGCCCCCTTGCACCGGCTTCCAGGAATGAGATGCCTAAGCCCTCCACCGTTCCTCTGACCTGCCTGCTTGGCATAATAAAAATATCCGCTGCATCCAGTTCATCGAGTTTCTTCTTCTCTGAAACTTCTCCCATAAATATGACTTGATTTTCTAATCCCATGCTCCTGATGCAAGCCTCCAGCTTACTGCGGTATTCTCCGGACCCTAAAATTTTATAGAGAATTCCGCGCCGGACCGAATCCGAAAGAAGAGCTAACGCCTTCAATACGGTTTCATGGTTTTTACGCGGATCGATGCGGGAGACTGTGATGCACACCACTTTTCCCCGTTTTGCTTCCATTCTCCTCCTTACATCGCGTTCAGAAAGCACGATGCCTTCATCAATGCCGTTGTGTACCACTTCATGCTTCTTTAAAGGTTTTTTTAAAAAAATCTTGAACAAATCCCGGGTGTAGCAGCTGACAAATATGATTCCTTCCGCTTTAAGATAAAAAACTTCTGCACGGTGCTTGAACAAGGAAAAAAGCTTCCTGTCAATTCCCCCAGCTGACATCTCACGGCTGAAGGTTGAATAGACTTCCGACCCATGGACAGTTACATAATAAGGAATACGGAACCAGGATAAATTCATCATGGATGCAATTCTCTGCCCGGCATCGTCTGTCACCAAAACGATGTCCGGCCTCCCAATCAGAAAAATATGCGCAGACATAATAAAAAACCATTGCAGCAATTTCCCGCGGGGCCAAAGATTCTTTCGATAAACAGCAATACGTTTGGTCCGGGCTAAGCTCCGGTCTGTATTTTCTTCTTCCTTTTCCCGGCCGGGAATGCTCGAGGTTAAGACATCCACCCGGTTTCCCAATTCAGCTAAACCTCTAATAAGATTATCATTGTATGCCGCCACTCCTCCCCGATAAGGGTAAAATTCAAGGGTAAAAAGCAGAAGACGGCACCTCGAATCGTTCTTTTTTTTCATTTTTTATCTGCGACAGCAATGATCGTCATGTAAAATCTGCGCTTTGGTATAATGATCCTTAACAGACGGGTTAAACGGTTTGCCCACCATGGTTTTATGCCGATATCTTCAAACAGAAACCTTTCCGGATAAACCGGATTAATCCGCTGTATCAGCTTGATCTTAAAACCATTGTGATAAAGGATTTCTTTTAAACTTTCTTGGTTGAAAAACTGAATATGAGTCCGGTCAACCCAATGATTGAAGGTTAATCCGGCCTCTCTGAACACCGGATACAACTCTGTGTCGGGGACAGAAAGAATAATTCTCCTGCGGACAACTCTGCGTACCTCCTGAAGTATTTTTTCCGGATTCCGGGTGTGCTCCAACACTTCAAAAACAGTCACAGTATCAAACTCCCCGCTTGAATAAGGCATTCGTTTAAGATCGCCGGTTTTAAAATATTCCCGGACCGGCTCCCATTCCGGGCAGGTTAAAAGATCCATGCCGTATGCTTGATAACCCCGCTGCCTTAAATATTTGACATATTCACCGGTCGAACAGCCGGCATCCAAAAGCGGTTCTCCCGCATATTTCAATATCATTTTCAAACGCTGTGCATTAATTTTGCCCCAGCTTCCTATTCGCTGCATCTCTGTCTGAAGCCCGGCCTGACTCATTCTTTCCGCCCAAGAATAAACAATCCGGAAGCGACTTTGCAGGCTTCCGGTTTGCCTGCGAATACATGATCCAGGTATTTGAATGGAGACGCCATCCATCCGGCTGCAAACTCTCCCCATGTCCTCAGCGCCTTTTTTTTTGAGAACCCGGCTATTATACCTGATACGATTTCGCGGAAAATCCACCCCAAAGCCGACCCCGGTCCCCCGCAAACACCCTGGTCAATGATAATAAAGGATGAAAACACTTCGCGTAACCCTTCAGGAGTAAACCGGTAATAATCGCGGGGCGTGGGATGATAACCCTGAATAAAAGGAACTTCCGCATAAACCAGCCCTCCAGGTTTCAAAAGCCGGAAAATTTCATCTGCAACCTGGCTGGGACAACGGGTATGTTCAAGCAGGGCCTGGGTGATAACAGCATGAAAGGTTTCGTCCTTAAAGGGAATATGATGGGCGTCCCCGGCTACATCCACAGAATGGAGAGGAAATAAATCAAAATTCACCAATCCTCGCCTGGATTCCCGGCTGATTCTTTCACGGCCGACAAACCGTTCACCGCACCCTAAATTCAGCAGCCGGGGTTGTGAAAATTTTTTAATTCTCCCGTCAAGCCGGGAAAGATTCCGATGTGCCGCCAAATTTAAAGTCGTCGGGGGCACAAAATAGAATTGTTTGAGTTTGTCCTTAATAAAAGTCATTGCTTTCGGCAGACGAAAAGGAAACAATACGACAGATTCCGGGGAATAAGCGGCCTGATAATCCGGTATTTCCAGGAAGTATGCGGACTCTTATAATTATATTTATAAACCTTTTCAATCTTCAAACCGGCATCCAGAATCATAGATGCCCATTCTTCCCGGGTAGCCAGGCGTTCGATTTCCTGGTCGGTGGAGCGGCCGGCGCTTCCAGTCCGGAATACATTCCATACGATCATAAGAAAAAAACTGTTGGGCAGCAAAAGGAGTGCACGGCCGCG
Organism: uncultured Eubacteriales bacterium; assembly: GCA_964505785.1. Lineage (GTDB taxonomy): Bacteria > Acidobacteriota > Aminicenantia > Aminicenantales > Aminicenantaceae > CAYRTV01. The sequence goes on from CAZDJZ010000010.1 coordinate 73,586, forward strand.
CTTTTTCAAAACTCTGTTCATTTCCTTCAATCCCGCTTCGGGATCCAAAAAATGTTCCAGGCTGCCTAAATTAACGGCATAATCAAAACTTTCATCCCTGAATGGCAGCATTTCTCCGGCACTGCAGAAAAGTTTCGCCCCGGGAGCATTTCTCCGGGCAATGCTGAGAGCTTGTATGGATATATCCACTCCCGCTGTTTTTACTCCGGATTTTTCCGCTTCCTTCAGCAGATGTCCGCCGCCGCAGGCAATATCCAAAAAAACTTTGTCTCTCTCCGGAGACAAAACATTTTTGACCCATTGATAGTGCTCTTCTGATTCCACCAATGGATTATTCCGGTAAAGCGCATCATATGATTCCCGCAGCTCTTCAATGCTCCGGATTCCTTTTGATTTAAAATACACTCTTGTCCTTCCTGCTCAACCGCCCTGATTCCAGCCCGATGGTTTCACCCTTTATTTTTGTAATTCAGCCCCTCTTTTCCCGGGGTCATAAGGGTGATATCCATCTACTATATCCATTCAATCCCGAAAAATCAAACGATCCTTTTTTCCGGGAAAAGCCCCCGCTATGTCATTTCGATAAAGTTACGGTTATTTCCGTGGTTAAAAGTTCTTTAAAAAACGGGAATCGCTGAAGAAACCGGCAAATGCGGGAATTGAATGTTTTTTCTCTGTATTTCAGCACTTTAAACTCACTGTGTTTGATCATTTTTCTGAAAGTCCTAACGGAAATTTTATTGATTCCGGTCAACCGGTCGTTGTGTCTGTCCACCGCTGAATTGAGTTTAGCCATCTCGGGTTTTTCAGCGGACAATTTCTTCCAAACCCGGACTAGTGTTTTTTCGGAAAAAAATAAATGGCACCATGGAATGTTTATGAAATCAAATAAATGCGCGCCGTTATAGGTATAATATGGTGAAAAAGTAATAAACACCCGGCCGCCGCTAATTAAAACCCGCCGGCATTCTCTCAGTACTTTTTTTGGAGATCCAAAATGTTCCATGGTAGCAACCGTATAAATCAATCCAAACCGGTTTCCACTGAAAGGAAGATCTTCGGCATTGCCCAAGACAAATCTAATTTCTCCATTCGCAGCGTGTTTCACGTTGAAGACAAAATCACGCGCCGACATCAAAGCCTTTTCTTCCATATCCAAACCGGTGATCCTCCCCGGGTAGTTTTCCTTCAATACCGCCGACATGCCGCCGTATCCGCAACCCAAATCTAAAATTTCCCCATGCAGGATTTCCTTTTTATTAATAAATTCCATGGAGTTCTGAAAATGAACCTGCGCCACATCATAAGAATAATCCGCCCTGACTTCAGGCCGCGGATCTCTTTTTAACAATTCCAAGGTCTGCAGGGGTTTGAACCATCTGTTGATTCTCATGCAAACCATAGCCGCAACTCCAAAGGAATCCGTTCTTCTTTCCTTTTCAAGACCGACATTAATCCGAAAAAATCTCAATTCCTCCGTCCGCAGTAAAATAAGGGACGTTAAGTAAAGGGTAAATCCCAAGATGCCCAAAATCAAAAAATCAAAAGGAAAACTGACTTTATCCAGAATAAACTGCTTCATGACAAAAAGAATCGCACCCGTGATTCCTCCCGCTGTAAACGATTTTCCCGCGCAAAGAAAAATGGCCTTCAGGTTCACACCATCCAGCTTCTTACCGGCCAAATACATAATAAAGACCATATTGATAAAATACTGGATGGAAACAGCCATAGCGATACCAAGATAGGAAAAATATCCGGAAAGCAAAAAGGCCAATCCAATATATATGGAAAATCCGATTACGCCGGCTGCCGCTACGCGTCCGGTTTCCTGCAAAGAATAAAGGGTGTTCAGAACCGGAAGACTTATGGAAGCAATGAAAAAGGCCCCGGCATATGCCAAGAGGGCATTAGCGACCGCTTCCGTCGTTCCCGGCCCAAAATTTCCTCTTTCAAAAATCACACGCACAAGTTCATACCTGGCGATAAATATGATCAACAAAAAAGGAACCGTAAACATAGTCAATGCCCGGATACCTTTAGACAGCATTTCTCTCAGGCTTTTATAATCCTGAACAGCGGACAATTGCGACATGCGCGGAAAAAGAACCGTCGATATCCCCTGAGATGTGATGACTGTCATCGCCATGACAATCTTATAGGCATAACCCAAGTAAGATATATTGCCCTCTCCTAATTGGGAAGCAATAAAACGTTCCACCAGGATATTGGTTTTATAAAAAATGTTTCCCATCAGCAGCGGAAACATCAACCGGCCAAGTTTTCTTATTTCGGGACGGAGAAAATCCAGAGAAAAATGAAAACGGCCTCCATGAAGGAGAACCGGCATAACTAAAACAAACTGCAGGATCGAACCCGCTAAAGTTCCAACCGCAATGCTTTTAACCCCCATCGCAGAATGAAACAACAAAACAAACATGAAAGTAACAAAGCTGTTGCCAAACTGGGCCAGGGACGGTGTGAAGAACCGGTGGCGGGCATGATAGAGGCTGGTTAGAATAATTGAGCTTCCGGAAAAAACCAATGCCAGGATGAAATATCTGAACAAACTCATCGATATAATTGTGGTTTCTTCAGAAAGACCTGGGCTGATCACACTTATGATTTCCCGTGCGAAGATAGACCCTATCAAGGCAAGTAAAACCAGTGAAAAGAAAGCTAGATTACTGGCGATGCTCGCAATTTTCCAGGCTTCACTTTCCTTCCGCGCGAGGGTTTCGACGAAAACCGGGATGAAAGTTGTGGTAAGAATGATCAGCAGGATAGACAGAATAATCTGAGGGATGGTCATGGCCGCAAAAAAAGCATCCATTTCTCCGCCAGCCCCGAAACTAAAGGCGAGGATGACCAGCTTGAGGTAATTGAAAATCCCGGTCAGCAAGGTAAAGAAACTAACCACAATACTGGAACGCAACGTTTGAGAATCGATCAGCCTGACGCGGTCCTGCGATTCTGGTTTTCCGCTGTCTTCTTGTTTGTTTTTTTGATTTTTCTCTGTCATTATCAGCAACCTGAATTAATGTGCGTCTTAAACGGGATCTCAAATGTCAAAAACCGTTTTCCGGACTACAAGTTTGCAAAATTATGGCAGAGGCCACACTGATTGTCAATCGGACTTATCCGCCGTTTCCGTGCACGGCAAGATTGATTTGCCGGTCTTTTCCCGTTATCATAAACAAGTCATGCAGCTCAGTATCATCATCCCCAGCTATAACAATCAAGCATACTTGAAAACATGCCTGGATTCCATCTCCCGCATCAAATCTGTTCGGCCTTATACTGTAGTGGCGGATGATGCCTCCACTGGCCGGGATGTTCAAAATTTTCTGGATCACTTGGCCGGCCGGAGCCGGACCCATGTCCTGCGCAATCAAATCAATCTCGGTTTCGGGCGGACTATAAACCGTTCTTTCTCCTTCTTGAAGGAAAAATATCCGGATATCTCCTATTGTCTAATCTTAAACCAGGACACTGAACTGGCAGATGATAAAATAGACGAAGTCTTGGAATGGATGTCGCGGAATCCTGCAGTGGGAATCGCCGGGCCCCGGCTTCTCAACTCAGACGGATCCATTCAAAACTCTTTTTATACCTATCCCTCACTAATCAAAAAAATGTTCCAAATAATGGGATTTAAAAAATTGATCCAAGGAAAGGCAAGCATCCGGTTTCAATCTGCAGCTCAATGGCTTCCCCGGTTCGCCCGCCAATATCTTATGAATTTCAAAGATATCAGTCAGCCGATGGAAGTTCCCTGGATTACCGGGGCCTGTTTATTCATCAACATGAACATGCTTAAAGATATTCAAGGCTTTGATAATAATTTCAAAATGTATGCGGAAGATATGGATTTATGTCTGCGCGCCCGCCAAAATCAATGGAGCGTTTATTATTATCCCGGATTGGAGGTGGTTCATCACGGCGGATTAAAACCCTCGTTCCGTTCTCCTTACCTGGTAAAGCTGTATTTTGATTCCCTGGCTTATTTCTATCGTAAACATTACACAGGATTAATAAAAAGATGTCTGCTTTATTTAAACCAAAGAGAAAGAGCTATCGAACTAAAAAAAACATCCTCACAATAAAATAACGGGCCGGATTACATCAAAAAGCAAGCGGAATCCCACAACAATCACCATCGAATTTTAACTTGGGTCCTTCATGAGAATCCCGTTTCATTTTTTCCTGTTCTCTTTTTCCGGGATTGAACTGTTCGTAATAAAATCCGTACATACAAACAAGGAGATAAAAATGAAGCAACACATTAAAACCTTAGGTCTCTTATGGATCGTATACGGGGCACTGGGTATCCTTGCGGCGATTATTATTTTCATGCTGTTGTTCGGGCTGTCATATATCCCTGAGGATATTGAAGGACCCATCATCTTAAGAGCAGTCGCTTTGGGAACCAGTATTTTAATTGCTGTTTTATCCCTGCCTGAAATATTCGCAGGCATTGGTTTGCTCCGCTGCCGGGAATGGGGCCGAATCCTGACCCTTGTGGTTTCATTTTTGAACTTACTCTGGTTTCCATTTGGGACCGCTTTGAGTATTTATTCCCTGATTGTTTTGTTTAACCCGGAAGCCGCACCCTTGTTCGCTGGATCAGATCCCGCTTAACCGTTCTTCCTATCCGGCCTCACCATCAATTTAACCATCACGGTCAAGAAACCTGGATTTCTAGTCCAAAAACGACAGCGCATCTGTCGTCCTGAGAATTGCAGCGGCGTAAGGATCTTGTACCCCCTCGTTTCTCAAAAGTGTTGTGAATCGTGAATCTCTCGTGTGAGACGACGAGTCACTTCACTTCGCTTTAATACTTTTCATTTAAAGAAAAAACTCTTTACTCTTTATACGAAGCAGTTCAAGGTCCCCATTGCCTGCTCTGCAGACCTCAGAATGACATATAGAGTCATTTTCATTGTTCAGGGTGTGGCAATGCACATGCTTCATTCATAAAAAAATTGCGGTGTTTTTGCAATTTTTTTGTTGTCAGCGACAAACATGATTTTTAGAGAGAGATCCGTGGAATGATACGCCGTTTCACTTCAAAGGATATGATTGACTTAAACAAGCATCCATGGTGAAATCAGAGCAGGAAATAATATGCTCTGGCTCGCTTTCGGACTGACTCTGTTTGCCGGGTTATCCACAGGGATCGGCGGTTTTATTGCATTATTCGTCGGAACCCGCAACAAAAAATTCCTTTCCGGGGCATTAGGTTTTTCCGCCGGGGTCATGATTTATGTATCCCTGGTGGAAATCTTTTTCAAAGCACGGGATGCTTTGATTTCCGATATGGGAAAAACCGCGGGGTCATGGGCGACTGCCGGGGCATTTTTCGCAGGAGTGGCTTTTATCGCCTTGATTGATGCCATTATCCCCTCCGCCGAAAACCCGCATGAAATCCATCATTTCCGGCAGGATGATCCTCCTAAAGAAGAAATTGATCTGCATTCCCTGCGCCGGACCGGGATTTTTTTAGCCGGAGCAATCGCCCTGCATAATTTCCCGGAAGGACTGGCAACCTTTTTGAGTGTACTGCATGATCCTAAATTAGGCATAGCCATCGCAGTCGCCATCGCTATTCATAATATTCCGGAAGGCATATCCGTTTCCGTCCCCATCTATTATGCCAGCGGAAACAAGAAGCAGGCTTTTATTTATTCATTTCTATCCGGACTGGCTGAGCCCCTGGGGGCCTTGGCGGGATACTTCTTGCTGCGTCCTTTTATAAATGACATGGTTTTCGGGGCTTTGTTCGCGGCTGTGGCTGGAATCATGGTCTTTATTTCCATCGATGAACTCATTCCCGCCGCAGAAAATTACGGCTCGCATCATTGGATGATCTATGGATTCATCGCAGGCATGATTGTCATGGCCCTAAGCCTGCTTCTGTTTATATGATGGACCCGCACATGCCTCGAGCCTTTCATCTTGATACTCTCTGCCTTTTTGAAAGACAAACCCGGATTCAAACACAATTCCAGACAGCAATCCAGACCGGCATTAAAAACATACAGGCTGCGTAGCTGAAAAACATTAAACTGCTGATCTTATTCTCATCCCCGCCGTATTCCCGGACCATAAGAATGAGCCCGGTAGCAGGAGCGGCGGCGGATTGGAGCACAAGAAAAGAGCCCATGAGAGGATAACTTTCCTTAACTTCCAGAAAATATAATACAGCAATAGTGGCAAGAGGAAGCAGGATTAACTTGACCATCGTCGTCTTAAGGGCATCTTTAAGATAACGGCGCAGATGCAGCGTGATGCCTCCCAGAATCGCTCCCAACACGAAATTGGCTACTGGAACCGCCGCGGTCCCCAGCATCTCAATCGAATCCGCTGCAAAACCCGGGACATAACGGTTAAGCCCGGTAAAAACCATTCCTAATGCCAAAAAATTGGCAATCAGTGGAGGTGTGGTCAATCCTTTCCAGCTGATTTTTTCCTGTTCACCGGTGGTGGTCAGATGTTTGCCCAGGCTCCATAAAAATATTCCGAAAACCAGTAAATATAAAAATGTATAATTAGCAAAAGTGTCGAACTGCTGCGGAAATAAAGCCTGCCCGACCGGAAGAACCAGATAGCCGGAATTTTGGATGGCACAAAGGGCCAGCATGTTCTTTTTAACGGGGAGTTCACGCATGAAAAAGAGAAATCCCGCGGCCAATCCAAATGCAATCATCACCACCGATGAAAGCGGCAGCACCCACCATATGGGAAAAGCCTTGTAATCAAATGTCTGCGTCAGGTTGGAAAAAATGAGGCAGGGGAGAAAAACATTGACCGTTGCTGCGGTCAAACTGGTGATATGCTGAGAAGTGATTACTTTTAACCGGACTAAAATACCGGCTGCGAAAATAATCAAAAAAACTTTCAAGATTCCAGCCATTGTTGCTGAAAAAGAAGTAATAAGCGTTTCCATATCTCAATTTACCTTTGTTCTTATTGATCTTATCATTATGCCTTTTGTTCCTGCAGATAATTTCAGCGGAAAAAACGGCCTGCAATATAAACAACCAGTGATACGAACAAGCTCAAAAGAAGCATAGTGGTTACAGGAAGGTAAAAAGTGACATTTTCTTTTTTAACCACAATATCTCCAGGCAGGTGGAATAATTTAAGACCGGGAACCATTTTCAGGGCTAATCCCAGCAAAATCAATAAAGCACCGGTTATCAGCAGGACGTTTCCCAGTTTGTTCATTTTTTTTCTGCTAAAGCTGCTCAACTTCGGGACGAAAATCCAAGGTCTTTTTTTGGGACATGTCCAAAACCGCCTGGAATAAGATTCGGGCAAGATCCGTCATGATATCAGGGGTAATAGTTTTCACTGTATCCTTAGTGGAATGAGGAAAGGCCGGCGCCCCGAATGCGGAAAAAGACAAAGAGGGAACACCCCGGTTCATCAAAATCGCCGCATCCAGGCGCGGGCGGGTGATATTAGGAAAAAAACGGGTGCGGATGTCACGCCGGGCTGAATTCCGGTTTGCATCTTGAATGAATTTCCAGAATTCCGGATAATTCTCCGCAGCCAGGGCGGATAATTTATCTCCGGCTCCCACCATATCCAGGTTGATAAAGGCGGCCGTCCGGTCAAGAGGGACCGACGGATCCCGAATATAAGCGCGGGATCCACGCAAGCCCTGCTCTTCAGAGCCGAATCCTATAAATAAGATAGAGCGGCGGGGTTTTACCGGACTGCGGGACAACGCCTCCGCCACGCCCATCATAACCGCGATTCCAGAAGCGTTATCATTGGCACCCGGCATAATTTCATAACAAAAACCCAACCCATCCAAATGGGCCCCGAGTATGATATATTCCTCTTGTAATTCCGGATCAACCCCTTTAATTTCCCCCAGCACATTGTATCCAGTGCCCTCCGGATGGTGCTCTGTGAGGTTTTCCATAGTGAAAAGCTTTCCGGTCGCAAAGGATTGAGGGGTCAAAGTCTGTTTTATCTGTTCGGCAATCTCCCCATGGGTTCGGCCTATCCCGGAAAAAGCATCTTCAACCACGGCTTCGCCGACCTGCGAAACATAAAAATCCTGTATATATGCAATATTCGGGTTAACCACCAGGTAATTGTAAAGCATGGCACTGGCTCCACGTGCAACAGCCATTTTCACCTTGTAATCATGCAGGGAATACGGGCGCCAGTCCTTGAATGTTTCCGGATAAGCCTCCGAAGATACCGGCACCTCCGGCTCCATCAAAACGATCTTTCCCTCGACATCTACCCCGGCATAATCATCGTAATCCAATTCAGGGGCGGAAATCCCGTATCCCACATATACAAGTTCGGATGTGATGGCTCCATCCCCCGAATTTGACCCTGGATAATATTCCTCTTCGTATCTATAATATCGCTTATTATCCAGGTCCTGCATATCATGATGGTAGGCCAGTTCGCCCCCCTCGAACACAATGGTATAAGGATTGGGAAACGACTGCATATAAGAATTCTCATCTCCAGCCGGTGCCAGCCCCCATTTTTTAAAATGAGCAGCCAGCCATTCGGCTGCCTGGGTATATTCCTGGGTGCCGGTCAGGCGCCCGGCGTATTTTTCTGAGGATAATTCTGTGACATAATCCAGCAGTGCCCGGCTGTTGATAACCGACATCGCCTGAGTAAGCTGGTCTTCTTCCATCCGGTCCTGTTCCATCATCATGGAACACGAAGAAGCGGATATGAATAAAAAAATTATAACTGCGGTTTTCCATCCGGTTTTCATATCTGTCTGTCTCCTTCTATCAAGTTTCGATTATAAACCTATATGTTAGACAAATTAAGTCTAAAAGTGAACCGTTTATCGCGTTCGCCGCGTTCGGCACCCATGTCATTCCCGGAGCGAAGCGCCGGGAATCTCATGCTGCGCTCATGTTCATTGCGTTTTGTGAATTATTTCGCCCTGTTCAGTCCATTTAGCCGGCTCGTTGCTCCTGGATTTATTTAATCTGCCTCGATACATTGTTTGCAGATTTGAGTTTTGAGATTTGAGGTATAAAGGGTCATCCCCCTGATGAATTCATATAATACCTTTTTTATTGTACATTAGTATCATGGAATTCATTGTTCACGTGGATATGGATGCTTTTTTTGCTTCCATCGAGCAGAGGGATCACCCCGAATTCCTGGGAAAACCGGTCATTGTCGGAGCAGACCCTGGGGGAGGCCGGGGACGCGGGGTTGTTTCCACGTGTTCTTATGAAGCCCGGTGCTACGGGATCCATTCCGCTATGCCGATCTCATTCGCATACAGGCACTGCCCGCATGGTATATATTTGCCTGTGAATGGAAAAAAGTATTCCCTGGAATCTAAAAGAATTCTTTCATTACTGAAACGCTTCACTCCAGACGTCGAACCGGTCAGTATTGACGAAGCGTTTCTGGACATCACCGGAAGTGCATCTCTTTTCGGCGGACCGGAAGCCGCCTGCCGGAAAATAAAAGCAGATATCAAAAAAATTACCGGATTAACAGCTTCTCTTGGGATGGCTCCGATTAAAATGGCGGCTAAGATCGCCTCAGACCTGGATAAACCTGACGGCTTGGTGATCGTGTCCCCTGATAAACTTCAAGATTTCCTCCGTCCGCTTCCGGTTTCCCGTCTTTGGGGCGTCGGCAAAAAAACCCGGGAATCCTTATCCCGATTAGGGATTCGCACTATCGGCGACCTGTCCCAACGGGATAAGAATGAACTTACCCGTTTTTTCGGCAAAAACGGTCTCCATTTATGGAAGCTCGCCAATGGAATTGACCCCAGGAAAGTCACACCTTTACGGGAAATCAAATCCATGGGAAATGAGTATACCTTCCGCCGGGATGAACGGGACAAGGACATCATTTTGGACAAGTTAATGCAATTGAGTGAACATACCTCAAGGCGGTTGCGAAAATCCGGTTTCAGAGGCCGGACCATCACAGTGAAAGTCAGATTTTCGGATTTCAAAACTTACACCCGGTCCTATACCTTGAATACCCCGACTCAACTTACCGAAGAAATTTTCCGGACCAGCGCCGGTAAAATTAAAAACTTAGATCCAACGAAAAAACCGGTGCGTTTGATCGGGATCCAGGTATCTAATTTAATCCAATCCGAAGAGCAGCCGAACCTGTTTGCCTTCGGCCCGCCTGAACAGGAAAGAAAGGAACGCCTGGCCTCCGCTTTGGATGAAATCAAAGACCGCTTCGGTGAGAACGCCATCAAACGCAGGACCTCTTAAAGAACAACAGCACGTCTCGCTTCGCTATCGTTCATCTAGCCTCTCTAAGTCTGTTTATGTCCACTTAGGTCTATATAAGTCTTTTCTGCCTGCTCAGTCGGCTCGCTGCGCCCGTGTTCATTGCAAGTTGCCTCAAAACAGCAGGCCCTTATCGCGCCAGATTAGTAAAACCCAGCTTTTTCGCCGCATTTACAGCCGCAGCATATTCGGACGGCTTGATGCGGCGGTTTATCTTCGGATAATCCGATGCCTTGTATTCAGGACGGTACTGCCGCATGATGTTTACATAACAATCAGTGGATAATTCCTCCGCTGCAAACTTCAGCATCTCTTTGGTCCCGGCGACATCATTCGGCAGCACCAAATGGCGGATCATCAGCCCCCGCCGTGCGATGCCGTAATGATCGGTTTCCAGGTTCCCCACCTGCCGGGACATTTCCCGGAAAGCGGCTTTGGCATAGTATGGATAGCTGAAGGCTTCACTGGAATATTCGGCAGAACAAGCCGGATCCGTATATTTGAAATCAGGAAGATAGATATCCACAATTCCATCTAAAAGCTTTAAAATTTCCGGTTTTTCAAAACCTCCGGTATTGTAAACCAATGGGATTTTCAGTCCCCGGGACGCGGCTGATTCCAATGCTCTTATAATTCCCGGCAAATAGTGCGTCGGCGTCACCAGGTTGATATTATGGCATCCCATATCCTGCAGTTTAAGCATTGATTCGGCCGCTCTCTCATCTGAGACCTTTACGCCGCCGCCTTCAAAACTTATGGAATAATTCTGGCAATATACACAGCGAAGCCCGCAATGGGAAAAAAAAATCGTTCCTGACCCTTTTTTCCCGACCAAAGGAGGTTCTTCGCCGAAATGGGGAAAAGCGCTCGAGATTTTCAATTCGGCCGGGGCTTGGCATTTTCCTTTCTCTCCCCGGGTCCGGTCTACCCGGCAGTCACGGGGACATAAGGAACAGTTCTCATACTGGGCATAAAGATCATCAGCCCGGCGTTTGAGTTCCCCGTTTTCCAGTAAATTCAAATAAGAGGGATACTTATCCATCCTTTCCATCCTTGCGGCGGAGGGATACACGGCTATGGTTCCGGTTAAAAGCAAGCTGTCTTTCAAGAATTGCCGCCGTTTTGTTTTGACCATTTGCATATAATTATAACATATCCGGTCCAGCCTTTTTGACTCAAGGATTCAGGCTGTGGTATAAAGCCGGCATGCTCCAAAAGATTTGTTTTTTTGGTCTGATCATATTGACCACCTTGCCCTTGAGCTGCTCGCCGGAACAAGATTCTTCTTCTCTTTGCCTGGAAGATAAAATCGGTCAAATGCTGCTCATGGGATTCCGGGGAACAGAAATATCCGCAGACGATGGTATAGTGCGCATTCTCCAAGATATTCCCCTGGGAGGAATCGTTCTTTTTGATTATGATGTTCCATCCGGGACTTTTCCCCGGAACATTGTTAACCCCCGCCAAACCCGGAAATTGGTTTCATCTCTACAGTCATTTTCGCGGATTCCTTTATTGATCGCTGTAGACGCGGAAGGCGGCCGTATCAACCGTTTAAAACCCGAATACGGATTCTTGGCCATCCCCAGTGCCGCAGAAGCAGCACAGATGGAGACCGGAGACATACGGGACATTTACCGTCAACTGGCAAGACAACTGGCCGGGCTGGGAATTAACATGAACCTGGCTCCGGTGGTGGATATCAACCTCAATCCCGATAATCCCATTATCGGAGCTTTAAATAGATCTTTTTCCGGTGACCCGGAGACAGTTGTCAAGTGCGCCCGGATATTCATATCCGCGCATCATGAATACAAAGTGCTGACAGCCATTAAGCACTTTCCCGGCCATGGCGGCTCCCGCGAAGACAGCCATAAGGGTCTGGTCGACATCACGAATACTTTTGATGTCAAGGAATCCTTGCCTTTCACTAAAATCATCGAAGCCGGCTTAGCGGATGCAGTGATGACAGCTCATGTGATAAATAAAAAATTTGACCCGGAAAACCCCGCTACACTCTCTCCCCGCTTCATTCGGGATATCTTGCGGGACCAATGGGGATACTCAGGCGCGGTGATTTCGGATGACCTGCATATGGGCGCTATCCTGAATCATTATTCCTTTTCCAGCGCGGCGGTGAAAGCCGTACAGGCCGGCTGCGATCTCCTGGCCGTCTCCAATAACGGCCGCAGCTATGATGAAAAGGCAGCGTACAAAGCCCGCGATGCTTTATTACAAGCCGTTCAAGAAGGTAATCTTTCCGAAGAAACAATCAACCGGTCTTACCAGCGAATCATGCAATTGAAAAAAAAAGCCGGCCTGCTTAATCTCAACTTGCCGCATTAAAATCAGCGCTGTTTATACATGGCCATGATGATATCCTCAAGGATACCAACCAAAATCCGGTTGAAAAAATCCGGATTTTCCAGCATAGGAAAATGTCCGGCCTGAGATTGATAAATATACGAAAAGGAATCCGTATGCTCTTCTGCTATTTGATAAGTGGCGGGTCTTAATTTCGAATTGATGGAATGGATGGGGTCTTCTACGGCTTCAAAGCCCCGGCTGCCGTCATATTGCAGCCAGGCAGTAAGAATGTCCAAAGCCGGATAGGATTGACAATCCAGCATGTCCAGCAAAATCGTCTTCTTAAGCTCTTCGTCCACATGATCGGGAAACAAGGTTTCCAGAACATACTCCCGCATTCGAGATAGAAAATCTTCCCGCCAGGGCTTCATAATGTATTCAATTTGCCGGAGAGAATAACTCTGCATGAAATGATCTTTAAATGTATCCACGCCCACAAGTCCGATGACACGTTCAGGTATACGGGATGCCGCTTCTAAAATCACCGGGCCGCCCAGGCCGTGTCCGATGAGAATGACATTTTCTCCCCCGGTGTGTTTGATCACTTTGACTACATCGTCCGCAAAAGCGTTTATGGTCCATTCAGTCCGGCTGATGCCCGACCGGCCATGCCCCGGCAAATCGATAGTCACGATCTTATAGCCGGATGAAAATGCCGGGACCTGATGCTTCCAATAAGTCATATCGCAGCACCAGTCATGGACCATGACCAAAGTGAAATTTCCGACTCCGCTGGTACGGTAATGAATGTCCACTCCATCGGATGCAGCAAGAGTCTCCGTATCCGGGTAGCCCGGCTTCTGCTGGGTTTGACACGCGTTAAAAAGCAGCAAGGCCGATACACAGACAGCCATAAGGACACTGGATTTGAAATTCATGAATCCTCCTCTTACCGGGTCCCGTAATTAAATGCTGTCTTCTCTTCATTCCGGTCGGTCGCCGGAGGAGGCTCAGGAGAAAGTCCGGAAATGTTTTGCCGAAGATCCTCGGTCATATTGATCTCCATTGACGCGACGGAGGGTTTCAGCTGATCCAAGCTGCGTGCTCCGATAATCGGTGCCGTTACCGCAGGATGAGCGGCAACCCATGCTACGGCCAAGCTGACTGGATGGTGCCCTTGTTCGGCCGCAAAGCGCACAAATTTATCTGCGGCCTGATACATCCAATCCTCCCCGTAACGGGTATGATACATTTTATTGTCCACCAGACGTCCTGATTCCGGTTTGCGGGAGCGGCCGTATTTACCGGAAAGAAGCCCCCCGCCGAGCGGGCTGTAAGGAACCACCCCCAGGTTTTCCGATGCCGCTTGCGGAAAAATCTCCACTTCCGCCTGCCTTTTCACCAGGTTGTACATCGGTTGAATGCAGGAGAAAGAAGCCCACCCTTTCCGGGCTGAAATCCCCAGGGCCTTGGCAACTTGCCATGCGGCGAAATTGCTGGCACCGGTATATAAAATTTTTCCCTGCCGCACCAGGTCGTCCAGAGCACGAAGGGTCTCTTCAACTGGAGTCGTATCATCAAATCTGTGGATAAAATAAATATCTATTCGATCGGTTTTAAGACGCTGCAGACTCGCTTCCACCGCATTCATTATATGATAACGGGAGGCTCCGCGGGCATTAACATCTTTACCGGTGGGAAAATAAACTTTGGAGGTGATCACCACCTCCTGGCGGCAGTCCCGGATCAAGCGTCCTAAGATCTCTTCTGAAGCCCCGTTTTCATAAACATTGGCGCAGTCGAAAAAATTGATGCCCTGGTCCCGGCAGTACCGAAACATCTCTTCCGCCGTTTTTTTATCGGCGTCACCTCCAAAAGACATGGTGCCGAAACATAACGGAGATACTTTAACTCCTGTCCCGCCTAAAAAAATATGATCCATATTCATTATCTCCCGTCAAATTCAGAAATCATCAACCCGTCTCTTTTGGAATAAAACCTATCCTGTCGAAAGGATTGACAACTCCCGTAACAACATTCCGCAGATGGGAATTTATGCGTTTAAGCCAGCGGATATACAGGGCCAAAGAAACGGCATCCCCCGCCTTGATATCCGGGTCCTTCTCCTGAACCAGGAAATAGATCAATTGATCACAGGCGCCATTGACCCAGCTGTATTCATCCAGCAGCTTTTTCCCGCTTTCCTCGGCTGCATTTTCAAAACAGCGGCGGGTTCGGATAAAGCTGTCCTCCACCGCATCTTCAATTCGTTTCAAATCGGTCTCAAACCGGCCGCCGTTCAATTTTTTTGGATGATTGATTGCCAATTCGATCATATTCTTGGTCAGGTCCCCGATTCGTTCAATGTCAATGATAATACTGACCAGTATTAAGCCGGATGGTAATTTTTCCGTTCCTCCCATAGCCAGATGATTGAAAACATGGCGCCGGACTTCCCTTTCATACTTGTTAACTTCAAGGTCCCGGTCATAAATATCAATTTCCACCTGATTGTCTTCGGTTTGACGCAAGGACACCATGGCTTCAATAAACATTTCCCGGGTAATATCCAGCATTTGGAAAGACCGCTGGTAAGCCCGGTCCATCAAATTATCTTTGCGAAATATAGTTAGTAGTTTCCTAAACATAATATGTTTCCCTCATTTAAATAAGTATATCAAAAGTACCGGTATAAGAAAAAACATTATCAATACATACAGCAGCGGGAAAATCTTTTTCCGGGTGGAAATCCGGGCAAATCCTTTAGCCAGGTTGATGGGAACCCGCATGAATGGCCACCATATGACCATACCTGATATGTTAAACAGCAAATGGGAAAACGCCACCACCACCGCGGATAAATTACCGGTTACCAGAGCCGCCAAAATGGCTGTAAAAGTGGTTCCCAGGTTAGCACCCAGGGTATATGGAAAAATCTGGGCAAGAGTCAACAATCCAGCCCCTGTCATGGGGACCGCCAGGGACGTAATGATGGAGCTGCTCTGGACCAGGCTGGTGAGCAGAAATCCCACAAAGAAAGCCCGCAAAGCATTTTTAAACAGGTACCGGTCGAACCAGGCTTCCGCTTTATTGACCACTAATCCCTTCAGAGCTTTCACGATTCTGGTCAGGCTGAATAAAAGCAAAAACAAGGAAAGGATCAACAAAAGCCAAGGCAAGTCTCCAAGAATGTTTTTAAATAAAGCCGTCAGAGGCCGGGTCAGCGCCTTGACCGGGTTGAGAAATTTCAATCCTCCCAGGTGCTGAAACTTTCTTCCTAAAAAATCCGCAGAAATGCCCAGGAAATTTGTAAAATACTGTATGGGGAACAGTACGGCTACGGACAGAATATTGAAAAAATCATGCACGATAGCCGCCGCAAATGATCGCTGGAACTCGACACTCCGTTTGATTTGAGTCATAGCCGCCAGGGTATTAGTAACCGATGTGCCGATATTGGCCCCCATGATGATGGGAATGGCGTTGCTCACATTCAATACGCATCCCCCGACCAGTCCAACCACGATGGCGGTTGTGGAGGAAGAAGACTGAATGACAGACGTTGCGAGAATTCCGATAAACAATCCGACGACAGGATTGGTGGTAGCGGCAATCAGTTTCTCGGCTAATCCGCTTCCAAACATTTTCAGGCAATCTCCCATTAACTGAAGACTGAAAATGAAAACATACAGAAACAGCAGCAAAGAAAGTCCGTGAAGATAACCTTTATGTCTTGATAAGGACGTTTGATTCATTTTTCTTTCAAATCATGCCCTTTCATTGCATTCGTCTGCAGTCTTGAATACATCCCGCTGTGCGGTGTCCTTAATATTTGTGAAGTGCCGGCGAAAGATCTCCCGGGAATCAAGCCCTATCACACGGGCTTAAGATGAATATATCAAACTATCGGAGCGCATTTGTCAAGACGGATCTTGATTTGCGCTGTAAAGATGGCTGATTAAAATCATCAAGCGGTTTGGGGAAGCATCAACAAACTCTATTCCCATTTCATAAAGATCTTTTTCCATCTGTCTTTTAATCCAGCGTACCCGGCCGCGCATAAAAATTATACGGCGGGAGTTTCGGAGACTTATCTTTAAATTTAAAAGCTCATTGACTTGATATTTCTGGTCAGTGATAATTTTCATTCCGCCCAGCGATATATCCTCAGAAAAAGCGGTAATGGTTGCTCCGGACGGATTGCGTTTGTCTGAAACTTGATCGATCTCCACCCAGTTTTCTTCTTTCCTTCTTTTATTGCGGCGCCTTTCCTTATCCATCATTTAAAAACCTCTGGGAAAACATTCTGCTTGATACCCCGCCTCCTCAATGAAATATTATCTGAATATTTCTCGAATGTCAAAATAATGAATCCTCCTTTCTAACCTGAATAAGCCAGGCTGTTTGCTTTTCACAAATTTTGATTTATCTCTTGACTCTTCACTCAACAAAGAGGTTCAATATTCTTACAGCCTGCTTCGCTCCTCTGGAAAATAACAGCATGTCATTTTCCAAGAAAAAAACCATATTAAGGACCAGGTCAGGATAGTTTTTATCCCAACCAAAAAAAGGAGAAATGCCATGTCCGGAAAAAAACACTCTATTTTGATTATTTCGTTTATTATCATCGCCGCACAGGTTATCCAGCCGGGTTTTGGTGAGCAAACCGCTTTTACTGTTGAAGACTCCCTTCGAGTCAAGTCCATACAGATTCAGGATGTGACTGATGACGGGCAATATATCGCCGCGGTTATCCGCACCAATGGGGACCGAATCGGAATTGACCATAAGCGTTTCCGTGACCCGACGTATATAGCCCCCGCACCCGTAACTCCCGTCATTATCGAGGTTCGTAACCGGCAAATCCATCCCTTATTCAAACAAAAAGTACAAATCAGCAATATGACTTGGTCACCGGACAATAAAACTCTGGCTTTTTTCCTCCAGGAACAGGACCAAAGATCCCTTTATCTGTTCGCAATAGAAAGCGGTCATCCCGCCCGGCTTACCCTAAAAACTCCCAAACCGATCTCTTCAAATTCTCCTTTGTTATGGACTAATGACGGCAGCCGCCTTATCCTTTGCATGCGGGATCTAAAGTGGTATCAGACCTCCCGGGAC
This sequence comes from uncultured Eubacteriales bacterium, assembly GCA_964505785.1. Lineage (GTDB taxonomy): Bacteria > Acidobacteriota > Aminicenantia > Aminicenantales > Aminicenantaceae > CAYRTV01. The sequence continues at coordinate 91,285 of CAZDJZ010000010.1, forward strand.
ATGTTCCTGGAAGCCACGGAAGGGCCGGTTATTGTTTACGATTCCCGCGAACCTTTTCTCAAATGGGATAAAATCAGAGACCAGGGAATGCTGGAAATCCCGGTTGCCGCATCTGTGAATAACGGGGATGTGACTGAATTGCTTCCGGAAAGCCGGTACGGCAGTATAAAAATAGCCCATGATGATACTTTCCTTTGCTTCGAAGAAATTTTCCCTGTAAAAACAGAATACGGTGAAAACTATTACCGGGAGGGCGGGCGTGAACATGCCCTGTATCGATTGGAAATGCCTCCAAAAAATTCACCTCGGGTTCTGATTCCAAGGACAAAGAAAAGACTGAATCTTTATTGGAATAGGGAAAACACCCGTTTCGCTTGGTCTGAAGAAGGAGATATTTTCATCCAATCCTGTGAAGAAACGGAATCCCGAAATATAACGGAAAAAATAACCGGTGCCGATAAGGAAGAGGAAGCCGAGAATTCCAATTCAGAGAAGCCCCGTTTTTCCGTTGTGCGCTGGTCTCCTGCCGGAGAACATATTCTGGCAAAAACCAAGCAAGGCTATTGGCTCTTTGATCCCGATACGGGAGAAGGCGAAGAGGTTTACCAATTCCCGGAAGAACAGGATGAAGAATACACACGGGGAGACCCCCGCCCTCCCAAAGTGGAGGCTTGGAGCCCGGATGACCGCTATTTATACCTGACATATTCCGCTCCTGATAAGTGGGAACGGGGCTTCACCCGGTTCGATCTGCAGGCCCGGGTTATGGAAGACCTCATTATAGACAAAAATCTTTACCGGGACTTGCGGATGTCCAAAGACGGCAGCCGTTTTTTCTACCAATTTTCTGATGGAGATCAGCCCAATGAATTGTATACGGCGGACACGGAATTCCAAAAACCGGCATGTTTGACAGACATGAATCCCTGGATCCGGGAAAAAAGATTGACTCGATCCGAATTGATTAAATATCTGGATGTGGATGGAAAGGAATTATTCGGCATCCTGTATTATCCGGCCGATTACGATCCTGGAAAAAAATATCCTTTAGTCTGCGAAATATACGAAAAATTCTTTGACAATGGATTTAACACCGGAATGAACATCCTGGCCAACCAGGGATTTTTCGGCCTTCGTCCCTCCGTCAATTTGGAAATCGGCCATCCCGGAGAGGCTTGGGTAAAAGGCGTAACCTGTGCGGTCAACAAGCTTATTGAACAAGGTTTGGTAGACGCAGACAAGGTAGGGGTTCACGGAACCAGCTACGGCGGATATGCGTCCTCTCTCCTTATCACGCAAACCGACCGTTTTGCCGCGGCTGTCAATATCTCCGGAAAAGTCAATATTATAAGCTTTCTGGGCGACAGTCCCCGGATCGGACATAGAAACTATGCTGCCGCCGAAGCCGGCCAGGATCGTATCGGCGCAACTCTTTGGGAGTCTCCGTTGAAATATATCATGCATTCCGCCGTGATGTTTGCTGACCGGATCACAACACCTCATTTATTAATATCCGGTGAGGGTGACTGGAATGTTCCGGCCGGGAATACGCGGGAACTGTATTACGCATTGCGAAGACTGGGGAAAGAATGTGTCTGGGTTAATTACTGGGACGGCGGTCACGGCCTGAGCGCTTCCAAATCCCGGGATACATACAAAGACAAATGGACCCGTCTCATCCAGTGGTATCAAGACCATTTCTGTCAAGAAAAGAAGGAGGATAAATAAAGCCACTATAATACGAGGAGTTACTCGCTCCGCTCGCGTTTATTGTGTTCTTTTTGGTCCATATAAGTCCTTCTAAGTCTGTCTAGGTCTGTTCGGTCTATTCAGTCTGTTCGGTCTATTCAGTCTGTTCAGTCTATTCAGTCTGTTCAGTCTATTCAGTCTGTTCGGTCTATTCAGTCGGCTCGCTTCGCGAGCGTTCGACTCCCATGTCATTCCCGGAACGAAGTGACGGGAATCTTAGAGGGCTTCGTTTCTCGGAATCGATGCCGTTTCATTCGGCGAGGCAGTTATGCTCGCTTCGCTCGCGTTCTTTAAGTCCTTCTAAGTCTGTCTAGGTCTGTCTAAGTCTGTTCAGTCTATTCTGTCTGTTCAGTCGGCTCGCTTCGCTCGCGTTACTTGGGTTACTTGGGTTACTTGGGTTCTTGCTCGCTGCACTCGCGTTTATTGTCATAGATATGCCGTGTAAGAGAATATACGGTTCCAATGCGGTTTTCAGATTTGAGATTTGAGATTTGAGATTTGAGATAAAAACAAAGCCGCCTTAGGTCATTAAGTTGCTTCTCTCCAAAAATGACAATGATATATGACAATTATCCGGCTTTGGTTTATTTTTGATTTTTGATTTCTGATTTTTGATTTAAAAAAAAGCCCGCCCAGGCGTCTCATTTCATTGTCATTCCCGGAACGCAGTGACGGGAATCTTAGAGTGCATCGCTTCTTGGAAACGGTGCCGATTCTTCTAAACAATGCAGTTTGGGATTCTTCGTCGCTTCGCTCCTCCGGGGATGACATAGGGGCCAACTCCGCGCCCTGGGGATGACAACACTCTGTCATTCCCGGAACGCAGTGACGGGAATCTTAGAGTGCATCGCTTCTTGGAAGCGGTGCCGATTCTTCTAAACAATGCAGTTTGGGATTCTTCGTCGCTTCGCTCCTCCGGGGATGACATAGGGGCCAACTCCGCGCCCTGGGGATGACAACACTCTGTCATTCCCGGAACGCAGTGACGGGAATCTTAGAGTGCATCGCTTCTTGGAAGCGGTGCCGATTCTTCTAAACAATGCAGTTTGGGATTCTTCGTCGCTTCGCTCCTC
>CAZDJZ010000011.1:0-79739 GCA_964505785.1 uncultured Eubacteriales bacterium
AAACCGGACATTTCTACGTTGCTAAGAACCGGACATTTTTACTTTGCCTTGACATGCAATCCTTAATATCTTTGACTCGCCTGATGACCTGTGCTATAAATCTCCATTAAGATACATCCAAGATACTATCAAACAAGGAGGCTGATAATGCTGCAAGGTGCTTTCACTTTATTGATAACCCCATTTGATGAAAACTTGAAATTAGATGAAAACGGCCTGCGTATACTCGTCCGCCGCCAAATCGAAAGCGGCATAGATGGTATTGCTCCCCTGGGAGTGACCGGAGAAAGCCCCGCTTTGACGGAAGAGGAAATAAAACGAGTTGTTTCAATTATCGTTGAAGAAGCCAAAGGGCATTGTAAGATCGCACCTGACACATGCTCCAATAATCTTGAGCAGTGCCGCCGCAGAATTGGAATGTTTGCTGATCTAGGCTGTGAATACGCTGTTGTTTTCGCACCGTTTTTGGTTAAACCCCTCCCGCCTGGGGTCATTGACTTTTATGAAAACCTGGCGGACTCGTCTCCGCTTCCTCTGCTCATCCACAATGCCGAAGCCCGGGTGGGAATCAATGTTTCTCCGGATACATACGCCCGCCTGGCCAAACATACAAACATTATCGGAACAAAAGACGGAAATAAATTGATGGACCATCTGGCTAAAGTTCTTTACAAAACGGAAGGTCAAGAATTCAGCGTGTTTACCGGCAAAGACACCACCGCCTATCCCTTGATGTCATTTGGAGGAAGCGGGGTTTTCTCAGTAGCGGGAAACATCGTTCCCGAAGTTATGCGTGACCTGATTGCCTTTTGCCTGGATAAAAATTTCACAAAAGCCCGCGAACTCCATACCTCCTATTTCGAGCTTTTTGAAGCCCTGCGGATGGAAACAAATCCCATGGCATCTAAAGAAGCACTACGGCTAATGGGACTGCCGGGAGGCGATCTTCGTCCGCCCTTGACCCGCTTAAGTGAACCCAAAAGACACATCCTAAAAGAGCAGCTGAAAAAGAAAGGTCTGATTTGAAAAGTATAACACTCAAAGCTCCGGCGACTATTGCCAATTTCGGTCCTGGATTTGATATTTTCGCTTTAGCCCTAAGCCGGCCTTACGATGTTATTAAAATCCAGGAAAACCCGTCTGGCGCTATCACGATCAGCATAACCGGTGAAGGCGAACTTCTTCCCCTGGATCCCGGGAAAAATTCGGCCGGCGTCGCCGCCGCCGCTTATTTTAAAGCCTCCGGCCGACGGGCCGGATGCCATATTGAAATTCAGAAACACATTAAATCCCGTGCCGGATTAGGAACATCAGGGGCTTCCGCGGCGGCAGCCGTTTACGGACTAAACAAATTATTCGAAGATAACATGGATGCCAACCACCTGATCGATATCGCCCGGCAAGGAGAAATCGCGTCCGGCAGCACGGCTCACGCGGATAATGCCGCCGGATGTCTTCTGGGGGGGTTTATCCTGATCAAAAATTACTCGCCACTCTCGATAAAAAAAATCAATCCCCCGGTTATCCCTATAGTCCTCTGTGCGATGAAAAAAAAACACTTGACCACTAGAGGCAATATCCCTTCTGCATTTGCTTTGGATCAATTAACCGGACAAATGTCCGGCGCCGCAGCGGTCATTCACGCCATAATGACAGGAGACCTGAAAGAAATTGGAGAAGCTGTCAGTTCAGATTATGTATCAGAGCCGGTTAGAGCCCAGGACATTTCCGGCTATTTTCAATTAAAAAAGGCCGTACTCAACGCCGGCGCCTTCGGATGCAATATAAGCGGCGGCGGATCAACCGTATTCGCTATTTGCCCGGACCTGCTCAAAGAAAAAATCAGTCATGTGATGCAGAATCATTTGCAAAAATACGGACTCGACGGAGATGTGATCCAAACCCAGTCCAGCAATAAAGGAATCGAAGAAATCCATGGATTATAAAAAAATTGCTGATCTTATTGCGAAAAGCAAAAAAACTACACCATCCACAGTCTATATCCAGGGCGAATTCAAGCCGGAAGCTTTTTCCAGCGATAATTTCAAAGCCTTCGGCATCGGTTCCTTTTGGATATTGATTGGAGATTATCCATCAATCGAGAACTGGATGAAACAGAACCAAGATAAAATCCAGCACAGCCACTGTGAAATCCAGGCTCGTTATTCCGCACTCCCCCTAATGGATTTAAACCGGGTGGAAGCCCGGATTGAACCGGGCGCCGTTATAAGGAAAGGCGCCAAAATCGGCAAAGATTGTATCATTATGATGGGAGCTGTCATCAATATCGGAGCTGAAATCGGAGAAAGAACCATGGTGGATATGAATGCGGTCATCGGGGCCCGCGCTCTAGTGGGCCGGGACTGCCATGTGGGTGCAGGCGCCGTCTTAGCCGGGGTACTGGAGCCTCCCAGCAAAAAGGCGGTCAGGATTGAAGATAATGTCTTAATCGGAGCCAATGCAGTGGTTCTGGAAGGTGTAACAATAGGCAAGGGAAGCGTGGCGGCAGCCGGGGCGGTGGTCCTTGACGATGTTCCTGCAGGCTATATTGTCGCAGGGGTCCCGGCCCGCAAGATAAAGGATGTCAAAGACCTGCCGAAAAAGGATAAAATTTCCTTGGTCAAAGAACTGCGGCGGTTGAGATAGTATAATGAATTTATTCCGTTTCACAAAAAAACTTCTTTCCATCCCTTCTCCTTCCGGTCATGAGAAGGAAATTGCAGACTTCCTCTCTGCGTTTTTCCAATACCACGATATTCCCTTTGAACAGCAAAAAATCAGTGAAAACCGCTATAATCTTTGGGTTTTTCCTGCAGCGGAACAATCCGTCATGCTGTGCACGCATTTGGATACGGTTACTCCCTTTATTCCTCCTTCCGAAGATCAACACTATCTATACGGAAGAGGGGCCTGTGACGCCAAAGGCATAATGGCGGCCATGATCCAGGCCGCCCGTGAACTGAAAGCAGATGGCCGTTCCGGGTTCGGGCTTCTCTTAGTGGCAGGAGAGGAAGCCGACAGCCTCGGCGCGAAAGCAGCCTCATCCAGCGGAAGATCCTCCAGGTATATTGTTGTCGGAGAACCGACACAAAACCGAATGGGAAAAAGCCATTATGGATACCTGGCCCTGGAACTCAAAGCCAAAGGCAAGGCTGCACATTCCGCTTTTCCTGCTTTAGGAGATTCAGCCGTCGATCAAATCCTGGATGTGATCAACCGGCTGCGTTCATTGAAGATGATCCAGAGAGGGGGAGAAAACAGAGGTTTTATGAATGTCGCCCTGATTAAAGGCGGATCAGCCCCTAATGTCATACCGAAACACGCTGAAAGCATTGTGACCTTCCGCACCCGAATTTCCACAAACCGGTTATTAGAGGAAATTCAAAAAATTCTCCCCCGGTCTCTTGACATAAAAGTATTAAACAGGGCTGAGCCGCAAACCCTTTTCACTATACCTCCATTTGACCAAGCTGTATTGCCTTATGGAACCGATATCCCTTATTTAAAAGTGTTCGGGCAGCCCCTTCTCTTCGGACCGGGTTCAGGAGAGGATGCCCATACCGAGCAGGAAAAAATCAGTAAACCGGAACTTCTTGACGCTGTTGCTCATTATAAAACAATCGTCAAGCACCTCATAAATGAGGAGGGAGGGGATGAACCGCAATGAATTTATGCAGGAATTGATCAAAAATTATTCCTTAAAAAATAAAAAATCCAAGGAAATTTTCACTTCCGCTTCTCAATCTCAAATCGGGGGAGGAAGCCATAATCTCAGGCTTTTCCCGCCCTTCCCCATCTATGCCGAAAGATGCCGTGGATCCTCGATTTGGGATTCAGATGGAAATGTTTATATCGATTTCTGGCAAGGCCATTTTGCCAATGTTTTAGGCCATAATCCTCCTGTCGTTACACAAAGGCTGCAACAGCTGTATAAAAAAGGCCAGGGATTGGAAACCGGATTCCCCGAGTCCAATCAAAGAAAACTTGCTGAGCTTATCCTGAGTAAAATAAAGGCGGACAATATCCGTTTCACAACCAGCGGAACCTTGGCGACAATGTATGCCGTGATGCTTGCCAAGGCGTATACGGGCAAAGAAAAAGTACTGAAAACCGGAGGCGGTTGGCATGGTGCGCATCCTTTTTTACTGAAAGGAATTTCGACGTACCGGGAAGGATTGAATCAGATTGAATCCCGGGGGCTTCCCGAAGCTATGGATTCCATGATTCTAGTGACCCGTTTCAATGACATCGGTGACCTTGAAAGAATTTTTTTGACCTACGGAAAAGAAACCGCCTGTTTTATCATAGAGCCATTTATTGGAGCCGGTGGATTTATTTTTTCTTCACGTGAATATCTTCAGAAAGCCAGGGATTTGACCGCAAAATACGGTGTTGTTTTGATTTTTGACGAAGTGGTATCCGGATTCAGATTTCATGCAGGTCCGCTGCAAAGCTTGTATGGGATCGATCCTGATTTGACCGTACTTGGAAAAGCTATCGGCGGCGGCATGCCTGTCAGCGCCGTTACCGGAAAGAATGACATTTTATCCCTATGCGGACAAGAGATAAAAAAAGAAGACCGGGTTAAATTCGAAGGGGGGACTTTTTCCGGCCACCCTTCAGCCATGCTGGCCGGTGTCACCTATCTTCAATATCTCATCGAAAACGAAGACGAGATCTATCCTAGAATCGGCAAATGGGGAAGCTGCGTGAGAAATAGCATAGAAGATATCTTTTCATCCTGCGGTTTTAATGTGAAATGCACTGGTGACGGAAATAAGATCACCGGCAGCAGCTCACTGGCCGGAGTGCATTTTTTACGCCGCCCCATCGATAAAATCACTACACCGGAACAGGCTTGGAATCCCGAAGTCAGTAATGTAGAATTACGCGAGCACACCTTTAAGTTAGCAATGATTCTCGAAGGATTCTACACCTTTCATGGCTTCGGAGCGGTTTCCGCTGCGCATACACAAAAAGAAATTCAATCCGCTCTGGATGCCGTTGAACGAATAGCCCGGAAATGGAAAGAAAAACACGTTCAGGACTGGTTATAGGAAAGAGCGCCGGGGCTTGCTTATTCCGCTTTTATATCTTTTGAATTTTCCCAAAGCCCATGTATATTGCAATAGCTGGACGCAAAGATTGTTCCGGATTTTTCGGTTTTGAAGCTGAACACAGCGGAATGGTGGGTATACACGGTACTCGTATCCGGTCCCTCCGGTGATTCTCCATGAGCGGTGAATTCCGCTTTCCCAATCTGATAAGGAAACTTTCCATCTTCCGGTTTGAAATAAACCTCTATCCAACGGATATGGTGTTCGGTTTTGTTGGGATGGTCCACTTCTTTTCCCACTCTCACTTCTGCCTGAAAAACCTCTCCTTTCTTGATCGTATCCGGGGCTTCAATAACCGGAACATGCTTTTCAGTTTTCCAGTCCGCACTTTGATATAATTCTCTAAAATCCGTCATATATTCCTCCTTCTATTTCAATTTTTTTAATGCTTCTTTCACAAATGCCGGGATATCCCCAGGGTTTCGGCTGGACACCAGGCTGCCGTCAACCACCACTTCTTCATCTATAAATTCTGCCCCGGCATTTTTAATATCCTGAACAATCGATTTCCAGCCGGTGAGTCTGCGGCCTTCCAAGACCCGTGCCGTTATCAGCAGCTGCGGCCCATGACAAATAGAAAAAACCGGTTTGTTATTCTGCATAAAATTTTTAACAAAATCAAGGGCTGCTTTATGTATACGCAGCTTATCCGGGGAATATCCGCCGGGAATCAATAGAGCGTCAAAATCATCCGGATCGGCATCTCCCAGGGTCTGATCCACTTTGACTTTGGTTCCCTGTTTTTTGCCGGATACTATTTTCCCGGCTTTGACGCCTACGACTGTCACTTTATGACCTTCTTCATGAAATTCATTCACCGGTTTCGTAAACTCGACATCTTCAAACCAATCATCTAGAATTACGGCTATGTTTGCCATTTTCCCTCCCCGGATCTATTCGCTCTTTTCCGGAGCCCGGATTGACAAGACCGGGACATTCGATGTCCGAACCACTTTTTCCGCCACTGAACCGAATACAAGATGTTTTATTCCAGTTAATCCGTGAGTGGCAATGACAATCATGCCGCAATTTTCTTCTTCGGCGGTTTTTGTGATACGTTCGGCCGGGCTCCCATGAATTATTTTACCGCTATAATGGACCTCTTTTGAAACATATTTATCCGCCATATCCTTTATGGCGTTCTCTGCGGATTTTTTCAGCTCGTCCTGATACATCGCCACATTAAAACCCGAAGGCGGGGTGGTTGAGGACGGAACAGGAACCGGGCTGACAACATGCAAGAGAATCAACTCCGCTGAAAATTTTTCAGCCAAGTCATTGGCTGCTTTAACAGCTTCCTGTGAAGCTTCGCTGAAATCCGTCGGGCATAATATTTTTTTTATATTTTTCATTTTTTCCCTCCCGTCATTTTACCGTATTATTTTTCAAACCGGGACCGCGCTTTTTTCAGGGCACCCGTCAATTCATTCATGGAATCGTCAAGCCCATCTTTCAAGTCTTCCCAGGCGTTCCCACTCTTTTCTCGTAATCCGGCTAATTTTTCCTGTACATTATCTCTTTTCTCTTCCAGCTCTTTCTTTTTTTGCTGGAATTCAATTTTGGATTCAGCTTTTTCGCGGTCAGCTTGGGCCTTCAGCTTATCAATTTCCGCTTTCAATTCTTCCAATTTCGCTTCTGCGGCCTCGATATAAGCGTTTTTATCACTCATGTTAAAATCCTCCTTTTTTTATTGTTCGTCTATCATAAAGTCATTCAATCTTTTCTCGGCTTTTTGCAATGATCCGCCGATACGCGTTATGTCCTTTTCGATTTCATCCAGCATTTTCACTCTTTCTTTGCCGCCGGCCGCCCCCAGCTTATGCATTTTCTTTCTTTCTTCATCCAAAAAAATCCGCATATCCGATATCTGTTTCTTATAATCAATTTTCGATTCCCAGTCAGCATCATCCAATTTTATTTCTATCTCATTCAACTGTTCTTCCCATTCTTTGATCTGACTTTGTAATTTTCTTAAAAATAATTCTTCCTTGTTTTTATTCATGGAAATTTTCCCCTAACTTCCTCCATTAATCCAGCCGGCCAAATTATCATCTGTTTTCATCGTTCTTAAAGCATACATCATATATATTAAATACAAGAAACATGCCAAGTGAAATGGATTTATTTTTCCCTGAAAGATAGAAAATTTTTAAAAAACCAGGTGAACTCCGGTTTCATTATGCAGGAAAAATCCGGTTATATGGGAATACTGCGTAAGGAATAAATAACAATCCCCGGCTTCGCAACGGATGCAGGGATCATAATTTTTTGACCCGGACCATGTTTGTGCTTCCGGGCCTGCCGACAGGATGACCGGAAGTTATGATTACGATTTGACCTTTTGTGACCAATTCTGTGTGGAGGGCGGATTCCGCTGCCTGTTCGATCATATCATCCGCTCCGCCTGGATTGGGCGCCTCAAAGGGATTGACACCCCAAGACAGGCAAAGCCGGCGTACAGTTTCAGCAGCCGGGGACAAAGCAATAATATTTTGCCGCGGACGGTAACGGGAAATATATCCAGCCGTCTGTCCGGTTTGGGTGCGGGCGATAATAGCCGCTGCGTTCAATTGGTCAGCCATATGGCAGGATGCATAGGCGACAGATAATGACACATCCTTTGTGGGCCTTTGATCCAGGAATAAATTATGGGGATAATGGCTCTCAGCGCTTCGTATAATCCGCTGCATAAATTCAACTGCTCTCACCGGGTAATTCCCGACAGCAGTCTCTTCAGAAAGCATAACCGCATCCGTTCCGTCCAGAACAGCATTGGCCACATCCGTGGCTTCCGCACGGGTCGGCCGCGGAGATTCAGTCATAGAGCGCAGCATTTGTGTTGCCGTTATGACCGGTTTTCCCTGAAGATTGGATTTTTTAATAACATCTTTTTGCACAATGGGAACATTTTCCAGCGGAATATCGACACCGAGGTCTCCCCTTGCGACCATTATCCCGTCAGCAGCTTCCAGGATATCATCAATGTTGTTGACAGCTTCATGTTTTTCAATTTTAGCGATAACAGGAATTTGGTGATGATGCTTTTCTATGATACTTTTTGCTTCCATAATATCTTGCTGATTTCTGACAAAGGAAAGCGCGATAAAATCAACCCCCAACTCCAGTCCAAACTGCATGTCATGCTTATCTTTTTCTGTCAAAGCGGGAATGTCCAAACTCCGTGTAGGAAGGTTTAATCCCTTATGAGAAGTTAGTATATCCCCGGTGATCACCCGGCAGCGGATTTCCTCTTTTTTTATATCCTCTACTTCCAGCTCTATCGTCCCATCCGCCAGTAAAATCGGGTCTCCCGGCTCCACAACTTTGGGCAATTCTGCATAGGTAACGGAGACTTTTTCTTCGCTTCCTATTACCAATGAAGTGGTTAAAACAAAACGGGCACCATTCCTTAAATGAACCCCTGGTGATGGAATGTCCCCCACGCGGACTTTTGGGCCGGCCAGGTCCTGCAGCACTGCAACAGGTTTTTGCATTTGATTCGAAAGATTTCTAATCAGGTGAAACACCTCGGCATGTTCTTCAGAAGTCCCATGGGAAAAATTCAAACGGGCCACATCCATACCTTTAATGATCATCTCTCTGAGAATATTTTCAGAATTGCTTGCCGGTCCTATAGTGCATACTGTTTTAGTTTGATTCATTTGCATTTTCTCTTTCTTATACCTGATTTTATTAAACCCCATTGCTTATCGCAATGGGTTGTTCTGAGTCATTAGTTCGTAAACAACAGGACAGCTATCATCCTGAACGCAGCGAGCTGACCTTCTCATATGAAATCAGCCGGGCGTTGACGGCAACAATGATGGTGCTGATAGACATCACCAAAGCACCGGCCGCTGGCGCCATGACAATACCGTATGGATAGAGAACGCCGGCTGCCAAAGGAATGGCAAGAACATTATATCCGGTCGCCCAAGCCAGATTTTGTTTCATTTTCCTGCGGGTAATCCGGGAAAAATTCAGTATATGACACACGTCTTTGGGATTATTTTCCACTAGAATCACATCGGCGGTCTCTGCAGCCACATCCGTACCCGCACCAATGGCAATTCCCAGGTCGGCTTGCGCCAATGCCGGAGCATCGTTGATTCCATCCCCAACCATAGCTACTTTTTTTCCTTCGGCCTGGAGTTTTTTGACTTTTTCCGATTTTTTATCCGGAAGAACTCCGGCAAACCAGGTTTCAATTCCGAGCTCACCGGCTACATATTCAGCAGTGGCCTTATTATCTCCTGTGATAAGGGCTACTTCAATCCCCCGGTTTTTCAAGTCCTCGACTGCTTGCCTTGATTCATCCCGGATCATATCGGTCATTCCGATAACACCTTGAACCTTTCCGCCGGAAAGCACAAACACGGTTGTCTTTCCCTTTGAAGCCAGCTTTTCCATCTGCTGCTCTGCTTCTGATGTATCAGAAATATCTTCCAGCACGGCTTTATTTCCAACGCGGATTGCTTCTCCCTGGATTTCAGCCTGAGCGCCTTTTCCGGGTATCGCTTTAAATTCGGAAGATTCCGGGATATTCAATTCTTTTTCTTCCGCCAGCTTAACAATCCCCTTGGCTATAGAATGTTCAGATTCCTTTTCAACCGATGCCGCCATTTGCAAAATCTTATCCTCTTCCCAGCCGGCAAGAGATACCACATCCGTTACACCGAATTCCCCTTTTGTCAAAGTCCCTGTTTTATCAAACATGACCGCTTGGATTTTTCGGGATTCTTCAAAAGCTGTCCGGTTTCGAATCAATAGACCGTTCTTGGCTGACAACGTCGTGATAACGGCGATGACCAAGGGGACGGCCAAACCGAGGGCATGAGGGCAGGTGATCACCATGACCGTCACCATCCGTTCGAGAGAAAAAACAAAGGGTTTTCCGTAAATGATCCAAACGGATAATGTTACAATTCCAACAGATAACGCAATGATGGTTAACCAAAATGCCGCCCGGTCAGCGAAGCTCTGGGCTTCGGACTTGCTTTGCTGTGATTTTTCAACCAATTCTATCATTTGGTTCAAGTAGGAATCTTTTCCGGTTTTGGATACCTTGATTGTTAATGACCCGTTTCCATTGACAGCACCTCCGATAACATCGTCTCCCTCTTTCTTGGAAACCGGCTCCGATTCTCCTGTTATCATGGCCTCATCGACCTCTGACTCCCCTTTCTGAATGAGCCCGTCCACAGGAATCTTTTCTCCGGGTTTCACCAGGACTTTATCATCTTTATCCAATTCATGAATTTCCACATCTTCGGTCTGACTACCCATAGTGATCCGGTGGGCTTTGGACGGCATCAATTGAGCCAATTCCTCCAAAGCCCGGGAAGCCCCCATGACCGAACGCATTTCCACCCAATGTCCCAGAAGCATGACGTCTATCAGGGTGACCAGTTCCCAGAAAAAAACCTTGCCTGCAACACCGAATACAACCGCAGCGGAATAAGCATAGGCCACCGTGATTGCCAGCGCTATCAAGGTCATCATACCCGGCTGTTTCTTTCGGACTTCCCGGGCAAAACCTTTAAGAAACGGCCATCCGCCGTAGATATATATGAAGGATGAAAACCCAAACAGTATCCACATCCTCCCTGAGAAGCTCCAGGAAATCCCGATAAAAGACTGAATCATAGGGGAAAGAACTAAAACCGGGATAGATACAGTCAGGGATATCCAGAACCTGATTTTAAAGTCCGTCAGCATATGAGCGTGTTGATTGTGACCTTTTTTTTGATGACGATAACTCATTTATGCCTCCATATTTTATATTCTATTATCTATTATACAACTTTTATATTAACCTTATTTATTCACGGGCCGAGATTGCGGCAGACGACGACAATTTTTCATTCAATTACGTGCTGAGGCCTGAGAAGCAGGCCGCAAGGATCTTATGGTGCTTCGTTCATTGAGTCGGCACCGATTCAATGACGACGCAGTACAATATCCTTACGTTGCTTCACTTCGCTCAGGACAACCCTGGCGGGTTGTTTTCGGACTAATAGTTCAGGATAATTTGATTTTGGAACCCGGGAATAATATACTAACCTTGATTATTCATAAAAAATTGCGATGTTTTAGCAATCTCAGCCTGTGAATAACCCAGGCTAAAAATTATGATAGGCATAATCGGTGTTATCGCTTTTTTAACCGTCCTGGCTCTATCCATGTTGATAACCGGCCTGGCCACCTCAGCCCTAGCCATGACTGGCCTCTCCCGCGAAGCCGCCCGCTTTCAAGCCCGGTCTGCTTTCACCGGAACCGGATTTACCACAAAAGAAAAAAAAAAAACGAATTTTGAAGTCCATATACTCTCTAATTTCAACTCTTCACTTTTCACTGTTTACTTTCAACATAAAGTCTTCCGCCAGCCGCAAATATTTCCTACACAACTCTCCCGCTTCCTCTTTCTGTTCCTTCCCTACATCTTCATCCCGGAGTTGGTAAGCTTGCACCAGGACTTGAACAACAGCCCGGTAGCATTGGTAAAAATCAATTAGCTTAAACAAATCCTGATCTTCCGATAGAGAAACATATTGATCCACCAGAACACCCGCAAGCTCATTACAATTGAAAAAATTTAAATCCATGGCTAAATAGGCTAAATCCGCAGCCACGTCGCAAGATGCGATTTTTTCTGAAAACTCGATAGCATCAAATAGGTATATTTTGTCGCTGGTGATAAAAATATTTTTTGACCGGACATCCCCATGCCCCCTTCGGACTCTTCCTTCACGGTTCCTCTTTTTAAATAAGTCCTGGTGGCGGTTAAAGAAATTTTCCACACTTTGATGAATTCGCGCCAATCTCTCCCCTTCTCCTAACTGATCCTGAATAAAATCTTTCAAAGCAAAAGCCGGTTCGAAATTGTCCCGGATGGCCTCTATCCTTCCGTATTCATCCCCTGCTTTATGCGATTGATTATGAAAATCATACAAAATTCGGGCGATTTCCTGAATATGATCGTGAGTGACACTATTTTGTTCTAAGCGGTGATCCATCCGGTCTTTCTGGGGAAGCTCTTTCATTTTAACACAGTAATCCAAAATCTCTCCTTCCCCTCCGAATTCGACCTTGCCGTCCCTGCGTACGACCGGTTCAACCCCCATATATATTTCCGGTGCAATGAGGGAATTCAACATATTTTCGCGATGACAAAATCTTTTTCGTTTCTCCAAAGTTGAATAATCGACAAAACTGTATAAAACCGGTTTTTTTATTTTCCGCGCCCGGCTTCCGTTCAAAATGACCCAGCTCATATGTGTTTGAAATAAACGGCGGTCTTCCGTGAGTAAAGGATCGATGACGTCCTTATGCCCCTTCATGATCCGGATGGAATTGGCTGAATCCTGAACTTTTGCTTTCCATTTTCCTTCGTTTCGGGTGTCAATGGCAAAATCCGGGTCTTTAATATCCTCGAATTGCTTCTTCATCATTTTGTATACTTTATAATCGGCTTCACTGGCGTCAGTCCCGGCTTGATAGCGGTCTTCTATCCTTCTTTTAACAATGTTCTCCGGGCAAACGACTTCGACCAAAAAAAAGGATTCTCCGTGTTTCCGGGCCAGTTTTTCGGCCCGTTGCCGCAGGTCCCGTTTGAAAAAAGTCCCATCCAGAATTACAGATTTTCTCTGTTCAAGTATTTTCTCAGCCTTCTCCATCAGAACAGCATAAACACTCCGTTTATGCTGTTCTGAATAATCCTGATTTTTATCGATTTTCCTGCGCAGCTCATCAGTGGATAATCTTTCCGCTCCCAGGTGACCAGCCAATTCTTTGGCCACAGAGGTCTTGCCGGTCCCCGGCAGACCTGACATGATTATGAGCATATCCGTGTCACCTTGAATCCAAATCTACTTTTATATTTAAAAATTCAAGCATATCTTTCAGAGCCACCACGCCAATCAGCTTATCATTGTCTACCACCATCAGCCGGCTGCGGTTTTTTTGTTTCATAATGGAAAGGGCCTTTACCGCATCTTCATCCGGACTGACCGTGTTGTCCGCAGAGCAGCTTTTCATGATATCCTCAACCGTCTTCCCGGAACGTTCCTCTTTGGGAATCTCTTTTACATGGTTTAGTTCCACGCATCCGATTAATTTACCATTCTCCACAACCGGATACATCTTATAATGGTACTCATAAATATAATCTTCAATCAAATCGTTTAGATTGGTGGATGGCGGAACCGTTACCGGCTCTGATGCCATAAACCGGGAAACCTTTTCTCCTTCCAGTGCCCGCCTTATCACAATTTGCTGATAAGACATCTGAGAAGCTCCCCGGATAAACATTCCAATCAAAAACATCCAGGCACCGCCGATGAAATTTCCGGAGATGGCTTCCAATACACCAAGAATGATTAAGACAAATCCGAAACCGGATCCTATTTTAGAGGCAACATTAGTGGCCCACCGGATATCATCCTTCCATCCCCATAGGATAGAACGGAGCACACGGCCGCCATCCAGAGGAAAGGCTGGAATCAAGTTGAACCCGGCCAAAATCAAATTGATCCAAGCCAGGTAATCAATTACCCCTAGAAAAGGTTTATCCCAACCGGCGGTTTCACCTAAGAACACCACTCCGAACAGAAGAAATCCCAACACAATGCTGGATAAAGGTCCGGCAACCGCCATGAAAAATTCAGCTTTGGGACTGGGCGGTTCTTCCGTCATCTCAGCCACCCCGCCGAATATAAACAAGGTTATTCCTTTCATAGGCAAACCGAAGCGGCGGGCAATCAATGAGTGCCACAATTCATGAAAGACGATGGAAAACAATAACCCTATGGCGCCTGCCACTCCCATAATCCAATATGTGGATGTCGAAAGGCCCTCATGAAAATTAGGGAACAACCCTTTAGCCAGGGTCCAAGTGATGAGCAGTCCTAAAATCAGCCAGCTGAGATCCAGCTTGACTTCAAATCCGAATAATTTAAATATGGTTATTCGCTTACCAAACATAGATGCCTCCATTCAGGGTTATTATCTTTGTGTGTTTCAGCCTTGTCAATATAAATGAAATCATTTGGATTGGATCAGGATCAATCGGTCAAGGACCGCCCGAATGTTCTGATTCAGCCCGGTTTCATTCTCATACCCGATATAATTCGGCCGGAGCTGATGTGCGGATGAAACCGTGTCACTATCGTTATCCGGCAGGATAAGCAGAGTCTTGACTGGAGTGATCAGATTTTTAATTTCCAGCAGCTGATGCAGATTGTCCTTGTCATGCAGATACAGGATCAATACAAAAATTTCAGGGAATGATGCCAATCGCTGTTTTAATTCTCCCAGCGAATCATAGGGTTCAATACGTGCCGTGTCCGAAAAATTCTCAAATAATTCCTTTACCAGTTGATTTGATTGGGTTGAGTTCGAAGTGTAGATGACTATTCTCATTTCTTTATTCCAGCCCTTTTTATATACAAAAATCATGCCATATCGATTATTTTCGGCTTTACTCTGATTTGACACTTTATTCCCGTGCCAAATGCCCGATACATGTTCACTCCGGCCGGATTTATCGTGTATAATGGGACAGATGCGGCTGCAAGAAGCTACTCCGGCTTCTGGAAATAATTCCCCCTAATGCCAGGTCTCAGCAAACGGATATAAATCTAAAGATTTTTTTATGATCCGGATTAACGCGGCTTTGATACACCGTGTTTTTTCAGCAGGGTATAAAGCCGGGACCGGGACAATCCGGATATTCTGCAGGACTGTTTGATATGGCCCTTGGTAAAAGCCATCAGGTCTTGAAGATACCTTTTTTCCACCCTGTCAACAGCCAGGTCTCTCATGTCCTGAATAGGGGGCATATCTTCCAGGTTTTGATATCCGGAATATTCTTCCTCATCTCCGCCCCCGCTGTTCAGAGCCGATTTAAGCGCGGCAACCCGAATGTGGTCAGGAAGATGTTTGGGATAGAGCATCGGATCGTATTGAGCTGCGGAAATGGAGCGCTCCAAAGCCTGTATCAGTTCCCTTACATTTCCGGGCCAGGAATAGCTGGTCAGGATCTCCAGGAATTCAGGAGAGGTTTTTTTTATTTCAGTTCCGTACTTCCGGCAAAATTTTTTCAGGTAATGGGAATGGATCTCAGGAATATCTGATTGCATCTGCCTCAGGGTGGGCAGCTCAATCACAATGGTCCTGAGCCGGAATAGCAAATCTTCCCGGAACCGGCCTTCTTCCACCATCCGGTCTAAATTTCTGTTGGTCGCAGAAACCAAGCGGAACCGGCTGGTGATTTCTTTTTTACCTCCGACAGGTCGGAATTTTTTTTCCTGAAGCACCCGGAGGAAAGACTTTTGAATGGATAGCGGCAATTCCCCTACTTCATCCAGGAACAAAGTCCCGCTGTCAGCTTGCTTAACCAGTCCGTCACGGTATTTATCCGCGCCTGTAAATGCGCCCTTGACATGTCCGAACAGCACACTTTCCACCAGGTTTTCCGGCAAAGCCGCACAATCAACCACTACAAAATTATTTGCGGACCGCCCACTGTTATTATGAATAGCCAGTGCAATCAGTTCCTTGCCCGTTCCGGTTTGGCCCGTGATCAAAACATTGGCATCGGTTTCAGAGGCCTGTGCGGCTTTATCCAGAGCAGACAACAATTGAGGATGGTTTCCAATAATGCCGTCACGGCTGATGGTTTCAGAGGATTTTCGGGGACCTTTTTTTTCCCGGTACTGGACTGCCCGGCTGAGAGCCAGCTTGATCTGGCGCGCGGAAGACGGTTTTTGCAAATAATCCCAGACCCCGCTTTTTATAGCCAATTCCGCCCCGTCCGGATCCCCAAAGCCGGTAATAATAATCACTTCCGGAGGGTCAGCTTGGGATTGAATCCGGGGCAACATGTCCAGCCCGTTTCCATCCGGAAGCCTTACATCTAAAAAAATCACATCGAATCCTCCGCCCGCAATCCGCTCCAATCCTTCTTCGCACGTCAACGCCTTTTCGGTCTTATGTCCGTCTTTTTCAGCTACGGCGGAAATAGCACGACTGACTTGGGGGTCGTCGTCCACCACTAAAATTTGGGCCATTTATTTTTCACCTTTTTTCTGATTCTTAGTTAAAACCGACCTTATAGACCGGGCTAACTTTGCCGTATCAACCGGCTTGGCGAGATATTTGGCAATTCCCGCTTTTTTCAATTCCTTCTCATTTATTTTTTCATTAAATCCGCTGATGAGAATCACCGGCATGTCCTTGTCTGCACATTTTATCCTATGCGTCAATTCCAATCCTGTCATTTCCGGCATGGTTTGATCGGTTAAAATTAAATCATATTTTTCCGGATGCAATTGAAATTCGTTCAATCCCGCTGAAGGCGAATCGCTCGTCGTAACGGTGTATCCCAATTTTTCCAGGACCTTCTGCAGGCTTTTCAAAAGAAACGGCTCATCATCAATAACGTAAATATGCTCATTTCCCCCATGGAAGTCAAATGATTCCTCTTTCGTCTCTTGAACATTTTCATCGAGGGCAGGAAAAAACACGTTGAATGTTGAACCTTCTCCCGCTTCACTGTAAACATTGACTATCCCTTGATGTTTTCTGACTATACCATCCACAACCGCCAACCCCATTCCGGATCCTTCACTGGATTTTTTGGTTGTGAAAAAAGGATCAAAAATTTTATCAAATATCTTTTCAGGAATACCGCACCCGGTATCGGTTACACTTAGCTTCACGTAGCTGCCGGAGGTTAAGCTTGGATACAATTTTATGATTTTCTGATTCAAGTGTATGGATTCCAAAACAACCTCGATTCTTCCCCTCTCATCTTCCAGTGCTTGGGATGCATTTGAACAAAGGTTCATTAAAACCTGATGTATTTGGGTGGGATTTCCATAAACAAGGTCGTTATCCGTTTGATAACAGGCATGCAGCTTTATGCCTGCCGGAATGGAAGCCTGCATCAGCCGCAAAGCTTCCTTAATAAGCGGAATAAGATGGACAGGCTTCATTTCATCCGGCTTCTGGCGGCTGAATGAAACCACCTGGTTCACAAGTTCTTTTCCCCGTTTGGAAGCGATAAGAACCTGTTTGAGATAATCCTTAACCTGATCATCGTCTTCAAGCTCCCACAAAGCCAGCTCCGTATTCAAAACAATCGGCATCAATATGTTATTCAAATCATGCGAGATACCGCCGGCCAGGGTTCCCAGCGCCTCCATTTTATGAGTTCTGCGTAAATATTTCTCCATTCTGACTTCGGCTGTGATATCCCGAAGCACCAGGACCGTAAAGAGAATGTTTTTGGAGCGGCGTGATTCTCTTATAGGAGATAAAAAAACATCAATATCAATTTTTTCGCCGTCTTTTTTTTGATAGGAGGTCTGCCCGCCAAAAACCGGCCTTTTTTTCTTATTGATATGCCCGGCTTCTTCAATATTTTCAATTAACTTCAAATCATCTATAGATTTTCCAATCAAATCTCCGGATGAAAAACCCAAGATATTTTCCAGCGCAGGATTAGCAAAAAGGATGTGCCCCCCGGTGTCATAGAGCAGAATGCCCTCCCGGATGTTAAAGACCGCGGCTGCCAGACGCCTGTTTTGTTCCTCCATATGACTGCGCCGAGATATATCCTGGACCGTGCCCACCATGCGGACAGGCTTTCCCTGTCTGTCCCGGATAACGGTTCCCCTCTCATGCAGAATTTTCTCCTTTCCCTGTGGTGTTTTTATCCTGTGTTCTACGGAATAAGGCTTCCCTTGGAAAAATGAATTCCGGATGGCCCGCCTGACTTTACTCTGGTCCTGGGAATAAACCAGGTCAAGAAATGATTTAAACGAAGGCGTGAATTTATCCGGATCAACACCCATAATCCGGTAGATCTCCTCCGACCAAATGATCCGGCCGGAATCAATATTCCATTCCCAGTTCCCTAAATGAGCCATCTTCTGAGCCGCGGCCAGACGTTTTTCACTTTGTTTGAGTCTTTTCTGGACCCGCTTTAAACCGGTTATATCCACAATAGAAAGAATGTGTTCCCCGGTTTCAGGAATCAAGGAAAAAGTGCCGATGAGAAATTTCATGGTTCCTCCGGCATCCACCAGGCGAAACTCTTCTTTCCAGGGAAGATATGCTTTTCCTGATTGAACCAGGTCGGATATGGGTTTAAATTTGGACCGATCCTCTTTGAAGATCAGCTCCAGCCATTTTTGCTTTCCCTCAATATGCGCCGCTTCCAATCCGGTCAGCCTCATGAATTGAGAGTTGGCTAATTGGATAGTCCCGTCCGAATTGAACAGGCATTTAGCGGTTCCGGTTCTTTCAAAAATTGCCCTGTAACGGGCTTCTGATTCAAGAACCCTGTGGTAAGCCTTTACTTGATTCCTCTGCAATTGAATATTCTCGGCTTCTCTCTTTATGACCGAGATGAGGCGTTCAGGAATATCTTTTTCAATAATATCCAAAATGCCAACCTTCATGGCTTGGCGGATTCTTGCTTTATCCGCGTTTTCGGCTATTAGAATGAGCGAAATATTTCCCGTATTATTTTTTATTTGTTCAATCGCCTTATCATCACTGAAGGGAGCAGCATCCACATCCAGGATCAATATGTCAAAAGATTTCTTCAGCTTATCCTGCAAATCCCCAAACTCATTGATGGAATCCACCACTCCGTGAATCCCGTCTGAATTGAGATGTTCGCGGATTAGCTCTAAGGTTTCCCCATTTACGCCTGCAAATAGAATGTTGATTTCAGTGAACATCTTTTCAATGAACGGAAAGGCCTGTTATCCCTTTCCTGTTATAGCTTCCACCTCTTTTATTGTCTTGGGAATAGGTTTTCGCCCTAAAACCCGTCCGCCGGATTCCGTGACCAGGACATCATCTTCAATGCGGATGCCGCCGAAATCACGGTATGTATCCACTTTGTCATAATTAATGAAATCACGGAATTTGTCTTCGCTTTTCCACTTGTCAATGAGCGCAGGAATGAAATAAATTCCCGGCTCTACCGTAAAGACGAATCCCGGTCTGAGATCCCGGGCAAGCCGCAGATAAGCCAATCCGAATTGATCACTCCGCTGCACGTTTTTATCATATCCAACGTAATTTTCACCCACATCTTCCATATCATGCACATCCAGCCCCATCATATGTCCTAATCCATGAGGCATGAACAGAGCATGCGCACCCTGGGATACAGCCTCGTCCACATCCCCCTTCATAAGATTCAACTGCTTCAATCCTGATACGATCACTTGAGCCGATTTTAGATGAATTTCTTTATTCTTTTTCCCCGGCCTTATGTCGTCAATCGCAGCCAGCTGGGAATCCAGGACAATCTGATAGATATCTTTTTGCTTCTCCGTAAATGTCCCTCCGACCGGAATGGTGCGGGTGATGTCGGATGCATAATGCATGGGCGATTCGGCACCGGAATCATTGACTAGCAACCGGCCTTTTTCCAATTTATTGCTGTGGTCGTGATTATGCAGGATCTGGCCGTTGATGGTTAAAATAATGGGGAATGCCGCATTCCCCCCATGAGATAAAGCAATCCCCTCGATCACCCCCGCGATCTCATATTCAAAAATCCCTGGAAGGGCCATCTTCATGGCAGTAGTATGCATATCATACGATGCATCCAGTGCGAGCTCAATCTGTTCGATTTCTTCCGGGATTTTTTCCGACCGCTGTGCGACCACCGCTTTAACCAAAGCTTCGGATGCATAGTCTTGGACACTTTTTTCCTTGATTCCCAGAAAATCTTCCAGTTTCATGACGGTTTCCGGCCGGTATGGGGGTAGAAAATGAATGGGCTTGCCTTTTGTGCGTGCAGCTTTAAGCATTTCCCCTAATTCATCCAGGGGGGAGGTTTCTTGAATGCCGGCGGCTTCCGCTCTTTGCTTCAGGAGGGGTTGGTGTCCCATCCAAATCACATCTTCCATATCCACATCATTTCCGAAAATAATGTCGCGGTCCTCATCGATATCAATGACTCCAGCCAGGCCCGGAAAATCCAATCCGAAGAAATATAGAAAAGAACTGTCCTGGCGGAAGTGATAGGGATTGGCCGGATAATTCATAGGAGTTTCCTCATTTCCGAGGAACAAAACCAACCCATTCTTCACTTGTTTTTTCAATTGATTTCGTCTTTTTGTGTACACAGAGGCGTCAAACATGTTTTCTCCTTTTTTTTACTCTTGTATGATTACCGTCTTATTCACTAAACATTTTCCAGCGGAAATTTCCACTGTGTAATCAACCGGTTCAGCCAAGCGGCATCGTTTGCTTTTCAACACCAGCTTCAAGGTTACGGTATTAAAATTTTTCCGTCCTTCAGCATGGCATTTATTCATATTATCGCTTTTTCTATCGACTATGGCAATGCCGACGTTACGACGAAGTCTAAGATTTCCTCCGCATCGCTCCGGGGATGACAAACGGGGTCGCTTTCATCATTCAGGATGTATAATATTTTATAACAATCAAAAAAAATGACTATTCGGCCCTGCGCCCGCCTAGGCGCGGCAGTTTAAGCGCGGATGGCGTCACTGCGATTCCGCCTTTAGATGTGCACCGCAATTCAGACGGCAGCATGCATCCCACTGAATAAACTGCATCAATGGTTTCATCCAAAGGAATAGGGTTTACATAGCCGCCGCAGATTAAATCAGCGCATATCATAGCCGATGAGGCTGCGGCTGCATTCCGGGTATGGCAGGGAATTTCACACAAACCCTGGACCAGATCACAAACCGATCCCATTGTATTCTGCAAAGAAATCGCCGCGGCACCCGCTGCTTCTCCAGGTTCCCGGCCCGCTGCTTCCACTACAGCCGCCGCACCCATAGCGCCGGCGGCTCCGATTTCCACCTGGCATCCGGCTACTTCCGCTGCAAACGTCGCCCGCATGGCGATAATCAGTCCGACCGCGCCTGCGGCGAACAAACATAATGCTGTCTGTTCTTCATTCAGATCGAATTCTTCCTTAAGAGTAACGATTAGTCCGGGTATCACTCCTGCTGCACCGCCGGTGGGCGCTGCGCATACGACCCCCATGCTGTTGCTGACATGCAGGGCCGCCAAAGCCCTTGCAGCCGCCCGGGAGTGAAGGCCGCCGACAGGAAGATGTCCCTGCTGACTTTCCGACCAGACCACATGAGCCATAGGCTCCAGCAACTGCATATCGATATCCTTATCCCGCAGCCCCTCCTTCACCGAATCCAGCATAATTCTGTAGCGGCGAATCATTTCATCCACGGCCTCCTGTTCGCTGAGACCGAGCAGCCGGGACTCATATTGTAAGGCTGCCTGACCTAGTGAAATCCCCTGATCCTCTGCATACGCAATCATTCCGGCTGCACTCTCAAAAAGGGGGGTTCCTTTTTTCATATAAAAAACCGGACTGGAGGTAAAAATCTTATTGATCCCGGCAAGATCAAGAACTTTTTTGATCAGATTGTCCGGAAGCGGCACGGTCCCTTGGTAATGAACGGCAATCCGGCTGTGGTTTTCCAATCGATCTTTCAGGTCAACCGGGACGGCACACAGAATCTGATCGAGTTTTGCTTCATATCCGCCTTCACCTTCAATAAGATAATCATAGGACTTTCCATCCATAAGTATATCCCAGCCATCCACTCGCGAAATTTCGATCAGCCCTCCTCCCACGGAACGCGCTTCCACATCCAGGATGGACCCGTTCTTTCCGGTCATTTGGATAAGAACAGCGTTGGGATGTTTGTCCGTCAAATTGGAAATGCGGAAAGTCAGTTTAATTCCGCTCGCTTCCGCATGCGTCAGCGCCGACTTAAAACGATCATCAGTAATATTCCAGTTCATAAGACCGGCGGCTAAAGCCAGGTCCACGCCCTGCTGGGTGTAAACTTGAGAATAAGACCCGTCCGGATCAAATGTGAAAACAACTTTTTCAGGTTTTTCCCCAAGAAGGGACCGGCTGATACGGCCGATCCGGTATGAACCGGCCGTATGCGAACTTGAAGGTCCCCGCATAACCGGGCCCAGCACATCATTGAAGATGCTGATAAACATGGATTTTCAGATCACTTTTCCGCCATTTTGCGATAAATTTCATATCTTTCCCTGGCCTTTTCAGCGGCTTCTTTAAACAGGGTTTTGGCCCGTTCCGGATACTGCTGTTCCAATGTGCGGTAACGGATTTCATTTTCCAAAAATTTATAATAGTCCAATTTCGGCTCTTTTGAATCCAACGTGAACGGGTTCTTGTTTTCATCAGCGCGTGCGGGATTATAGCGGTAAAGGAACCAATACCCGGAATCTACAGCCAATTTCTCTTCCTGCTGAGTTTTGGTCATATCCAAACCATGGTTAATGCACGGTGAGTATGCGATGATCAGCGAAGGACCGTCATAGGCTTCGGCTTCCAGAAAAGCCTTTAAGCATTGATTCTGGTTGGCGCCCATCGCGACGGATGCCACATAGACATATCCATAAGTCATGGCCATCCGGCCCAAATCTTTTTTGATGGTGGGTTTTCCGGCTGAAGCAAACTTCGCCACGGAACCCATAGGCGTAGCCTTGGAGGCCTGGCCCCCGGTGTTGGAATACACTTCCGTATCCAGCACCAGAACATTCACATTTTTTCCTACAGCCAGCACATGGTCCAGTCCGCCGTAACCGATGTCATAGGCCCAGCCGTCGCCGCCAATGGACCAAACACTTTTTTCTACAAAATAGTCTTGGAGCTCCACAATTTTTTTAATCACCGGGCGCGTTTTATCCGGCGCCTTTTCCAGGGCTTCTGATAAAAGTTTTTTAGTGGCCTGCGCTGCGGCATGAGCTTCTGCATCCACGGACTGCCAAAGGTCCTTATTCTTTTTTAATGCCGCGGTTAATTCATTTGTCGTTCCCATTTTCAGCAATGTGTTTATCTTGTCCAGCAGCTGACTGCGATTGGAATCAACGGCCAGGCGCATCCCAAAACCGTACTCCGCGTTGTCTTCAAAAAGAGAATTGGCCCAAGTGGGTCCCCGGCCGTCAGTATCTTTGCAGTACGGCACCGTGGGAAAGGTTCCTCCCCAGATGGACGAACAGCCTGTTGCATTCGCGATGACCATCCGGTCACCGTAAAGCTGAGTAGCCAGCTTAACATAAGGCGTTTCTCCGCATCCGGCACAGGCCCCATGAAATTCCAGATAAGGCTGCAGGAATTGACTGCCCTTGACCGTTGTGCGTTTGACACCGTCCAGAACATTATAAGGAAGCTTTTCAAAGAACTCTTCCCGTTCTCTTTCTCCGGATTCCCTGGCGTCCTCAATAGGTATCATTTCCAGCGCTTTTTCCTTGGCGGGACATACCTCGACACAATTTTCGCAGGCGACACAGTCATCGATATATACTTGAAGCCTGAACTTTAAGTCCCGGTCGTTTTTGGTACGGGATTTGAGTGTGGTGAATCCATCGGGTGCATCGCCTAATTCTTTAGGATCAATCTGCTTGGTACGGATCGTGGCATGGGGGCAGACCATCACGCATTGATTGCACTGGATACAGTTATCCGGAATCCATCGCGGCACCTCGGGAGCGACTCCCCGTTTCTCCAATTTAGCGGTTCCGGTAGGCACCGCTCCGTCCAGCGGCATCTGGGAAACAGGAATGATATCGCCATTAAAATGCATGGAGGGATCAATGACGTTCTTAGCAAAATCTGAGGCGTCGTCAGGAATCAATTTTCCTTCAGCGGCTGATTGGGTGATTTTTCCGGGAATCGGAACCTCTTCCAGAGCGTCAACCGCTCTGTCCACAGCCTCCCAGTTCATCTTGACAATGTTTTCACCTTTCTTCATAAAGGTTTTTTCGATGGCGGATTTGATCAGTTTAATCGCCTTTTCTTCCGGAAGGACTCCTGAAATCTTGAAAAAAACGGCCTGCATGACCGTACTGATCCGGTTGCCCAGACCAACTTCGTGGGCGATTTTCAAGGCATCGATGTTATAAACTTTAATTTTCTTTTCCAGAATGGTTTCCTGCATATCCCGGGTCAGGTGATTGAATACATCCTTCGCGTCCCATTTGGAATTCAGCAGGAAAATCCCGTTTTCTTTCAGACCTCCTAAAATATCATAGCGTCCGATATAGGAATCTTTATGCAAAGCCACAAAATCAGAAGTGTTCAGGAGATACTGGGATTGGATCTTCTCTTTACCGAATCTCAAGTGGGAAATGGTGACTCCGCCGGATTTTTTCGAATCATATTGAAAATATCCCTGCGCGTACATATCCGTGTTGTCGCCGATAATCTTGATGGAATTTTTGTTGGCGGAAACCGTGCCGTCAGATCCGTAACCCCAAAATTTGCAGCGGATGGTGCCTTCAGGTTCTGAATCCAGCGGTTCACCGACAGCAAGCGATTTATGGGTGACATCATCGTTGATCCCCACTGTAAAATCATGAACGCCGTCTCCGTCCAAGCGGTCATACACCGCCTTGACCATGGCGGGTGTAAATTCTTTGGATGACAATCCGTAACGGCCGCCGATAATCTTGATGTTCCGTCCGGACAGGGCAACGGCTACATCCAGGTAAAGTGGCTCGCCGATAGCTCCCGGTTCCTTGGTCCGGTCTAAAACTGCGATTTTTTTCACAGATTCAGGAATTGCATTTCTAAGAGCTTCAACAGAAAAAGGCCTGTAAAGCCTGACCTTAACCGCTCCGACTTTTTCACCTTTGCCGGTTAGATAATTGACTGTCTCTTCAATAGTTTCCACTGCGGAACCCATCGCTACAATAACTTTTTCCGCTTTGGGGTCTCCGATATAATCAAAAAGATGGTAGCGCCTTCCGATCTTTTCTCCAACTTTATCCATATATTCCTGGACGATTTCCGGAGCGGCCTGATAGTACTTATTCACTGTCTCCCGTCCCTGAAAATAGACATCCGGGTTTTGAGCCCCAACCTTTAGAAACGGCCGTTCCGGATTCATTGACCGGGACCGGAACTCTTCCACATATTGCATCTCCACCATTTCCTCGAGGGTTTCATATGGAATCATTTCCACCTTTTGGATTTCATTGGAAGTGCGGAACCCGTCAAAAAAGTGCACAAACGGAATCTTGGATTTCAGTGTGGCCAAATGGGCCACAACAGCTAAATCCATCGCCTCCTGAACCGAACCGGACGCCAGCAGGGCAAACCCTGTGTTCCGGGCGGCCATGACATCGGAATGATCTCCGAAAATAGACAAGGACTGACAGGCCAGAGACCGGGCCGACACATGAAACACAGTCGGAAGCATTTCACCGGCTATCTTATGCATATTCGGCAGCATCAGCATCAAGCCCTGTGAGGCCGTAAACGTGGTGGTCATAGCACCCGCGGATAAGCTCCCATGCACAGCACCGGAGGCTCCGCCTTCGGACTGCATTTCCACCACATTCAATTTTTGGCCGAAAATATTTTTTCTACCCTGGGAGGCCCAGGCATCGGCTAATTCTCCCATAAGCGAAGAGGGAGTGATGGGATAGATCGCCGCCACCTCACTGAAAGCATAAGCCACGTGAGTCGCCGCGGTATTCCCCTCAATGGGTTCATACTCTTTTTCGTTTTGTAATCTTTTTTTCATTTTTTCAGACATTTATTAGCTCCTATGATTGCAATTAATTGGGATACGCCTGTGAATATTACAGAGCGCAATTTCAACCCGTTAATCTTTTATTTCCGTTCGTCCTTCCAAAGATTTTTTTATTGTCACTTGATCGGCGTAGTCAAGATCAGAACCGACAGGCAAGCCCATAGCCAGGCGGGTCATCTTAATATGATAATCCTTTAACAGCCTGGTCAAATAAGCGGCTGTGGCTTCTCCATCCGAAGTCGGATTAGTCGCAATAATGATCTCTTCAAAAACGCCGTCTTGAATTCTTTTCAATAATTTTTCAGACTTCATTTCATCGGGGCCGCGCCCTTTCAAGGGAGACATCGCCCCAAGCAGCACATGGTAACGGCCTCTGAAAATGCCGGTTTTTTCAATCGCCTCGATATTAAAAGGTTCTTCGACGATACAAAGGACATCGTTCCTTCGGTTCTCATCACGGCAATACAGGCAGGGATCAACATGCGTCAGGCTGTTGCATACAGAACAGGTAAAAAC
Organism: uncultured Eubacteriales bacterium; assembly: GCA_964505785.1. Taxonomy (GTDB): domain Bacteria; phylum Acidobacteriota; class Aminicenantia; order Aminicenantales; family Aminicenantaceae; genus CAYRTV01. The sequence goes on from CAZDJZ010000011.1 coordinate 26,237, forward strand.
CCGGTTTTTAGCCTCCCGGATTGAGTCAGCCAAAGAATCCGCTTCCGCCGGAGATAAGCCGATAATATAAAATGCCATCCTCTGCGCTGTCTTCGCTCCCACCCCCGGAATTTTTTTTATCTCTTCAATGAGGCGGGATAGAGGATGATCTTGGTCCATTTTAAAATAAACCCGGTATTTTCATACCGGCGCCGACTGCGCCGATCTTTTCTTTGATTTGTTCATCCACCTTGGTGGATGCATCATTGAATGCCGCACTGATCAAGTCCTGCAGCATATCTACATCCTCTTTATCCACCACTTCAGGATCGATTCGGATGGATTCAAGATTTTTATGTCCATCCATGGTCACCGCCACCATTCCACCGCCGCTGGAGCCTTCCACTTTCAACTCTTCTAATTCCCGCTGCATTTTTTCCTGCATCTGCTGGGCCTGTTTCATCATTTTTTGAAGATTGCCTACGCCTTTCATTATATTCTCCTGAAAATCATGATTTATCTTTTTTATCCACGGAGAGAATTTGGGCCTTGAATTCAGAAAGAAAACCCTGAACCATGGGATCCTTCACTTCGGGTTCTCTTTCCTTATCTTCACGGACTCCGGCATCTGCATTTCCGGCTTGTTTTTCCGGAGAAGCCGGATAATCCTCTCTTTGTTTATTTCGGTTCAAGCTTTCCTTGAATGGGCCGGTTGAAACTGTTTCCCGCTGACTTCCTTTTATGCCGCTCTTTTTCAACCCGCGGATTTCCTTTATGACATCCTGAATCGGAATCAGGTGACGCAGTCCGCAAAGCTTGACTAAAAGGGCTTCAAAATAAAAACGGGGATGGGAAGAATACCGCAGTCCTGCTTCACCTTCCTGAAGGGCATGCAGATAACGGAGAATCTGGTCCGGAGTGGTCTTGCCGGCTTCTTCCTTGATTCTTTTCGCTTCCCGGGCCTGCAGCGTCAATACATCAGTAATATTTTCCATGGTTGCGGCAATCAACAAATTGCGGAAATGTTTGATCAATTCTTCATAAAAAAACCTCAGATCATATCCCCGGTTCATCACCTTCTCAACCAGTATAAAAATCTTATCCGGCTGATTATCCAAAATTGCGGCTGAAAACTCGAAAAGCAATTCCTGGCTGACCGTTCCTAACAGCTCACGCAAGTCATCCTCGGGAATGGTTTCGCCGGAAAAAGCCACGGCCTGATCCAAGAGGCTCTGGGCGTCTCTCAAACTTCCTTCCGAGGCCTCGGCGATCAAACGCAGTCCCGGCTCTGAAATAGAAATTCCTTCTTTTTCCGTAATAAAAACAAGATGAGAAACAATATCCTTGAGCGGGATTTTTCGGAATTCGAAATGCTGGCAGCGGGACACAATTGTGGCCGGTATTTTATGAAAATCCGTTGTGGCAAGAATAAAAATAGTCTGCTCGGGCGGCTCTTCCAGTGTTTTCAATAGAGCATTGAAGGCCGGTTCCGTCAGCATATGTACCTCATCAATGATGATAATTTTATAACGGCCCTGCAAAGGTTTGTATCTGACCCCTTCCCGAAGCTGCCTCACTTCTTCGATTCCCCGGTTGGAAGCGCCATCTATTTCAAGGACGTCCACCGACCGGCCTTCCTGGATTTCCCGGCAGACATCGCAGTTGTTGCAGGGCTCCGGAGTTGGCCCATCTTTGCAGTTCAGGGCTTTAGCCAGGATCCGGGCGGCAGTGGTTTTCCCCACTCCGCGCATACCGGAAAAAATATACCCATTAGCAATGCGGTCCATTTTTATCGCGTTTTTTAACGTACGCACTACGGGCTTCTGCCCGATGATCTCATCAAATGTGGCAGGCCGGTATTTTCTGGCGTATACAATATAGCTCATTGTTTGACCGCGTTTCGCATCTGCGGTAATCACGGCTTAAGCATAATACAGTATTTTGTAAGTCCGTCGGATCCGGAGATGCAGGTTTGTATATAATTAAACCGTATTTTAGCATAAATGACGTGCAAATCAAAAAAGTATTTTACCTGGCCTGGATTATTAACGGGCCGAGACGGCCGAACAATTATTTCCAGGAATTCAGCATGTCACTTTTTCTTCTTCTTTTTTATGGATGTGGTTTTTTCCTTTTTTTCCTCTTCTTTCTTTTCCGTGCTTTCAGATTTTTTCACTTTTTCCGTCTCTTCGCTCTGCCGTTTTTTCAATTTGGATTTTTCCACTTGGTGTTCCTGTTCCAGTTTTTGTATCTCTTTCCGGGATTCCGGTTCCTTCTGTTTGCTTTCTTCAGCTTTTGTCTGCTCCCTCTTTTCCAGTTTTTCTTTCAGCTCCCGGACTTCTCTTTCCTGGGTTTCTTCGAGCAATTCCCTTTCTCTTTCCTGTCTTTGTTTTAATTCATCGCTTTGGCTGGATTTCCGGATCCGGTCTTCGGTTATCACCTCACGGGCTTCCTCTTTTTCCATGATTCTCGATGGACGGGCCAGAGAGTTCCTCTCAATTTCAGGGCGGTATATCCTGATTTTATTTCCTTCCAGGCGGGAAGGATTCAAAACACCGGCGTCTTCCAGCTGATATTTGTTGATCGAATCACGGGAAATTCTCCGCATCTCGTCAACATCCACTCCCCGGTTGATAATGCGGTTATCCCTCTGAACAATCTCCGTCTTGGAAACCGTAGTCCGTATAAGACTCCTGTTCCGTTCGGGAGGGAGAATATACCGGTTCATCCTATCGGAATAAAAATGAGATCCCTCGACAAATACCCAATAGTGAAAAGGAATGTCATATGAAATCCGCCGAATGCCGTACCCCGGCATAAACCGGACATCGGGAGGAAGCGGCGCCCAGCCGACGTAACGGCTTCCTTTGCGCCAGGTCACCCATGCCGGCCCCCATGTATAACCGACAGTCCAATACCAACCGAGTTGATTGTCCCAGCCCCAGCGGCCGTAATGGAAGGGAATCCATCCCCAATTATAACGGGACATCCAGGTCCATCCGTAGTCGGTCCAGGCCCAGCGGCCATGCGTATACGGTCTCCATCCATATCCGACATCCCGGGGAAGCCAGACATATTCATGGGAAGTGAGACTGACCCAAACTCCATAGCGGCCTAAATAATCATAAAAATTCACTTCACTCATCTTCGCAGCCGGAGCCCGGCGGGTATATTCCTCTTCACGCGGGGAAGGATAATAATCGCCTTCCGACTGCGGGATATAAATAATACAAGCGGATAAACCGATAGCAATCAAGGCTGTGATCAGGATTTTTTTCATAGGAATCTCTCCATAATACAGGTTATTCAAAATCTTTAAAGACTTTTTTTATTCGCTTAAACGCCCAATCCAGATCTTTCTTTTTTATAACCAGCGGGGGAGCAAACCGTATGACATGCTCATGTGTTTCTTTGCAAAGCAACCGTTCTTTTTCTAAGGCTTCACAGAATTTCCGAGCGCCTCCGGCTTCCGGTTTCAGCTCGATGCCGATTAAGAGGCCTTTCCCCCGGATTTCTTTTATATGTCGACTTTTTAAGCTCTTAAGTTTATCCAGAAAATAAGCACCCATTTCTGCAGAATTCTCCAGCATTTTTTCTTCTTCAAGCACTCGAAGAGCTTCCCTGGCCACAGCAGAAGCTAATGGATTTGCGCCGAATGTTGAGCCATGACTTCCGGGAGTGAACACACCCAAAACTTCCCGGTCAGAAAGAACCGCTGAGATCGCATAGCACCCCCCGCCTAATGACTTGCCGACGACAGTAACATCGGGACGGACTCCTTCATGTTCACAAGCAAACATTTTACCTGTGCGTCCCAGCCCGGTCTGTATCTCATCCGCAATAAAAAGAACGTTATTTTTTTTGCAAACCTCTTTCGCTTTTTTTAAATAACCCGGTGGAGGAATCAGTATTCCGGCTTCAGCTTGGATGGGTTCCACTAAAAACGCTGCTGTTTTGGGAGTTATGGCTTTCTCAAGGGCATCCGTGTCTCCGTAAGGTATCTGAACGAACCCGGGAGTAAAAGGGCCAAAATCTTTTCGGTATAATTCTTCAGTAGAAAAACTAATAATGGCAATGGTCCTTCCATGGAAATTATTGCAGCAAGTAATGATCTCTGCTTGGTTTTCCGGGATTCCCTTTTTCCGGTAACCCCACATCCTTGCTGCTTTAACCGCAGTTTCCACAGCCTCCGCTCCGGAATTCATCGCTAAAACCATGTCATATTCGGTGATTTCACAAATCTCCTTAGTTAACATCGGCCATTGATCATTGCGGAATGCCCGGGAAGTCAAAGTCAAAGTCTTGCCTTGCTCAGCCAGTACTTTTGTTATTCTGGGATGACAATGACCATGGTTTACTGCCGAATAAGCACTTAAGAAATCCAGGTATTTATTTCCCTCAACATCCCATACCCAGACACCCTGTCCCTTGGTCAAAACCACATCTAAAGGATGATAATTATGAGCTCCATATAAATTTTCCAAATCGACAAAAAATTTCGTATCCATTTAAGGCTCTCCTTTAAGCAAATGACGTGTTATAAAATATGGCCCAAATTAAGAACGATAAGCATGCCCCATTTTATAAATAATAAAATACTTTATATGAACTGTTTTTATAAATAAGCATCGAATGCACTATATTAATTTGTTGTTAAAAAATATTCAAGTGGATGTTTTTATCTTAACCTTGTTTTGAATTTGTTTTTATGCTTATATTAAAATTGTATATATGAGGAGAATAAAATGACAAAATTTCAGCCTTTTACCATGGAACGGATGATGTCCAAGTATGAAAAGGATGTTGACTATAATATTTCAGAAAGCGGTGTGCACCCTATCACATTAGGGGATTTGATTGAGAACAATCCTGACTTGACTGAAAAGCTGATGGCCACGGAAATAAACTACGCTCATGCCAATGGTATCCCTGAACTGAGAGAATATATAGCGGCCTTGTACCGGGGTGCTTCCGCCGGTAATGTCCTGGTGACGATCGGTGCGATTGAAGCCAATTACAACACTCTGAATACTCTGCTCTCTCCCGGAGATGAAATCGTTATAATGCTGCCGAATTACATGCAGATCTGGGGAATCGCCAAAAACCAGAACCTGAATGTCAAAGCTTTTCATTTACGCGAAAAAAACGGCTGGGCTCCCGACCTCGATGAATTAGAGGACACGGTCACAAATGAAACTAAATTGATCGCTGTATGCAATCCGGATAATCCCACCGGCTATATTTTCACCGAACAGGAAATGGAACGTATTATCAAAATCGCCGAAAGGGCCGGCGCCTGGATTCTGGCTGATGAGGTTTATACAGGCGCCGAACGCACGACAGATAAGCAGACTCCCTCTTTTTACGGACGCTATGATAAAGTTGTGGCGACGGGAAGCCTTAGTAAAGCATACGGTCTGCCGGGCCTCAGAATCGGCTGGGCTATCGCTCAGAATGAGGTTATAGATGATATATGGAAAAGGCATGAATATACCACCTTGAGCGCGACTATGCTGTCCAACCATCTCGCCGCCATCGCCCTTTCACCCGAAGTAAGACCGCGTTTGATTAAACGTACCCGTGAATACATCCGGAAAGGGTTTCCAGTTTTGGAACAATGGATGAACAGCCATGAAAACACATTCAGTTTTACTCCTCCACAGGCTGCGGCTATCGCTTTCGTCCGCTATCACTTGGATATTAATTCTACTGAATTCGCAGAACGTTTAATCAAAGAAAAGAGTGTGCTTTTGGTCCCGGGCGACCATTTCGGCATGGATAAATTTCTCCGTATCAGTTTCGGTCTGCCTCATGATTATCTAACCGCTGCACTCGAGCGCATTCACGAATGGATTACGGAAATTCAGGCATAATACGCATCATCAAGGCTTTCATGCATAATGCGCAATGGATTATTTTCTTTTGATTTCGAGCTCATCTTTGCCATAGTTTCTTTCACAATAATGACACTTAAATTCCACAGGCTCTTTTCTTGCAAGTTTGAAAAATGTTTCCACTTCCTCTATATTTGTGATACAGGCAGGGTTGGAACATCCAATGATTCCAACTAATTTTTGGGGAAGTTTGACCTTGATTTTTTCTTTTATTTTATAATTCCTTATAATACTGACAGTGGCATTAGGAGCGAGAATAGCGATTCGATTCACTTCGCTCTTTGTTATAAAACGATTATCAAATTTGATCACCCCTTTTTTGCCCATTACTTTGCTGTCTAAATTTAATGTTACACTGATCGGCTGCTGAAATTCCTGCGGATCCAAAATCCGGATGATCCTGAATGTTTCACGGCTGGGTATATGGTCAATAACCGTGCCGTCTTTGATAGCAGGAACTTTTCTTTCTTTTTCTTCCATATCATATCACCTTTTTCTCAAATTGATTCCATCATATACAACCTGACTTATTATTCGAAAATCGATTTTTCATGGCAATGGATAAGGGTCATCCGACTGCGAAATGCTTTTCAGATTTGAGATGTTATACCGCATCTGCGGCAATCCCGGTCCATGAATAATCCAGAATAAAAAGATCATATCTCTTTGCCTAAGACCAAGGCCAGCAATGCTTTTCTCACGATTACGCCGTTTCCTGCCTGCTCGAAATAAACAGCATGGCTGGTTTCATCCAATTCCGGGCTGATTTCCCCCACCCGCGGCAGGGGGTGCATAATTTTCATGTCGTCTTTTATATGGCTTAAGAGGGAGCTGTCCAAACGATATGTATTTTTATATTTCTCATATTCCACCGGATCAGGGAATCGTTCCTGCTGAATTCGGGTCACATACAGGATGTCGAGCTCTCTACTGACTGACAAAACATCAGTGGTTTGATGACATGGAATGTCTTTTTCCTGGAGATCTCTCAGGTAATGGCCGGGCACCTGAAGAGCCTCCGGCGCAATGAAATACAACTCGACCGTCCAATGGCTTAACGCCATGGTCAGGCTGTGTACGGTTCGCCCATATTTAAGATCACCTAAAAATCCAATCTTGAGCCTGTCTATTTGTTTTTTGGTCTTCCGGATCGTATATAAATCCAGCAGGGTTTGAGTGGGGTGCTGATTGGCGCCGTCCCCGCCGTTAATAACCGGAACGGCTGCGGCCTCCGCAGCCAATCTCGCTGACCCTTCAACCGGACTTCTTATGACAATCACATCTCCATAACGGTCAGCCATCTTTGCGGTATCCCAGATGGTCTCTCCTTTTTTTACGGAGGATACTTTTTCGTCAGAAAAACCAAGCACTTTTCCGCCTAATTTATACATCGCACTCTCAAAACTCAAGCGGGTCCGCGTTGAGGGTTCAAAAAACAATGTGGCAAGTATTTTCCCAGCCAGCAGGTCAGGCTTGTCCTCTTCCATTTTTTCAGCGGCTTTTAAAATATGCATCAGGTCTTTTTTTGTGAAATCCTGAATTGACACAATGTCGCGGCCTTTAAATTCCATTTGAATACATTCCCCTTATCATAATTTATCATTATTCAAACCCATTTAAAGTCGAAATGTCAACTTTGGTTTTATCCGACCCGATGGAATTACAATGATTACAGAATTTTACATACTTCCGTCACAAAGCTGCAACATGAAGGAAAAAAAACTCCGTACAATCCCTTGTTGTCCCGAAGTTTTATTTATGCTATAAGCTAAAAGAAAATGCGATACCACATTCCAAAGGAGTGCGAATATGCAAGAATTTTATGTTAATCTCAGCCAATGGATAGACAGCACGGCACAATTCATTTGGTCGTATATGATTTATATCCTGTTTGCAGTTGGCGCCTGGTTGACTGTTCGAACCGGGCTTATTCAATTCAGGCATCTCGGCAAAGGCATGAAACTGATTTTCAGCGGTTTCATGGGAAGACCTGCAGGTAAGAAGCGGGACGGAGATGTTTCCCCGTTCGCGGCGTTATCTACGGCTTTGGCCGCCACGGTCGGCAACGGCAATATCGCTGGAGTTGCCACCGCTTTATTCACCGGAGGTCCGGGAGCAATCTTTTGGATGTGGGTCTGCGGTTTTGTCGGCATGGCTACCAAATATTCCGAGGCTTTGCTTGGAGTTCATTACCGGGAAAAATTTCCCGACGGCACCATTGCCGGCGGACCGATGTATTACATAAAGAACGGCTTTAAAGGCAAAAAATGGGCCAAGATCCTGGCGGCTTCTTTTGCCGTATTCGGTGCCTTCGCCGCTCTTTTCGGTACCGGAAATATGATGCAGGCCAATCAAATGGCACTGGCTTTTAACAGTGAGTTTGGAATTCCGAATGTGGTCACCGGAATCACCATTACTTTGCTGGTCAGCCTTGTGATCATCGGCGGAATCAAACGTATCGGCAAAGTGGCGGAAAAACTTGTTCCTACAATGGTCCTTATTTATTTTGCCTTCGGGTTCGCTGTTATTTTTTCTAACATCGGCGATGTTCCCAGAGTGTTCCTTCTGATTTTTCAAGAAGCTTTTTCTCCATCTGCGGCAGTGGGAGGATTCATGGGGGCAACGGTTAAAAGCGCCATCCAGATGGGATTCAGACGCGGCTTGCTCACCAATGAAGCCGGTCTGGGAAGCGCTCCCATCGCGCATGCAGCCGCTCAGACCCCGTCACCAATCCATCAGGGACTCATCGGCGTAGGCGAAGTTTTTATCGATACGATTGTCGTGTGCACCATAACCGCATTGATCAATCTTTCCTCCGGCATGTGGCAAAGCGGACTGGACGGGGCGGCCATGACCGCAGCCTCTTTCTCAGACACGGTGCCGATTGTGGGAGGCCTGGTTGTGGCGATTTCATCCTTTCTGTTTGGATACTCAACACTCCTGGGCTGGTATTATTACGGTGAACAGTGTATGAAATATCTCTTCGGCGTCAAGATCACCTATCCTTACCGGTTGATCTATGTGGTCCTGGTTTTTGTCGGATCGCTGATTTCCATTGAACTGGTTTTCTACATCGGAGATATTGCTAATGCCTTTATGGCGTTTCCCAACTTGATCGCCTTGGCCCTGTTAAGCGGGACAGTCGCAACAATGACCCGGCAGTTCTTTAAAAAATACAAGCGGCTGGAAGACTTTGACGCTTGAGTCATCGTAAAATTTGCAAACCCTGCTCCCTGAAAAGCGGATTTTATGCAAAAAATAAATTTAATTCTTATCGGGTTCGGTCAAGTCGTCGGAGCCTTTTTCGATCTGCTGAAGAAGAAGCACGCTTTTTGCCGGAGCCGCTACGGTCTTGATTTTCAAATCCGCGCTGTAATCCGGTCAAGAAAAACTGCGATTCTAACCGGCTTTCCCGTTTCGCTGAATGAAATTGTATGGAAAAACAATCTTGGCCTCGAGAGGTTTCTCAAAAGAAAAAAACCGGGCGCTGTGATTATGTGCCTTCCTTCCCGTGAAAAGGACGGTCAGCCGGGTGCGGCCATGAATCTGGAGGCGCTCGAGACAGGCTGGGATGTGGTCACAGCGGACAAAGCTCCACTGGTGATTGAAGGCCCGGGGCTTTTGGAAGCCGCCTCCCGGAATGCGAAACGAATAAAAATCAGCGGGGCCGCGGGAGCCGCCCTTCCCGGCTTGGATACCGCACTGCACTCCCTCGCCGGCACCGAAATCTCGCTTATGGAAGGGATTTTAAACGGGACAAGCAACTACATCTTAGCACGCATGCAGGCGGGTTTGGATTACTCTTCGGCCCTGAAGGAAGCCCAAAATAAAGGTATTGCTGAGCCGGATCCGTCTTTGGATGTTGAGGGCTGGGACACAGCAAAAAAAATGCTGCTGCTGACTAATGTGATCTTCCAAAAACATCTCCGGATGGAAGACATTCCGGTTCAGGGTATAAGCGATATGAATGAAAGCTGGATACAGAAAGCCCGCTCCGGCGGAAAAGTGATCAAACTTTTGGGCCGCCTTCGGCGGGATGCATTGAAATTTCAATTGGATGTGGGCCCCCGGCTTCTTTCACCGGATCACCCTTTGGCTGGTGTGCATGGAGCGGATAAGGGAATCAGTTTCGATACAGACACAATGGGCCGCGTCACGGTTACGGGCGGCCGGTCAAATCCACAGGGCGCAGCTGCATCGCTGCTCAAGGATCTTATCGGCCTTTACTCCCAATCCATTTTTTGATAAATTAGGGACCCAGCATGCGGAGAGGTGTCCGAGTGGCTTAAGGAGCACGCTTGGAAAGCGTGTGTACGGTTTTCCCGTACCATGGGTTCGAATCCCATCCTCTCCGCCACTTTTTTCTTAGTTCGAAAACGACCAGAAGGATCTCCACGCTGCATCGTTTTTAAACGCTTTTGACGCGAGCGCAGCGAGTTGCGCTTCTCGGAATGATATATGTATTCATTTTCGTGTGTTATGCAGCGGATAAAATAATGTTCCCCCTGGAAATTAAAAATCTTACTGTCGAATATCAGGGCAAAACTGTCCTTTCAAATTTTTCGCTGGAGGTCCGTAACGGTGAAAAAGTATCTCTGTCCGGACCTTCAGGCTCCGGTAAATCAACTCTGATGAATTGCATTATGGGATTCCTCCAGCCCAAAAAAGGAAGCATCCGGATCCACGGTGAGCTCCTGAACCAAACAAGCGTCTGGAGACTGCGTCGTCACCTTGGTTTTGTTCCGCAGGAACCACAGTTGGGAACCGGTTTTGTAGCTGAGCTGCTTGACAGGCCGTTTGCGTATCATTCCAACCGGGAACTAAAAGTCGATGAACAGCTGAAAAAAAAACTGTTTGATATTTTCCAGATGGAACCGGCTATTCTCAAAAAAAGAATCCGTGCGCTGTCCGGGGGAGAAAAGCAGCGGGCAGCGCTTATTTCTTCTTTGCTTTTAAAACGCTCCATTTATCTGCTGGATGAAATTACCTCCGCCCTGGATGATATAAACAGCAGCCGGGTCATCGATTATTTGGACAACAAGGAAGATTTGACAGTCCTCTTCTCATCCCATGATAAAAGAATTCTGCAATCTTCATCGCGGACAGTTGTCTTGAATTCGATCCCCCAAAAGGAAAAGCCCCCAAATGGAATCAACCGCAGTTGATATCGGTTCAACCCAACTGCTCCTGGGATATATTCTGCTTATTATTCCCATTGCCGTCTTTCTTTTTTACCGTATCCGGGTATTAAAAGAATTTGCTGTTTCAACCCTGCGCATGACGATCCAGCTGCTGCTGGTGGGTTTTTACCTTCAGTTTGTCTTTGACCTCAATCTATGGTGGCTGAACATGCTGTGGCTGATCATCATGCTGGCGGTAGCGGATTTATCCCTTCTCTCTGCGAGCGGCGTCCATCTCCGCCGGTTTCTTCTGCCCGTTTTTGTTTCGCTTTCAGCCGGTACCAGCGTGCCCTTGATCTATTTTCTTGGAATAATCCTGCAGATACCAAATGTCCTTGATGCCCAGTATTTCATACCTGTCGCCGGAATGATTATGGGAAACAGCATGCGCGCCAATATTGTCGGAATGCGGTCATTTTACACATCTCTCCATACAGAAGAACCGGCATACCTGTATGCGCTTTCTCAAGGCGCCTCCTTAAAAGAAGCAATACTCCCTTATTTCAGAAACGCTTTCCAGGCCGCGGTCTCCCCCACCCTCGCAACCATGGCCACAGTCGGAATTGTTTCCCTTCCCGGAATGATGACAGGTATTATTTTAGGTGGAACAAACCCCATGGTCGCCATTAAATATCAAATCGCGATTATGATCGCTATTTTCACGGGAACGGCCATATCCGTTTTCCTGGGAATCCGGCTGACCATGAATCGAAGTTTCAATGCATTCGGTATCCTGGATAAATCAATTTTGCGTTGATTTTTTCATTTCAAATACTTACACTGTCGCTCTATGTCAAAAACAAAAAGTGAACTGAGCTTAAAAAAAATATTCATTTTCTGGGCGCCGCTGGCCGCGACATGGATGATGATGGCCACGGAAGGACCGTTTTTAGCCGCTGTCATAGCCCGGCTGGCAGACCCGAAATTCAATCTGGCTGCCTACGGGGTGGCTTTTTCTCTTGCGGTTTTGATTGAATCTCCCGTCATTATGATCATGAGCGCGTCCACGGCTCTTGTTAAAAACCGGGATTCATATTTTAAACTCAGAAATTTTACTTTCATCCTAAACGGCGCCGTCACCCTTGTCATGCTCTTCATCCTCATCCCCCCTGTCTTTGATGGAATCACTTTATCCGTCATGAAATTAAACCCGGAGGTGGCGGAATTAACCCAACGCGCCTGTATCCTTTTCATTCCCTGGCCCGCGGCCATTGGATACCGGCGTTTCTACCAGGGAATACTGGTCCGAAGCAATATGACCAGACGGGTGGCTTACGGCACGGTGATACGTCTCGGCACTATGGCGGTTTCCGCCCTTATATGCTATCTTTTCACTTCTATTCCCGGTGCTATGGTCGGGACTCTGGCCTTATCCGCCGGCGTGACCGCAGAAGCAGCAGCCAGCCGAATCATGGCGCATTCGGCTACCAAAAGAGTTCTCCTCTCCACCTCCAGCTCCGGCAGGGAATTGAATTACAGGTACATCGCCCGTTTTTATTATCCTTTGGCCCTGACTTCCATCTTAAGTTTGGGAATCCACCCGATGGTCACTTTTTTCATGGGGCAAAGCCGGATGCCTTTGGAATCCTTAGCGGTTCTTCCGGTCGTTAACTCATTGATTTTTGTTTTCCGCAGCCTTGGCCTTTCCTTTCAGGAGGTGAGCATTGCACTTCTTGGGGAAAACAAGGAGGGATACCCTTGCCTCAAAAAATTCGCCACCATCCTCGGAATCACAGCCAGCGGCGGCCTGGTACTTATCGGTTTTTCCCCCCTGGCCCTGGTTTGGTTTCATAACATCTCCGGACTAACCATGGAGCTGACCAAATTCTCCCTGGCCCCCGCCCGAATACTCAGCCTTCTTCCCGGTTTATCCGTCCTGCTCTCTTTTCAAAGATCGATCATGGTCAACCATGAAACCACGAAACATATAACTATCGCCACGGCGATCGAAATAATCTCTATATTTTCATTGCTGATGATCTTTATCAGCGGATTTTACTTAATTGGGGCTATTGCGGCAGCTATTGCTCTTTCCTCCGGACGGCTTCTCGCCAATATATATTTGCTTTTCCCATGCGCCCGGGCACTGAAAAACCGCCCGTCTCCAGGTCTGACGGAGTCTATCTAAGTCCATCTATGTCTGTCTAGGTCTACCTAAGTCTATTCTGTCTGTTCAGTCGGCTCGCTTCGTTCAGGATGACAGCTTCGCTGTCATTTTTCACTCTTTACTCTTCACCAATTCAATATTTATAAATGTATCTAAGTGCTTTTTTTTCATAAGGTTAACAGGCCTCGCTTCAGATTTGAGATTTGAGATTTGAGTTTTGAGTTTTGAGATCAGTCCGTAATCTCCGGCAGGCGCTGGACGGCTTTCTGGGGATCAAGCAGCAGTTCCACGGCCAGATTAGCCTGATGATGGGCAGCTATGCCGACCCTGGGTGCCATGAGTCCCATTCCCGGGCCGGCGGATGTATGCAGATCTCCGACAACAAAAAGCCGGCTTCCCATTTGCCGTGTCAATATCCGGTTGGAATCTCCAATCCCGGCCACTCCTGAGGCAGCGATACAGTAGGCATCCGGCAGAAAATCATTGACCGCTTCCATCAACAGAATCTTAGCTTCAGGGTCATCTAAACACTCCACAATCACCTGGGCGCCTGAAAAAACTTTCTGAATGTTCCCTCTAACCAACTTTATTTTTTGGCCTTCAAATCGTGTTAAAGGAGTTATCTGTGCTATGATTTCCTTCATAGCATCCGTTTTGGCCCGGCCGATATGGCTGATGCTGTACTGCTGCCGGTTCAGGTTGGAGGGCTCAACCACATCAAAGTCCGCCCCTATTAATATTCCGATTCCCATACGGGCAAGGGCGATGGCAACCGATGAACCCAGACCTCCAAGTCCGGCTATTCCCACAACCGCTTCTTTCATTTTCTTGTGGACACCGGGCGTGTGGCGTGCTGTCATTAAGGCCTCCAGTTCTCCGGCTTTTGGGGTTTCTCCCCGGCGAATCAGGACAACACAATCCCCTTCAGTCAACTCTTCGTGAGGATAACATGGAAATCCATTTTTTATGCAAACATCCGCATCCGGCTTAACCTGTTTCAGGATGTCACCTATCCTGGTACCGGAACGGACCTCTGCCGGGATTTCATTCACATGGATTTGAATTTTTTTTTTCATTTACTCCTTCATCCTGCTTAGGAGTAAGAGTGAAGAGAAAAACCAATTTGTTACAGCGTATAATAGAAGCGGCAAACCTCACTCAATCCATTCACCACTCACCATTCACCATTAACGTATTTAAGCGGTTTTCGGAGAAATTAAAATAAATAGCCGCAAAGAATACTTTCCAACCAGATTATATAACGCGGACAATGATCCATATAAAAAGAACGGCAGCCGCGGTTCCGGCATAAACCCAGCGGGATTTATGAGCCGTCACACTTTCGCCGGCCATGCCGATACGAAATCCTGCGGGAACCAGAAAGAGGGAAATAAATGCCGCGATGCTGCCGCTGAAAAAGATATGGTTGAGAACTTTAGTGATGCCGCCTTCCACCCAAAATTCATAACGAATCACATAGGTAATGAGAATCGCGAACAAGGAATATCCGGCGTATGCTCCGGCTGCGCCGGTTAAAGCCGCGGGAACAATCCGGGAGGTCTTCTTTTTCAAAAGCAAACTGGCGAATATATCAAAGGCGACGCCAAGAGCGAAAATTCCCAAAAGATGACAAATAAAAGGAGCCGCGTTAATCAGCTTAAACAGGGCAGCGATGCCTCCGATGACCGTCGATGAACCGGGTTTGTTGACCAGCCCCCGTGCAATTGCCAGGATAAAAAGCGCCCATACGGAAAGAAATATTGATGAATGGGGAACATCCATGGCATACAGAGAACCACCGCCGGCAACCTCACTGATTCCCCAGAGGGAACCAAAAAACAGTATCCAAGCCCAATTTTTCATATTTTTCATAACGATCTCCTTTTTTTATCCTGAATTACCAGGCCGTTTTTTCACATTTACCCTTCTTTTATACCAAATAATTTTCCAAATTACAAAGTGAACCTTAATGGCGGAGAGGGTGGGATTCGAACCCACGATTCTGCGCAAGCAGAATAGCGGTTTTCGAGACCGCCGCCTTAAACCACTCGGCCACCTCTCCACTCTGTGTCATCACGAAGCGGCGTAAGGATCTTATGCGGCCTCGCGGAGGAGAGACGGAACCGATTCCTTCGGCGAAGCCATCTAAGATCCCCACGGCCGCTAATGCGGCCTGGAGAAGACATGTATATGCTGCCGCAGGCCTCAGGATGACAGCAATCCAGCCCGTGAATAATCAGATTCAAATCAGCGTTTTTGTAAAAAAAAATCTTTCAAGAGTATACCGCATTCTGCGGCGAGAATTCCAGACCTAATTTCCGGAATATGATTAGTTTTTTCAAATGGAAAGCGGAAAACCGACTGGATACCGCCTCCTTTTGGGTCCGAAGCTCCGTAAATCAAACACTTGATTCGGGCATGAACCAGTGCTCCCGCACACATAATGCAAGGCTCAATAGTAACATATAAATCACATCCCGTCAGGCGATGATTCCCTGTTTTCCGGCCGGCGGCACGCATGGCTCGTATTTCTGCATGCGCCGACGGATCATTTAAAGTGATATTTGAATTAAATCCGGCGCCGATTATGACTCCGTCATGCACAACAACCGCACCAATGGGCACTTCTCCCTGCTCCTTTGCCTTTACTGCTTCCGCCAGAGCGGCCCGCATAAAATATTTATCGTGCATTGATTTTTATTCTACGCAGAATGCCCCCTTCAGGCAAATGCTTTAAAGTCAGAGTGAAAGAGAAACGAAGCAGTACAAGACCTTTACGCCGCTGCGTTCCTCAGAATGACGGTTTTGCTGTCACTTTTCACTTTTCACTTTTCACTTTTCACTTAAAGATGTGTTACCATGAGTAAAGTCAAAATTCAGGAAGGAGGTTATCATGTCCAATGATTTTCCCAGTATGGACCTGAAATTGCCGAAAATTAAACCGAAATATATCAAAATCGGAATTGCGGTTGTCATTATCGCGGTATTTCTCTTCGGGTCCATCTATCAAATCGAACCTGAAGAAGCAGGTATTATTCTCAGGCTAGGAAAATTCGTCCGCACGACGGAACCGGGTCTTCATTTCAAGCTCCCACTTGGAATTGAGAAATTAATTAAGGTTCCTGTGCAGCGTCAGTTGAAGATGGAGTTCGGCTTCCGCACCACCAGCCCGGGAATCAGCTCTGAATTTCAAGTTACGCAGGATTCCCGCAGGGAAGCGATAATATTGACCGGGGACCTGAACGTCGCAGTAGCGGAATGGATTGTACAATACAGAATCATTGACCCCTATGAGTACCTGTTTAAAGTTCGGGATATCAACAGCACTTTCCGTTATATGAACGAAGCGGTTGTGCGGCAGATTGTGGGTGATCACTCCGTGGATGAGGTTATCACAATCGGCCGGGCGAAAATCGCCTTGGAATCCAAAGAACTGCTGCAGGAGCTTTGTAATGAATACGAAACCGGCATCCAGGTTAATCAGCTGATCTTCCAGGATGTCAATCCTCCCGATCCGGTAAAGCCCTCTTTTAACGAAGTCAATGAATCCCTGCAGGAAAAAGAACGTAAAATCAACGAAGCCTGGTCGGAATACAACCAGGCCGTCCCTAAAGCCCGGGGTGAAGCCGAACAGACTGTTCAAGCCGCAGAAGGATACGCTACCGCCAGAGTTAACAACGCAGAAGGTGACGCACAGAGATTCAAATCGATTTACCAGGAATACCGGCGGGCTCCGCTTGTAACACGGAAACGGCTTTATCTGGAAGCATTAAATGAAATTCTCCCTAAAATCCAAAAGAAGATTATTTTTGATGAGAGCCAGAAAAATATCATGCCGCTTCTCAATCTGGGCGAGGAGGTGAAAAAATGAAAAAAGAAACTAAATACGCCATTGCGGGGGTAGCGGTCTTTGCAGTGCTGATAGTTTTGTTGGATGCTCTCTTTATTGTTTCCGAAACCAACCAGGTGATTATTACTCAGTTCGGCGAACCAATAGGAGGAACCATATCCGAGCCCGGGCTTCACATTAAGGCGCCCTTTATCCATAAATCCAATTATTTTGAAAAAAGATGGCTGGAATGGGACGGAGCGTCTAACCAGATCCCGACAAAGGATAAAAAATACATCTGGGTGGATATCTATGCCCGCTGGAGGATTGAAGACCCCTTGGTTTACTTTCAAAGAGTCCACGACGAGAGGGGAGCGCAATCGCGCTTGGATGATATCATCGACGGCGAGACCCGCAATATTGTAGCCAATTACAACTTAATCGAGCTTGTCAGATCGTCCAACCGCGAATTTGAATTATCCGAGGAACTAGTGGCCTTTCTGGAAAGCCGTGAGGAAATTCAGGAAATTTCAACCGGCCGGGTAGAAATCTCCCGGATCATTTTGGAAAATTCTTCTAAAATCACCAAAGAATACGGAGTTGAACTGAAAGATGTCAAATTCAAGCGGATCAATTACGTGGATGAAGTTCAGCAAAAAGTCTTTGACCGGATGATCTCCGAACGTCAAAGAATTGCCGCCCAATACCGTTCTGAAGGCGACGGTAAAAGCGCAGAAATACGGGGGCAGAAAGAACGGGAACTGGAAAATATAACCTCGGACGCATACCGCCGGGCCCAGGAGATTAAAGGCGAAGCCGATGCAGCCGCCACTAAAATCTACGCGGAAGCCTACAACCTTGATCCTGAATTCTTCCAATTTATGAGAACACTTGAAACATACCAGACAACCCTCGCAGAACAAACCTGGCTGCTGCTGAGCACCGATTCGGAATTTCTTAAGTTTCTCAAGCAGACTAACCGGTAAACCTTTACTGACTTATTACTTAGCCTGGATTATTCACAGGCCGGGCTGCCGCTTACATCCTGAGAAGTGAAGCGGTCAGCCCGTTCTGCAGACCTTAGGAAGACAGACAGGAGAGGTACTTCATCAGGCCTTGTTTATTTGGAAACAGGGCCGGAGTCCCTCCAGTGTGCCAAAAAACAATCTTATCCTTGTCTTCAAAATATTCCTTATCAGCTAAATCCAGCAGCCCGGCCATGGCTTTCCCAGTGTAAGCCGGATCAAGAAAAATACCTTCGCTTTCTGCTGTCAACCGTATGGCGTCCGTCACCGGCTGATCTAAAATACCGTAGCCTTCTCCAATATAATCATCATTGATATGAAGATCTTCCCGGGAAATATCGATCTCAAGCTCAAGCGCTGCAAGTGTTGATTGGATTATCCGCCAAATTTCATCTTCATAATCCTCAGGCTTCTCAGAAACGCTGATTCCAATGACTTTAGCTTCGGGATACAAAGCTTTTGCGGACAAGGTTAAGCCGGCTTGGGTTCCGCCTGATCCGGCGGCATGGACAATATAGTCCGGAGTGATGGCATGATTTCTCATCTGTTCCGACAATTCCAGGAAAGCATCAACATAGCCAAGAACTCCCAGCGGCTTTTCCATGGACCAACCGGGTGATGATCCTCCGATGGGAACCACGTATGGCTGATAGCCCCAATCCGTGATTTCCCGGACAAGCTCATCCATGATTCCCCGGATTTCTTCTTCCTGGATGATTTTTCCAGGTTCGGCATCCATAATCCGGACTTGAGCTCCTAAAATATAATCAAGCAGTAAATTACCATCCGGCCCATCAGGATGATCACAGGTTTGAAACAGCAGAAGGACCGGCTTTATTCCGAACTTCCGGGCCGCGGCCGCTGTCTGCAGGCACCAATTGGACTGCACACTCGCCCAAGTGACGACGGTATCCGCTTTTTTTGCAAGCATGTCCGGCAGGATATATTCCAGTTTGCGTGATTTATTTCCGCCGAAGGCCAGCCCTGTGAGATCGTCCCGTTTGATAAATATTCCCGGGCCTTTCAGCAGCCGAGATAAATTATTCAAGCGGGCAAAAGGGGTCGGCCGGGATATCAAACGTTCAATAGGAAAGAGCCGGAGCCGTGTCCGAAGAACGGCTGCGTCCATGGTTAACGCTCCAGATCGACTCTCCAAATCCTTATGGCACCATCATCCCCTCCCATAGCGACCAGTTGTCCGTCAGGGCTGAAAGCCACAGCCCGGACAGATGAACCGGAAAGATGGTCGAGCGGCATGATCCTGTTTCCGTTTCCAGCTTTCCAGATAAAGGACCGTCCGTCATTTCCGGATACGACAAAAAAGCCGTCGGAAGAAATGGCGGCGGAATTGACCGGCATGCCCTGAATGGTCTGAAGCAAATTTCCGTTACCTGCGTTCCAAATCCGGACGGTATTGTCTGCGCTCGCACTCACAAGGCGGCTTCCGTTTTGGCTGAAGCTGACTTTTTGGATGGCGCGCTTATGTCCGGTCAGGCGATGAACCCGGTTTCCATTGGAAACATTCCAAACGCCCAGCTCGCCGTTGTTTGCCCCGACCGCAATCAATCTGCCATTTGGATGGAAATCGACGGCATAAACTCCGGCCTGGCCGTGCTGAATAAGCTGCACTTCATTCCCATTGCCGGCATTCCAGATCCGTACGGTTCCGTCATCGCTGACCGAAGCCACCCGGTTCCCGTCCGGGGAAAAAGCGACACCTAATACTTCATCCGTATGACCGGAAAATGCAGTTACCTCCGCTCCGGAATTGACCTGCCAAATTCGGGCCGTCCGGTCCCCGCTTCCGGTCACAATCCGGTTGCCGTCCCCTCGGAAATCCACACTGAATACATGGGCGGTGTGCCCTTGAATGACTTTGTGCAGATTGCCGCTGGGGATATTCCAGATTCTAACCGTTTTATCACCGCTGGCTGAAGCCAGCTGCTTTCCATTCGGACTGAAGGCCAGGTCGTATATACGGCTGGTATGTCCGCTTAGATTTTTCAGCAATTCCTTGTGTTTCTCCTCTTTTTGGGGAACCGCCTGAACTTTCCTGGATACAATTTTCGCCTCTGTCCAGACCGCCCAGTCATTATCCGGAGAAGACCCAGCCGTAACCTGTAAAATGATTCCTACAGTCTTGCCTGCATATTCGGCCAGGCTGCACTCCTTGCGGTCAATTTTTTCATCATAAACAGCATGGAATCCGCAATCCGTCCTTTCTGCGGGACTTAAGTCCGAAAGCTGGACCCTGGCCCTTTTATCTATGGGAAGGCCTGACTTCTGTTCTAAAATAATCGCACTGAATCCAGCTCCGTCAGTTCCTTGTGCCCCCTGTTTGAATCCTCCGGCAATAACCAGTACTGGATCTTTCTCGGGAATAGTCACGCTTGAAAACAATCCCTGAATATAACCATTGGGTTTCCACTGGGGATGAGTAAACAACACTTGCGGATATGTCTTTCCGTCTTCTAAAATCACATTGGATTCATAGGTGGCCGTACCCGACGCCATTCCTTCTCTTCCAAAGACCAGAGAGGCGTTATCGGTATTCCTCCACCTGGCCTGGGCGGCCAGCTCGATTAAATCAACTTCCTGAGCATAAGCCATGCCCATTGACAATAAAACAATGGCACCAAAAAGCACACATGTTTTTTTCATTATAGGATCCCTCCTCATTAGAATTTTCTTTGCAAGGCTGTGTTTTTATTATAAATCTTAACAGGGAGGCTGTCAATTGATTCTGACTCCGGCTATAAGTCAAAAGTGATATAATAACAAGCAAATGCAGGTAAATAATTCGGAGAAGGAGAAAAGCAATGCCCCTGATTCAAATCCATATGCTTGAAGGCAGGACCAAACAGCAAAAAAGAACTCTTCTGGAATCCGTAACCCGTGCAGTACAGGATTCCCTGGACGTCCCCCTCTCGTCCATCCGTGTTTGGATACAGGACATTCCGCCGGATGAATTCATGGCGGCAGGGAAACTTAAAAGCAAAAAATAAAAAAAGGGGATTAATACTGTATTAATCCCCTAAAATCTTCGTCTAATAAAACTTTTGCCGAACCAGGTTTATTTCAAACCCCCGATTCGAATCCATACCCAGTCAAAAGTATTATTGACTAAAGAGCCGACTGCAAAAACATACATTTTCTGAGATTGTCAAATTGGTTAAAAAAACTTTCCGTTTAGGTTTGCGTCAAAATATAGCGCAGGACAAACAAAACAGAAAAAACATATATGATCCAATGAACTTTGCGTCCTTTTCCCGCCACAACCTTGAGCAGGGAAAAGGTGATAAATCCAACCGCGATTCCCTCCGTAATGCTTACTGTCAAAGGCATAATAATTATTGTCAAAAACGCCGGCAAAGACTCGGTCACGTCATCCCATTGGATCCGGGTCACACACCGCATCATAAAATAGCCCACAATGATCAGAGCAGGCGCAATGACGGGATGAAGGGTTACGCCGTTATGGATCACCTCGCCTCCGACCATTTCCGCCAGAGGTGAGAAAAACAGAGCAATGAGAAAGAGACATGCTGTAAATATGTTAGCCAATCCGGTTTTGGCTCCCTGGGCGATTCCAGTGGAGCTCTCGATATAGCTGGTGACCGTAGACGTTCCCAGCAGGGCGCCGGCTGCTGTACCCACCGCATCCGAGAACATCGCTTTATCCGTACGCGGAAGGTGCCCTTTTTTTAAAAAACCAGCCTGACTGCTGACTCCTATCAGGGTCCCCATAGTATCGAATAAATCCAGAAAAAAGAAGACAAATATGACCGTCAGCAAACCAGTGCTGAGTGCACCGGCTATATCCAGTTTAAACAGCGTGGGAGCCAGGCTCGGCGGGGCAGAAACAAATCCATGATATTTGACCACTCCCAAAGGAATGCCTGCTAATGCAGTCCCCAGAATTCCCCATAAAATCGCGCCCCTCACTTTCAGGGCCATCAGCGCAGCAGTCAAAAAAACTCCGGCAATGACTAAAATCACCGGCCGGCTGGTCAAATCGCCCAAACCGACTAAAACGCCCGGCGCATCGACCACCAATCCGCCATATTCAAGCCCCACAAGTGATATCAGCAGTCCAATACCAACCGCAATGGCATGTTTGAGCGAGTCCGGCACAGCCGCGACTAACGGCCCCCAAACACCGAAAACAGAGAGAATGATAAAAATAATTCCCGAGATAAACACCGCACCCAGAGCCGTCGGCCAGGAATACCCCATTGTTCCGCAAACAATGACGGCAAAGAATATATTGTGTCCCATAGCCGGAGCCTGGGCAATAGGATAGTTGGCTAAAATACCCATCAAAAAAGTGGCCAGGGCGGATGCGATGCAGGTCGCGGTCATAACCGCTCCCTTATCCATTCCGGCCGCAGACAGGATGGCGGGCTGGACAAAAATGATATAGGACATGGTCATGAATGTTGTCAGACCGCCAATGGCCTCTGTTCTGACAGTTGTCCGGTTGTCTTTCAGGTGAAATAAACGTTCCAGCAGAGCGATCATAGCGGACTACTCTTCAAATTGAATCAAAGACAATACATCCACATCAGGATGGGCCGCTTCGATCGCCTCCTTGCCTTTTAAAAAAGAAAGTTCGACAAGAGCCGCATACCCGACCACATCACCTTCCAGCTTTTTGACCAGATTGATAGCGGCGATGGATGACGAGCCGGTTGCGATCAAGTCATCGATGATCAGAACCCTTTGTCCGGGTTTGATAGAATCCTTATGGATCTCAAAATGTTCCACCGCATATTCATTCGGTGCCCGAACGATCACGGTTTCCCGGGGAAGTTTTCCCTTTTTACGGACAATCGTCATGCCGGTTCTCAATTCATACGCCACAGGTGCGCCGAAGATGAATCCCCGGGACTCTATTCCCACTACCCGTTCGGTTTTTTTCCGGCGGGCCCAATCGGTCAGCCGGCTGACAACATGGTGAAAGCATTCTCCATCTTCAACCAAAGGAGTAATGTCTTTGAATCCAATTCCCGGCTTGGGAAAATCTTTGACTTCACATATAATTTCTTTAACTTTTTTTAGCATCAATTCCTCCAGAACACAAACTAGTTATATTTTTATGGGATTAATCTTTTCCATTCAAGGATTTGGTATAAATGGTGCGGGTAGGGAACGCAATGGAAATACCGGCGCGGTTAAGGGCCTTGTAGATTTCATCCGTCAACACGAGATGAGTGGAATAGGCATCCAAGTAATTATCAACCCAGGCCCGCGCAGTAAAATCCAAAGAAAAATCCGCCATTTTTAAGAAATGCACGACCGGTTCGGGATCATCCAGAACTTTATCCGCGGATTTCAACGCTTCCAGAACCACCTCCCGGACTTTATCCGTATCCGATCCGTAAACGACGCCGAACTCGATATTGACTCTTAATTTCAAATCCGGGACAGTATAATTTTTAACTTTTGCATTTGCCAGAAACCCATTTGGAATATAAATGACCTCATTGTCATATGTCTTTAATTTGGTGCTGCGGAGGCCGACATCCAGAATAACCCCCAATTCGCCTGATTCCAATTTGACTTTATCTCCCACCTTAAAGGTTTTATCCAGAACCAGCTGCAGCCCGCCCATGATATTAGCCAAAGAATCCTTGACTGCAAAACTGATTGCGATACCGGCAATGCCCGCGGTAGCTAGAAGCGGGCTGATATCGATGCGCCAGGAATCAAAAATAAAAATGACCGCCAATATGCCGGCCACCACTTTAAGAATTTTTTCAATAAGGGGAATCAATCGGTCATCTGCGGAAGAAGCCGTTTGGACGGCCCACTCATTTTTCCAGTTGTCGGCAAAGTCATTGATCAATCGAATGATCAAAATCGCTATGATAATAACCAGTACGGTTTCTATGATGCTGTGTATGAAATTGGATTCGAGCTTCACGTTGCTTAATCCGATTTTAAAACCAACCGCAATTACGACATAGAAAACCATGGAAGATAAATTTTTAACAATCAAATCGTCTATTTTGGTCTTTGTTCTGCGGGTCAAGGGCTTTAAAATGAACCGCAGGATCAGCTTGACCACAAAAGCCGCAGCCAAAGCTGCAGCCGCAATTATAATTAAACGCAGGTATAAATTGCTCAGAATATAATCTATGACACCTTGCATAGCGAAACTCCTTAGGGCTTATTAAAAAAGCATCAGCCTGAGGACTCCAGCGGCCCCTGGGCTCTTTAGATTTATACTGAATATGAAAGGCAATTGCAATGATTCTGCGGCAACTTTTACTATGCCGGAGGAAGAATTTTGGCCAGCCTGCGCGCAGCGGATTTGATATCGGCCTCTCCCAAAACCGCTGAAACCACAGCTATCCCATCAGCCCCGGCATCAAAGATCTGGGGAACATTACCGGAATGGATGCCGCCGATGGCTAAAACCGGAATATTCGCTTCATTGCACAGCCGTTTCAGGCCGGCCGCACCAAGAACCGGAAGGGATGTGTGTTTGGTTCCGGTCGGGAAAACCGGTCCGGCCCCTAGGTAATCCGCCCCGTTCCCAGCCGCCTCACGGACTTCTTCAGCGGTATTGACGGAAACTCCGATCAAGGCAGATTCCCCCAAAATCCGCCGGGCGGCGGAAACCGGAAGATCATTTTGTCCAAGATGAACGCCTTGACATCTACAGGCTGCCGCCACATCCACCCGGTCGTTGATAATCAGGGGAATGTTTTTTGGATTAAGGAAACCGGCCAGTTTATCGGCCATGCAAAAAAACGGGCCTCCATCCAGATGCTTAGCCCGCAGCTGAACACAAGTCACTCCGCCTTCCACTGCCTCTAAAACCAGTGAAACCAAATCCCTGTCCATGGCGGCATCCACATCCGCTACGAAGCACAATCGCCAATCTATTTTATTCATGAAACCTCTTTAGAGTAAAAAGTGAAAAGTTATCTTATTAAATCAAAAATCAAAAATCAAAAAAACAACCAAAGTCGTTTTTGGACCGAACAGACCGAATAGACTTAAATAACGCAAAGAATGCAATAAACGCGAGCGAAGCGAGCTGCAAACCCTATAGTTTCTATGAATGCGGGTTGACGTTCTCAATAATGATCCTGCGGCTTTCATCTTCACAAACTTTGATTACAATACGAATATGTTTATTCTGGACAGGGTACTTTTCCGCCCATTCAATAAGCATAATCCCTTCTCCGATAAAATCTTCCCATCCCAAGTCCTCAATTTCCTCCCGGGTGTTCAACCGGTAAAAATCCAGATGGTAAACCGGGACCCTCGCCTGATACACATTCATGAGAGTAAAAGAGGGGCTGCAAACCTGGTTGACGTTCTTAAGACCCAATCCTGCGGCCACTCCTTTTGCAAAAACGGTTTTCCCGGCCCCCAATTCTCCGGATAAACAAATTATTTCATCCCCTTCCAGGAAAGCCCCAAATCTTCTGGCGATTTCAAATGTATTCTTTTCGGAATGAGACAGATACTCTTTTTTGCTCATAGCCCGCTCAGGTTCGTATCTGCTTGCGGGTGAGCTTTCTCACCGCCTCGGGTAAACAGCTTATGATATCTCCGGCAAGGAGAGACTTCTCCCCAAACCGTTCGGCGGCAATGTCTCCGCTTAAGCCGTGCACATAAACGCCCGCTATCACCGCGTCGCATAAATGGTCTTCCTGCACGATCATGGCACCCAGCATTCCGCTGAGGACATCACCAGACCCTCCTGTCGCCATTCCGGGATTTCCTGTCGGATTAATAAACAGGTGTCCCTCCGGATCTGATATCAATGTCCTGTATCCTTTTAAGACGACATATACACCATGATTCCGGGCAAATTCAGGAACCAGCTTTATCTTATTTTCCACAATTTCCTTAGTATCACAATGAATCAAGCGGGCAAATTCTCCGGGATGGGGGGTTAAAACAGCCGGCGCCTTCAGTTTATTTAAAATATCAATTTCCTCAGCAATAATATTAAGGGAATCCGCATCCAAAATCATGGGTATTTCCAACCTGGGAAGAAGCTTCCGGATCAATCGGGAAGTCGATTCCTGAGTAGAAAGTCCCGGTCCAATCATAACCGCATCCATCCCCTGCAGGAGGGTAAGTATTTTATCCAGTCCTCTTTCAGCCAAGGTCCATTCGGGGGTTTCCGGAAGCGGTTCCGTCATCAATTCATCCATGGAACGCGCAACAATCGGCACGCAGCTTTTCGGTGTTCCCACTGTGACCAGACCGGCGCCCATTTTCAATGCCGCTTTTCCGGACATGGCGGCGGCCCCGGTTTTTCCAAGAGATCCGGATAAAATAAAAAGATGGCCGTAAGTTCCTTTGTGCGCGCTTTTATTCCTCTTGGAAAAATACGGCAGCAGCATATCTTCTTCCACCATCGTCAGGCGCAGGCTGGCATCATCAAATAAAAAAGGAGGCGTGCTGATGTCCGCTATGACCAGCTCCCCCGCATAATCTTCCGAAGGAGGAAAAACATGTGCGATTTTCGCGGCCGCCATAGTGACGGTCAAATCCGCTTTGACCGCAGGGCCGATTATTTGGAACCGGTCCGCAGCCAAACCTGATGGAATATCAACCGCCACTTTAAAGGCGTGAAGGGTATTGATGTCTTCAATAATTCCGGCATATCTCCCTCCGGCCGGTTTTGTCAAGCCGGTTCCGAAAATGGCATCCACCACAATATCGGCATTTTCGATCATGTCCCGCTGCGCCTGCCATTGTGCAGGCGTTGTCACTTCCATGATCTCTATCCCCATTTTACCGGCAATGCCGCAATTCAAACCGGCATCTCCTTCTAAATCCTGTTTTTCCGCCAGTAAAATGATCCGGACCCGCGCACCGCAGTTAAACAAGTGCCGCGCAACCACAAATCCGTCACCGCCGTTATTGCCTTTGCCGGCGATTATCATTACGTTTTTTTCTTCTATCCGCGGGAATCGTGTTTTAATCGCTTCAGCGATCTCCCGGCCCGCGTTTTCCATCAGAATAGGACCAATGATGCCGATTTCCTCTATGGCTTGCCGGTCAATATTCTGCATTTGCTTGGCTGTTAGAACTTTCATCGAAACTCCTTATTAGTTCGAAAACGGCACGTAAGGGTCGTCCTGAGGACGCGTTAGCGCCCAAAGGATCTTAAACTGCTTCGCATGATGGATAGGCCTACCGTCTCACCTGCCGATGCACTCTAAGATTCCCGTCGCTTCGCTTCGGGAATGACATTTAGATCTCTGAACTGACACATCCGTGTTTTTCTGATGCATTAAAATGAAATTTTAACATAAATTACCGGACGGTTCATCTTTCATCTCCAGTAAGCTGGGGGTTTTTCTTGCTTGAAAGGCGTATTTATGTTAATTAAAAAGTATACATTCCCAGTAAAGGAGATTCTTAATGAGCATAAAAGTCGGTATTAATGGATTTGGACGAATCGGAAGAAATTTCTTCAGAGCCTCTTATCAAGACAAAGATCTGGATATTGTGGCTGTCAATGATATTACAAACGCCGAAACTCTGGCGCATCTGCTTAAATATGATTCACTCCTGGGCAGATTGGATGCGGATGTCCAAGCCGGAAGCGACAGTATTATCGTCAACGGCAAAGAAATCACGGTGTTTGCAGAAAAAGACCCGGCTCAGCTTCCTTGGAAAGATTTGGGAGTCTCGGTCGTGATCGAGTCAACCGGACTTTTCCGGAAGCGGAACGACGCCATGAAGCATATCGATGGCGGTGCAGAAAAAGTCATCATATCCGCACCTGCGGTGGAACCGGATATCACCCTCGTTCTCGGAGTAAATGAAGATGCTTATGATCCGGATAAACATCATATCATTTCCAATGCGTCCTGCACCACCAACTGCCTGGCTCCTCCTACTAAGGTCATTCATGAGAATTTTGGAATCGACCACGCTTTTATGACGACAATCCATTCTTATACCGGAGATCAAAAGCTTTTGGACTCGCCGCATAAAGACCTGCGGCGCGCACGTGCAGCCGCGGTTTCGCAAATTCCAACAACAACCGGGGCCGCCAAGGCAGTAGGACTGGTAATGCCGGAATTGGAAGGGAAAATAGACGGAATTGCTGTCCGGGTCCCTACCCCGAATGTTTCCCTGGTCGACCTTGTCGCACAGATTAAACAAGACGCCGGCGCAGACGAGATCAATCAAGCTCTGCGCGACGCGGCCGAAGGGCCGCTGAAAGGTATTATGGAATATACGGAAAAACCGCTGGTTTCGGTTGATTTCATGTCCGATCCGCATTCATCGATAGTGGATGGTTTATTCACAAGGAAAACAGGCAATTTGATTAAAATTCTGGCCTGGTATGATAATGAATGGGGATATTCCTGCCGCCTGAGGGATTTATGCAAATTCATTAAGGAATAATCAAATGCTGTTTTTTACAGACATAGATTTGAAGGAAAAACTGATATTTATGCGGGTGGACTTCAATGTACCCCTGAATGACGCGGGAGATATTACGGATGACACCCGGGTCGAAGCGGCGCTGCCTACCATAAAACATCTGCTGGAACAAAAGGCCATGGTTGTTGCCGCTTCGCATTTGGGCAGGCCGAAGGGCAAGAAGGTTCCGGAACTCAGCCTCAAGCCGGTTGCAAAAAGATTATCACAGCTGCTTTCCCAAAACGTTGATATAGCGCCTGACTGCACCGGAGAAGACGTGGAAAACATGAAATCATCTCTTAAGCCCGGGCATGTTTTGCTGCTGGAAAATCTTCGCTTTGATAAAGGTGAAAAAGCCAATGATGACGATTTTGCCCGCAGCCTGGCTTCCGGCATTGATATTTTCATTAATGATGCATTTGCCGCATGCCACCGGGCCCATGCCTCCATTGTAGGCGTCCCCAAACATGTTAAAAAAGCGGCAGCCGGATTTCTGCTCAGGCAGGAAATCGATTATTTTGACCGCATTCTTCATGTCCCTCAGGAACCTTACCTGGCCATTCTGGGAGGAGCCAAAGTTTCCGATAAAATCCCGGTTATGGAAAATCTTTTGGATAGAGCGGATGACATTCTTATCGGAGGAGCTATGGCTTATACTTTTTTCGCTGCTCAAGGAAAAAAGACCGGTAAATCCTTAGTAGAACACGATAAGATCGATACTGCGTCAAAAATTCTGAAAACCGCCCAGCAAAAAAAAGTCACCATCCATTTACCCAAGGACCACATTATTGCTTCTTCTCCCGGTGAAAACGCTGAAGCGGAGACAGTTTCCTCTTTCCCCATTCCAGAGAATAAAATGGGAGTTGATATCGGCCCGGAAACCATCAAAGCATTTACCAGGATTATTTCCCAGGCTAAAACTATTTTTTGGAATGGCCCCATGGGTGTTTTTGAAGTCAATGCGTTTTCAAAGGGAACGGCGGAAATCGCCAAAGCTGTCGCGAAATCTGGAGCCCTGTCCATAGTAGGCGGTGGAGACTCCGTTTCCGCTTTGAAGAAATCGGGAATGGCGGATCAAATTTCACATGTATCCACCGGCGGCGGAGCATCGCTGGAACTGATCGCCAATGAGACCCTCCCGGGCATAGAAGCACTTTCGGAGAAATGAACATGACATTAACCAATAAAAAACCTTTTATCGCCGGGAACTGGAAACTGCATAAAACCAATACGGACGCCCTGGTTTTAGTCCGCGGCATCATGGAGGAAGTCAAAGATATATCAGCCGGTGATGCGGAAATCGTAGTGATGCCGCCTTTCACAGCTTTATCTCCTGTCGCCGGAGTTCTCAAGAGCAGCGGCATACAACTGGGTGCTCAAAATCTTTATTGGGAGGACGACGGCGCATTTACAGGGGAAATCTCAGGGCCAATGCTTAAAGACGCCGGGTGCCGTTTCGTAGTTGTCGGGCATTCCGAACGACGCCAATACTTCGGTGAAACCAACCAAACCGTCAATAAAAAAGTTCAGGCAGCCATTTCTCACCAGCTCATCCCGGTCATGTGCATCGGAGAAACACTGGAGGAAAAAGAAGATAAGCAAACTTTCCAAAAAGTTGAAACCCAAATCACCGAAGGGTTGGATCAAATCACGGCCGAACAAATCAGGAACATCATCATCGCGTATGAACCGATTTGGGCAATCGGGACCGGACGCACCGCTACACCTGAGCAGGCCGGAGAAGTCCATAGTTTTATCCGGGAAAAATTGAACGAAAAGTATGGAAAAGATTCAGGGGACTATGTTATAATCCTGTACGGCGGTTCGGTGAAGCCGAAAAACGCCTATTCGCTCATAAAAGAGAAGAACATTAACGGCGCTTTGATCGGTGGTGCTTCTTTAAAAGCCGGTTCATTCGCTGAAATCACTAAAGAAGCGATAAAAGCTTATAGAGAAAAGTAAAAAAAATGGTTACATTTATTACAATTATTCATGTTATTGTGAGTCTGGTTTTGATTGCAGCCGTGCTGCTCCAGTCCGGAAAAGCAGCCGACCTGGCCGGCGCCTTTGGCGGCGGAGGAAGTCAATCCACTTTCGGTCCCCGCGGAGGTCAAACTATTTTATCCAAAATGACCACCATCTGCGCAGTTCTTTTCATGTTGACTTCACTGGGTTTGTATATCATGTCCGCCCGCGGCACCCAAAGCCTTTTAAAAGACGAAGTTCCCCCGGTGGATAAAAAACCCGCTGCAGCAGAAACTACGGAAAAGAAAACTCAGCCGGGAGAAGAAAAGCAGGAGGAAACCGAAGAAAAACAGCCGGAAACGAAAAAGCAAGAGGCTCAAACCGAAAAATCCTAACGATTTATTGACATTACTCTCCCCTGGATGCCGAAGTGGTGGAATTGGCAGACACGCATGGTTGAGGGCCATGTGGGCGTTAAGCCTGTGGGGGTTCGAATCCCCCCTTCGGCATTTTTAATCCTTCAATCACACTCCACCAGACGTGCTAAAGTGCGCAGCAGCGAAGGATTTTATGCTGCCTCGCATCTGCGTCAATATCGACCGATGGAGAGTGCTTAATTTGCAATAAAGCAATAATTATTCTTTATAAATATTCTTTATTGACAAGCAGCTGAATTTATTATAAACTTTTTATCATTGTGATGAATTAACCTGGATTGTTCATGGGCCGAGATTGCCGCAGATACGGTTAGATCCGGCCCTCCTGAAAATGATTTATGTGTATACTACACCCGGAACAATGAAAATGAATCCATCTTCCGTCCTGGCGGGTCATTTTCCAAGTAATAACCCAGGTTGATAGCAAATATTACTTAAGGAGGTTTTAACATGGAAAATCGAATTCCATTAATCGGAGAAAAATTCCCTGAGCTAAAAGTCATGACAACCCATGGCGTAATGAATCTGCCGCAGGCTTATTCAGGAAAATGGTTCATTTTATTTTCCCACCCTGCGGATTTTACTCCTGTATGCACAACTGAATTTGTTGCTTTTCAGAAACGGTACGATGAATTTCAAAAATTGAACACCGAGCTCATCGGCCTTAGCATCGACCAGGTTTTCTCCCACATCAAATGGGTCCAGTGGATTAAAGAAAATCTCAAAGAAGAAATCAAATTTCCCATCATCGCAGACCATGGAAACGCATCTAGAACACTGGGTTTAGTTCACGAAGCCAAGGGGACCAATACGGTCCGGGCGGTTTTTATTGTGGATCCTAAAGGCATTATCCGGGCCATGCTTTATTATCCTCAGGAACTGGGACGCAATATGGATGAAATTGTGCGCATGATCAAAGGATTCCAGGTTGCAGAAAAAAACGGTGTCGCAATTCCCGCCAATTGGCCTAATAATGAATTGATCAAGGACAACGTTATCATTCCGCCTCCTACGGATGAAAAAACCGCTAAAGAACGCATGAAGCAAAAAGATTGTTTTGACTGGTGGTTCTGTCACAAAAAACTGTAGTTCATTTTCCCGTTTAAATTAGTATTCTAAGGGGGCGGCTGGTTATCCCTGGTTCAGCCGTCCCCTTTATTATACCCGCCTCACACAACCCCCATATTATTCCCTAAGCGGAAACCCTATGTCATCCTGAGGCACAAAACGACGAAAGGGTCTCACAGGTTAGAAAGCCTCCGGATGGCTCATAAGGGATTTTTTGATTTTTGATTTTTGATTTAATAAAATAACATCTTGCTTTATACTTTTCACTTTTACTCCACGAAGAAAAGGAGGTATGTATTATGAAACTGGATGAATTATACAAATCAGCCGTATCCATCGGTATTAATAACGACCTGAGAGGAGAAAATGAAATCAAACGGATTCTTAAAGAAGAAAAAGAAACCTTCAAGAATCTAAAAAAAGAAGACAAAGAATATTATGATAATGACCGTCTGTTCAATCCTTTTTCCGATTCCCGCATTCTGAATGGAGACCCTGAAACAGATATCAAAAAAATTCTCATCGGTATTGACATGGAAACCGCGGAAATCCTGCTGGCGCAGCAATTGAATCAGATATCCAGCGCAAAAATTGACTTGATCATCGCTCACCATCCTGAAGGCTATGCCCTGGCCCAACTTTATGACGTAATGAAGCTGCAGTCAGACCTTCTGGTCCAATTCGGTGTCACCGTCAGTGTGGCGGAACAGCTGCTGGAAAAGCGCATCAGTGAAGTCGAATGCCGCCTTCTTCCCGCCAACCATAACCGGGCTGTAGATGCAGCCAAAGCTTTGGGATTCCCCATGATGTGCCTGCATACACCGGCTGATAATTGCGTAACCCGTTATCTGAAGGATCTTTTCGAAAAGGAAAAGCCTCAAAAAATAAAAGATATCATAAAGATTTTAAATGACATTCCGGAATATCAAAAAGCCCGGCATCTGCAGATTGCTCCAAAAATTGTCAGCGGCTCAGAAAATAATTCTTGCGGAAAAATATTCGTAGACATGACCGGAGGAACCGGAGGATCTGAAGACATTTACGACAAGTTCGCTGCCTCCGGCGTCAGCACATTAGTGGGAATGCATATCGGTGAAAAACATCTTGAGAATGCAAAAAAAGCTCATTTAAATGTCGTGATCGCAGGTCATATCGCCAGTGACACTCTCGGACTGAATTTGCTGTTCGACCAAATTGAAAAAAAAGAAAAGCTCGATTTCGTCGGGGTTTCTGGGTTTGAAAGAATCCGAAGATAAGGAAAGGTGCTGGCTGTTGGGTATGGGGAAAATAAGCAAAAAGGGGATAATGAAGGAGGGTTATTAAAAATCTTACCCAGCCAGCACAATAAGATTTGATACTATTATAGCAAACATTTTCCCAAAATCAACCCCTCTGATTCAAATTATTTCATTTTTTTTAACTTTTTTTGAATGACATCCTATGTCACCGTGAATGTGCAATAACATGAAATCGCAATTTTTTTAGGAATAATTCAGGCTGATAATCAAGGCTAATCAATGGGCCCGATTTAATGACGGTGGATGTCCCGGTGCAGAATTTCACGGATTTCTTCCGGCTTTTTCAAGGAAGAAAAATCCACATGTTCCTGGTTTAGATTATTTATCATATATTCAATCACACCCGGCGGAAAGATATTGTCCCGTTCATACAGCTGCCGCTTCTTTTCCAAAACGACAGCGGATTCAGCACAGCTTGCAGGTAAAGATTTGAATTTTTTTCTTTTATCATCCGACCAGGTTGTCCCTTTAACATAAAGCTTTTCAGCCATGGCCGCTGCTTCATCATGCTGAAATCCCCAATCCGCCGCCATGGTGATTCCCGCCAGCAGCAAATGGACCATCGCGCTGCCATCCGGGCTGCGGAGTTCTACGGTTTTGCTGTCTTCCCATTCTTCCAGCCGGGTGGATTCTTGCGGATTGACTTTGCGTGCCAAGTCTTGCTTATCCGACCAGGCCAGCGGTATACGGATTAAGGCATCCCGGTTCAGCCCGCTCCAAAAAATCCGGGTGGGGGCTTCCTGATCCGGCACCAGGCGGAAATAGGACGAGGCGACAGTATTACCAAATGCGGTCAGGGAATCCGCATACTCGCATAAACCGCCGACCAGCCTTTCAGCTTCTTTAGAAAGGCGGCCGTCCGCCCGCCGCATAATATTTTTTCCATTCTTATTCAATTGCAGATGAAAATGATATCCGTTGCCGGCAATCCCGGTTTCCAGCTTCGGCGCAAAAGTAACAGAGCATCCATTCCGGTACGCGATATTCCGGATCAACCATCGTGCCACCACCAAAGCATCGGCCATTTCTTCAGCCGGGCGGGGAAGAAACTCAACCTCTAATTGCTCGGCTTGCTTTCCGTTTATTTCATCCATGTCTGATTCCAGTTTCTCAATATGGCCGACTTCACTATGCGCATACTTGACCGCACTGGTGATCTGGGTGATATGCCTTAGGATCTCCTTTAAAATCCGTCCGCTTTTTATAAACGGAGAAGATTCATGATAACCTCGTTGGCTTTCCAGAGAAAACAGGGTTTTTTCCTTATCAAAAATAAGATAAAACTCCAACTCACCTAAAGCAAAAAGCTCCAGCCCCGTGTTTTGTTTGAACAGAATGCAGGCATTATGCAGAATAGTGTCGGGAGCAAAGCGTGCCCGCTCCCCGTCTTTGGTAAAATAGCGGCAGATGAAATTCAAGCTTTTTTCATCAAAGGGATTCAAAAAAGCGGATTTATAGTCGGGCACAACATAAAGATCGGAAAGCGATGATTCCACCATTCCCTTAAATAAGCTGGACCCGTCCACTCTCTCTCCCTGGGTCAAAATGACCTCAGCCCGG
Source organism: uncultured Eubacteriales bacterium (assembly GCA_964505785.1). Classification (GTDB taxonomy): domain Bacteria; phylum Acidobacteriota; class Aminicenantia; order Aminicenantales; family Aminicenantaceae; genus CAYRTV01. The sequence goes on from CAZDJZ010000011.1 coordinate 60,992, forward strand.
CGTCTGTCCGGGACAGGGAGGTTCAATTCCTTTAACCGCCCATCCAGAGCAATGTAGTGGAAGGTGATGCGTTCGATTTGTTTTTCTTCGATGATTTCCAATAAATCCGACCGCTGAAACTCATTTGGATATTTATTCAAAAGTTGAGACAGCGGATTTGTTAATGCGTATGAAAATTGAGACGTAGTCATTATTCAACTCCCAGACTTTTTTATTAATATGAATGAGCGTCTATTTTACATTCCTATATTCCATTTGTCGAGGATTGACAAAACTAATCTATCCCTTAACCTGAATGAATCAGGAAAGATCCGATAAGGCCTTCTCCAGCCGCTTCAATCCCTCACCCAGCTCATCCGCATCCGCGCCGAATCCAATCCGGAAATAACGGGGATTCATTTCAAAACACCGGCCCGGAACGATAAAAGTCCTGTGCTTTTCTGCCGCCATGCGGAAAAACTCTTCCGGATCAATGCCAATTTCCTGTTTAAGCCGGGGAAAACAGACTACCCCAGCTTCAGGTGGAATCCACTCTAGAGCGGATTGCCGCTCCATCCACTCTTTTAGTACAGCCAGGTTGGTTTGAATGCGCTGCCGTGCTCTCTCCAGATAGAATTCCTTGTCCTCCAGCACCCTGGCTGTAATCACTTCGCTTAGAGCATTATTGGAAATACTGACCTGCTCCCTGACAGCAACACAGTGATCAATCCAGCTGCGGTTCCGGGATGCCATCCATCCTGTGCGGATTCCGGGAAGGCCGTAACATTTCGACATGCTGGTGATACTGACGGCATTTTCACTTAATACGGCTGCCGGCGGAAGCATGGCCTCGCTCGGGGCCAGGAATTGGTAGGTTTCATCGCTTAATAATGGGATTCCATGATTTTCAGCCATGGCGATGATATTATCCAGGTCATCGCGGCTTATCATCGACCCCGTCGGATTATTGGGATGCGTGATGCTGATCAACTTTGTATCCGGACGGATCATCTTTTCCAGCTCATCCAAATCAGGCCGGAATTTGTTTTCATAACGCAGCGTGAACAGGGAAACATCACAGCCCAAAGACCGGGGCACCTCATACAAAGACGGATAATTCGGATGTTCAATGATTACATGTTCACCAGGATTCACCAGAGCCGACACCACAGCAAAATTCGCTTCACTTGCACCAGTGGTCACCAGAATATTATCCGCGTTCAACCCTTCATACTGTCCGGCTATAATGTTTCTCAGCTCCGGCTTTCCCCGGTGATAACCATAGCGGAGCCGGACATCATTTAAAGCGACCGGGACCGCGCCCAGGGGAAGAGTTTTGACTGCGCTCTCCCCTTCATCATAATCAATTTCATACTGATATGTATCGAACCAGATTTCCAATTCCATTCGTTTATACCACATTCCGTTTCTCCTTATTGAAACACATAATGTCATCCTGAGCGAAGCGAAGGATCTCAAACTGCCTCGTTATAAAAATTGTAAAGAGTGAAGAGTAAAGAGAAAAAATCAGAGAAAAGTGAGAAGTAAAAAGTGAAAAGTTATCCTATTAAATTAAAATGACTTAATGCACCTGAATTATTCACAAGCCGAGATTGCGGCAAATGCGAGGCGCAGAGATTTCAAAAAATAATCCTCGAAATAAAACAGATTGAACAATGAGGAAATGAGGAGTATGAATAGAAATAGATGGACATATACAGCCCTGGTCTGGTTTTTTTTGAAGTCACAGGGGATTGATTATATGATACTTTATAGACGGTGAAAATGAATCCACATGCTAAATACTACCTAACCTGGATTATTCACGGGCCGAGATTGCCGCAGACGACGGCAATACGTTAATTTATTGTCGTTCTGAGGAGCATAGCGACAAAGGATCTTAGACGGCGCTTGCACGAGAAGACGATGACGCTTCATTCAGCGAAAAAGTCTAAGATCCTCACGGCCTGCCGGCGCAGGCCTCAGGACGACATTGATTCAATCAAGGTCGTCACTTCACTGCGACGAGCTGCAAACCGGAAGATGCGGTGAGATTCGGCTCGCCCGAAGGGGTGAAAAATTGCGGTTATAATTTAAGGAGGCAAATGAAAAACTTTCAATTTGAACTTTTAATTAAAATCATGTTAATCGCTGATAAAAAAGTTTTTGCAAAAACATCGCAATTTTTTTATGAATAATTCAGGCTAAAAAGGAGTGACGGATGACTGATATTTATAATTTAAATCAAATCAAGGAAGCCCTCAAGGATTTCGATCCTCTGCCGGAGATTGAAGCCGGATTCCAAGCCTATTCCCGCGGCGAAGCTGTGATTCCGCCGGTCGGTGAGATGCTGTTTGACAATCCCCCCGGAGAAATGCATATCAAGTACGGATATATTAAGAACCAAGACTTCGCGGTTATTAAAATCGCCGGGGGCTTTTATGAAAATATAAAAGCAGGCCTTCCCTCAACAGACGGATTGATGCTTCTGTTCAGCCAGCGGAACGGTAAACTGGAGGCCGTCCTTTTGGATAAGGGCCACCTCACAAACATCCGGACGGCTGCAGCGGGGGCTGTGGCTGCAAAATATCTGGCCCCAAAAAACATAAAAGCAATCGGCGTCCTGGGAGCCGGTGTCCAAGGCCGGATGCAAGCTGAAGCTCTTAAATCCCTCACCGCCTGCCGGGATATATGGATTTGGGGAGTGGATAAAGGAGAGACCGCCCTCTATAAGAGGGACATGGAAGCGGCGAGCTTTAATGTGCACACCACTCTTGATCCTGAAAAAGTCGCGGCTCATTCCAATTTGATTATAACTGCAACCCCGTCAAAAAAACCGCTGCTTGAATCCGAATGGATCAAACCGGGAACCCATATTACCGCCATGGGTTCGGATACCCCGGAAAAACGAGAGCTTGATTCCGGAATTCTGACCTCGGCCGATATTGTGGCAGCCGACAGCATCAGTCAAAGCCGTTTCCGCGGTGAAATCTTTCATGCGGTAAAGGCCGGTGCCCTTCAGGAAAATAAGGTTCGCGAATTGGGTCATGTCATAAGCGATCCTGCGCTGCAGCGTCAAAACGATGATCAAATTTCCATCGCCGATCTCACAGGAGTGGCGGTCCAGGATATCAAAATCGCAGCAGCTGTTTACAGAAAGCTGAAGGCTTTATTATTTTGACTGATTCGGTCTTTTGTATTATTATCGGCGGGTAACTGAAATGACAGGCGCATGGCTGCAGGTCATGACTCTTTTCCAATGCCATGTGGAAATATTTTTTAATAATTAAAAAATTGAAAAAAAATGCCGGATAAAATAAAACTGACTCTCGTATCATGTTACGAAGAAGTGGCTGCCACAGGGCTGAGGTTTCTTTCCGCTTACTTAAAATCAAAAGGTCATCATATCAATCTGATTCTCATGCCTGACCAAGACAGTCCTGGGTGGGCGAAAGGCCAGTCGCACAGAAATCCCTACACAGAGAAAACGATCCGCAATCTGGCCGAACATTGTCAGGATTCTGATTTGATCGGCTTTTCCTTAATGACCAAAACATTTTTAAAGTCGAAAAATTTAACTAGGCGTTTGAGAAAATATCTGGATATCCCCATCATCTACGGCGGAATTCATGCGACAGTCCGTCCGGAAGAATGCATCAAATATGCAGACATCGTCTGTTTGGGAGAAGGAGAAGAAGCCCTGCTGGAATTGGCTGATAACTACAAATCCGGGGATTACGCGTCCATTCGCAATCTCTGGGTTAAGACCAGTGAGGGAATTCAAAAAAATCCGGTGCGCCCGCTGGAGAAAAATCTGGATAAATACCCGTATCAGGATTTTGATATCCGCACACATTATGTGCAGATGCAAGATGAAATCCTGCCGCTGAATGACGACCTTCTTGAAAAAATCATGCCTGAAAATTCCGACCTGGGAGAGCCCAGGAGTATGTATCTTCTCAGTACGGCCCGCAATTGTCCTCATAACTGCACATATTGCAACAATAATGCGGTCCGCGAAGTTTACCGGAACTCAGAAGGGCCGTTTGTCCGCAAACGAAGCGTGGACAACGTGATTGAAGAAATGGAAACAGTTTTTAACCGCTACCCCTTTTTCCAGATGGTCAATATTTTTGATGATACGTTTTTTATCCGCAGCCGGGAGGAAATTCAAAGATTCAGCCGCATGTACAAGGAAAAAATCGGACTGCCCATGCGCTGCAGTGTCTCACCCCATACATTGGACGAAGATAAGCTCAAATCTCTGGTGGACGCCGGATTATACCGGACCAGTGTCGGGATTCAAACCATGGATCCGGACACGCTGATCAATATATATAACCGGCCCACGCCCAAAAAAGTGATGGATAGAACCATTGCCATATTGAAAAAATATCAAAAGCAGATTCCCCGGCCTGTATACCACTTCATTATCGACAATTACAGGGAAAGCAGCAAATCACTCCAGACCAGCCTGGAGTTTATCCTCTCGCTCCCAGCCCGTTCACAGATTTTTCTTTATCCCATTAAATATTTTCCCGGCACTTATATGTACAAGCAGGCCAAAAAAGACGGCCAAATTACGGATGAAATCAAGCAGGTTTATTTAAAAACTTTTGAAATTGAGGATGTTCAGAATCTCAATTTTCTCACAACGCTGTTTTATTTTGCCGTATGGTCCAAATTCCATCCATTGGCCATGAAATTCACCACCCCGGTCATCCGGCTCTTAATGCAGGACCACTGGGTATCCATGCTGGATCGAAAAGTTCCGGTCCGGATCATGTATTTCCTTTTTAAGGCTTACAGCTCCTTCATCAAAACCATCGGCAGATTGGCCTGAGAGCCTCAAACCGGCCTGTCAGGCTCTGTGTCATTCTGAGGGCTGCGCAAAAGCCTGAAGAATCCCAAATTGCTTCGTTTAGAAGAATCGGGTCTGTTTTATTCAGACGATGCAGTTTGGAATCCTTCGTCGCTCTGCTCCTCAGGATGATATAGGATTTCCGCTCAGGAAATAACATGGGATTGGAGGACAGAACGATCAAGGCCGAGCCGATTGAATAGACCGAATAGACAGAACAGACTGAATAGACTTAGACAAACCCAGACAGATCAAGATGGACCTAAAGAATACTTGGAACGCGAGCGAAGCGAGCAGAGCTTAAGGCCCTTTGATATACCCCAGCGCTTTCAGTTCTTCTTCCAGTTCAGGCGGAATCTCCGCTTGTTCCGCTTGGATATCCCGGCGCGATTCCATGTTCCGGTAGATCATAAGCTCTTGCAAAAGGGAATAATCAGCAAACGCATCCAATTTCACTGGATTCTGCTCTTGTTCATCCTCCAGGAGATACATCTCAAGCAAAGGAATATAGGGATGATGCGGCGGCCGCCTGAATTCCAGGTTATAGATCAGTTTCCGGTCCTGTCCCATGACAGCATTTATGCGGTTGCCGCCCCGGTAATTTTCAAAATAGACATTCCGCTGAGAATCAGACAGCGACAGCAGTGAATGCCCGTCCAAATCATACGTTACCGGGATGCCCGCGATATCCAGGACAGTAGGAAAAATATCCGAGAGCTGGACTCTATCCCGGTGTATCCCTTTTTCCATCCGGGGCGCCTTAATCACAAGCGGAATATGGACCGATTCATTATAAACGTTTTCTCCGTGTTTAACGCCGCCGTGTTCAAAAAACTGTTCTCCATGGTCAGACGTAAAAATGATCGCCATGTCTTCATAAAACCCCAGTTCCTTAAGCTTATCCAGCAGCTGACTAAAGGCGGCATCGTTTTCATAGATTTCCTGGTCATACCGGGTTTTGACAAATTCAAGCTGGGAAGGAGAGAGAGAAATCCGGCCGAATCTGACATCTTCCATAAAATCAAACGGATAGGTATCAATATATTGATGCTTTTCAACGTCAAATTTATCCTTGTTTTCATTGCGCGGCGTATAGGGGTCATGCGGGTCCATAGTCCAGATCAGCAGAAACAGCGGCGGATGGTCTTCCCGGCGATGATACTCGTCCAGGAAATCGAAAATACGGCGGTTCATTTCCTGTGCAGTGATATTCAAGGTGCCGGGATAAATTCCGCTAAGCTCCTCGTATTTATCAAATCCGCGGCTGAACCCGAAAATCCGGTTTAAATTGCCGTTTCCGTTAAACGCGGCGGTCATATATCCTTCTTTTTTTAAAATTTCCGGAAAGGTAATAATTTCTTCAGAGAGTTTTCCAAATCTCCCGGTGGTTTTATGGTTTTTAGGATACAAGCCGGTCAGGATGGATGCGCCGCTGGGCCTGGTCCAAGGGCTGTTGGCATAAGCGGATGAATAGATAGCGTTTTCTTGTGCAAATTGATCCAGCACCGGGGAAGTCCTGTAGGAATATCCATAACAGCTCAGATGATCCGCCCGCAGCGTATCCACAACATAAACAAGGATATGCGGCCGTTTTTCCGGATGCGGCTTGATATCATCCGGGGGCGGTCTTTCACTATTTGCACTTAAAACAATCTTGTTCCAGATCACAAAACTGTCTTCCCTTCCCTGGTTAATAAATTTAATGATAGTATCCCCGCGGTCCGGAAGAGATATTGTTTTATTCCACTGGGCTTTATCGGCATCCAGGACAAATGATTTGATTCGTTTATTATTCCGCCAAAACTCAATCATGGACTGTGTTCCGCGCATGTTTTGATAAGCCGCTGTCATCCTGAATTTTTCCGGCAAATCAGCATAATAGCTGAAATCCGTACCTCCGGCATGAATAAGCCTTCCATCAGAATCAGACTGTAATGCATAGCCCAAAGTGATTGCTTTGAAAACAGCGGCATATGCTTTTTCCTGATTGTCGGATTGGCTGAGATAAGCAAACTGGAAGTCAAGCATATTTTTCCCGGTCCTGAGCCGCTCTTTCGGCAAGGCAATGCGATAATGCTTCTCATGTTCAGATTCCAAAACAAAATTCTTTATGAAACTGCCGTTTAAATGCAAGGATACATTTTGAACCTCTCCTTTGCCGGAAGGATTCGCCCGGGCATCAAGTTCCAAGATCACATCATTAGGCCGGGCCAAATAATTAAAGCTTGCCCGGGCCTTTAGACCGGCAGCCCATAAAAAATCCGGCTGAGTACGGTCCCATCCGGCAAACAGGTCCGGATGCACATATCCTTCCTTTTTTAAATTGATTTCTCCTGTGTTTTCCTGAATTCGGGCTTTAACTGCGGATAAGACATCCAGATGCTTATCGAAATCCTCTCCGGCCGGAGAACACCCCATAAATCCTGAGATAAATAGAGCAGGAAGAAAACAAATATACATTCGCATTAAGATACCGGTCTTAGGATTGGTTGCCATTATTGTTCACTTTGCCACGCGGCCTGCGGCCGCTCGCCAATGACGCGTGGGTCGCTCCTGAAAATAAACCGGCTTTTTAACGGATCAAGGCGTTAAACAACAGTTTAAACGTCCCATGGGTTTGGCTCCGCATCTGTGGATGGAATCCGATGATGATAACTTCCCCATTCCCATATTCCGCCGCCAGCATACCGGGCCGATCGGTAATCTGTTCCTCCCCTATCAGCCATCCGCTGCGGAGAATATCTTTATCCTGATAGCGGACGACCGGAGTATACTTTTCATTGTCCCGGCCGGGAACAACTTCAAAAGTAGGGCTGGCCCAGAAAACCACCAGTCCCTCGGCCGGCATACCGTATGCCAACGGATGGGTATTATTAAAGTCGGCTTTCAGGGTAGAACCCGGGCAGAAAAACTCTTTTGAATCCATTCCCTCCACAATGTTGTGCACATTTAATTCAAACGCATCTATTGCGAATTCGGAGGCATCCGCCAAAGCGACTAACACACCGCCCTTTTTCACAAAATCTCTGAGTGAATCGATCCCTTCCTTGCCGAGTCCGCTCTGGTACTTCTCAGGATATGAGCCCAGATATCCCGCATATCTCCCGCTGAGTTCACCGGTTATCATCGCTTTTGAATCACTGGGGATAATGATTACATCATATTTTTTATGGAGCTGACCTTGACGGATTTCTTCGTCCATTAAGGATACATAAGGGAAAGCAAAATTTTCAAGCAGCAAGCGGGTCCAGCCTTCATCCATATTGCCCCCCCAATACCGTTTATACATGCCTATACGCATTTGTTTTGCCTCATGGACGCCGTTGTCTACACCACCGGTGTATGCCTTGAAATCAACGCCGGTCTTTTCCGCCACATCCCGGCAGACATCCGCACCGGCTCCGGATATTATAAAATCACCGGGATTTAAGCCCGGGGCATCATCCGCCCGGTATATGTTCGTACCGGGAGCCTGCTTTAAAAGAAGATTGATCGCTTTGAAACTGTCATTCAGCCGGCCGTCCAGCACAAAACGCTTCGCACCCGGATCCAGGGTTCCGGCCGGATTGATTTGTCGGGTCAGGACTTGAAAAGAGCTGTCCGGCACGGTTCCCACGGAATCAGCCTGAACCCCCATGAATTCATTCATGGTATGCGTTGCAAGGTCATAGGGCCGCAGCGGGGTTCCATCATCACCCCTAGTCCATTCATTATCGGGATAAAAAGTCCGACCCAGCAAATTACGGATGAGGCCCATCTTGGGCTGGGCTAAAGAAATCAAAAAGGATCCCTTCGGGAAGACCCTCCCTTCAACGGTAAAATCCGACTGAGCCTGTTTGATCTCCACACCGGACTCGAGCAGGGTATTGACCATCTTAACCGCGGTTAGAGGGTCGTGCTGAACAGCCGAAACCACATAAGCTTTGACATCGCCTTCGGCCCCGCGCTCAATCTGCCGTTTGGCTTTAAGGTAAGCATTCCTGAGGACCGTGTCTTTGTTGCGGGCGGCCAGGTCGAGCATGGCCCAAGCGCTGATTTTTTTCTGCTCTACGATATCCCGGAGTTTCCACCAGCCTCCTTCCCAGGGACGGGGAAAGGTGGATTGAGCTTCATATTCGGGAAACTGTCGGGTGTCGGCCGTGAGCTGTTCCGGGTGGATATAGAGCGGAGTAGCGAGTTTGGCGCTGGCAGATTCGGTCAGCATGCCGGCGATATTATGGAAGGGTGTAATCCAGTGCCAGCCGAAATGCCCCCATCCCGGAAACTGGGCGTCATTCAGAATCCCGGCTTTGTGATGCTCCTCGAGCTTATATGCCAGGTGAGCTCCATACCAGCTGATCTCCCTCCAGATAAGAGGATCGGCATATGGCCGGATGGGATCACAGTAGGGCGGGATATAAAAGCGAGCGCCATAACTTCCCATATGATGGTGGTCTATGTATGCCTGAGGCACCCAATCCCGGTACATGATTTTCGCTGCATACTTTGATTCGGTCAAATTCAAATAATCGCCGTCGCGGTTATTGTCATGGCCGGCGTATTTATGATAAAGCCAGGGCAAATTGGCGCCTTCATATTCCGTTCCCACCGTCTCCCTGTACCAGTCGGTGACCATAATCTGTCCGTCGGGATTAAAACTGGGAATCAGAAAAAAAAGCACATTATCCAGAATCCGCCGGGTTTCTTCATCTGTACGGGAGATCAGGTCATAGGTCAGTTCAGGCGCCATTTGCGTCCCGCCGATTTCGGTCGCGTGAAGACTCATTGACTGGCACATCACTGCCTTTCCATCCTGAATCAGCCGGTCAATTGCGGATTCCGGCACCCCGCGGGGATCGCTGAGTTTGGCATTGATTTCCTGCAGCTGATCAAGGTTGGCGAGATTGTCCGGTGAGGAAATTATGGCGACCAGGAAGGGATGCCCCATGGTTGACGGCCCCATGTTGATGACTTTGAGCTTACCGCATTGTTCTTCCAGTAAACGATAATACTCCACAATTTTTTCCCAGCGGGCGATGTTCCTGTCGCTGCCCAGCTGGAAACCGAAAAATTCTTCGGGTGACGTTATATCCCCTTGGGCCGTTAATGCCGGCGCTCCCAGGCTCAGAAGCAGGACCGTTAATGTCAAAACACTTAAGATATGAGGGTTGAGTCCCTGTTTGGTTCGCATATAGCACTCCTTTTTTTTTATTTTTTTTGGCTTACCATTTGAATATATGATGACATATCCGTATATGAATATTATTCCCGCAGAAGAATGAAGTCAAGCCGGAGAGTCTGCCGCATTCATCTCCGGAAAACGCTGGCCGGTTCCAGCTTGGAAATCCGGCGCATGGCAAAGGCCGCTCCTCCCAGAGATATGATAAAAGTAATAACTAGAAAAGCAATGCGTATTTCCAAGCCATAATCAAATAAGATCCCGGAATTTTCGATTCCTTTCCGGAACCCTTCGATCAAAAGGACCGCCACGCCAAACCCGGCAAAGGCAAACATCATGGCCTGCAAAAAGATCAAATTCCGCACATAGCTGTTATTGGCGCCGATCGCTTTCAAGGTGCCGTAATCCTGGAGCCGCTCCACCGCCGCCGAATACATTGTCAAGCCGATGATCACCATTCCGGCAAATGCCGCAAATAAAATCAAGGTTCCGATAGACAAGGCAATACCGCTTGTGGATAAAATCGTCGAGACAGTGGCGCTGGAAAAATCTTCTTTGAGCCAGGCCCTCACAGCAAAAATATTCATGTTGATCCAGTCCCGGACTTGAACCGGATCGGTACCCGGCTCCAGATTCACCAAAAAGGCATTGGCTTGTGTTTTGGGAATGCGCCCCAGCTTCCGGGCTTGAGATAATGTCGAAAAGAGATATGTAGAGCCGAAGCCGCGCACCCCGCGGGTTAAAACATTGACAATCACACGGTGCCCGTTGATTTCAAATTGGGTCCCGATATCAAAGTCATTGAGTGTTTCCCGGTCAAACACATCGGCGGAAACCGCGCCCGGCTCCAGCAAGTCCATCAGGTTTCCGGCAACAATATTCCAGGGTCCGCCGGTAAAGTAAGGCGGCTGGACCCCGATGACCTGAACCGGAGACGACTGTCCGTCGCGGAATTTAGCCGTACCGCCGGAAAAAACGACCGGCGAAGCCTTAATCACGCCGGGAATGGCCTCCACCTGGCAGCCGACCCGCATATCAATTTCACCCAGTGCATTCACATTGGTGGTCCGGTCATCTACGACCCAGATATCCGCGTTGGTATTATCCACCAAAGACGACATCGCTCCTGTTAAAAAAAGAAAGATGCCTGTCTGCTGTCCCACCAAAAAAATGGATATAATAATCCCCAGAATAACACCCAGTGATTTGGGTTTGTCATAAAGAATAAACCGCAGCGCGTATTTAATCATTATTTTTCAAGCTGAATCACACATTCGACCCGCATACCCAAAAGCAAAGAGGAATCATCAGGCAGTTCCATCCAAACCTCTCGAACCCTGCGGTCTTCCAAATCACCTACATCTTCACTGAAGAGAGATTTTCTCCTTAAAGCCGGCCCGGTAAATATGACCGTTCCCTCAGCCAAAGGTTCCGTCTCCCCCATTCTCCGAATGACCGCATTTTGTCCAATTCGGACCAGGCCGGCAAAAAGCTCATCCACTTCCACCCGCGCAACAGCCGGACTGGCCACGGCGAACATACCTAAGGGTTTTTCCGGCGCCGCCAGTGAGCCGATGGTGATATCCAGAGTCAGAAGCTGTCCATCGCTGCGGGCGGTCACAGTTTTCCGGTCCACTTCCACTTGGGCCAATTGCCGGTCCGCCTGGTACTGGTTCAGTATCCTTTTATTGACCTCTACGTCCGCTTCCATCTGGACAACCTCCTGCTGCAGGGTATCATACGTTGTTTTAGCCCGGTCATATGCCGCCTGGGCTTCCGCATCATTTTTAAGGAGGGTTTCGGTCCGGTTTAACGACCTTGCTGCATCTTTCATCCTGATTTTCGCTCCGGTTAAAGCCGCCTGCACCGAACGTATCTTAGATTTTTGCGTGGCAATACGGGCTTCGGCTTGGGCCAAACGCGCCTTTTCCACATCCTGGGAAAGAGTCAGCAGTGCCGCCCCTTTTTGAACCCTATCTCCGGGTTGAAAAGGAATATCGATCACAATGCCTGGGACCTCGGTATACAAGTCGAGGACTTTCAGTTCGGGCTCAATTCTTCCAATCCCGATGATCCGTTCCGGCTCAGGCGCTGCCTGCATACCCGGACCGGCCTCGTTTGGAGACGGTTCCTGTCCACAAGATGCAAAAGCGATGATCAGGCCGATAATCAGTCCGTTTTTGATACGATTCATGATCCCCTCATTGTTCAGATACAAGTCCATTCTCTATCGATATGACCCGGTCCGCATATGGTTCCAGCCGGGGGTCATGTGTTACCACGGCTACGGATTTTCCGGAATCGGCTAATTTCCGCAGCTCCTCCATAATTGTTTTCAAAGCGGAGGCATCCAGTGAAGCGGTCGGTTCATCACATAAAATAATGGACGGATTATTGACCAGAGCGCGGGCCACGGCCACCCGCTGCTTTTCCCCGCCGGAAAGCTGGCGGGGATAAGAGCTTCGCCTTTCCTCAAGCTCTACTAAGGATATGGCCCGGTTCATTCTATCGCGGCTGTCTTTTTGAGAAAGCTTATTCAGCCGAAGCGGGACCTGGATATTTTCCGCCGCGGTAAGGGGCGCTATCAAATTGAAATTTTGAAAGACAAAACCGATTTCTTTCCGGCGCAGTTCAGCTAATTGTTTGTCATTCAGATCCTTGGTGTCCCGCCCTTGTATACACACACAGCCTTCGGTTGGATACAAGACACAGCCTAATAAAGAGAGCAATGTTGTTTTCCCGGAACCGGACGGCCCGATCACCAGCAGCATTTCCCCCTGATGAAGATCCAGTGAGGTTTTCTGCAATGCGGTGATGGTATGCCCTCCGCTCTTATAGATCTTAGAGGCTTCTTTTAACTGAGCAACAGTATTCATTATATTTCAATAATTATTTTCAATAGTATATTAAATATAAGGGAGCCGCGCAACAGACCGTCATCCTGAGGCCGCAGAGTTGGCCCCCATGTCATCCCCGGAGGAGCGAAGCGACGACGGGGATCTTAGACGCCCTCGCCGAATGAAACGGCACCGACTTCTTGTGCAAGCTCACCCTAAGATTCCCGTCACTTCGTTCCGGGAATGACAAGAGTCATGTCATCCCCAGGGCGCGCCAGGCGCCCTCCCCTGTCATCCTGAGGCCTGCACCAGCAGGCCGTGAGGATCTTAGACGCCCTCGCCCAATGAATCGATGCCGCTACTGCAAACGAAGCACTTTGGGATCCTTCGCTTTGCTCAGGATGACAGCTGCGCTGTCACTTTTCATTTTTTACTTATCACTCATTACCAGCAGAAGTTGTTGTAATAAACGCTGCCAGGTCCTCTTTCAATTTAATCAAAGACGGTTTATGAATATACATCATATGCCCGGATTCATAATAGCCCATCTTGACCCGGTCCTTGAATTCCCCGTTAAGGCCGATTTGGGAAAAAGTATACTCGGTTCCAAAATACGGGGTTGCTCCGTCGTAATATCCGTTAGCGACAAAAACCTGTAAAAATTCATTTTCACTCATAGCGCGGCGCAGGGTTTCCGCCATATTGGGAATCACGGAACGAGTGCGGCGGTCCATCTGACCGCTGCCGGTAAAATTCCAGGGGAACACGTTTCCATAAATATGATAAGCCTGTGTGTCCGGAAAACCCAGTTCCCGGCGAATGTATTCATTGAACATCGTTGAGAATGACCCCTGAATGGCCGCGCTGCTGGGATCGAATTCATAATTTTCGCCGGCCGCGTCCGCATCCAACCCGGTAAACCGACTGTCCAGCCGGCCGACGGTTTTAAAATCCTCCCGAAGCAGCTCTTTGACAAACCGGTCATGCCGAATACGGAGATTGGTCTGGCGGATGTACTCCTCTGATAACCCGGTATAACCAGCCAATTTCCTCACAATCTCCGCTTTTTCATTCTCATCCAGGCGGTTGCCCTTTATCAAAGCCGTAGAATATTCATTCTGGGCAAAATCTTCCACTTCATCTAAAAGATCAGCCAGGGGTCTATTCTGCATCTCCTGCGGGAGCTGCTTATGGTATTGGGCCGTAGCGGTATAATGCGGCAGGAATAGAACATATGGAAGCGTGTTGCCGGGAGCAAATCCAATTGTCGTGAAATCCAAAACGGAAGAGACCAGAATAATTCCATTGAGATACATTCCGTGCTGCCGGCCCTGAAGAAATCCGGAAAGTCCGGCAGACCGAAAGGTCCCGTAACTTTCTCCCAAAAGAAATTTCGGGGAAGACCAGCGGTCAAAATGGGACACATATGCCCGGATAAATTCACCCACCGAGGCGAGATCCTCATGAACGCCGTGAAACTGGCTCTTTTTTTCTCCAGGAAGAGGACGGCTGAAGCCGGTGGACACCGGATCGATAAACACTAAATCCGTTACGTCCAAAATGGAATAGGCATTATCTTCCAGCGCATACGGCGGTTCAACGGAAAAACCTTCTTCCGTCATTCGGACGCGCTTGGGTCCTATTCCGCCCATATGCAGCCAGACGGATGAAGAACCCGGGCCGCCGTTAAACACAAAAGTCACGGGCCGCCGGGACAGATCCTGAATGCCGTCACGATTGTAGGCAGTGAAAAATATTTTCGCCCCCGGCGTTTCATCCGGTTTATTGACTGTCATTTTCCCAATCGATGCGGTGTAGGATATAGCTTGCCCGCCGATTTGAACGCGGTGCTGCGTGGTGGAAAGCACCGGATCTGCTGATTTCGGGGTATGAGCGGAATCATCCATCGCCGTTCCGGTGAGTGCTCCCAAAAGCATGGCCATAATCATCATCCAAAAACTCAATTTTCGCATGAGGCTATTTCTCCTCCTTTTTATCATTTGCATAATATAAACATTTATCCTTTATGGATTCCCTTGTCAATCATAAAAATACAGCGGGCTTATAAATAAAGATCTATTATCCTCTGTGAAATTTTTTTTGGTTAGCGCAGTTATGGTCAAAATAGGAGGGCTGCGCATAATAGGTTTGATTGTGAATGAAGGAGAAGAGTCCGCCTCAGCCTTTTCCTCGTGAAACGGACCCCTCGTCCTATCCCTGCAAATGAATACTCAAGCCCGTGCGGCTTGATTATTTGACGATAAAGGCAACGCGGATCGCGGTTTTGTAATATTTGATCTCATTGTTCTCAACATCAGCTGTCTGAGAGACAACCTCAATTCCGGTTATATTTTCAACTGATTTTTCTGCGTCTTTCAGCGCCTGTTTGGCCGCATCTTCCCAGCTTTCATCCGAGGTCCCGATAATTTCAATGACTTTAACTGTATTCATGTTTCATCTCCTTTCTTTTGTTTGTCTATTATGAATACAAGAATCATGCCATTCTCTTTTCCTCTAACAGCAGATCAGAAAAGACCGCTTTTTTCTTGTCGAATAAGAAAATGTTTTATTCATCTGGATTATTCACGGACTGCGGAGGCCGCAGACAACGATAATTTTATTATTCAAGGATGACAACTCATGTCATTCCCGGAGCGGAGCGACGGGAATCTTAGAGAGCATCGGCGAGAAAAGCGGTTTATTAATCAGCTTGAGAATTATCTCTAAATCAATTATTCTTCTTAACCGGTATATGACCTGAGCTGGAGAAATGACACATGGGAAATAAAAACAGGGTATTTTGGTTAACAGTGATTTTGGTCATATTGTTTGCGGTTTTCGTAATCATTTTATTTTTCCATCCTTTTAGCCAAAAAATCGACATGGAGAGACAAGAACCGAATCTAATCGAAGGACAAGAAGATTCAGGCTTTTCATCCTTTTATTATGCTGAAGACGGGATTTGGACACTTCATGATCCCGTCGCTTATGTCCTCAAGGAAAAGAAATATACCAGCAGTGATACCGAAAGGGAAGCTTACACTGTCCGGGAAGTACATTCGGGAGAAACGGTAAAAATAATCCAATCCGAGGGGCGATGGAAGAAAGTCAAAGTCATGGAAGACGGCAAATTTTCAGCAGTAGGATGGATTGATGCTCACTTTGTAAAAAAAGCTGAAAAACAAACAGAGGAAAATGGGTTTTAGTCTTTGGTTTTATAACTAACGGCCATACCCGAACCTCGGTCATCCACTGTTGTTTCCAGATTGGGTATACTGCGCAAATATTCCAGATAGTCCTGATTGCGTCCCCATCCGCGCCTGCCGGATGAAACATTGTGCGTAGCATAGCAGCCGCCGATTTCCAGTTTGGGAAACAAAGCATCAAAATAGTTTTTATACCAATTTTTATCCGCGTCGCTGAAGACAAAATCGAAGGGTCCTTCTAGGGCAGGCACGATTTCATGGGCATTCCCGAGCCTGGCATCGATATATTCCGAAAGTCCGGCCGCTTCAAAGTTCTTCAATTCCTCCCGGTGCCGGCTTTCATCGATCTCAATCGTGATCAGTTTGCCGCCCGTTTTACTGAGAGCCCACGCGATCCAAATGGAAGAATGGCCTGTGGACGTCCCGATTTCCACTGCCCGGGTATAATTGTTCTCAAGAATAATATTGTGCAATGTACGGCCGTCAACGGCCGGGACATTCATATCTCCCCAGCCCCAGTCATGGCTGTCTAAAAAATTTTTCACTCTCTCGTCAAGGTCTTTATTATTCTGTTTAGAAAAACCCATTACCGGCAAAAAGCTTAATATAAAAACGGAAATCATCGTGACGATAAAAGACTTGGCAAGTAACGAATGCATGTGCCCTCCTGAACTTTATTATAGCGTATTGTTATGAGGAAACACTACCTCTGTCTTACCTCATGCAGAACAGCGCCCCCTTTTTCATCCTGAGGTTTGCGCATCGCCACCTCGTCATTGGGAGCGGCCCCAGGCCGCGCGGGGCAATCTTAGACTGCTTCGCCGAATGAAGCGGGACCGTCTCCTCGTGCAGGCGCCGTCTAAGATTCCCGTCACTCTGCTCCTCAAGATAACAGAATAAGCCGGTTTCCATTATGACAAAAAATATAGTTAGACCTTGACAAATCTTTGTTTACTGTTTACTTTATAGTTAACATGTTTGGACAAACACTTAGGATGCTGCGATTAACAGCAGGAATCAGCCTGAGAGAAATGGCCAAGAAAATCAATGTGTCCCCCGCCTATTTATCCCAGGTAGAAAGAGGCAACCGGCCCCCGCCGACCTATGAACACATCGAACATATAGCCGGGATCCTCGGCGTTTCAAAATCCATCTTTCAGGAAATGGTTGAAAGGCCGGATCCCGCTATACTCAACATGCTGCAGAACTCACCGGAATTAGCTCAATTCATCCACGCCGCCTCCGAAAAATGCCTTGACGCGAAGGATTTCCGGAACATGATCCAGGTGCTCAATGAATTAGGAAAATCCGGTTTTCAAAAATTGCTTAAATACGGCCTGTCCCATAGCTCTGACTTTCATTCACATTTTCCACTCCATGAACATCGATCAGAATCGATTCATGAACAATATCAGGAAATCTTGGAGGCATCTTTTCGTGACGGACTCATTTTTCCCAATTTGAAACAAAAGAACAAAAGCAGGCTTATTCTTTATTTATTAAAGAAAGCATGCCGCTTACACCCGCACCTAAACGCTGATTCTCTGTATGGAAAAATCATGCAGAGAGAAAACGAAACCACTTCCGGCTTGGGAAATGGGGTGGCTGTCCCCCACCTAATCTCAGATGAAATTCGAGCCCCTATCCTGGTTTTAGGGAAAGTTCCCCATGGTATAGCCTTTGACTCCGTTGACAGCAAACCTGTTCGGATCGTCTCGCTTATCCTGGACAACACTCAAAATTTCGAATTTCATCTCAAGCTATTAGCGGCCATAGCAGGAAAAATCCAGCAGCCGCATTTTATGAAGGAGGTGATGAAAGCCGATTCAAAAGAAAAAATGTTTGAACTGTTCACCGAATCAATAAGCCTGGATTACCTATGAAAATGACAATGTTTTTTAACCGATCCTGGGTGATTCACGGGCCGTTATCGCTGCAGACGCGGTGAGAGTCGGCCCGCCGAAAGGTAAAAAATTGCAGCTATAATGGAAAATTCAAAAAAGAAATGGCATAGGCAACGCACTTTATTTATGAATAATCCAGGCCAGAATGGGGAAAGGAGATAAGGATGGATAATTTAAGACCGCTTTCCAAAGAAAAAATTGACCGGGCAGAAGAGCCGCAAAGTGATGTGGAACCCACTCAAAGCGAATACTGTGAAGTCTGTTTCATTTCATTCGGAAGTCAGGAACCTAGGCTGCAGAAAAACGGCAAAACTGTTCATATAGATTGCGCCAAATCCGCTTGAGCTGACCAGGATGGGGCATCGAGCGTAGCGACATAAGAATCTTGTATTGCTTCGTGCGGATGAGCCGGCACCGATTCCTCTGGCGAGGAAGTCTAAGATCCCCACGGCCGCTGCTGCTGCCTGGGGATGACAATGGAGTCTGCTGCCGAAGCCTAGTAATGCCATTTGTATTCTGCCTCAGGCCGCGAAGCAATCTTGGACTTCTTCGCCGAATGAAACGGCACTGTATCCTCGTGCAAGCGCCGTCTAAGATTCCCGTCACTCCGTTCCGGGAATGACAATCGTCTGTCATCCTGAGGCTTGCGCATCGCCACCTCGTCATTGCGAGCGGCCCCAGGCCGCGCGGGGCAATCTTGGACTTCTTCGCTGAATGAAGCGGGACCGTCTCCTCGTGCAAGCGCCGGCTAAGATTCCCGTCACTCCGTTCCGGGAATGACAATCGTCTGTCATCCTGAGGCT
>CAZDJZ010000011.1:79839-92052 GCA_964505785.1 uncultured Eubacteriales bacterium
TGCGCTAGCAAGCCGTGAGGATCTTATACTGCTTCGGGGCAGCTGAATCGGCATCGATTCCAAGAAACGAGGCACTCTAAAATTCCTTCGCCGCTCTGCTCCTCAGAATGGGCATAATCCTCAGAATGTGCTGTTTTTGTGTTCCTTATAAGCCCAGAAGTTATTGTGAAAGAAGGGCTTACAACTCGTTCAGGATGCAGAATGTTAAACACATTCAACTTTGCAGCTAAAAGTGCACATGATCTCTCACAAAAACAACACATTGCGAGCATGGCTAACAACACAATGTGAGTATTATGCCCAGAATGACAGAAGGCAGGCTGCTCCGGAATGATATTCAGAATCTCAAAGCTCTTGAAATGACATATGTCAGGAATCCGACGGAGGCGGATAAAACCATTCCCCAAATGAGGTCGACTACGGTGACCACCAGCGGCCATTGCTTGATGGTGGCCAGGTTGGTTAAATCATATGTGGCATACGTGACCAGCCCGAACAAAAGTCCCATCCAAACGGCTTTGACTGCCGATGCATCTGCTTTAGCCGGCATCACCACAAAAATCACAACCCCGGCAATGAAAATCAAATAGAACACAATCGCTGCGATCCAGTTGACCTGAGGCCGCATTATAAAGCCCAAATGCTTGTTGTAAAATCCCCTTGCGATCAGTCCCAGCCAGATCATATCAATGATAAAAAAGACCGGTAAAGCAATCAAATACAGTTTAAAAAAATTCATGCTTCTTCCTCCAAAATCCCAAATGTTTTTTCTATCGCTTGACGCCGGAAATCAAATATTGTCTGCAGCCGTTTTCCAACCGTTGCCGGTATGTTTTGGGTTCGTATCAATTGGTATAAGGGCATCAGCTTTATCTTACCCTAATCATCTGCTTATTGACCATTGACTTTTAAATATGATAAGAATATTTGAAACAAATCATTTTGCATTGGAGAAAAGATTGAGAAAAATCGTGTCAGTGCCTATGGTTTTTTTACTTATGCCTTTATTCATTAACGCCGGTGAAGGCAAGGCCGCAACTGATATAAAATTTGGCCTGAAAGCGGGTTTCGACATTTCCTCGCAATGGAGTAGTGAAGAGAAAATTGAAGACGATTCCATTGTACTCCGTTCAAGAAGCGGTATACTTTTCGGTGCCATGACACGTTTTCATCTCAGCAACTTATTTAAGCTGCAGCCGGAAATTTTCTATGTACAAAAGGGATCCAGACAGGACGTTACTATTCCCGGTGTTCCCATTGGCACTGTCCATGTCGCCTATGATCTGCGCTATCTGGAAATCCCCGTCTTGCTGAAAACGTATCCCTTGAAAGGAAAGGGCGCGATCCAGCCCACTCTCAGTTTCGGTCCTTATTTCGCTTTTCTGCTCAACGGCACTTATTCTCTAGTCAATAATAAAATCGGAAACTTTGAAGAAGCGATGGATGATCTGAAAAAAACAGATATGGGTATTGTCATGGGTTCCGGCCTGGAACTAAAAAACGATACTATCGAATTCGGTTTCCATTACCGGACTTCGATGGGATTTGTGAACCTTGCTTTGCCGACCGGCCCTGGTGCCCCCACAGTCAGCTTAAGGAATCTCAATTATATGGTAACCTTGGAAATCATGATATAATATCTATGATTAATTCTTCCGCCATCCATATCCGGAATCTGGTCAAAACATATGGGGATGTCACTGCTGTCGATCATATCTCTTTTGAGGTTTTCCCTGGAGAAATATTCGGAATCGTCGGTCCCAACGGCGCCGGTAAAACCACCACGGTCGAATGCCTGGAAGGACTTCGCGCGCCGGATAGCGGAGAGCTTCATGTTCTTGGCCTTCAGCCCCAAAAGGAACGGCATTCACTCAGTTTGCGTATAGGCGTTCAGCTTCAGCAAGCCATTTTGGCTCATCAGATGAAAGTCTGGGAAGCCCTTGACCTCTTTTCATCTTTTTATCCCAAGTCTCTTGCCCCGGAGCGCCTGCTTGACCAATTGGACCTGACCGAAAGCCGCAATAAAGCTTTTATCAAACTATCCGGAGGGCAAAAGCAGCGGCTGTTCATCGCCCTGGCCCTCATAAATGATCCTGAGCTTGTATTTTTAGACGAATTAACCACAGGACTCGATCCTCAAGGGCGGCACGCCATGTGGGATCTGGTAAGGGACATCAACCATCAAGGCAAGACCGTTCTGCTGACCACTCATTTTATGGAAGAGGCAGAACTGCTATGCCACCGGGTCGCAATCATGGATCATGGCAAAATCATCGGTTTGGACACACCGGAAAATCTGATAAAAAGCCTGGATGCGGAAAATAAGGTCATTTTTTCATATAAAAAGCCATGGGACAACCGTGCTTTGAATGGACTGCCGACCGTACATAAAGTGGAAACAACCACAGAAAAAGCGGTTATAACCGGAAAGGGAGAAAAATTTGTAGCGGATGTGGTGAACTTTTTGACCGAAAACCATGTCCGGTTTACCGATTTGCGCACTGAACAGCCAAATCTGGAGGATGTTTTCTTGAAATATACAGGAACACATATCAGGGATTAAAGAATGAAAAGTTTTTTTAAATTAACCTGGATGGAAATGAAACTTTTCATGCGTGAACCCCAGGCGGCGTTCTTCACCTTAGTGTTCCCTTTGATTTTGTTATTTGTCTTCGGCAGTATATACGGTAATAAACCCAGTCCCCTTTTCGGAGGATTCGGCAATGTGGATGTTTCTGTTCCCTCTTATACAGGGCTGATCATTGCGACCAGCGGATTGATCTCCATCCCGGTGATCATTTCAACCTACCGCGAAACAGGGATCCTGCGCCGCTTCAAGGTGACACCTTTGCGGCCCTTATCTCTTTTAACCGCGGATCTGGTCGTCATATTCTTCATGACGGCCTTGGGCATGGCTCTTCTCATTCTGGCCGCTGATATTTTTTACGGACTGCGTTTCAGCGGCAGCCCCGTGAATTTCGGTATGGGTTTTATCCTAAGCTGTCTGAGTTTCTTTTCCCTGGGTTTTATTCTAGCCGGCTTCCTTCCAACAGCGCGAACAGCTCAAATCGTCGGCATGGCCATTTTTTTCCCTATGATTTTTCTGTCCGGTGCCACCCTTCCCATGGAAATGATGCCGGACAATATTCAATCCATCTCCAGCTTTATTCCTCTAACTTACATCGTTAATCTGCTCAAAGGTTTCTGGTTCGGCGACACCTGGGCCCAGCATTGGCTTAATACAGCTGTTCTTTTGGTCCTCATGCTTATTTCTTTAATCATATCGATCAAAGTCTTCCGCTGGGAGTGAAAAAAAGCCGCCTTTGCCTTCTTTGGGTCTCCATGTTTTATAGATTCATCACCTTTAAATTTCACCTTTTCTCTTTTTTCTATGAATTCTTTTTTATCCCCACAGAATCTGTAAACATAAAAATAATTTGCCAGACCAACCGCACAACTTCTGTCCCTATCCTATTTCTTTATCAGTTTTATAATCAATAGTAAAACAATGGCGCCGAGCAAAGCAGTGAGGATTGTCCCTGCCAACCCGGTTCCTAGGGCAGTCCCCAAAATCAAATTCCCCAGGAAGGCCCCCACAATGCCAATAACAATGTCCCAGACAAGACCAAAACCCCTGCCTTTAACAATCACGCCGGCCAACCATCCTGCGATTAAGCCCACAATAAGCCATGTGATGATTTGAGTCAAAGTCATGTTCCTAACCTCCTAAAAAAAGTTTATTCGACGCATACCTACCCCCTCTTTTCATTTCTGGAGGTAGATTGCTAATTTTTTACCCCTTTTGATATAAGTATATCGTATTATTTTAGCATTAGCAATTTATCCCCTTTCTTTGTTGACAATATGGAGACTGCCGCTATAATGAATGACTCAAATTCATATTTAGGTGAAGAAAAAAATGAAAAAAACTTTTTATTCATCCATTTTTACCGCTCTAATATTTTTCTTTATACCTGGTTTTGTGTCTTTATCCGCAGATGTGATCAAACCCTGTTCATTTATGACTCAAGAGCAAGTCGAAGAAATTTTCGGAACCGAAGTCAATGAACCCACTGAAAAACTTGTCACAGGATTAGCCGCCTGCCATAAATGCATGTACTACACAAAAGGTGAGGTGGAAGCCAGCGGAGCCATGGGCTCTTTGATCATAGAGCTTTATGATGCCCAGACCATGGAGAAACAGGGTGGAACCTTCAAAACCCCGGAAGATTTTTTCAATTTCACTATGCAAAACAGCCGGCAGATCGACATGGTGCTGGAAGAGATTCCGGATTTAGGCCAGCAAGCTGTGTGGATGCCCCAGACATATCAAATGAATGTTCTGATCCCTGGATATTATATTACCCTCAAAATCGGTGGGATCAAGAAATTCACCGGCGAAAATAAAGAGGAAGAAAGAGCTGAATTCCGCAAAGAAAAATGCATTGAGCTCATGAAAACCTACATCCTGCCCAAGCTGCAGTAGCTGCCTCTCCACAATTACGTCATCCTGAGGCTTGCGAAGCAAGCCATCTTGTAAACCCTGGGGCTGCGGCAGCACAAATATGTCATCCCCAGGACTGCGGCAGCAGCCCGTGGGGATCTTAGACTGCTTCGTCAAATGAATCGATACCGATTCCACATGCAAGTACAGTCTAAGATTCCCGTCGCTCCGCTCCGGGAATGACATTCTCCATGTCACCCCCGAATCGCACAGCAGAAATCTGCCTCGATATGGTTTTGAGATTTGCGATTTGAGATTTGCGATTTGAGATATACAAAGCCGCTTGGGATCCTTCGTCGCATTGCTCTCCAGGATGACAGAGCATAGCTCCGCTCCCCTGACCCACCGGCCGGGCTATTTAATAATCAAAAACTCCCGCTGCCGTCCGTCAATAAACCGGCAGCCGTCTGCAGTGAAAGAGGCGTCTTCCTCATAGCCGATGCGCAGATCCTGCCCGCCCCATTCGGGCACCGGCGTTGTGCAGCTGAACTCTATGGCATAAACAGTATTCGGGTAAAGCGGGTAATCCCATTTCGGCGGATTCCCTTCATCAATATGGTTGGGATTGCGTCCATCAGGCGTGCAGCCGGCGGCGTGGCCGTAAAAACCAAGCGGATGCGTATAGATTAAGCCGTTCAATCCCTCCGCCTTAAGCTTATTCATAGTGATATCCCGGATTTCCGCGCCGGTCCTTCCTTCCTGGAATTCGGCCATAAAGATGTCAGCCATCCGGTTAGCGTTGTCCAGGGCTTTCTGAATCCCTGACGGCACATCTGTCTCTCCTGTCTTTAAAACATACGCCTGCCACTGCATATCCGTGCACAGCCCGAGATAGACAATGCCGACGTCACAGTGAAGAACATCGCCCCGGCGGATAACCTTGTCGTCTTTCGGGTACTTCTCTGCTTCGGTCTTGGAACGTACGATATCGATCGAGGGATGAAACCAGGTTTCCATACCCAACCCCTCGATCCTCTGCCGGATCCACCACCGGACCTCATCCGCGGTGGTGACGCCGGGCATAATAACCTCATTGGAGAAAAACTCAGCGATCAAATCATGGGCGATACTGCAGATGTAAGGATAGGCATCCAATTCCTGGGGACTGCGTGTTTCCAGCCAGCCGACACAGACGTCCTCGGCGGAAACCAGCTTCCGGCTGAGCTCGGCCCCCAAACCTTCCTCCAGCTTATCCCTCTGCGATGCCGACATTCCGTCTGCCAGCGGCCAGGCGGAGGAAACATTGATCCCTATCTTCTCGGGATTTCTCTCCCGGATAAAATCCGCCAAATTCGCCATCTGCTTTTTATTCCGCGGCCTCCAGATGTTTTTATAGCCGGGCACACCGCCGGGAGCACTGCAGAAGCGCTCAATCCCTTTTCCCGGCCCCATGTCCTGAAAAATAAGAACGACCTGGCCGCCGGAATACATAACCGGCCTGGGTACCAGAGTGAAATAGACCGGATCTTCCATGTACTCGCGGTTCATGACCAGCCACATATCGATCCCGGCCCGCCGCATGATCCCGGGGAGAATATTCTCCAGCCGCCATTCCTGCCAGGCATTGACAACTTCGGCCTGCTCCTGTTTCGTCATAATTAAATGATTGTCTGAAGCAAATACAGAAAATGAAAAAGATAAAAGAATGACACATAAGATCATAATTTTTCTAGTGTTCATAGCATCTCCTTAGTTATATACGATTCACACTCTCGGCATTTTTCCCGAGTCATTTTTATAATCATCACTCGTCCCTTTGTCAAGGACAGCGATGTCATTGTCAAAGAAACGTAAAAACTTCCGGAACTTAGCAACGTGAAAATTTCCGGTTTGGGATCCTTCATCGCACGGCTCCCCAGGATGACAGAGTCGGCCGCCGCCAATTTTCATCCCAGAACCGCGCAGGCCCCTAAAGACCTGACGCCCCCATTCTGAGGCCTTCGCCGGTCGCCCCCCATTGTCAGCCTGAGGCCGACCCCGGCATCTTCCTTGTCATCCCCGAGCCGCAAAGCGGCGACGGGGATCTTAGACGGCCTCGCATGATGAATCGATACCTTTTTTCCTGCCGAACACTAAGATTCCCGCCGCTTCGCTCCGGGAATGATTAGCGTCTGTCATTCTGAGGGCTTTGCAGAAGCCCGAAGAATCCCAAACGGCATCGCCTAGAGGCCTGGTGCCATTCTCACTGATAGCCGAATATAATCGGAAACATAATCACCACAATCCAGGCCCAGACGGCATAAACGGGGAGATAAGACGTCTGCCACCTCTCCAACGGAGCAAACGATGTCCGGCCTGTTAAGAATCGCACATACAGCACAGCCGACCAGGCGAGATTCACGAGTAAAATGATATTCTCGCCCAGAGCCGCCACTTTGTTGGGGCTGAAACCAAACTCGGAAATGCGGGCCGCGATCGCCCACAGTGCCAGGGCATCAACCAGCAGCGCAGAGAGAACCAGCAGGAGCTGCAGCCTGTCAAATAACCCGGGGCCCGCCATATGGTCACGGGCTGAAATAGAATAAAGCAGCAGCCCGAGGACAACAACCAGGAGCAGATCAAATCCTATCAGCACTTCCCGTTCAATATTGATTCCCCGGCCTGTCCAGACCATTGTCACTAAAAAGGCAAGCAGCAAAACCGTAAAAAGCGGCGTAAACAGCCGTGTAAGCACGGGCGCCATGTTCTCGATAATACTTTGTTTAGCTTCGACCAGCCAGGCACTGATGATGACGGCCCCGGCGACTCCGCACGGCATCACCCATGACTGCACAAGCCACTCCACTTCAAAGCCTATGGCGCTGAAAACAAATACCGTAAAGAGAATCAAAACGCCGCCGCCAAAAGCAATAAGAGTATAATAAATGAACCATTCACCTGAAAAACGAATAAAATTCATACGCCGGCCTTGGTCGCTTAAGCGCCCGGAAATATAAGCGAAACCAACACCCAGCCACAACGCAATTGGAAGATGCATGGCCGCCAGCATCTCGGTGTGGCCGGCAGGTTTATAAGGAATAATATTCACAGCCAGGGCGGCAGCGGCAAACAGTGCGGCCAGTCCATAGCGGCCTGCCTTATGCATGCCTCGTTTCCAGGCAAAGAATCCCGCCAGAAACGGCAAAACAAACAGGCTGAAGTTGCGCGCATAAAACGATAATGAGATATTATTGTCAAAATCAAAGGCCATGCCGAAGAACACAGGCAGCTTGATGGCAGCAGCCGAGGCAATGGCCAGCACTACAGCGACAATCACCTCTTTCTTTTGCTCGAAAGCGGAACCATTTGAATCCGGCAATACCACAAGCTGCTTCCAGAGCCGCTCAGAGTATTCCCGCGCAAACTCCCGCGATATGGAGTCAATATCACCTAGGCGCTTCACCGCAACCAGGAAGGCCTCATCATCGTCAAGGCCGGAATCTTTGAGCGTATCCACCTGCGTCCGAAGATGATCTTCCAGTTCCTCTACATCAACAGCCTTGATTTCTTTCCTGCGGCTGATATAGGTTCTCCATTCGCTTATCCGTTCTTCCAGTGCCGGTTTCTTTTCCACTTTCTGTCTCCTTTTCAAGCGCTTTGTAATCCAGCATCCGAGCGGCTGAACCAGATGCCGCGCAATGCGGAATCAACAACCTCCCACTGACGCCGCTGCTTTGCAAGCTGTTTTAAGCCTCGGTCTGTCAGGCGGTAGTATTTCCTCCGCCTTCCGGATTCAGACTTGCGCCACGCCGCTTTAACCCATCCATTGCGCTCGAGACGATGCAGAAGAGGATAAAGCATTCCATCCGTCCACTGAAGCTTGCCGCCGGAGAGTTCGCTTACTCTCTTTATAATGGCATAGCCATAGCTTTCGCCTTCTTTGAGTATGGACAGAACAAGCGGCGCAGCGGAAGCCGCAACAAAATCCTTATCGATCTTCATGTTCATTTTACTCCCTGGCTCCAATACATAGAAGAACTATACATAGATATTCTATGTATGTCAAGCAGCGCAGACCCCTTTGTCATCCCCGAAGCCGCGCCAGGAACACACATGTCATCCCCAGGCCGCGGCAGCGGCCGCCCTGGATCATCCCAATATCTGCACGGTATATGAATTCGATAAGACTGACCATGGGAACCATCGCCTACATGTCGCCGGAACAAGCCCAAGGTCAAGAGGTGGACCACAGAACAGACGTCTGGTCCCTCGGCGTAGTGCTTTATGAAATGCCCTCCGGCATGCTTTCCAGGGGGGTCATTCCGAAAAGACAGGCAGCCTTGGATAAATGTATGGAGCTGGACCCCAACCTCCCCGAGCTGCATGATATGCTCGCGGCCAATGCCGCCTGGATTGAATTTGACTGGGACAAGGCAGACCGGGAATTCCTTCTAACACTCGAACTCAATCCCAATCTTGCCGGCACCCGGGTTTTCTACGGACTCTTTCTTACCGGGATGGGACGTTTTAATGAAGCAAAGAAACAGATGAAAATGGGAGCGGGACGATCCCCGTTTCCAGGAGCTTATCCGCCGCATGAATTATCCGAAAAGCTCTGAAATTTAAATGCTTTGAGAAAACACCCAGATTAAACGTTTCATTAAGTGATGAAAATTCCATTGACTATCACGCCTATGATATATATCATGGTATATATCATAGGAGCATGACCATGAAGACAGCCAAATTATTTAAAAACGGGCGCAGCCAGGCCGTGCGGCTGCCGCGGGAATACCGGTTCTCCGGAGATGAAATTTATATCAAGCAATATGGAGATATTGTCATTCTCATTCCTAAAAAATCGCCCTGGAAATCGTTAATGGAGAGCTTAGACGAATTTACAGAGGATTATATGGAAGACCGCAATCAGCCTGCTGCACAAAAGCGAGAATCCCTGGAATGAAATATATGCTCGATACCAATATCTGTATTTATATCATTAAAAAGCGGCCGCCCCGAATTTTTAAAATATTCGAATCGCTGGAAATCGGAGATGCCGCCATTTCTTCGATTACCCTGGCGGAATTGGAATACGGTGTTTATAAAAGCAAAGCACCGGAAAAAAACAAGCTGGCCCTGATTAAATTCCTTACTCCGCTTTCCATCCTTCCTTTTGACGACAAAGCGCCCCATGCCTTTGGCATCATACGTACAGAACTTGAAAAACACGGGCAGCCGATCGTCCCTTACGATCTTTTAATTGCCGCCCATGCCTATGCATACAAACTCACTCTTGTAACCAACAATACGCGGGAATTCAAACGAGTCAAGAATTTAAAAATCGCAAACTGGTGATGCTTATAAGCGATAACCCTGTGATCCCCAGCTCGCAGCAGCAATGAAATGTCATCCCCAGGCCGCGCAGGAACACTCAAGTCATCCCCAGGCCGCGACATCGAACATATGTCATCCCCAGGCCACGGCAGCGGCCGTGGGGATCTTAGAGTGCTTCGCCAAAAGAATCGGTTCCATTTCACCTGAACGAAGCAGCATGGAATCCTTCGCCGCTCTGCTCTTCAGAAGAATATAACTTTTATTAACTTTATCTTGTTTTAGTTTAGTAGATTTGATAAATTATTAATGTCATGTCTAAAAAAACATTTGCAGTCAAGATTGATGATAAAACGGCTGATAAAGTAAAAAAATTCTGCCGTGAACGGGGAATTAAATATGGATTTTTTGTAGAAAAAGCTCTTGAAGACCGTCTCGAGAGAGAAGAACTTAAAGAAGATTTAGTGGACCTAAAAACGCTGCGCTCTTTAGAAAAAGAGGCTGTTTCCCTCGAGGAATACATAAAAAAGAGACGTGTATAGAATACTTCTTCTCCCAACAGCCCGAAAAGACTTAGACAAATTCAGGGGAAAAATATTTGATAATCTCATTAAGAAAATCACATCTTTGAAAAAAAATCCCAGGCCGCGTGGATGTATTAAACTTACAGCAGAAGAAGGCTATCGCATCCGCTCAGAAGACTATCGAATAATTTACAGGATTGATGACAAGGATAAAGCCTGAGTTTGACACAGCAAGATACTAAAATCTCCTGTATATCATTGCAATAGAGTAAAATACGTGGAAATCATAAAAACACGGCGTGTATCCAGGTCCTATTGAGCGGACATTATCGCAGAAGGAGGCTCTATTTTTAGCTTTTTCAGTATCATGCGTGCTTCCGGAGAGCCGGGAGACGTCTGATGGACAACCCCGTGAGGGCTCAACAATTGACCAACTTTTATCGTGCGGAGTTCCTCGCGGATTCGGAACCAGCTTCGCCCGCAGATCTTTTCCGCCACCCTTTCGAGAAGAAGAGACAGCGTGCAGAGAAAAACATGAGCCCTGATCCTTTCCTCCGTCCGATGAAACACCGGGCGGAGCCGCAGATCCGATTTCATGGTTTTCCACGCCTCTTCAACCCGAACAAGCTGCTTGTAGGCCAGGGCCAGGTCTTCGGCGCTGAGCTCATCATCGTTGCTTTGAATAACCCACAGCCCGTCCCTTTTGGCTCTCTCCCGGATGGCCATGCGGTTGATGCGGAGTTCCCCGTTTTTAAGCTTTCGCAGATAAGCGCCGTAGCGGCCGGAAGAAAAAAGCCGGCAGGCCCTTTTGGGATGCCCGGCCAGAGTTTGAAGCTCCGCCTCAAGCTCCTCAAGCACCTTCTCCCTGTGCTTTCTCTGACGCTCCGCCTCCAGAGGATTGAGACACACCACATAGCGGCGGCGCCTCTCTCCCTCTCCGACCCGGACTTCCTTCACCCGGAGGTTCTCTCTCACGTCCTGGAAGCGGCCGGCCCGGCCGAGAACATCCTCGACGACCTCGGTTCCCCGCCGGCAGGGCATGGCCACGATGTAGCGGGCCCCTCCCCGGGCAATCTCCTCGAGGCTCTTCTCGCTCACCATACCGGCGTCGGTCACGAAAACACACCGGTTGAGCCGCCAGCCCTTGAGGTCCTCCTTGACCTTCGCGATGGTCGTCACATCCGTCGTGTTGCCTTCAAAAACCCAGCTCTTGACCGGATATCCATCTCGCGTGACCGCCACCCCCACCACGATCTGGGGCACGTCGGAGCGTCCGTTCTTGGCATAACCCCGCCGCCTGAGTTCGTCCTCCTCATCGATCTCAAAATGCACGCTGGTCGTGTCGTAGAAAATGAGGTCCACATCCATGTTGAGAAGGTCCGCCAGGTTCCAGTAGAGCTGTTCCTCTATCTGTTCTTTGTACTTGGAGAGAAAATCCATCGCCCGGTAGAGATGATGGAGGGCGATGCCCTCCCCTTCGGGGAAATAGACATCGTCCTTCATCCACCGCTCGTAGCAGCCCAGCTTCGATGCGGGGGCCAGGGCGCGGTTGGCCGCCATGGCGAAAACAGCCCTCTCGAAGGGAACGCTTCTGTCGTCTTTTTTCACGGCCTTCTCGAGGATTTTATCGATCCCCAGCTGCCGCCACAGGTGGGAGACGACATGGAAGGGCCCGTGCTCCCAGCTGTCGACAAAGGTCCATCCCTCCTCGAGTTCGGCGATGGAATCGAGGGGGGCGTTTTTGCGGATGCTTCTGGCCAGTTGGCGGAGCCGTTCGACAGCCTGGCCGTCGGCCCGTCCGAGGGTGCAGACGACCTTAACCTTGGATCGTTTGTGTTCTTGATCCCATTCATTTTCGGCGATCTGGAGATAGGCGACGGTTGATGAGCGACAATTAAAAATCCCGCTTGGTGACTTTTGAAATTCCCGTTTTTA
>CAZDJZ010000012.1:0-82952 GCA_964505785.1 uncultured Eubacteriales bacterium
GAACCCACGACCTCTTGACTGCCAGTCAAGCGTTCTCCCAACTGAACTACAGCCCCACATCGAGGATGGGAATATAATAACGAAACCAAAACTTCCCGTCAAGGAAAACTGAACCTACAGGGAAAATAACAGCGATTACAAGGAAACCTTATGCACACCGGAATAGTTAACAATTCCGATAAAACATGTTATGATATTTTGTCAACGAAATAAAGGAAAGTGAACAATGCCAGTACCTGAAAAACAACCAAAATCATATAAAAACATCATGTTCTGGATTATCGCCGGAATCATTATTATTATTCTGTGGAGCCTTTTGCAGACACCGGGAACCGCAAGAGAAGAAGTCCCCTTCAGTCAGTTTCTAAATAGCGTTGAATCGAACAATGTCGCCGAAGTAACAATCACCGGAAACCAAATTGAAGGCAAGTATACTGAGGGAACTCCTTTTGAAACCGTGGCCCCCAGTTCCTACGATGATCTGGTCTCGATTCTCCGGAAACATAATGTCAATATCACTGTTAAAGACGACACCAGGAATCCCTGGTATTCATACCTCTTCACCTGGTTTCCAATTCTTCTTCTCATCCTGTTCTGGATCTTTTTCATGCGCCAAATGCAGGCCGGGGGCAACAAAGCCATGTCTTTTGGTAAAAGCCGGGCTAAGCTGTTTACCGGCCCCAAAAAAAAGGTGACTTTCAAGGATGTCGCCGGTGTTGAAGAAGCCAAGGAAGAATTGCAGGAAATCATTTCTTTTTTGAAAGATCCTAAGAAATTTCAAAAGCTTGGCGGGCGGATCCCCAAAGGCGTACTGTTAGTCGGATCACCCGGAACGGGAAAAACCTTATTGGCGCGGGCCGTGGCAGGAGAAGCCAATGTCTCATTCTTCTCAATCAGCGGATCTGATTTTGTGGAAATGTTCGTCGGTGTCGGCGCTTCCAGGGTTCGGGACTTGTTTGAACAGGGAAAAAAACAAGCACCCTGCCTCATTTTCATCGATGAAATCGACGCTGTAGGCCGTCACCGCGGCGCCGGTTTAGGCGGCGGACATGATGAACGGGAACAAACTCTCAATCAACTGCTGGTGGAAATGGATGGATTTGATGCCAATGAAGGCATCATTCTTATCGCTGCCACCAACCGCCCGGATATTCTCGATAACGCCCTGCTTCGGCCGGGCCGGTTCGACCGCCGGATTGTAGTCAATATGCCCGATGTCAAAGGCCGGGAAGAAATTCTAAAAGTTCATGTCCGAAGTATTCCTTTGTCTAAGAACGTCAATCTTTCGGTTTTAGCTCGCAGCACACCGGGATTTTCCGGTGCTGACCTGGCAAACCTGGTCAATGAAGCTGCTCTGCTGGCCGCACGATACAGCAAAGACAAAGTCGGGATGCACGATCTGGAAGCCTCAAAAGACAAGGTATTAATGGGTGTTGAGCGCAAAAGCATGATCATTACTGAAAAAGAGAAAAAAAGCACAGCTTTTCATGAAGCCGGGCACGCCCTGATCGCTGCGTTGATTCCGGAAGCCGACCCTCTGCATAAAGTAACGATCATTCCCCGTGGAATGGCACTGGGTCTGACTCAGCAGCTTCCTATAGATGACCGGTATACCTATTCCCAGGACTACTTGGAAGCGCAGCTTTCTGTTCTGCTCGCCGGCCGGGTAGCGGAAAAGCAGTTCCTCAACGAACATACCACAGGGGCCGCTAACGACTTTGAAAAAGCCACCGAGATCGCCCGGAAAATGGTCTGCCAGTACGGAATGTCCGACTTGGGACCGTTAACCTTCGGTGAGTCAGATGATCTGGTTTTCCTCGGGAAAGAGATGGCCAAGGATAAAAACTTCAGTGAAAAAACAGCGGAAAAAATCGATGAGGAGGTAAAGAATATCATTTCCCGCAATTTCCAAAGGTCGGATGATCTCTTGAAAAAAAACAGTGCCTCTCTGGTTAAAATCGCTGAAGCCCTGTTGGAAAAAGAAATCCTGAATTCCGATGAAATTGAAGCACTTTTGAACGGAAAAGACCTTCCAAAAACCAAAAAGAAATCAGCAAAAACCGGAAAACCCCTGACCGGCGCAAAATCCAGAAACACAAAGGCCGCCGGGGAAAAAACTTCTAATAAAACAAGTAAGGGAAAAGAAAAAGCCAAGTGAGAAAAAAGCTTGTAATCCAGGTTGGAAGCCGGGAATATGTTCTCGGCCGGAAAACCTGGCTTATGGGTGTTCTCAACGTTACTCCCGACTCTTTTTCAGACGGAGGACGCTATTCAGAAATCCAAACGGCTGTCGATCACGGGCTTCACATGCTGCAGGAAGGAGCCGACATTCTGGATATCGGGGGAGAAAGTACCCGGCCCGGGGCTGTCTCTGTTTCCGCTGAAGAAGAATCTGCCCGTGTAATCCCGGTTATCCAGGAGATCAGGCGGCATACCGGAGCTTTAATATCTATTGACACCACTAAATCCCTGGTGCTGAAAAAAGCACTGGATGCAGGTGCGGATATTCTCAATGATATCAGCAGTATGCGGTGTGATCCGGACATGCTTCCTTTGGCCGCAAAAAACCAGGTTCCCTCCATTCTCATGCATATGCGCGGGACTCCGGAAACGATGCAGAGTCTTACCGGATATTCCGATTTACTATCCGAAATCAATGATTTTTTCAGCCGCAGGATTTCTCTCGCCTTGGAAGCCGGTTTAAAAAAAGAACACCTGATTATCGATCCGGGTATCGGGTTTGCCAAAGACCGGCAGCAGAACCTGCAAGTGATCCGGAATTTGAATATGTTTTCCGGACATAATGTTCCAGTATTAATCGGTGTATCACGCAAATCATTTTTAGGCCGGATCCTTGATCTGCCCCCGGATGAGCGCGTAGAAGGGACTATTGCCGCCTGTTTGCTGGCCGTGCAGGCAGGTGCCCATATATTGCGTGTCCATGACGTCGCTGCCGTCAGCCGGGCCGTCCGTGTCGCCGAAGCCATTTTGGCCGAGCCGGGCATAACCGAGCCCTTTAAAGCTGGATCCGGAAAGGATGAGCAGCATGTTCATTGACATCGTTAGAGAAGTTTTCACAGCCATTGAACGGTTTACTCTGGCTGATTTTCTGGATATCATGCTGCTGACATTTATTTTGTATTCCTTTTTTCGTTTAATCAAGGACACCAAGGCCTACCAAATGGCCTTGGGACTGGGCATCGTAGTGGTTCTATATCTGATCACTCATTGGGGGCGGCTGCTTGTTTCCCACCGGATAATCAAAAGTTTTATTTCTTATATCTTCATCGCAATCATCATTCTCTTCCAGGGAGAAATCCGCCGTTTTCTCACATCTATCGGATCGCAGTCATTCCGCCGCAAAAAATCTCTGACGAGCCTGGAAGAAAAATTGGAAGACTTTTTTTTCGCGATAGAATACTTATCCGTTCGTAAAATTGGAGCGCTGGTTGCATTTGAAAAAGAGATTTCTCTTGAGAGTTATGCCTCACGCGGTGTCCGGATCGATGCGGAAATGTCTAAAGACCTGCTGGTCAGCCTGTTTTATCCCCATTCTCCTTTACATGACGGAGCCGTTCTGATCCGGCAAAAAAAAATTCTGGCTGCCGGATGCCTGCTGCCCCTGCCCGCATCACACCGGCTTGGAATTCAATTTAAAACCCGGACCCGGCATCTGGCCGCCCTGGGATTATCGCAGGAGACCGACGCAGCCGTCGTTGTGGTTTCAGAAGAGACCGGGACTATTTCCCTGGCAATTGAAGGCAATTTTGAAAGGGGCCTGGACAAGTCCCAACTTAAAGACAGGTTATTGAATTATTTAAGATAAAATGATTGAAAAAATTCGTAAATTTTTTACCCGCAACTTGGGACTGAAACTGGTTTCATTTTTGTTTGCTCTGATTCTGTGGTTCTCGCTTGTTCCGGAAGAAAAAACATTTTCGGAAAAAACACTGACCGTTCCGCTGGAACTACACAATATTCCCTCAGATATGGAATTGGTTGAACGCCCGATACAAACCGTTGATGTAACCATCCGGGCGCCTAACCGGCTGATTCCGCAGCTTTCCTCTGCCAATGTCCATACTGTACTTGATTTGCAAAAGGCCACAGTCGCGCAAGATGAATATTCGCTCAACCGGCACATGGTCAGTATTCCAGAGGGCGCGGAAGTAAAGGAGATATATCCAAGTAAAATCAATTTGAGTTTCGAAAAATCCAAGGAAATTATGCTGGCGGTCAAGCCAAATCTGATTGGAGAATTAACGGAAGGATACAGCCTGCTCCAGACATCGGTTTTTCCTTCTGAAGTTTTGGTCAAGGGCCCGGAAAGCGTCCTTGATGAGCAGGATGTTGTCCGAACCAGCCCGGTGGATATTTCCGTACTGACCAAGAGCACAGAGATTGAAACCGACCTGATCCTTCCGCATCCGGATTTATCCCTCGCCAGCCCCCAAAATACTGTATTGATCAGATTGCGAATAGAGGAAAATGAACCGGGAGAAAAAACTCCAGAAAGGCCCCCTAAAAAAAAATAAAAAGCATCAGCGAAAAAAACCATGAAATTATTCGGAACCGATGGAATCCGCTCTATAGCGGGCCAATTTCCTTTAGATGAGATAACCGTCTACCGCATCGCCATGGCATTGGTACGGCTGCTGGAAAAAAAAGGAAAACCTCTCCTGGTTTTAATGGGGCGGGACACCAGGCTTTCCGGCATCTGGATGGAAAAGATATTGATTCAGGGCATTGTAAAAGGCGGAGGCCGGGCGGTAACGGCTGGTGTTATTCCCACCTCTGCAGTTTCCTATTTAACCCGCAAACATGCTTTTTCCGCCGGTATCGTCATATCCGCGTCCCATAATCCTTATGAATATAACGGCATAAAAATTTTCTCCCCCTCCGGCCGTAAGCTCCCTGAAAGCTGGGAGAAAGAAATTGAAGCCGAAGCCCTCCAGTCTTCCCTCCATCCATCCGGCAGCTCCGTTTCACTTTCCCCTGATACCAGTCTGAGCCGTGAATACCTTGATTTTCTCTGCAGCCGCTTTCATCCGGCACGACGGTCCCGCGATCCCAAACTAGTGGTGGATTGTTCCCAAGGAGCAGCCTCTGCATATGCCGGAGACCTTTTTTCTTCTCTGGGATTTAAGGTCCATTCCATAGGCAATCATCCCAACGGAAAGAACATCAATTTTGCCTGCGGTTCGCTTAATCCTCAAGGCCTGGCAAAAGAAGTGATTTCCCGCTCCGCTGATTTAGGGATCGCTTATGATGGAGACGCCGACCGGGTTTTGTGGGTAGACGAGAAGGGACGGCTGCTTAATGGAGATCACACTCTCCTGGTCTTATCCCGCTTTTTAGAAAAGAAAAAACGCTTGTCTTCGGATACTGTGGTAGGAACAATAATGAGTAATCTCGCTCTGGAATTGAAATTGCAGGAACATGGCATAAAACTCCACCGGTCCCGTGTCGGGGATAAATATGTGCTGGAAGATATGCTGCGCATGAACTGCAATCTGGGGGGTGAGCAATCCGGCCATACAATTCTTCTGGATGACTGTCCAACCGGGGATGGAATTCTCACAAGCCTGAGGATGGTAGAAGTCCTGACATCCGAAGGCGCCGCCATGTCAGAATTAGTGGCGGATTACCATGAATGCCCTCAGATCATCCTCAATGTTCCGGTTTCGCATAAAACTGAATTTGAGAAATATCCGGCGATTATCCAAATTCTTCAGGAAGTGGAACGGGATCTTGGTAGAAGTGGACGATTGAATCTCCGTTACTCCGGAACTGAGCCATTAGCCCGGGTGATGGTAGAAGGACGTAACCGTGACCAAATCGAATTCATGGCCCGCCGTATCGCCGCAGTTGTTGAAGACACCCTTAACTAACCTGAACTGTTCACCATGGCTTATTACTTAGCCTGGATTATTCATAAAAAATGGCGCTGTTTTTGCAATTTCTTTCTTAACTGTGTATGCGTCGAAGGGGACATTTTAGCTTTG
This sequence comes from uncultured Eubacteriales bacterium, assembly GCA_964505785.1. Classification (GTDB taxonomy): domain Bacteria; phylum Acidobacteriota; class Aminicenantia; order Aminicenantales; family Aminicenantaceae; genus CAYRTV01. The sequence goes on from CAZDJZ010000012.1 coordinate 6,006, forward strand.
CAGTTGATGGGGACACGATTGCTTAGCTGACACATGATTTCTCTTTACTCTTATCTCCGAACTCACTACTATATAAGAGGGAGGAATTAACAATGAGATTAGCAGTTAACGTCGATCATTTCGCCACTCTTCGGGAAGCCCGTAAAAGCAACGAACCAGACCCGGTTCTGGCAGCCCTTTTAGCAGAGCAAACCGGAGCATCGGGCATCGTCTGTCATATCCGGGGAGACCGGCGGCATATCAAAGAACGGGACCTTCGCTTGCTTCGGGAGACGGTCAAAACCAAGCTCATCGTGGAAATGGCGGCGACACAAGAAATGAAATTTATTGCATTGGATATCAAGCCTGACATCGTCTCCCTGGTGCCGGAAAAAGAAAATGAGCTTACAACCGAGGGCGGCCTGGATGTAATAACCCATCAAAAACACCTCGGCGATCATATAAAAGAGCTTCAAGACGCCGGAGTGGACGTAAGTATTTTCGTTGATCCCGATTCTAAACAAATAAAGACCTGCCGTGACTTGGGTGCCCCCCTGATTGAAATCAACACCGGAAAATACGCGGAGCTTGAATCCGGCCAGGAGCAAGATGAGGCGCTGGCGAAAATTACCCGTTCAGCTGAACTGGGTTCCGGCCTGGGGTTGGAAATCCATGCCGGCCACGGCCTGGATTACCGTAATATTCTGCCTGTCACCGCCATCGAAGAAATCAAGGAATTCAGCATCGGATTCTCCATTGTGGCCCGCTCAGCCCTGGTTGGGATTGAACTTGCCGTCGAAGATATGCTGGCATTGGTGGAGTAATCTCGGGTTGCTTGGGAAAAAGAGGTAAGGATTATGAAAAATATCCGAATCAATATGAGCCGTTTAAAAAAAGATATCCTGGAGCTTGCAGAAATCGGCAAAACCCCCCAGGGAGGAGTCAGCCGTCCTTCTTTTAGTGCCGATGACCTAAAGGCGAGAGAATGGCTGAAAGAAAAAATTTCCTGCGCCGGCCTTTGCTTCGGTCAGGATGGAGCCGGCAATCTGTTCGGCCGGTTGGAAGGTGAAGGACCGGTGGTGATGGCCGGTTCACATATTGATACAGTTATAAACGGGGGAAAGTACGACGGCTCTATCGGCGTAACAGCGGCTCTTGAATGTCTGCGCTGTATTAATGAAGAAAAAATTCCGCATACCAAACCCATGGAAATGGTTTCTTTTACCGACGAGGAGGGTAATCTGACCGGCGATTTCCTGGGATCCCGGGCCTTTACCGGAAATTTGAACCGGGATATTCTTATAAACGAAAGAACGCAGTTCGGTCCCCCGCTGGCGGATATTCTGAAAAATACGGAATTCGACCTGGATTCTATTATGAGAACCCATCAAAAAAGGCCGGACATCCATGCTTTCCTTGAGATTCATATCGAACAGGGCCCGACTCTTGAAACGGAAGATAAGCCTATCGGAATTGTGGATAGAATAGCCGGAAAAAACTATTGGGCCTGTGCCTTTATCGGAAGCCCCAGCCACGCCGGCACAACCCCATTTGAGCTCCGCCATGACGCCTTTCTCGGCCTTTCTGATTTTGCTTTAAAAGGCACTCATTTTGTCGCGACGGAACATTACGGAAGTATGATGACAATAGGGCGTGTCCATCTTCATCCCGGCTCATTCAGCATCGTTCCCGGCAGGGCGGATTTTTCCCTGGATTTCCGCAGCACTTCCCGGGAAACCTTGGATGTATTATCACACCGCTTAGTCCAAATGGCCGGTGATACCGCCGAAAGCCGGGGGCTTGAGTTCCATTACAAAGCTGTAGATAAAACAAATCCGGTGGATATTCCCGAACGAATATTAAATCTGCTTAAAGAGCAGTGCCAAAGTTTGGATATTCCCTCTATGACTTTGGCCAGCGGAGCCGGACATGACGCTCAAATCATGGCATCCTGCACCGATGCCGGAATGATTTTCATCCCATGTGAAGACGGCATCAGCCACGCTCCTGAAGAAAACATCATCTGGGACGACCTGGAAAAAGCCGCCAACCTGCTGCTGCAATGTCTCCTCAAACTCGCTGAATAACACTGGGAAATTTACTCCTCCCTCTTAAATCCCTTTACCCATGATACATTTTTTGACCCTCACAAAGTGCTTTCGAAAGCCCCAGGAATAAAACCGGAAATTCTCATTTAATGCTTTAAGATTTCAGCCTGGATTATTCAGGTCAGGTAATAGAGTCCTGTTTATTTTTTGATTTCTCATTTTTGACTTATGTATTAAACATAATCCTCCGGACGAGGATCCTTTCTGAGCTTCTTTTTCTCCGCCTTTTTCTTTTTCTGCTCCAGCATTTTTTCTTTAGCCCGTTTTGACCGTTTTCGTTTCTGCCGCCGGATTTTTTCTATTCGCTGTTCTTCAGCTGTCTCCTTTTTTTCCACCAGGGCTTCAATTTTATCTATGAGCCGCCGCCTGGCCAAAAAACGGTTTATGGCCTGAGACCTCTCCCGCTGGCATTTCACTTCGATCCCGGTCGGGATATGCTTGATGTATACACAGGTAGCGACCTTATTGGTCCGCTGACCTCCTTTGCCGCTGGAGCGAATGAATTTCTCTTCCAAGTCCTTTTCCTTCACGCCATACTGCTTCATTTTTTCATACAATTCTTTTTCTTTTCCAGTGCTCACACCGAATTTCAATCTTTTAATCATACTTCTATTTTAAGATTTTCTGCTCCAAATGTTAACCTGGTCTGCTGCTTAGCCTGGCTTATTCACGGGCTGTTCTTGCCGCAGATGTGAAGCACATTCACATGTATACCGCTGATATAAAAAGAAAAAAACACCATAATATTTTTATGAATGCATCATATGCATAACACACCCAAAACGATAAAAATGAACCAGCATGCCTGCTTGAGGACTGCGGCAGCAGCCATCAATATGAAAACAATATGATTGACCCAATGAAAAAATTGCGATAAACTCCCAACCTTTGGGCTTAAAACTACCTCAAAAGGATGCAAAAATGAGAAAATTTTTCCCCTTTAAAACCTTATTAATTTTATTATCCGTATGTGCGGTTACGGTTTCCGCACAAACGGATTTGTTGACGGTCGCTGAAAAAAGTGATTTCACCGCCACCTCCCGTTATGCGGATGTTATGGATTTTATTCGGTCTCTCCAAGAAAACTTCGCTTCGATCAGAGTGGAAACCCTATGCATCAGTCCGGAGGGCCGTGACGTTCCCTTGCTTATTATCGGGGATCCGCTTCCTGTTTCTCCTCGTGACTTAATAGGAGACGACCGGCTGGTCATATACATACAGGCAAATATTCATGCCGGAGAGGTTGAAGGAAAAGAAGCGTCCCTTATGCTGGCCCGTGATATTCTCCGCAAGGAGACACCGCCTTACCTGAATGACCTGATTCTGCTTATCACCCCGATTTTCAACGCGGACGGAAATGAAAGAATCGATCCAGACAACCGGCGGAATCAAAAAGGACCGGAAAAAGGAGTAGGCATCCGATATAACGGCCAAAACTTGGATCTCAACCGCGACAGCATGAAACTTGAAAGTCCGGAAATACAAGGTATGGTGCAAAACGTTCTAATGCGATGGAATCCGGCGCTTCTGGTTGACTGCCATACCACAAATGGATCTTATCATGAAGAACCCGTGACCTTTTCATGGCCTCTTAATCCGAACGGAAGCCGTTCTATCCTCGAATATATGCGGGACCGCATGATGCCGGAAATGACCCGGCAGCTTAAAGAAAAATATGCCACTTTGGCCATTCCCTACGGCAACTTCATGGACTACCGCGACATGGAAAAAGGATGGCGGACTTTTGGTCACGCCCCCAGGTATGTCACCAATTACATCGGGTTGCGCAACCGCATGTCCATATTGATTGAAAATTATGCCCATGCGGATTATAAAACCCGGGTGATGGGAAATTATCATTACCTTTTAACAATATTGGATTTCTGCCGCAGTCACCTGGAAAAATTATCAACCCTTGTCCGGGAATCAGACAAAGAAACGATTATGCAGGGAATCGCCCCGGAGAAAAAAAGGGGCTTTGCTGTGGAATTTGATGTCCGGCCCCTGGAAAACCCCTTAACTATTCTGAGCTGGGAAATGAAAATCACCCCCCGGGAAAACCAATGGCCCCTTGTTGAAAAGACCGACCGCAAAAAAACCTACACTCTTCCTTACTATGCCGATTTTTTCTCAACCAGGGAAGTTGCATACCCATTTGCCTATGCTATCTCCATTCCGGCTCCGGAAGTGATCGAAAAACTCAAGCAGCACGGAATCACAGTTGAAGTCCTGCAGCGGGACATAACCATTGAGGCGGAGGGATTCAATGTTACCGCCTTGAAGCCTGCGGACCGCCTCTATCAGGGCCATTATTTGAATTCCGTAGAAGGGGAATATTTTAATCATTCCAAGACATTTTCTCGGGGAACATGGATAATCCGGACTGGACAATCATTGGGGAGGCTCGCCGCTTATCTTTTAGAACCGGAAAGTGACGACGGGCTGCTGGTTTGGAACTTCTTTGACAGGCATCTCGCAAGTCAATGGAGAAGAGGACCGGAAGTATTTCCGGTATATAAAATTCTCAAACCGGTTGCGCTGCCCACAGGGCAGTCAAAATGACATGACTTGAGACAGAAGCGAAATCTTGAGGCTGAAAAAGAAATTCAGGAAGATTCCTGGCTTTTTTTGGTTTTCGCCGATACTAAAAATTTGCCGCAGTTCTCGCACACATAAATATCGTTGCTGCCTTCAATCGCGGAACTCATACCGGTAGCCACATTAATATAGCAGCCTTGGCAGACGCCCTCGTCCACTTCAGTAACAGCAAAACCATATCTTGCCATAAGGCGATCGAACCGGTCTAACAGAGCTTCATCCAGTTCAGACCGTATCAGGTCGGTTTGCTGCTTAAGTTCTTTTTTCTTTGCCGCATTGGCTTTCTTCTTCTTCAATTCAATATCCTGAAGTTTCCAAAGCAGCCCGGCCCTGTGGATAATACGTTCCTCTTGAAGCGGGAGACTGAGTTCAATCTCGGATAAAATGTCATAGAGCCGGTTAGCCGATTCGGCACTGAACAATCGATCCCGGAATTTGGCGTCAATCAAAAAATTGGCCAATCCCGCGAAAAGATGGTTGAAGAGCCCGGGAATAGCTGGATTCCAGACAATCAAAATGATCAGATTGACTTTCTGCTGATCAATGGAATTAAAATCAATACCTTCCTGGGATCGCCCCACCACAACAGAAATATCCTTTACCCCGGTATTGAACCGGGCATGCGGCAGCGCCATGTGATGCCCAATGCCGGTTGTTTCCAATCTTTCCCGGTCAATAATCCGGGTTAAAACCGGCTTTTTCGTCTTGATCAAATTTTGCTTTTCCAGAAGCTCCAACATCTCTTCCAAAGCTTCAATTTTGTCTGTGGCTTTAAGGCCGTAAATAATTTGAGATGGTTTGAGATAGTCGTTAAAATGTGATTTCTTTTGTGCCATATTCTTAATGAGTATTCTAACACAAAAGAGCATCTCCCGGAAGAAAAATAGTTGAAAAATTCGTTATGAAGTTAAAAATCTTTTTTCATACTCAGGGTTATTGGAATAGTATTCCCGTATAAATTTCTCTTGAACCGCAAAGGACCAATGAATATTCCGGATGAATTCAGCGGCTTTTTTAAACTCCTGTTTTTCCAGCAAATCCAAAAATTGCCAATGCTCTTCAATGGAGGTCTTTTCCCACTGTTTAACATATCCTTCCCTGCGCGGGAAATCATATAATCGCTTTTTCAAGACGTGCGCCAGATTTTTTAAGGTTTTATTTCCAGCCAAGTCCAGGTATATATCGTGGAATTTCACATTGCGCTCATAATAGGAATCAAAATTATCTTTGGCAATCGCCTCGTCCATGACTTCATTCAGCCGTTTCATTTTATCAATCACTTTTTCACCCATTTTGGAAGCAGCCTTGATGATGGCTGTGCTTTCCAGCGCTCCCAAAATTTGATAAAACTCTTTAATGTCCTGAACGGTCAAGACATTCACGACCACTCCCCGCCGGGGAAGTATGCTGACAAATCCTTCCATTTCCAAACGAATAAGCGCATCCCGCAGTGGTGTTTTACTTACTCCCAATTTTTCGCTGGTCGCATTCATGTCAATGATAGAACCGGGTTTTAGATTGCCGATTTTCATTTGCTGCCGCAAGTATTCATAGACTTGATCTTTAAGGGATGCTAAATTCAAAATGCTTTTTTTTGCCATTAATCCTTCCCCGTCAAGTTATTGTTTTTTCAGGCGTTCATTTTCTATGATTCCGCCTGTATTTTGAAATCTCAGGCCCAATTAATAAAAATTAATTTTCATACAAATTTTACATAATGTCAAACCTTATCTCTCTGCTTTCACATGAAACAGGAGAGGGATACCCAGCATTCGATCCTGCTCAGGCCAAGGAGCATTTCACCAAAGTGAACTAACGGTCGGCAGCTTTGATTAAAGATACCATAATCAAATGAGACCGGGCGGGACTGTATTGTTAAACGGCACGGCTTTCCATCCGGATAACGGCTTTGATGACCCTGTCTTTGTATCCGGCGGCCAATTCAAAAGCTTTTTCTGCATCGTCCAGGGAAAATATATGGGTCACCAGTCTTTTTGCCGGGAATGACGTCCTTTCTATTTGCTTAACCGCCCAGGGAATATAGTGGTTTTGCCTGCGGACATTTTGAATGCGGATTTCCTTCCGGCGCATTCTATGAGGATCAAAGCCGATTCTTTCAGTTTCAGGTATTCCAATAATCATGAGCCGGCCGCCCGGCTTTAGTAAAGAAACCGCCTGATCCAGAGCATCCTGCTCACCGCAGCATTCAAACACGGCATCCAGATCAACACCATTGATTTGTTCGGGATAGCCGGCCCAAACCGCACCCAGATCCAGTGCGGCTTTCAGTCTGGCATCAACCTTGTCTGTCATATAAATGTCCGGCATCCCCGCCTTCTTGAGCGCAAGCAGTAAACAAAGGCCAACCGGCCCTGATCCCAATACTGCCACTGAACCGGGATCAGGCGGTTTATCCCACAAACTGACCGCATACCCGGCTATGGATAAGGGTTCGATCAAGACAGCCGTGACCGGGTCTATGCCGGCAGGCAGCACAAAGCAATTTTTTTCCGGCATGACCATAAAGTCTTGAAGGCAGCCCTCCATCTGTCCCGGACAGCCTAAAAATTTCAGTTTCCGGCAGGTATGCGGCCGGCCGCTGCGGCATTGGTCACAAAAGCCGCAGGAAACCGCCGGGTCCACAGCTGCGAAGTCGCCGGGTTTGACCCGGGTGACGCCGGGGCCAATTTTCATGACCTCAGCACTGCATTCATGACCTATTGTAAATGGGTATTCGATCACCTGGCTGCCGATCCGGCCTTGCCTGTAATAATGGATATCCGAACCACACACACCTACAGCTAGAATTTTCAGCAGCACATCCTTCGAATGTTGTATGCGGGGTTTTTGTTTTTCCCGGATTTCCATTTTTCCGGGACCTGACAAAACCATCACGCGCATTATATCATCCGCCTTATCTATTCCCGTCTCCCCTCAGCACGGGATAAATTCCCATCAAGCTGTTATCATTTATGGCGTTTTATTCCTTTTAAAATGGATTTTCGCCGGGATACAATATATTCTCCGGCCGGTTGAAACCGATATCTTCGACTCCTAATAGCCTGACCGCAGAAAAAAGGGCTTTCCCGGCATGCTGGAATGCCACCGCTGTGTGGTGAGGAAAACGCTTCTCAATCAATACATGCCGGTAAAATCTTCCCATTTCTTTTATAGCGAATACTCCGATACTGCCGAAAGATTGAGGCTCTACATCCAGAACTTCTCCATTCGCGATATAAGCCTTCAAGGTGGTATCAGCCGTGGATTGAAAGCGAAAAATGGTTACTTCGCCTGGGCGGATACGCCCCTCCAGAGTTCCCCGGGTTATGTCCGGTTCCTTGCCCTCTTCAAGGAGCCGGTTCATGATCAGCTGGTATTTCATGCTGCCTTCCAGCAGGCAGGTGGACGAGGTGTTTCCGCAGTGAAAACCCATAAACAAATCCGTATTTTTATAATCCTTTATTTTTTCCCCTGCTTTTTGATACATATCCGCGGGAACCGTATTGTTGATATCCAGAAGGGTTGCAGGAAGCCGGGTGGCACACGTGGCCATATATTCACTGACGGCTCCGTAAATATCCACTTCGCAAGCGACCGGAATACCGCGGGTCGCCAGCCGGGCATTGACGAAACATGGGACAAAACCGAAATAACTTTCAAAGGCCGGCCAGCACTTATTGGCAAACACTCCAAACTGGGCGGCTTTTAAATTTTCTTCAAAAAAACGGGTCAAAGCGATTTCATATTGGGCTAATTTTTTCAGAATATCCGGATATTTATTGCCTGAACCCAATTCATCCGCCATATCCCCGGCCACCGCAGCTATATCCGGATCACCTTCCGCAGACCGGAAAATATCATATAAATCCAGTTCACTGTTCTCCATAATCTCGATTCCCACATCATACAGCGGCTTGATGGGCGCATTGCAGGCTAAAAAATCCTGAGGCCTGGGCCCAAAAGAGAAGACCTTTAAATTCCGGATTCCCAAAAGAATGCGCGCCACCGGAATAAAGTCAGCGACCATCCCGGCAATTTCTTCAGCGGTCCCAACCGGATAATCCGGGATATAGGCCGGGACATTGCGCAAACCCAAGTTGTAAGAGGAATTCAGCATCCCGCAGTAGGCATCACCGCGTCCCTGCACCAAGTCATTGCCGGTTTCTTCTGCGGCCGCAGCAAACATCACAGCGCCTCCAAATTTCTGTGCCAGCATGGAAGTGGGGCCCTCAGGGCCAAAGTTCCCCAGATAAATGATCAAAGTGTTGATTTTGTATTGCTTGAGCTCTTCCAGCACGGCGGACGTATCATTTTCATTTTCAATGATCTGCTCTATTTCCATAACATTGATTTTATTGTCCCTGCAGGCCTGAACCAACCGGGCTTTTCTTTCCCGGGTCAACTTGACCGGAAAACAATCCCGGCTGACCCCGACTACAGCGGCTTTTATCTCAGGTATATTATTCATTTTTTCTCCTTTTCCGTTTGTCCATAATATGCACCGGCACCATGCTTACGCTGATAATGCTTAGCCAATAGAAAATCCGGAATGCGGGCAAGCTTGGGATTCAATCCCATAGCCCCATGCGCCATCCGTGCGACTTGTTCTAAGACCAGGCTGTTATCAACAGCTTCCTCAGGCGTGGAACCCCATGTAAAAGGCCCGTGCCCGGCAACCAGCACCGCCGGAATTTCAATAGGATTCATATTTTCAAATCTTTCCACAATCACCATTCCGGTCCGGCCTTCGTAGTCTTCCCTGACCTCTTTTTCAGTCAAAAAGCGGGTGAGCGGAACCGGTCCGTTAAAATGATCGGCATGGGTGGTCCCCAGACAGGGAATGTCCATCAAGGCCTGCGCGAACATAGTGGCGTACACACTATGGGTATGCGCAATTCCGCCGAGACCCTTAAATTCTCTGTATAGAACCAGATGAGTCGGGGTGTCGGAAGACGGCCGGGGGGAGCCCTCCACAACATTCCCGTCCAGATCAAGCACCACCATATCGTCCCGGGCCATCCCCCGGTAGGAAAGGCCACTGGGTTTGATGATCATCCGTCCGGCAGCCGGATCAAACCCGCTGACATTGCCCCAAGTTAGAATCACCAGGCCGGATTTCGCCAGCATAAGATTAGCTGCGCAGACCCTTTGTTTCAATTCTTCCAGCATCATTCACCCTTTTCTCTGTTTTTCCCGCAGAGCGGTCAAATCTTTCATGATATAAAATAAAGACCCATTCCATTCCCGGGTCCCGAAGGCATCATGAAGCTCCCTATACCATTTGTACATCTTTTGGTAAATTTTATGATTATCCGGCCGGGGCTCATAGACTTTTTTGGTTCCAGTCATATGTTTTTGGGCCTCTTTAACTGAAGCGAATCCTCCAGCTTCTTTACCGGCACAAACTGCCCCGAAAAGCCCGGCCCCCAGGGCAGGGGTTTGATCGCTTCGGGATACAAACATGGGGCGACCCAGGATATCGGCATAGATCTGCATAAGAAAAGGGCTTTTCGCAGCCAGACCTCCGCAATTGACAATGTCATTAACGGAAACCCCGTATTCTTCGATCCTCTTCACAATAGTCAAAGCTCCAAACGCAGTGGATTCAATAAGGGCACGGTAGATTTCATGCGCCTGCGTGTGCAGGGTCTGACCAATAAGAAGCCCGCTTAACCGCACATCCACCAGGATTGTCCGGTTGCCGTTATTCCAGTCCAAAGCGATCAACCCGTGTTCGCCTGGTTTTTGTCCGTCAGCGGCTTTGTCAAGATTCATGAATTTCTCATCCGCGCTGCGGCCGTATTCTTCCGGAACCAGGTTGTTGATAAACCAGAGAAAAATGTCGCCTACCGCTGACTGGCCGGCCTCAATGCCGTAATCTTCCGGTAAAACCGATCCTTTTACAATACCACAGACGCCGGGAATATCCGCCAGGTCCTTTTCACCGGGAGACACCATCACGTCGCATGTGCTTGTCCCCAGGATTTTGACCAGAGTCCCTTCCTTAACTCCGGCCCCGACAGCACCCATGTGTGCATCGAAAGCACCAACAGCCACGGCGATTCCCGGATTTAAACCCAGTTTTTGCGCCCATTCCTCAGACAGATATCCGGCTGATTGATCAGAGGCGTAAGCTTTTTCATACAAGCGGTTCCGGAGGCCGGCTAATTCAGGATCCAAAGCGGTTAAAAAATCTTTATCCGGAAGCCCTCTCCACTCCTCTGAATACATGGCCTTATGTCCCGCGGCACATACACTGCGCTTCATTATTTCCGGCCGTGTCGTACCGGTTAAAACCGCTGGAATATAATCACATATTTCAACAAAAGAATGTGCTGCTTGAAAGACATCAGGGTCCACCCTCTTCAAATGCAGGATTTTGCTCCAAAACCACTCCGAGGAATACGTCCCTCCTATTTTCGCCAAATATTCCGGCCTCAGTCTATGTGCGGTCTGGGTTATTTCCCCGGCTTCCCTGAAAGACGTATGGTCTTTCCACAACCAGACCATCGCGTTAGGGTTATTTTTAAACGCAGGATTTAAAGCTAAAGGATTGCCATCCGCATCAACAGGCATAGGACTGCTGCCCGTAGTATCAACACCGATCCCGATAATTGAACCGGGATCAAAACCGGATTGGTTTTTCTCCGCTTCTTTGACGGCTTCCTTCACGGAAACTTCTATGCCGGCTAAATAATCCTCCGGATTCTGCCTTGCGAGGCTGGGATCTTTGCCGTCAATGATCACACCGTTTTCACCGGTAGGGTAATCATAAACAAAACTTGCGACTTCGCTTCCATCGGATAAATCCACAATCAAGGCCCGGCATGAATTTGTTCCAAAGTCCATTCCCAATGTGAAGAGTTTTCTCATTTTTTTTCACCTAATCTTTCTCTTTCTTAGCCTGAACTATTCATAAAAAAAACTGCGATGTTTTTGTAATCTCTTTTTTATCAGCGATCAACATGGTTATTTTCGAAGGATCAAATGGAACCTTTTTCATTTTCAGATTTCGATTTTAATCGCACTTTTTTTGTCCTCCGGGCAAGCCGAATCTCACCGCATCTGCTTCGTTGCAGGACATTCGCGGTGGAGTTCACAGCTTCATGCCCTGCGCCTCGCATCAGATGCAATCTCGGCTTGTGAATAACCCAGGCTGGAAAATCATCCCGGCCGGCCTGTGAATAATCCAGGTCAGGTAAATATAACATAATGAATTCCAAGATTCTATTTGACCTCCTTACTTAACACGTGATATCAAATATATCTAAACAAAAAGAATTCATCAAGTTAAAATATAGCCGCGGTATGACCGGGCAGCAAAAACTATTCTTAGATATGATAACCGGCTTAAGGAGGAAAGAATGGAAACCACATACTCCCGGAGAGATTTTCTAAAAAATCTTTCCTGCGGAACTTTAGGAATTATAGCAGGTGCGGCCGCACTCTCATTCCCAGGCTGCACTCCGCCGGCTGAAAAAATGCCGCCCAATATTCTTCTGATCATGGCGGATGACATGGGTTATTCGGATATCGGCTGTTACGGGGGAGAGATCCGGACTCCCAATCTTGACCGCCTGGCCGCTGACGGTGTGCGTTTCACCCGCTTTTACAATACCGCCCGGTGTTGCCCCACCCGCGCAAGTCTGCTGACAGGCCTTTATTCCCACCAGGCGGGAGTTGGGCACATGATGGCCGACCGGGGATTGCCCGGTTACAAAGGCGATTTACAGCCGAACTGCATCACCATTGCCGAAGGTTTAAAGCAGGCTGGTTATTCCACTTACATGTCCGGCAAATGGCATGTCACACGTTTTATTGAAAATGACGGCCCCAAACACAACTGGCCGCTGCATGCCTTGGAAGAAGACATCGCCCGCTATAAAGGCCGTTACGACGCCGGCTGGGACGCCCTGCGGGAAGAACGCTTCCAACGCATGCTGGATTTGGGATTGATCCAGCCGGACTGGCCGCTTTCCGAACGGGATCCCCGTGTTCCTCCATGGGAAGAAGCCGGGGATAAGGCCTGGCACAGCCGGCGGATGGAGGTCTACGCCGCCCAAGTCGACCGCATGGACCAGGGAATCGGACGCATCCTTGCCCAATTGGAAAAAAGCGGAGACATCAACAATACCCTTATCTTTTTTCTGGCCGACAACGGGGGATGCGCAGAAGAAATCACTGAGTCCTGGCTGAACTGGCTGTATAATGAATCCGAAATCTGCCCTAAAACCACCCGCGACGGAAAACCTGTTATCGCAGGAAATGATCCGGCCATTATGCCCGGTCCTCCGGATACGTTCCAAAGTTACGGCATTCCCTGGGCGAATGTCTCTAATACCCCATTCCGCCTGTATAAGCATTGGAGCCATGAAGGCGGAGTAGCCACACCGCTTATCATGCATTGGCCCGCAGGAATCAAAACCCATGGCGAATTTCGTGATCACCCCGGCCATTTAATCGATATTATGGCCACCTGCATGGATGTGTCCGGCGCTCTATATCCAGCTGAATTTAAAGGACGCAAAATAACACCCATGGAAGGCCGAAGCCTGATGCCGGCGGTGGAAAATCAGCCGTCGGACCGGGAAGCTTTGTTTTTCGAACATGAGGGCAACCGTGCGGTGATCGAAGGAAAATGGAAACTGGTCGCCGACGGTCCGGAGGGTGCCTGGGAACTGTATGATTTAAACATGGACCGAACAGAAACCCGCAACCTGGCTGCTGAACATCCGGATCAGGTGGAAAGGCTGGCTGGAATGTGGGATTCCTGGGCCCGGCGCGCCCACGTGATTCCCTGGCCTTGGAATGAGGAGAAAATCAATGAATAAAATACTTAAAGCTGCCGTGATTCTTTTATTGATCCCCGGGATCATGCTGATTTTCGGTTGTCAGGAACAGCCGGCGGAGACGCCGTCCGGAGCGGCCCTGCCGGCTGACGCCCAGCCCGTGATTACACCCGCTGCAGGAAGTGCCGTACAGCCCTTTTCTCTTAAAAATGTCCGGCTCCTGGATGGTCCGTTTAAGGCCAACCAGGAAAGGAATCAGAAATATCTTCACTCTCTGGAACCCGACCGGCTGCTGCATAATTTCCGGATCAACGCCGGACTTCCTTCCGATGCCGAGCCTCTGGGAGGCTGGGAAAAACCGGATGTGGAATTACGGGGACATACCATCGGCCACTATCTTTCCGCCTGCGCCATGATGTATGCCGCCGCCGGGGATGAAACCCTGAAGGACAAAGCTGATTATACCGTAGCCGCACTCCAAAAAGTCCAGGAATCCCTGGATGCCGGCGGATATCTCAGCGCTTTTCCGGAGGAGTTCATCGACCGGGCGGAAGCCGCTGAAAAAGTTTGGGCTCCATTTTACACCCTGCATAAAATATTCGCCGGCCTGCAGGATATGCATGTATACTGCGGCAATCAATCCGCACTGGATTTAGCAGAAAAAATGGCGCTGTGGGTTAAAAGCCGAACCGACAAGCTGAGCGAAGCGGATATGCAGCAAATGCTCGATCATACAGAACAAGGCGGCATGAACGAAACCCTGTGCAATCTCTATGCATTGACCGGAAACAGGGAATATTATGAACTGGCCCGGCGTTTTGACCAAAACGCTTATACGGGCCCCCTCTCTGAATACCGGGATGAACTCCAGGGTCAGCATGTCAACTCATTCATACCCAATATTATCGGCACAGCCCGGGAATATGAACTTTCCGGAGACCGGAAGCTTCATGATACCGCGGTGTATTTCTGGAAGCAGGTGGTCCGGGCCCGCAGTTTCATTACAGGCGGGACCAGCAATGATGAACACTGGCGGAGCCGCCCTTATCACATTTCTCAAGAGCTGGGACCGCATACGCACGAATCCTGCTGCACTTATAATATGCTCAAGCTCACCCGGCATCTCTTCACCTGGAATCCTGAAATCCGGTACGCGGATTTTTACGAAAGGGCTTTGTTCAACGGAATCCTTCCCACCCAGCATCCCGAAAACGGCATGATGATGTATTACGTGGCCATGGCCCCGGGATTTTACAAGACGTTCATGACTCCCCTGAACTCCTTCTGGTGCTGCACCGGGACCGGCATGGAAAACCATGCCAAATACGGCGACAGCATCTATTTCCACAATAAGGAAAATCTGTATGTCAATCTGTATATCGCTTCAGAACTGAACTGGACGGATAAAAATATGGTTGTCAGGCAAGAGACCCGGTTTCCGGAAGAGGACAATGCCGCTTTTATCTTTGAAACCAAAAATCCACAGGAATTAACCGTGTATTTCCGAATCCCCGGCTGGGTGAGATCCTCCGCCCGCTTGTCTGTCAACGGACGGGAACAGGATATTTCCGCCAAAGGAGGAAGTTATCTGGCGGTCCGCCGTACCTGGGAAAATGGTGACCGGGTCGATTTGACTCTGCCGATGTCTCTGTATACCCGGCGCACGCCGGACGATCCTGACCTGGCCGCTGTCATGTACGGCCCTCTGGTCCTGGCCGGCAAGCTTAAAGAAGTGGAGCTTCCCGAGGATGAAATCTACGGGAAATACGGCCCGGATGCGGATCCGGTTCCGGTTCCCTATTTTGAAGCTGACCCGGACCATCCGGAAGGCTGGATTCATCCGGTGGAGGGGGAGGCCTTAACCTTCCAAACTGTGGATGCCGGCTCACCGGAAGATGTGACTCTGATTCCCTTTTACCGCCTGTTTGATCACCGGTATGTGATTTATTGGAAGTTCCCTAAAGGGCCATCCTGATGATCGCAGCAGTGCTGCAATCTTGAAATGCTGCGTTTTAGTAAAGAGTGAAGAGTAAAGAGTACTTTAAATCAATCTATTGCAGCGTTTCCAATAAGTGGATATGCATCCCCTATTCATTCACAATTCACCTTTCACAGGCTTAAAACGTTTTTCTTTTGCGGATTATTTAATATTTTCCACCGGATCACGGTTCACTTCCGGCAGCCATTGCGCTAAATCTTCCTTTATTCCCACATAGTCCGGTTTGTCAGCCAGGTTATTGTATTCGTTCGGGTCGGTCCGGTGATCATAAAGCTCTTCTGAACCGTCGTGATACCGGATATACCGCCAGTGCCGGGAGCGAACCCCATGGTTATTTTGGCCGTATGTGCTGACCACTGCCCGCCCGGTTTTCTTTTCCGGGTTTTTAAGCAGGGGAACCAGGCTTTTTCCTTCCAGCTCCCGCCGCTCTGTATGCCCCGCCAATTCAATCAGTGTGGGATATACATCCAGCAGGCTGACCGGATCGCCGCATATTCCGCCCGGCCGGATGATTCCCGGAGCGGCAAATATTAATGGAACCCGTGTGGATTCCTCCCATAGAGTAAATTTTTCCCAATGCTCTTTTTCCCCTATATGCATGCCGTGGTCCGACCATAAAACGATAACGGTATTTTCGGCATAAGGACTTTTTTCAAATGCGTTCAGCAGCCGGCCCAACTGGGCGTCCATGTAGCTGATGCTGGCCAGGTATGCCTGTACCGCTTCCCGCCATTTATCCTGTTCCAGGATCCATTTCTGCCAACTCCTTCGACAGAAGCTCTTTCCTGCCGGAGAGCAATCCTCCAGGTCATTCTCCTGGACCGGCGGCAGCTCCACTTCGTCCAAAGGATACAGGTCAAAATATTTCCGGGGGACAAACCAGGGAATATGGGGCCGGAAAAGACCGACCGCATGAAAAAAAGGCCGGTCATGATCTTTATTCAGTTCTTGTATCGCCCAGTCCACAACTTTATAATCACTGGTTTTTTCATCTTCAACCGGAAGCGGTCCCCAGTCAAAAAACCAGTCGGGCCGGCCTTCCGTTTCCGGCCCGGCTAAAGGCGTCCAGGTCACCGTGCCCAGCTCGTCCTTTTCAGTTCCCTCAGGCCACACGAATTCAGGCAGAGACTGCGACTTTGACGGAAAATATTCATCCCAGATGCTGGGATCATTCGCCTCCCAGCCGTAACTGGTCTGAATCCAGGACAGGCAATGGAACAACTTTCCGCCTCCGACCACCCGGTAGCCGTTTTCGCGGAAATGCTGCGGAACGGGCACGTGGTTTTTCAGGGCAGGGGTCTCACGCCAGTCATGCCTGTTGAAATAAACTCCCGTTGTAGACGGGCGCATTCCCGTCATGATGCTGACCCTGGAAGGATTGCAGGCCGGGGCTGCACAATGGGCGTTAGTAAAGAGAACGCCTCTGGAAGCCAGCCTGTCTAAATTGGGGGTCTGTACGCCTGGATGCCCGCCCAGGCAATTTACCCAGTCATTGAGGTCGTCTACTGCAATAAATAAAACATTGGGCGCCTGCTGCTCCGGCTGGGTGCAGCGTGTCAGCCAACCGGATGCGGCTAAAGCCGCCGCTCCCAAACCCATGCTTTTTATGAATTTTCTCCGGCTTAAGTTTGCATGTGTCATGATTCCTCATTTATTATCAATTTTGACCGGCTGCGGGCCGATGGTCCACCCGGAGCGGCCTTTGATCACGATTTTCTTTTGCAGAGTTTGTCCATTTATTTCTATCTCCGCAAAATACTCTCCCGGTTCCACCAAGCCGCCGAAAGGTCCGCTCCTCCATTGACTGAACCTGTCCTGAGGATCGGTTTCCGGACGCATATCCCACAGCACATAATGAAGCCCCGCTGTGCCCGGACCTTCCAGAATTCTGATTTTCCTGTTTGAGGAATCTGAGACTTTGATCCGGATTTTTTTGCCGGTGTCCCTTCCCAGGTAATAATAAATGACAGCGGCATTGGGCTCATTAGGTGCAGCCACATAACGGTCTCCATAAAGATGATAGTTTCCCCAGGCCCTTGTCATCCGCTGTACGGCCGGCTGAATGGAAAACATATGCAGGTCTTTGCCTAAAACGTCCCGGGTCAATTCCTGGAGAGGCCCGATATGGGTGACATACACTCCCCGGCCGTAAGTCCCGGCCACCAAATCGTTTTCACGAGGATGCACCAGCAGGTCATGCACCGCGATGGTCGGCATATTATTCCGCATATAGATCCATTTGCCGCCTCCATCTATGGAGACATAAACACCCTTGTCATTCCCAGCAAATAAAAGATTGGAGTTCTTGCGGTCTTCATATACGACATTGATGGGTTTGTCCGGAAGACCAGCGGAAATATCCTTCCAGGTCTCGCCGTAATCGGCGGTCTTGTAAATATAGGGCTTGAAGTCATCCCGGCGGAAACCGGTTTTTGTGACATAGGCTGCAGCCGGGTCATGGTTTGAGGCAAACACCCGGCTGACCCAGAAATTTTCCGGGGCTCCAGCCTGGTTCAGGCCGGACGTCAATTCCCGCCATTCTGCGCCGCTGTCGCGGGTTACCCATACTTTGCCGTCATCCGTTCCCACCCAGATAATCCCGGGTGTAATGGGGGATTCGGATATGGTGGTGATGGTGCAGTACTGGATATGGCCTTTGCCGGCGATCTTAACCGGGTCATTGGTGGTCAGGTCCGGACTTATTTCCTGCCAGTCATCGCCCCGATGCATGGAACGAAGCAGCATTTGGGTTCCGGTATAAATGATCGCGGAATTGTGCGGAGAAATTTCCAGCGGCGGCAGCCAATTGAAACGGTAGGGGTCTTTGCCCTCTTCCCGGCGCGGCATAATATTGGTGCGGATGCCTTGCTTCTGGTCTACCCGGTGATGCCCGCCGAATTGAATGGTGTTGTACACCCAGCGGTTGTTGGTGCGGTCAACCACATTATACATGCCGTCTCCGCCGCCCAGCGGAATACAGTCTTCCAGGGTTACCTGACCGGACCAGGCGTTAACCGGCACTTTCCAATTGTCATGGCACTGGAGCCCTCCATAAATATTATAGGGATCCTCCATATCCACTTCCACATCATAGTACTGAGCCATGGGCAGATTAGGATAATAATCACATGTCTTGCCGCCGTCATAGGTCTGATAAACTCCGCCGTCACTTCCCATAAGCATGCGGTCGGAATTTTCCGGATCGATCCACAAGGTCCTGATGTCGCCGAAGGCTGTTGGAAACATTTCCCTGGGCGGCCAGTCGATATCCATCCAGGTACGGCCGCCGTCGCGGGAAACAGCCAGTGAAATGGTGGTTACATAGACATTTTTGTCGTTGTTCGGATCCACCCGGATTTGATTAAAGGAATATGCGGCTTTTCCACCCACATTATCCTCAATCGAATTCATCTTCACCCAGGTGCTCCCGGCGTCTTCCGTACGGTAGACCTCTCCGCCGATCTCCCGGTCCTGCGGTTCCTGCCCCCGTCTTCGGTCAATCTGCTTCTCTCTTTCCGTCGGCGGGCGCATATTGCAGTTTTCCACTACAGCGTAAAGAATTTCCGGGTTGCTGCGGTAAATATCCAGGCCGATGCGCCCGATTTTGCCTTCCGGTAATCCCTTCGTAAGACGTATCCAATTTTCCCCGCCATCGGTCGATTTGTAGATCCCGCTTTCCGGCCCGCCGGCCTCAAAATGCCAAGGATAGCGGTATTTTTCATACGCAGCGGCATAAAGTACCATCGGATCTTCCCGGTTGACAGCCAGGTCGCTTACCCCGACATTTTCATTGATGTAGAGAACCTTTTTCCAGCTCTCGCCCCCATCAGTGGTTTTGAACACACCCCGTTCCGGATTGGGAGTGAATAAATGCCCCATGGCCGCAACATACACAATATTCGGATCCTGAGGATGGATGACAATCCGTGAAATATGGTGGGTCTCCTTCAAGCCCATATGGTTCCAGGTTTGTCCTCCGTCCAGGGATTTATAGACACCATCACCCCAATACGAGCTCCGGGCGGCCGCATGCTCCCCAGTTCCGAGCCAGACGGTCTCGGGAGCCGACGGCGCCAGCGTGACATCTCCGATAGAAAAGATATCCTGATCATCGAACAAGGGTTCAAAAGTGGTGCCGTTGTTGACAGTCTTCCATAAACCTCCGTTCCTGCCGGCCACATAAAAAGTATACAAGTGAGCCTTCTGCGGCGATTCAGGCACGGCGAAGTCGGATATCCAGGCACCGGAACGAAAAGGGCCTAAATTCCGGTATGTGAAGGTTTTTAATAAATCCTGATCAAAGTCAGAAGACGTCTCAGCGGCAATGGCCGTTCCGCATGACATTAAAATAATGACGATAACTGATAACAATTGTTTCAAATGCATCAAAACCTCTCCTCAAATTTACAAAACGTTAAACCGGGATGTCTACGGGCCGGGATTGCTGCAATTGCGAGGCGCATGGCATAAAGCGGCGGCGCTTCACCGCGATTGCCCTGCAGCAAAACAGATGCGGTGAAAACCGGCCCGCGATCAGCTCGGTTTATTTTACTTTCCATTCCAATATCCCGGCTGCGTATTCCTCCTTAAGCTGAAGCTCCAGCCGGACAGCAGTGGTCCGGACAGGGGTGAAGACCACCCGGTTGAATTGATCTATGTTCACTGCATAAGGGGTTTGGTTATCCACCGGTTTCCAGGTATCTCCCTTTTTTACCAAAACCTGCCAGGATTTGGGCACCCGGCATTCCCCGATTCCAGTATCATCAAACCAATAAACGCTTGCTTCGGATACTTCTCTGGGTCCGGGGAATTCATATTGAATCCACTCCTGTGTCCCCCTTTGCGGCCACCAGTGGATCCGGGGAATGGAATGATCATTGGAATTTTCCGGTTCCAGCTGATCCTTGGCCGCAGAGCCATCCCGTTCATTGGAAACGGTTACCCTGCTTTCAGAGGCAATCCCGGGCATCCGTTTTGGACGGGCTTCGTCCGCAATGCGGGCCAGCCAGATCATCATTTCTCCTTTACCGCGGTGAGCCCATGCATAATAGGGAATGGCGAGAAAGTCTTGGTTGGAATCTTCAACAGAACCATCCGGAGCTTCAATAAGGGCTGCCGCTGTTCCGGTGATCACGTGCACTCCATCAAACATATCCGCGTTGAATTCTGATTTCAGGACGACATCATCCGGTAATACAATATTCCTGACCATTCCTTGATTGTCGGGCCATTCCGCACAATAGACAATGGGGCCGCGCTGGAGTGCCACCCTTCCCTGGTTGGCTGCAACATTATTGTGGCTGAGGACCCGTCTGACCGGCATAGGAAGGTGTATGTCCACCCGGTCTCCGGGATTCCAGATCCGGTTGATCCGGGCAAAACCATTTGCTGTTTCCAATTCCATGACTTGACCATTAACCGACAAGGTCACACCACTCTCATCCGCCTCCATAAACCGGTACAGGTCGCTGGGCACCGGCTGATTTCGGGCCCATCCCGGAATGCGGACATATAAATCGAAATCCCGGGATTCCTCCGGATCCACGGTCAGCCGGATCTTTCCATCCCACGGATATCGGGTTTCCTGGGTAAGTTTGACTTCATCCCCGCTCATGTCCACCCGGGATTCACCCTGGATAAACAGGTTGACGTACAAGTCCCCGTTTCGAACTGCGTAAACATAGCCCGGAATTGACGGCATAAACCGTGTCATATTGCTGGGGCAGCAGGCACAGGTGAACCAGGGACTGCGCTCATGCTGGCCATAAGAGGTCAGCGGATTGGGATAAAAAAAACGGTCACCTTCCAGAGATACGCCGGACAGTGCGCCGTTATACAAAATCCGCTCCAAAACATCGATATATCCGGCGTCGCCGTGCAGCAGGAACATACGGTGATTCCAAAAAACATTCCCGATGGCAGCGCAGGTTTCCGCATACGCGGTGGCATTGGGAAGCTCGTAATTTTCACCGAAAGCTTCGCCGGAACCGGTGGCACCAATGCCTCCGGTCAGGTACATTTTTTTTGAAACCACATTATCCCAGATCCGGTCAATGGCCTGAATATAATCCGCATCACCCGTCAAAGCCGCTACATCCGCCATGCCGGAATACATGTAAACCGCCCGCACAGCGTGACCCACAGCTTCTTCCTGTTCCACTACGGGCTTGTGGTCCTGGGAATATTCCCCAAACAACTCTCTATGCTCGGACCGGCCCCGTTCATCCAGAAAAAATTTTGCCAAGTCTAAATATTTTTTATCTCCGGTGATCCGGTAAAGCTTGGCCAGCCCTATTTCAATCACCTGATGGCCGGGAACACCCCGCTTTTTATCCGGCCCAAAAACCATTGCGATCAAGTCGGCGTTTTTCACAGCCACATCCAGCAATGACCGCTTTCCTGTGGCTAAAAAATGTGCGGAAGCCGCTTCATACAAATGTCCGGCATTATACAGCTCATGCCCGAGATACAAATTCGACCATCGGTCGCCTTCCACCCATCGGACCGGCTCCTTGGAATCCATGGTCCGGGCGGTATAAAGGTAACCGTCTTCTTCCTGAGCAGCGGCAATCTTGGCAATCATCTCATCAACATATTGGTCCAGTTCCGGATCAGGATGAACCTGAAGCGAATATGAGGCCCCTTCAATAATTTTATACACATCTGAATCATCGAAAGGATAGACGGTGCAGAAACTGTCGCCCTGGATGAAACCTCCTGCGATTTCAAAATTCTTCACTCTGCCGGTCTCTTCGGTCATTTCAAAGGCATAAGGGATGGTGACAGTCCGGTTGGTCTCTAAACGGGGAGCCCAGAAATCGTCATTTATATCAACTTGAGTGAAGGCTACAGGCTGCACCGGGTAATCTCCGGTCATGCTTTTTTGGCAGCTGCTTCCCGCCGCCAAAATGAAGAAAGCCGTCATGCATAAAAGCAGATTTTTTTTCATTTCATTCTCCTTTATCCCGTGATAAGACAAGATCGCCGGTCAAGCATGGCCGTGCATTTCTTATTTTGGGAAAAATGATTTCAGGGATGTTTTCTTGAAGTTCGAGAGGTGCTGTCTGTCTCACTTGTTTCATTTGACAATGAAAGGTTTTTCTTACGGTATCTAATATATCAGGGAACCGGGTATAACTCAATATTCTTTTTTTGTGTTCCTTTCAGTCTATCTAAGTCTGTCTATGTCTTTTCAGGTCCATCTAAGTCTATTCTATCAATTGGGTCTGTTCAGTCGGCTCCGCTTCGCCCGCATCCAATTTATTCATCACTTTCGCGGCCATGTTTCGCCATAGCAATGAATAAAAGCCATTTCTCACCCCTTCGAGCAGGATCCTGAGGAGCGAAGCGGCGTGAGGACCTTAGACGGCTTCGCTCAGTTTTATACGCTTCCCCAATCCATTCACCATTCCCCATTCACCGGTTTTTCGATTCACTCTTGTAGGCGGTTTGCATTTCGCGGAAGTGGAAAAAATTCAATGCTGCTGTTAATATATATAAGGTTTAGAAAACGCTTTTAAGCGGGCCTTTCCGCTAGAAGGAGACAATATGAAAACAAAACCGGTTATTTTATCTTTGCTTCTGATTATTCCTGCGGCAGTCCTGCTTTCCTGCGGAAAACCGGAACCGGCAACGGATGAAACCTCTTCTGAGAAAGGATTAACTATGCGTATTGAACAAACACAATTCGGACAGCTGCCAGACGGGCAGGACGTTGACCTGTATACCCTCAGCAACACCCATGGATTAAAGACAGGTATAATGACCTACGGCGCTACCGTGGTCTTTCTGGAAGTCCCTGACCGCGACGGCCGTATGGCAGATATTACTTTGGGCCATGATTCCCTGGAAGGTTATCTTGAAGCATCACCCTATTTCGGCGCCATTGTCGGCCGTTACGGCAACCGTATCGCCAAAGGCCGCTTCACATTGGACGGAAAAGAATACAAACTCGCCATTAATGACGGAGAGAATCATCTGCACGGCGGAATCCAGGGCTTTGATAAAGTAATCTGGGATGCGGAAACGGAAGAAAGAGAGGATGCCGTAGGCGTCAAATTCAGCTATTTGAGCCCGGACGGTGAAGAAGGGTATCCGGGCAGCCTGCAGTGCTCGGTGACCTACTGGCTGACCGAATCCAATGAACTCAAGCTGGAGTATCATGCCGAAACAGATAAAGCGACTCCTGTCAACCTGACTCATCACAGCTATTTCAATCTCGCCGGCCAAGGAAACGGGGATATTCTGGACCATGAACTCATGCTCAATGCCGATAAATATACCCCTGTCAACGACCAGCTTATTCCCACTGGCGACATCAAGCCCGTAGCCGGGACTCCTTTCGATTTCACTCATCCCCATAAAATCGGGGAACGGATTGATCAGATCCCCGGAGGATATGACCATAATTTTGTTCTGAACAGCGGCGGCGGGCAGATGGCTCTGGCTGCCCGGGTCTTTGAGCCGGAAAGCGGCCGAGTGATGGAAATCCATACCACTGAACCCGGGATTCAATTCTATTCCGGCAATTTCCTCGATAGCACTATCACCGGAAAGTCCGGAAAAGTCTACCATCAGTATTATGGATTCTGCCTGGAGACCCAGCATTTCCCCGATTCCCCTAATTATCCTGCCTTTCCATCTGCTGTTCTGCGTCCGGATGAAACTTACACCAGCACCACGATTCATAGATTTATGGTTAAATAATCATCTTGGAGCCGGGCATTGTGAGGATCTTGTGCTGCTTTGTTTTTTTAGTAAAAAGTGGAAAGTAAAAAGTAAAAAGTTATTTTATTTAAAATCTAGCTATTACAGCGTAGAAATAAAACAATCCGTATTAAGCAGTGGATTCACCATTCACCATTCACTAATTTTCTAGTTACCCTGGCAGCTTGAGTTCCAGCAACAGGTGCGCTTAACGTCACGTTTTTAAGCGTTTTGCATTTTGCATTTTACGTTTTACGTTTTACGTTTTACGTTTTGCGTTTTGCGTTTGCGTTTTGCGTTTTGCGTTTTGCGTTTGCGTTTTACAAATTCGTGTGCATCCTATTACACCGTATCCGACAACCGCATACACATCCCCAATCCATTCACCATTTACGGCTTTAAAAGACGAAGCAGTTCAAGGTCCTTCGCTGTGCTCAGGATGACATTGAATTAATATATGGTCGTCATTTTGCGGTTTTACCTAAAGACAAAGCCTTTTTTCAGCGAATCATCCGGATCAAAATAAAAAGTGCTTTTTCCGGTGATGGATGCCTTGCCGGAAACCTCAGGGATAACGGCAGGATGAGTCCCGAACTTGGTTTTCCCTATAACTCTCACCTTAAAATTGGTGCCAAGAATGCTTTCAATCACGATCGTCTCACCTAGATCAATCTCTCCTCGGGCAAAATGAATCGCTGCTCTGGCACTGACCCCGGTCCCGGTAGGAGACCGGTCAACTTCTCCCTCTGCAAATATGCACACATTGCGGCTGTGATGGGCGGGATTCTCCGGTGGTCCCACAATAATGGTGCCGTAAAGGAATCCCAGGTCTTTTTCGAATGGATGATTGATCTCCATTTCATCCATGACCGCATATTTAATTCGCCGGCCTGCGTCTATCAAAGCCTGGTAATGCCTCGAATCCAATTTCAAACCCAGCGCTCCGGCATCACAAAAGGCATAAAAGGCTCCTCCGAACGCCACATCATATTTAACCATGCCTAAATCAGGAACCTTAATCCGGCGGTTGGAAACAAAAACAAAGGAAGGAACATTAACGAAGGACACTTCCTTAACCCGTCCGTCGACACGGTGAGCCGCAGCGGTAACCCGTCCGGCCGGTGTGTCCATTTTCAAGACCGGATGCGCCCCGTCCTTTTTAATCATTCCGGTATCCAAAGTCATTGTCGCCAGCGCGATCACGGCATGCCCGCACATGGTGCTGTAGCCTTCGTTATGCAGAAAAAATACACCGAAATCGCCATCAGCCGTAACCGGCTCTGTCATAACCGCTCCATACATATCCGCATGCCCCCGCGGCTCCCACATCAAGCCAGTACGGATATAATCATAGTTCTGTTTGAAATACCGGCGCTTTTCCAGGATGCTTTTTCCCGGAATTTGAGGGAGGCCTCCAGTGATTAAACGCAGCGGCTCGCCGGCGGTATGTCCGTCCAGCGTATTTATCGTCATCCAGTCCCGCGGAGGGGTCCATTCCGTCATTATTCCTCCTCTACAAGTCTACTTCCTGGCCAAAACCCTGTTCTTTCGCCTTACGGTACAAAAATGCTGATACGCTCAGATCAAATAACGCCATCCCGACTGACTTAAACAGCGTGGTTTCGCCCGGAGCCGCCGCCGGGACTTCTCCGGTTAACCGCTTGCCCAAGGTCATAACTTGTTCGGGCAGAATCCACCCTTTTTCAAGCGGAGTGATGACATCTCCCGATTCTTTCCTGGCAAAATCTGTATCGATATAGAGATGGTTAATCTGTGTATACACCGAGCGGGGAAATTCCCGCATCTCCGGTTTATAGGAGCCTATGCCGATAAAATTCTTTCCAGCCGTCAACTCAGGATCATCAGGTATGACCGGTTCACTCGCAGGCGTGGCTGTTATGATCACCTCGGTGTTTCCAACCAGGTCTTCGGCCGACGAAGCAATTTTGATATTCACTCCGGAAAGATCAGCCGTTAGTTTTTTTTCCAATTCCCGGATTTTATCTGGAATTAAATCATAAATCCAAATGGTTTTAAAATTCCTTTGGGAGCAGGCCGTCACAGCCTGGCTGTACCCTTGAATTCCGGCTCCTATGATACCCAGCCTGGTCACAGTTTCCGGAGCAGTCTGATTGACTCCGGCGGCACCCACAGCTCCGGTGCGCAGGGCAGTGAGAGCGGATCCATTAAGAACAGCCAGCGGGACGCCGGTTCCGCCGTCATTCAGGATCACCAGGCCGTTTAAAACCGGAAGATTTTTTTCCGGATTTCCGGGGAAAAGCGTCACCAGCTTGGTTCCCAGGCTTCCGGAAGCAAAGCAGGGCATCAGCAATAGTGTATTCCCTTGATAATCGATGTGCATCCGGTCAGGCATAAAGAAGCACATCTCTTCATAAATACGGAGGGACTCTTCCACCACCTCCACAATTTCGCGGCGGATAGCGGCTTTTAGCAGGTCGCTTTCACTTAAAAAAAGCATTTTCAGATTATTGGGAGCCTATTTCCGGGTGGCTTCCACATCCTCTATACTCTTGGGCTTAGGCTTGCCTAGAAGCTGGTATCCGTCTTTTGTGATCAGGAAATTTTCCTCGTTGCGTAAACCGCCGAAGTCTTTGTAGGCTTCAACTTTATCATAATTGATAAAATCGCTGAATTTGTTATCCGCCTTCCACATATCAATCAGCTCCGGAATAAAATATATGCCCGGCTCAATCGTTAATACGAATCCCGGTTCCAGCTCCCGGCCTAAACGCAGCGATTTAAGACCGAACTGAGTGCTTTTCTTCTTGCCGGCATAACCCACATATTCCTCGCCTAAATTTTCCATATCATGGACATCCAGGCCCATCATATGCCCCAGTCCGCATTGGAAAAACAGCGCGTGCGCTCCCTGCGACACCGCTTCATCAACATCCCCGCGCATAAACCCCATATCTTTCAATCCGGATGCGATGGATTTACAGGCTGAAAGATGAACATCCTTAAACTTCGTTCCGGGTTTAAGGACGGAGATGGCTTTTTCATGGGCTGCAAAAGCGACGTTGAAGATCTCCTTTTGCCGTTCCGTAAAAGTCGGCGCCACCGGAAAAGTACTGGATAAGTCTCCGGCATAACCCATGGCGGTTTCCGCTCCTGCATCCAGGAGAAACATATCCCCGCTTTCCATAATATTCCCGTGATAATGATTATGCAGGGTTTCTCCATGGATGGTGGCGATGGTCGGGAATGCCAGGTTTCCGCCGGCGGCGATGGCGATTTCCTGAACCCGGCCCGCCACCACAGCCTCACTCATTCCTGGGCGGACCATTTTCATCGCCTCGACATGCATCTCCACGCTGGTATTGACTGCTTTTTCGATTTCACGGACTTCTTCCCGGCTCTTGTAGTTGCGCTGGTCGACAACCGCTTTGATGAAAGCCTCAGAGGTATGGCGGTCCGTATCCCCGGGAGGAATGTCCAGCCATGAGTAGATTTTCAACCGGTGTTCCGCACGGTAAGGGGGGAGGAAATGAATGACCCGTCCTTTTTCCTTGGCTTGTTTCAGATATTTCGGAAGGTCTTGAGAAGGCCGGATATCATTTACGCCGACCTTGAATCCGCGCTCTTCAAGAGAGGGCTGTGTCCCCATCCATACGATATCTTCAACAGTTAAATCATCCCCGAATATGATATCCCGGTCTTCATCCAGGTCGATAACGGCATTTAAACCGGCATGACTCAGGCCGAAAAAATAAAGAAAAGAGCTGTCCTGACGGTAGTTAAAGGGATTATCTTCATAATTCATGGGGCTTTCGTCATTGCCCAAAAATAAAAGAATTCCAGACTTGACTTGCTGCCGAAGCTTCTTGCGGCGCTCCACATAAGTTTTTTCAGAAAACATCGCTTATTTCTCCTTAGGACGAAATTTCTTGGTTTTATTTGCCGCCCGGAGACGGCTTTCCTTTATCATGAGATAAGTGTAATACAACGCGGTCAGCGAAGTCAAAAATATCAAAAGCCGATTGATGAAAGCCAGGCTCGTTATTTTCATGGCATGCGGGTGGGCGCAGCGAGGATAACGAGGCCGTCTTCTTGTGCAAGCGCACTCTAATTTTCATCCCTTCGGGCAGGCACGGAATCCGGATATTTTTATTTACGAGATATGCGAAATATGATATGTAATCTTCTTTAGCCTGGATTATTCACGGGCAGAGATTGCCGCAAATGCGGGGCACAGGGCATGAAGCTGTGTTCCTTCACCGCAAATGCCCTGCAGCAAAGTTTTATTGCGAGGCCTGCGGAGCAGGCCGTGGCAGCCTTAGACGACCAGATTCTCAAGAACGAAACCGTCTAAGTTCCTCACGTCGCTTCGCTCCTCAGGACTCCGCCGGGAGGGAAAAAATTGCGATAAAATAAAAATTCAAAAATAAAAAAATTCTCATGGATCTTTCTCTAAAAAGCATGTTCATCGTTGATAACAAAGAGATTGAAGAAATATTGTAATTTTTTTATGAACTATCCAAGTTAGATATCACAAGCATTGTTTAAAAAGAGAGACAAAAGTTAAAAACTTGACATTTAGTGATATCTGATATATCATATGCAAGAAGGGAAGAAGAGGATAACCGAATGAAATCAGGGATAATTTTCGATATAAAAAAATACGCTATTCATGATGGGCCGGGAATCCGCACAACTGTTTTCTTAAAAGGATGCCCCCTGAATTGTTGGTGGTGTCACAACCCGGAAGGACAAGCCGCCGAGCCTGAATTGACCTACCAGTCCGGTAAATGTGTGATAGATTGCACTCAATGTATTGACGCGTGCCCAACTGGAGCCATTTCCCGCATGGAAAGCGGCATTGAGATAGACCGCAAGGCCTGCCGGCTTGAAGCGGAGTGCGTAGAGGCCTGCCCGGCAGGGGCTCTAAAATTGTCCGGGCGGACGGTGACCACCGCTGAAATTATGGAAGAAATCCTCAAAGACCGGATATTTTATGAAAACTCAGGCGGCGGAGTCACTTTTTCAGGCGGAGAACCTTTGATCCAATTGGACTTCCTGGATTCCCTGTTGTTAAACTGCCGAAAAGAAGACATCCACAGGGTTGTAGACACCTCCGGTTATGTACCCTTTGATTCATTCGAACGGATTGCCGATAAAGTCAATCTTTTCTTTTATGATTTAAAAATAATGGACGACAGTAAACACCAGGAGGCAACCGGTGTATCCAACCGTCTGATTTTAGATAATCTGAAACGTCTTGACAAAACCGGAGCCGCCATCCAAATTCGGATCCCGGTGGTACCCGGTTTCAACAGCACCCGGGAAAACGCCTGTCAAACCGGCGAGTTTCTGAAAAACTTCAGTCATGTCAAAATGATCAATCTTCTCCCCTATCACCGGGCTGCCACCCAAAAATACCGCAGCCTGGGCAAAACGTTTATGTATCCTGAAACCAAAACGCCCACGGGGGAAAGTGTGCGCAAACTTAAGACCGTTTTGGAATCTTTCGGATTCCCGGTCCAAATCGGAGGGTAAAATGAATAAAAGAATTAAAAAACTAAGAGATCAAAGTCTCCATACACATCCATCCATTTCACATGAAAGGGCGGTTTTACTGACAGAATTTTATAAAAGTGATCAGGCCAAAGGAAAGCCGGTTCCGGTCCAGCGTGCGCTGGCCTTCAAATATATCATGGAAAACAAGTCCATCTGCATCAATGACGGAGAACTGATCCTTGGAGAACGCGGCCCGGCTCCCAGGGCTACCCCCACTTATCCTGAAATCACAGTCCACACGGATGAGGATTTGGAAATTCTTAATAACCGGGAAAAAACTTCCTACAAGGTCAGCCTGGAAACCAGAGACATATTTAAAAAAGAGATATATCCTTTTTGGAAAGGCCGCACAGTCCGTGAAATGATATTCAAAGAAGTATCGCAGGAGTGGAAAGATGCATTTGAGGCTGGAGTCTTCACCGAATTCATGGAACAGCGAGCCCCCGGACACACTGTTTTGGATGATAAAATTTACCACAAAGGCTTTCTTGATTTTAAAAAAGAAATTGAAGATTCCATTGCCGGATTGGATTTACATAATGATCCCGAAGCCCTTAAGAAACGTCATGAGCTGGAAGCCATGTCCATAGCGGCCGACGGCCTTATCCGGCTGGCTGAACGGTATTCAAAAAAAGCCGCAACCTTGGCAGCAGAGGAAAAAGACCCGCAACGCAAAAAGGAATTGGAACAACTTGCGGATATTTGCTCTCATGTCCCGGCCCATGCCCCGCGAAATTTTTGGGAAGCTCTTCAGCATTACTGGTTTGTGCATTTAGGTGTCATCACCGAACTCAATGGCTGGGATTCCTTTAATCCTGGACGGCTGGACCAGCACCTTTATCCGTTTTGTGAAAAAGAACTGGAAGAAAACACCCTGTCCGAAGAACAAGCCCGTGAAATCCTGCAATCCTTTTGGATCAAATTCAATAACCAGCCTGCACCGCCAAAAGTCGGTGTGACAGCCCAGGAAAGCGGGACCTACACCGATTTCGCGCTTATTAATTCCGGCGGAGTAAAAAAAGACGGAACGGACGGCGTTAATGACCTTTCCTACCTGATTTTGGATGTCATAGAAGAAATGCGTATTCTTCAACCCAGCTCCATGGTGCAGATCAGCAAAAAAACCCCCGACCGTTTCCTGAAACGCGCTCTGAAAATCATTAAAACCGGATTCGGCCAGCCTTCGATTTTCAACACAGACGCCATTATCCAGGAACTCCTGCGGCAAGGGAAATCCATCGAAGATGCCCGTTGCGGCGGGGCTTCCGGCTGCGTGGAAACAGGTGCTTTCGGAAAGGAAAATTACACTTTGACAGGCTATTTTAATCTGGTCAAAGTCCTGGAAATCACGTTGAATAACGGAATAGACCCCAGGTCAGGCAAGGCTATCGGAATTCCCACCGGTGATCCGGCTGCCTTCACTTCCATGGACCAATTGATAGAAGCTTTTAAAAAGCAATTGAACTATTTCATCGATATCAAAATCCAAGGCAATAATATCATAGAACAGATATATGCTGAATCTATCCCCGCTCCATTTCTATCTCTGCTCATTGATGATTGCATCCAAACAGGAAAGGATTATCACACCGGAGGAGCCCGGTATAACACCTCTTATATACAGGGAGTTGGGATAGGGACGATAACCGACAGCCTGGCTTCCCTTGAATACAATGTTTTCGACACGAAACGGGTCACCATGAAAGACATGCTGGCTGCCCTGAAAAACGATTTTGAAGGCCAGGAAAACCTCAGGCAGACCCTGATAAACAAAACGCCAAAATACGGCAATGATGATGATTATGCCGACAAATTTACCAAGCAGGTGTTTGAGCTTTACTTTCAAGCGGTCAACGGCAGGCCCAATACAAAGGGCGGTTATCACCGGATAAATTTCCTGCCCACAACAGTCCATGTTTATTTTGGAAAAGTCAACGGCGCAACTCCCAATGGAAGAAAAGCCGCGGAACCTCTTTCTGAAGGTATCTCGCCTACTCAGGGATCTGACATCAAGGGGCCTACTGCTGTGATCAAGTCGGCTTCCAAAATCGACCATCTGCGGACCGGCGGAACACTGCTCAATCAAAAATTCAATCCGCAACTTCTTGAAGACGAAGAAGGGATGGATAAGCTGGTAAAACTCATCCGCGGTTATTTCACTATGGACGGACATCATATCCAACTCAATGTGGTCACCGCTGACACCCTGCGTAAAGCTCAGAAAAATCCGGAACAGTACCGTGATCTTATCGTTCGCGTCGCCGGTTATAGTGACTACTTCTGCGATCTGAGTGTGGAGCTGCAGAATGAAATCATTGCTCGAACCGAACACCATGCCCCGTAAAAAGCAAAAAGCCTCCATCTGCAATTCATCACAACCCGTTTTTCTTCCCGTTGGGACCTGAAGCACACCTCATTTGTCTTCCTTCTGATTCTCAATTTGACAGAGATATCCTTTTTCCTTATAAATAAATAAGCAGCATATTAATAATCAAGATATATCGGAAGGAAGGAGTCCTTTATGAGCAATGTGTTCAAATTAATTTTTATCTTCGGACTGTTTGTTCTTATCATTTATCCTGTCAACGGGCTCACTCAGGATGATTCCCCGGATGCGGAACTTCCGGTTTTGATTACGTCCTGCGGACAAAGCCCGGGAGCCACTATGCTGAAAGTCATATTCAACCGGCTCGGACTGGAATCAGAACCCCCGCCTTATGAGGTGAATGTTTTAGCCACCGCGGATGACTTTACTGCGGCAGAAGAAACCGGCCGGCCTTATAACTCGCTTATCATCGTGATGGGAGCCAGTCTAAAAGGAATGGGCGCCGCCGGAATATCCATTGACGATGAGCTGAAGAGGATCGATACCTTAATCCAAGCTGCACAAGAGAAAAATATAAAAATTATAGGAGCCCATATAGAAGGCATGAAACGGCGGTCGCAGGGTGCGTCTCCCGGAGACAACACCGATGAGCTCAGCATCGATGCCGTCGCTCCAAAATCGGATATTCTGTTAGTGAATAAATCCGGAGATCAGGACCTGAGATTCACCAATATCGCCAACAACAACAATATTCCCTTAGTGACTGTTGAAAAGAATCTTGACCTCATTCCGGCTATGAAACAGTTGTTTAATCTGGATTAACTATCCTGAACTATTCATAAAATTGCAATGTTTTTGCAATCTCGGCCCATGAATAATCCAGGCTGTAAAACAGCAGCAAATGTTTTTTCATCGTTTATTTCGCGGCCTCGACTAAATTTTATAGTTGAGCCTGAAGAGGGTGGATAAGGATATAAAATATGCCTGATTTTATTATGGATCTCAAGATCACCAGTTTATTGGGAGGGGTGTTGATTTTAGTTTCACTGTGGGCACTGAAAGTCATCATCCGCAAGGAAAAAGAATCCATCATACGGGGTTTGAGTATTTTTATCATACTCTTGTTCGGGCTTGTTTTCCTGAACCAAAGTGAATACAGAAATATCACCATCGGACTCATTGGGGAACGTCTTTTCCCTCAAAAAATTTTCACCTGTAATTACTATGTTGAACACGGCTCAACCACCAAAGGCCGGTATATCCGCTACGTCTTCGAACCTCCCCGTCCCCGTCTTAAACTTGAATTGGTGGACAACGGAAAATACCTTAATTTCAGCAATCCGGTTTCGCTGAACCGGGTGCTCCGTTTTTTAGACCTTCCTCAAGTTCAATCCGGCACCCCGGAATTAGCTTCTCTGACCGGGACTGCACTTGACGCCAATCTTTATGAATGGCCGAACTATTCTATGGGGAAACTCATTGCTGCCCGCGGATTATGCCGGAATGAGGATACCGCTCAAACCTTTCACTGTTTGCTCCAAATAACCATCATCACCCAACCTTACTAATTGAGTTCTTCGCGTTCTTTGCGTTTTTATAGTCTGTCTTAGTCTTTTCAGTCTGCCCGCTCGGCTCGCTGCGCTCGCGTTCAATAAAACCCCGCCATCCTGAGAAGTGAGGCGGTTTGGGCATCTTATACGGCTTCGTATGATGAATCGGTACTGATTTAATAAAACTGACTATTCCCTTTTCACTATTTACTTTTCCCTGGTTTCTCTTCACTAAAATTTTTCTGTTGATTTTCCGTGTGCTTTGAAATAAGGTATTCTTTTGATGCCATGAGTATGATCACATCAGCCCAATTCATTTTAGCGGTTATGGTCGCAGTCTATATCGCCGCCCGGGTTCTTAAACTATCTACGGAATTGGCTTTATTTGCGGCGGCGGCCTCCGGTGCCCTGGCCGGAGGATACGGAATGCCGGCACGCCATCTGGTGGAAGGGGCCTTTACATATTACGATATTATTTTGATTTTTATTACGGCAACCCTGTTCATGAACCTGCTGAAGGAATCCGGCGGAGTAGCCTTTGTCGTGCGCGCTGTCCTGACAAAATTTCATGACCGCAAAATTATATTGTTTCTTGTGATCACCCTGCTGCTGCTGATTCCCGGAGCTTTGACCGGAGCCGGCAGCGTAACTGTTCTTATCACCGGGGGCCTGATCGCCGTGGTGCTCCATTACATGGGTATTTCCAAACCAAAAACCACGGCCATCATCTTCATTCTGGCCGGACTAAGTGCTGCGGCTCCACCCGTAAGCTTATGGGCTATGCTCACCGCAGCAGGTGTGAATATGCCGTACGTGGGATTTTTTCTTCCTCTGCTGATTCCCTGTATCGTTCTCTCCCTGGCAACAATTTTTATCCTGGGCTGGAAAAGCCGGCCGGTGGATTTGGAGAAGGCCCTTCAGGAACTCCCGGAAGCTCCCGCAGAGATGAACTGGGGAAAGGTGATTTCACCGTTCCTTCTTTTTTTTGCATTGATCGTTGCCGGCCGGCTCTGGCCTTTTGCCATGCCGGTCATCGGACTTCCTATGATGTTCATGGCGTCAGCGGTTCTTTCTCTGATCTTATCTCCGCGTAAATTGAATTTTCTGCACGTATCCCGGCAAACTATTCAGCAGCTGCTGCCTTTAATCGGAACATTGACATGCGTCGGCATTCTGGTCCAGGTGATGGCCATGACAGGAGTCCGGGGCCTGATCGCCATAACTATTGTCACTCTTCCCCTGACACTGGTTATTTTGTCCATGGCCGTCGTTCTTCCTGTTTCCGAAGCCGTTCTGATGTGGGGAGCTGCTCCGGTTTTGGGAGTCCCATTGGTGCTTCTGTTCAACACAATCGGTCTTAATCCCATCGTAGCCCTGGCAGGAATGAGTGTGATTTGGCCGCTGGGAGACGCACTGCCTCCAACGGCTATCATCGGCCGCTTGGCTAAAGAGACAGTTGGGATGCAGGAACCCTATTCCCGTATGCTGAAACACTGCCTGATTCCCGCCGCAATCATCGCGGCTGCGGGGATTTTAATGGTGCTTTTCAGTAAGAAACTAGCCTTTTTAACTATGATATAATGAACTTGGCGTTAATATCATGAATACGCTTATCACGATTTTATACTATGTCCTCAGCGCCTATATTGCGGTCCTGATCATCTGGAACCTAATCCGCAGCCGTAAATGGCAGGACGAAATTCTGTATGTCCTCATTCTGATTCCTTTCGTATTGCGGGTTCTGGGCCTCAAATGACCCGGAAGAGTTATCCTTCGGCCTGCATTGCAGACCTCAGGCTGATCAATGATATTACGCTGAATAAGGCCTAAAATGGATCTAAATAAATCAGGATTGACAGAATGAATAACAATCAAAGTCATCTCATCCGAAAAATAATGTTCTTGATTCCAGGAATACTGCTAATGATATTCGCCGGGACCAGTTTTTATCAAAGCCGTAATCTCCAAGAACCCGTGGTTTTAGGCCCGGGCGTAAGCAAGGTCAAAAAGCTGGGCGACTATTTCCCCGGAGTCGCCGGCACCATTAACGATGCGCATGTCTATATCCTGGAAGGGCGAAAACCGGGGGGTTCCTGTTTGGTTATCGGCGGCACTCACCCGGAAGAACCGGCCCCCCGGCTGGCAGCCTGGCTCTTGGTTGAAAACGCGATCCCGGAACAAGGAAACTTATTTGTCATTCTGTCCTCCAACCGCAGCGCCTCCACCGTCACCCGTCTTGGCGGCGCCTATCCGCCTGACTACTCCATCGACACGAAATGGGGACAGCAGACCTTCCGCATGGGAGACCGATGGACCAATCCGCTCGACCAATGGCCGGACCCGGAAGTCTATATTCATTACCCCAGCCGGCAAGAGCTGGCATATGTGGATATCCGCAACCTGAACCGGACCTGGCCGGGGCGCCCAAACGGCACTCTGACCGAAAAGACTTGCTTTGCCATGACTGAAATGATTAAAGAGGAGAGCATTGATATCGTCATCGATCTGCACGAGGCCGAACTTCAATATCCTGTAATCAGCACCATCGTCGCTCACCCTAAAGGCCAGGATTTGGCTGCCATGGCCTCGATGATGATATCCGGAACGGAAGGATTCAATATCGGCATGGAAAATTCCCCTGAAGAACTAAGAGGGCTTTCCCACAGGGAAATCGGCGACCACACCCAGGCCGTATCCCTGCTGCTGGAAACTCCTGAACCCATGCTGGATGCGACCCGGGGCAGGACCGACCGAAAGCTTCTGCTTGAGGGTAAAGATGAATTTCTTATCAAAGCCTATGCCCATGGATTATTGTTCGAAATTATCGATGAAACCGGATGGCCGATTGAAAAAAGAGTCGGGCGCCACTGCTCAAGTATCCTGCAAATTATTGAATTATGGTCTGAAGACAATCCGGACAAAGGCATTCAGTGCGGAAAAATTCCCCGCTATCAGGAGATCATTGAACGGGGAGTCGGGGCCTTTTTCCGCGATCCGTCACAAGCGGATCCATCCCGTCTCCGGTTCGAATAATTTGATTCAGCCTGATTTACTCACAGCCCGGGGCTTCTGCATATAAGCCTGATTCTAGTCAGGCCGTATCATGGCCGGGGGGATGTTTCATTTAGATCTTTTGTACGGACGGTAAAACAAAACCATGACCGCCAGGCTAAGTATATATATGATTCCAAGAACTGCAAAAATGCCTGATTCTTCCCGGGCTATTTGATACACGGCCCCTTGTCCGGGTTGAGGAAGGGGAACCGGGTCCCAAGGAAGCCCGGTGGAGCGGGCCAGTCCGCGGATATACAGCATATGGATAACCGGAACTCCGCGGGCTGCCATTTCAAACAAGACTCCCCTTTGCTCTTTCGGCGGCCAGCGGATGACATCAGTCAATCCGGCTTCGACCTCCAGAATTTTGTCACTGACACCCAAGTTGGAATAACTTCCGCCGATATTGACAAACGCCTTTATGGGGTGATCCCCCGCATTCCTTTCGTACGCATCCATTTTCAAATGGACATTTTTTCTCAGATCAGGCTCATATACGAAATTCAGATCGCGGCGCCGGATATCTTTCAGGAGAAGACGCCGTCCTTCCGGCTGCATATCTCCTCCGATATCCCGTTCTCCTCCCAGGGAAACGACTGCCGGCTTCCGTATGATAACACCGGACTCCATCAGGCAGTCCTGTATTTTCAACCAGTGAAACCCGGGTTCATTGCATCCATATTGCGATGCTCCGAGGGAAACTTCCATCAGTAAATTCAAATTCATGGCGCCGGCTGCAGAATACGCAGCCAGGATTAAAGCCGGGAATGATCCGGATGCCCCCACGGCAACCGTATCGCCTTTCTGAACTCCGGCCCTGTGCAGATGCCAAACAATCGCCGCCGCCCAATTGGGATTGGTTGTGGTCCGCTTAGCCTCAAGATCACCCATCGTCGTGGTAATCGGCGTCCATTCATCGCCGATCAGCCCGGATTTATTGATGTCATAATCCTCATGCATGGGAACATTCATCACTTTACGCCCGCCCCTGATTGTGCTCATTCCCAAAGACATGATCTGGGCGGCCCTGCGCATTTGAGCTTCAAGTCCGGTTTCAAACAAAGAAGGGATAAGGCGGCCCGAAATCCAAAAAACCAAACTTGCCAGAAAAAACCAGCAAATCAAACGGTTTTTTCCATCCGGCTTGAACCGACGGAAAGTCGGCAGAATATTTTTCATATGATTCCCAGCCAGCTCAGAATCCTCACTGCAAAATAAGTCAGCACTGAAACGGTAAACAATGAAGCCAAGGTCGGCAGGTATCTTTGCCGTTCCAGGTTATTAGCCAGCAATCCCGGGATAACCAGACCAACGGCCCTGACTCCGACGGGGTATGGAAAAAGCTCAGGCCAAATCAAAAACCACAACTGCGCCCAAAAGGCCCCCAGTATGACCAGAAATGCAAACCGGCGTTTCCCAAAAAGAATG
Organism: uncultured Eubacteriales bacterium; assembly: GCA_964505785.1. Lineage (GTDB taxonomy): Bacteria > Acidobacteriota > Aminicenantia > Aminicenantales > Aminicenantaceae > CAYRTV01. The sequence goes on from CAZDJZ010000012.1 coordinate 44,081, forward strand.
AAATGATGGGAAAAAATTTTATACGAAAACAAAGCCAGGAAAGCCACAACTAAAGTAGCGCCCGCTTTGATCGGCACATGCAAATAGAGTGCAATATAAGCGGGCACAATAAGGCCTCCCGGATAAATATCAAATATTTCTATATAGATGACCGCCAACAAAAGTCCGATGAAAAATGTTTCATAAATCATATGGATTTCCTATTCGATCCCAATGCTCCACCAGGGATGCCCCGGCTTGGCCGATATTTCCCATTCCCACAATCAGAGCCGGGTCTTTATCCAATGCCGTTATTTTTTCCATAATCCCCCGTCCTTCCCTGGTCTGGATAACAAATAAATTTTCCTTGCCGAACTGAGGCTGCAGCGATTTCCTTAGTACGTCCCCATGATCCCCCAGGAAAATTATCCGCCTCAGTTCGGGAAAAAGCTTCTGGCGAATCGCTTTTTCCCATTGCAAAGTGCGTGAACCACGATCTTTGCGCAAATTAAGCAGTCCAATCCATTTTTTATCCTTCAACTCAGAGTGTTTCCGGAGCACATCCATTATCTGGCGGGTGGATTCCGGATCATTAGCCGCAAACGCATTCACTAAAAACCAGGTCCTTTTCGGAAGGCTCAGGTCCAGCCGCCAAACCCGGAGACGACCCGGATCAGGGGGGACTTTCCGCATGGCGTCATAGGCAATATCACGCTCAATCCCCAGGAAATCAGAAACCTTGAGAGCCAGCCGGATATTCTGCACAAACTCATATCCCGGAATTTCTTCACGGATAATTTTTTCTTCCCGCTCTTCGCTTTTAACCGAAATAAGGCGGGACTGGAAAATCCGGGTCTTTTCCTCAAAGACTGGAGACATTTCAACTTCCGGAATAAACACAGTGCTGTTTTTCGGGATAGCCTCGGCAAAACAACATGCGATCTCATCCCGGGTGGTCCCGCACTGATCAAGATGATCCAGCCGCACATTGGTAATGACGAGCAGATGCGGTTTGAACAGCTTCAAAGATTCCGCACTTAATGTTTCCGGCCCAATGCTCATCAACTCGGTTACAAGGGCCTGGACCGACCTGTCCGCAGCTATGCGGAGCAGATTTTTTTGCTCCAAAATGCTGGTCCGTCCCTTTCGCTTGATGCGGATTTCCCGGCCGTTTTCGTCGATAATCAGCGGCTCTGATCCTGTTGTTTTGGCCATAACCCGCATCCCGGCCTCCCGCAAAACGGCATAGATCATCCGGACTACTCCGGATTTCCCGCGAGTGCCGGTGACAGCAATTCGGAGCGGTAAAACCCGCGCTTTGCGCACCACAAACGTTTTCTCCAGTCTGATCCAGACGACTAAAAAGACCAGGCTGAAAAAAACAATCATTAATTCCTGAATGATGTTCTCCCGGAGAATAGACTATCCAAGGTATTCACTCCATCATCCTGCGGACATGGGATAAAACGCGGAAAAACGTCTGCGAAAAAATTTGTCCAAGAGCCCTGCGGTCATAATCAGCTTTAATAAAATACGGAATAACCTCCAAAACTTTATCCGCACCCGCATCCTTCCATAGGCATTCCTGGTTAACCAGCATGACATGTTCCGGGCCGGCGGCTTCTTTGACTGCATCCAGCATGGCGAAATCCTGTTCCGGACTCCGGCTGGACAGCAGCGTCAACCCTAGGACAGAGCCGGTTTTTTTGATCAAATCCATCACATTCTTCTCCATGATTTCACCTGATAAAATCACCACCGGATATTCCGCGGCTTCAAGCAGAAGGCGGGCCTGAGCAGAATTCAATTCGGACAGCAGCAGCAGTAAACCGCTTTTATTTAAGATCTTAAACCGGGCTTGGCCGGAGGCAGACCAGGAATCACCCTGGAAAAAAACAGACGGATCGTCCAGGTTGATAAAATAAAGGCCCTGCCTGGCCAGGACTTGAGCCCATTCCGGATTATTTTCCAATCCTCCTGAAAGGCCGTCCAAACCGGGTATGACCGAAGTTTTCCCCTGGCTGACCGTGCGGGACAAGCTCCGGACATCTTTGAACAACTGCAGCCCTTCAGCTGCCTGGAATGATTCTTCAAGAGCCAGTAATTGGGTAATCAAAGACATGAAAGCATCCTTTCCAGTCAACCCAGCTTCCGGAGCCACAGCAGACAGCTGTAAATCCACATAATGATCAGCCACATCATTCCGGTCCTCCAGCATTTGATCCAGCCGGTTTATTTTATAATTCACCGCATCAATGTATTTTAAATAAAACCATTCCTGCCGCCGCTTCCGGATCAAGTCTCCCGGCTCATTCGCTAGAATATTCACAGCCGTAAAAACAAAATCCCCCACCCGCTTCAGCAATTCCGGCTGGACCAGATCAGCGTCATCACGGGGATGATGATATTTAAAATGGTGTCCTTCCGTCATGATGGCGTAAGCAGGGACTCCCTTCATTAAAAAAGGCGTATGATCCGAACCCCCGGGGCCGCCGCGCTCCGGCTCGACATATTCCGCAATGGATTCAGGCAAGCGGGCCTTGAGAATGTCCCATATTTCAGGACCGTAATATTCCCCCCGGAAAGGAACTTTACCGCTGCCGTGCGCAACCATATCCAGATTGATACAAGTAACAGTGGTTTCTATCGGGTGAGTGGGATGATCGGCATAATGATAAGATCCCAGAAGGCCCTGTTCTTCCCCGGCCCAAAGAGCAAAAATCACTGTCCGGCTGAGCCTCTCAGTATTTTGTTTCATCACCCGGGCAAGTTCCATAACTACGGCCGTCCCGGATGCATTGTCATTGGCGCCGTTATAAATATCTCCGGCAGCACCTACTCCCAGATGGTCCATATGTGCTCCGATAACAATGTATTCGTTGCGGAGGCTTTTGTCATCACCGGTTATTTTGGCCAGGACATTCCGTGTTTTTCTTTCCGGGTCATAGACGGCGTTAAGGGAAACAAAAACATTCACCCCTGTTGCAAAGGACTGCGGCTCGCCCTCGCGGTCAATTTGCTGCAGTAAATAACGCCGGTCTGTTTTCAAGTTTTTAAAGATAAAATCCATGGTGTTATCGCCGGCGGAAAGCAGCACAAAGTCAGGATCATATATATCCTTGTCTACCTGCAGCCGGAAATAACGGCTGGAATCAGAAGGCGGCTGAAAGAGAATAATTCCAAGCGCGCCTTGTTTGCGGGCGGCCTGGATGCGCTGATTCATCTTCGTTTCATTATCCAGTTTGTCCTGGAGTTTCCGGGGAACTCCGGTTGTCATCAGAACCAATTTACCGCGAACATCCACATTTTTATAGTCATCATAACCTTGGTCTGGAGCATGGATTCCATATCCTGCAAAGACAATTTCAGCGGTAAAATGACCGGATCCGGAATAGCGCTGGACCCGCCAGTCCTCGCCGTAAACAAAATCGCGTTCGGCCTGATCTGTTTTTACCCGGAAAATTACGCCTTGAGCGATATTCCGGTGCTCAATTGTGAAGTGCTGGAAATAGGTGCCGTCATCACCGGCCGGCTCCAGTCCCCATTGTTCAAACTTCGAGGCGATGTATTCTTCCCCCATCACACCGCCGGGTTGCCCGCTTTTCCGGCCCAGCATGGCATCAGCAGCCAGCTCTTTAATATAATTCCAGGCAGCCTGCTCATCAAACGGCAAGGCATCAGCCTGCGCAGCCGCGGACGGTGCGGCCAGGAAACACAGCACTAAGATGAATCCGGCTATTTTTCTCTTTCTCACATTTCCTCCTTATCAAGCCGAAGCACGCTCTGTCATGCCCGGAGCGAAGCGACGTGAATCTTAGACGCCTTTACCTGGAAAGACGAAAACGCCTCTTCACAGCGAAGCAGTCTAAAATCCCCTCGGCCGCTGTGCGGCCTGGGGATGACAAAGGGGTTAGCTCCGCGAATTTCAAGATAACTCGTTATTATAACCAAAAAAAACGTAAAAGATAAATTCAGGATGCGGACGCAAATCACCATCGCCATAGATAAGAAGCTTTGAAAAAGAGTCCCCTTCGGATTTCATAGTATTGCAGCGGAGCGCGCTCAAACCCATCCGGGCTGCGGAACTGCTGATACAGTGAACCATAACCGAGATGGATAACCGTCCCCGGAATATAGGTGAAGGAAGCCAAAAGGTCGGCCAGGATCTCTTTGCGGAAAGAATTGTATTCCACAATACCCCTGAAAAACAAATACCGGTTCACCTGATAGGTGTTGCGGCTGCGGAGGATCAGATAGTTATATTCTTTTATGCGGCTGCTGCGGCGGGTAAAATCCGAATAGGTCAAACCAAGCTCAAGATGAATATTCGGGGTGGGAAGATAAACCGCTTCCGCGGAAATGTCCTGTCCGGAACCGGGGTAGGGATTGAGAACATACCGGATTTTATTGCGGTATTGATAAGAGGTATGGATGGAAAACTGTTTGCTCAACTGACTTTGAGCGATGATCCGCATGCCGCTTGTATTTAACCTTTTGCCCAGGAATATTTCTGTTGAGTAGCGCCCGCCCAGCAGCAGAGTTGAATTCCGCTGCATAATAAGACGAATGTCCAGTGAGTTGGACGTTTCATACAGCCCGCTGAATTTATCCCGCAAATGAATGCTGTGGACCATGGGATCGATTCGCTGAATAAATCCCGATTTGGGATAGAGCATGCGGATGGCTCCCGACCGGAAACGCGTCAATCCGGTGCGGGTTAAATATCCGGTTTCCGTCTTGAAATCCTGCCCAATGTCCTGCATTCCCAACACCAGCATCCAATTCCGCGTAGTGTAAGCGTAGTTGAGTCCTAAAGCGTGTCCCTGATCCACGGGCCGGTCTTGCTCCTGTGTGCGGGTATAAAAGAGATGAAAACCAGCCTGGCTGGACGGATTCAGGCGCAGCAGTCCGTCCAGTCCCAGCAAGCGGTTGGAACCTTGTTCCCTCTCCCGGCCCGTGTAAAATCCGCCAAAAAATCCATCCCGGGCAAGGGAACGCTTATAACGGAAAACCGTAAAATGGGCGTAAGGATTCCCGGTTTCATATGGAATTTCATCCATGGCGTATATGGCCGCCAAAGTATCTTTCTTCCCGGCCTTGCCATTCAGTTTAAACCCGGCCAGGGGATTGATGATATTCCGTGTATGCACCACTTCAGCCAGCGGATCCCCGCTGTGGGCTCCGGCAAAATTAAACTTCTCCAGGCCTTCCAGAAAAAAGGGGCGTTTCTCCGGGAAAAATAAGGTGTAGCGCTGATTGAAATCCACTTGCCCCGCATCCGCTTCCACCTGGCTGAAATCAGGATTAATTGTTCCGTCCAGGATCAAATCCGAAGAGATGCCGTATTTTGCAGTTAAGCTGAGGTTTGTTTCTCCTCCAAGCGGGGCCAGCCGGTTCTGTTCATATTCATGCCGGCGGCTGTATGTGGCGGCCGGGATGACCTCTACCAGCGGACCCGGATCAACTCCGGCATAAAGCAGGGGCATGGTCTGGGTTAAAAAATTCGGTCCATGCTGAGCGTCCAAAGGAGGAAAGGTGCCGATTTCAGATAAGCGGTTTATCTTGCGCTCGAAAATGACGCCCATGCTGACCTGTTTGCTTCCTGAAAACCGGATACTCTGAAAGGGAATCCGGATCTCTATCGTGTATCCCCGTTTGTCGATTTGCCCTTTGCTGTACCAGACCATATCGACAGTGTGGTCTTCATGGCCGCCTTCAAACCGTGAGTCCCCTTGGATGCCCACCGGATTGCAGTAAAAGACATGGAGGGATTGCTGGTCGAAAAAGGTATCCAGGTTGATGCCGATCCAATCATCCGGATGAATGCTATCCCGGCTGGTCACCGAGGATTTGACCGTCCCGGGCTGACTGTCATAACACCGGAAAGCAAAATACAGATTACTCCGGTCATAGGCCATATACACGACTGTATCATCCTGCATGGGTTTGCCGTAGTCCGGATACCAGGTCTTGAAACCGCTGACCCGGGATGCAGATTCCCATAGCGGATCATCGAGTATTCCGTCGATGCTGGGGGGCTTATCCGTGAAAAACGGTCTAACAGCCTCCAAACCGGGCAGATTCAGATTCATCACCAGCACAAATACAGTTGCCCAGCCGGCTTTTAATATCTTTGGTCTCATTTCTCGATTCGGTCCTGAATTTTAAAAATAAAAAAAACATACACTAAAACTCATTTTAATGCTATGGAAATTTGATATTCAATCTACTCACGCGTGCCGGACCAGAGTCCGGATTCCCTCCAGCAGCTGATCGATCATCGCATAGGAGCAATACATATGCGTGGAAACCCGGCAGCCGTAGGTTCCGGCTTCCTTGTCTCCCACTGTTCGGATTACAATATTGTATTTTTCCCTCACATAATCCACGATATCCTGCGGGTCGATCCCTTGGATGGAAAAAGCCGTTAATCCCCCGCTGAGGTATGGATCTTCGGGTGTATGCAGCTTCACCCCCGCTATCTTTTTCAGTTCCTGTTTAAGATATCCCGCCAGTGATTTGATCCGCCGCTCGATCCGGGTCTTTCCAATATAATTCTGAAAATTAATGGCCTCCCCTAAGGCGATAATCAAGGCATCCGCCAGCTGGCCCAAAGTTTCATATTTGCGGGCACTATCCTGATCCCATCCGGAAGTGGTGATGGTTGGCCACAAGCGGTCCTGCACATCCTTACGGACATAGAAGACTCCGACTCCAGTGGGAGCTCCCAGCCATTTATAGGGGCTTGCGGCAAAAAAATCCACCCCCAGATCCTTCATATCCAGGTCCAGCATGCCCACTCCGTGAGCGGAGTCGGCAGCCACAAGGAGGCCTTTCTCATGCGCCATTTGACACAATTCCTTCAGCGGAGAGATCAACCCTGAAATATACACGGTATGGCTGACGCTGATGACTTTTGTCCGGGAAGTTACGGCCTTGCGAAAAGCATCCACAAACTCCTTCGCACTTTGCGGCGGCAGCCCAATGGGAACTTCGGTTACCTTGATGCCGAAGCGGGCTTCCTTTATTTTCCAAGGGTGAGTGCCCCCGGGATGCTCCATGCTGGAAATGAGCACTTCATCGCCTTCCTGCATGTCCAGTCCATTGGCCGCGAAATTCATGCCTTCGGTGGTGTTCCGGACAATCGCCACCTCGTCCGGGGAGGCATGGATAAAATCCGCCAGGCGTGTTCGAACGGCTTCCTTTTTGCATAAAAGATACTCATATACATCCACTGGCTTGGTGGCCTGGACTTTAAATGTTTCCATCAGTGTATTAAACACCGGTTTCGGCATCGGCCCGACGGTACCGTTATTCATCATGATCAATCCGTCCTGAAACAGAAACTGTTCACGGATGGCGTCCCAATAAACTCCATCCGGAGATTCATCCCGGATATACTTAAGGTTTAGATCCGTAATGCTTTGATATACGGACGCATTTAATCGGCTGAGCCCGGCGGCTGTCACAGCAGAGCCGGTCACCAGGGATTTTACGAAATCCCGCCGCGACCAGCCTTTGTCCGATATCTGATTAAACCAATTTTGAAACATGTTCCCCCCTTATTTGTAAGATTGTGAATCGTTAATCGCAAAACCAGTTAATGGTGAATAGTGAATGGCATCACACCTCTTTAATCGTCACTTTCCCCAAATCCATCGTGCCCAGGCCGCGTTCAGCCGCATTTTTGATCATGATGATGTTTTCCGCCTGGATGTTCCAAAGTGTAGTGCAATAGGCATCCACCGCCACCCGGTCCACGCCGGCGATCACTTTTTGCGGCTTGATCACGTCACCAGGCCCCATCGGGCCGTTGGTGATGATAAATTCCGTAGCATCGACCACGCAAAGATGCGGTTTCAAGATGGTATTAAGGTCCACAATGCATTGATCCAAGTACCGGACAGCCGCGGCATCGGTCTGCCAGTCCGGTTTATGAAACAGGCGGTTGTTCGGCGGGTAGTTCAGGCCCATCAAATTTTTCATGGTCCCGGTAAATTTATTCCCGGCATGGTCCTTGGTAATGGGCATGTCGATAAACACATCATGATTATAGAATTCCTTCATGACCATGGCCTCTTTCAGCGATACCCCGTTTGCAACCGGAACCGTCTTGAAAAAGGCCTCTTCCCGCTCTATTAATTTCAGCTCAGCACCCTCTTCCTCGAGAACCTTGTCCAAACCGGTGGCTTCCCAATTGCGCGCACCCAGCCAGGATAAGCAGGTAACCGATTCGGCTCCGGCCTTTTGGCACATCTGCACCACGGCACGAACAATTTCCGGTTTGGTAAAGGTTCCGGGGTGCCACCGCTGCACATTGGGCAGCAGGGCCACTTTAGCCCCTTTGGTCACAAACCTTTCCATCCCGCCGACCAGGTCAACCGCTTTACGGGCGCCCGCAAAATAATCGCTTCCTGCGGCCACGCCGATGTCAGCGGTGATTTCCTCCAATGCCACCGGGTAAGCCGGGCTTGTGCGGGGCAGCCACGCAGCACCGGCAGCAGTTGCGGTTAAAAGTGCGCCTTGTTTAAGAAATTTTCGTCGGTTCATGCTTAATTCCCTCCTTAATGCCTTGTCATACTCAGGAGCAGAGCGGCGAAAGATCTCAAACGGCTTCGCAAAGCGAAACCGATTCTTTCGGCGAAGCACTCTAAGATCCCCACGGCCGCTATCACGGCCTGGGGATGACATTTGTGTGAGGCCGCAGCCCCCGGAATGACGCGTTGGCTCATATCCATCGTTACAGGTGTTCATGTCTGATATTAATGGAAGGAATGAAAAAAGGAAAGAAAAAAATCAGCCGGCTTGTTTGAGTACCATGGCCCCTTGGTTGACTCCGATATCCCGGGCCACGGCCAGGCACTTGGCGGTAAGCAGGAAAAAGAGCGGGCGTTTCTCATCCGAAAGCGCCTCATAATTGCCCTGTCCCTTGGAAATAATCACATCCGCCTTATCCAGAATGTTCAAAAATTCCTGAGAACATTCCGTCAAAATGGTGCCGGGCGCATCACTCCCGGATGACATGACCTCAGCGATTTCAATAATACCGGCCGCTTCGGCATCTTCATATACGGCATCATTGATAATAGGTGCTTCCCGCACAGCATAAATCACCGGCACGGGCAATTCTTCGATCAGAATCCGGTCAAAGACAGTCTCGCCGGCATTATCCGCCAGGTAAACAATATTTTCAGCATCACGCACTTTCTCCGCAAATGCGGGATAATGATTGATGCCGAAAGAACGGTTCAGGACCTCTTCCACATCCTTTTCCAAATCAAACACAGTGTCCGCTCCGAAATCAATGATATTCCCCGCAATCGCCATTTTTGCCGCGGTCAACAGCCGGTCTTCGGATTCCGCCACCCTCTTTTTCATGTCCGGATACACAGCCATAGCGCGGCGCGTGCACTGTTTTTTCAGCTCCAAATAAGGGTCGGTGATTCCTGTTTTTCGCGAGATCATACGGTAGACTTCCCGGCCGATCTCAGCCGGAGTCGCCCGGTGCGGTTGACCCGGCAGCATTTCACAGACCGCATCCACCACATCGCGAATGGTGTCCTCATCCGGTGTGATCCTCCGCATAGTCTTTATGGCCTGAGATAAGAAACACGGCAGGCATTCCAAACAAACTTTCACTGGGACCCTCCGGCAAATCCCTCTTCAATCATCGCCCGGTGGCTGGAAAAGGCGATGTCCGGCAGCCGGTCCGGCAGAAAAAAGCGGGTTTCCGTGGTGTCGGACCCCGGGCTGGGAGTCCCTTCCGCTTCGACTTGATAGCCGATAATGACCACTTTTTTATAACGTACGGAATCCTGGGCGTACACTCCCATCAGCTTAACAATCCGCCCGGATAATCCGGTTTCTTCATGTAATTCCCGCAAGCAGGCCTCCTCGGAAGTCTCATCGATTTCCATGAAACCCGACGGCAGCCCCCATTGACCCAGCCCCGGCTCCACGCCCCTTCTCACAAGAAGCACTTCCCCGTCCGCGTTGCGGACAAAGGCGGCAGCACAGGGAAGAGGATTTTCATAATAAATCCACCGGCAGCGGGGACATACATCACGGTCTCGATCTTCGATCCATTCCAAGACCAACCTCGTCCCGCAGGCCAGGCAATAGGCCGCCTTCTTCTTGGTATTATCTGTCATTTAACTTTTCACTTTTTACTAAATTTCTCTTTTCGTGCTCATTTTCAAATGAATTATACATGTGCATACATACCCGGAACAATGAAAATGAATCCACATGTCATCCCCAGGCCGCGGCAGCAAATATGTCATCCCCAGGCCGCGGCAGGGGCCGTGGGGATCTTAGAGTGCTTCGCCGAAAGAATCGATTCCGTTTCGCTTCGCTCCTCTGGATGACAATTTGTTTAATTGCCCAGTATGACGCATACGGATACCGAAATAGTTTCATCTTCCGGCTTTACTCAGCGGTATTCACCACATTTTGAAAGACCCGCAGCAGGTTGCCGCCCCAGATTTTATAAATGTCTTCTTCCGTATAGCCCCGATTGACCAATTCCCGGGTCAAATTGGGCATTTCACTAGCGTCGCTGCAGCCTTCCACGCCGCCTCCTCCATCAAAATCAGTCCCAAAACCGGCATGATCCACACCGACCAGTTCCACCACATGGTCCACATGGTCGATCACATCATAAACCGTCGCTTCGGCCGCCGGGTACTTTTCATATATTTTGCGGTATTCCTGCCGGAGCTTATTCCGGATTTCCTCGTCTTTGATATCCCGGTAAGACCCATATTTCTCTTCCAGCGCAGCCAAAGCTTTTTCCCGTTCCGGATTGGGCGGCGTTTCCCTGACAAAGCTGGAAACAAAACAAATCTGGATTACCCCGCCTTTCTCCGCCAGCGCTTTGATCATGTCATCGGTCAGGTTACGGGGATGATCGCACAGCGCCCGGCAGCTTGAGTGAGACGCGATCACCGGTGATTGAGAATGTTCGAGAACATCGTAAAAGCTCCGGTCGGAGGCATGGGAAACATCCACCATAATCCCCAGCCGGTTGCATTCAGCCACGACTTGCCGGCCGAATTCGCTGAGCCCCATATCTTCTGCGTCTGCACGGTCGGTGGATGAATCACAGATATCATTGTCACTGGAATGGCACAGGGTGATGTAACGGACTCCCAGGTCATAAAAGGCCTGCATCTTTGATAAATCTTTCCCGATGGGGTAACCGTTTTCCATACCGATATATGCAGCGATTTTCCCTTCTGCTTCCAGCAGGAAAGCATCCTGAGGGGATACGGCCAAAGACACCATATCCGGATAATCTTCGCACATCTGATGTACGGCTTGAATGGCCTTACGGGCACGGGATTCAGCTTCCGCATAACCTTCCGCTGTTAGGGGACCCTGACCGACAAAAGCGGCAAAAAATTCTGCATCCAGGCCGCCTTCCTGCATGCGGGGCAGGTCAATACGGCCGCGCCGTTCATCCGTGGCCGCATGATACACACCCATATCATAGTCGCCTCCCACCATCATCATGGGCGTGTCACAATGGGTGTCCACGGTTAACGCTTCTCTGTGGATTTGTTCGACCCGCAGCTCATCTGCAGCCGGCTGGTCCTCTCCGGCGCAGGATATCAAGCCGAATGCGGCCGCAACTGAAACCATGAATAAAATTTGAATTTTATAGCGCATTGCAGACTCCTTTGAAACTGGTTTATGAACTGATTATTTTTTTACAATCAAGGGAATCTGTCAAGAGTAAATCCGGTCAAAAGGAGTAAAGAGTAAAGCGGTAAATCAAATCAAGCGGCTGGACGCGCCCTACCACTTGCCGTCCATCTGAAATTCAGCGCCGTCCAGCCAGTTTCCGGTCTTATTCACCGAATCATACTGGGCCTGCAGCAGATCGTAATGGAATTTTTCTTCTTCGCTGATTTCAAGAAATATTTTTTTGGCTACCGGATCATCCGTGTCTGCGGCCGCATTCTGGAAAAAATCAATAGCGTCCCGCTCCAGCTGCATACCAATGGATAACGCTTCCACTTCCCCCTTGCCTTCAGCCCGTTTCATCCGTTCCTTCAGTTTGGTAACTAAAGGCGCATCTCCCTGATACTGCTTTGGATTGACGACCTTGCGCCAGTCGCTTCCGCCGAGAATCTGGCTGAACATTTCGCCGAACCGCTCCATATGTTTGACTTCTTCATCCGCCAGGAACCGGAACATCTTTTGGCCGCGTTCGTGCTGAGTTACATCCGCAGCATGATTGAAAAATTTCCGTCCGTCGATTTCCAATTTAATCGCGCCTTTAATGGCATCTTCAACCGATTTGCTGATTTTCTCCATCCGGTATTCTCCTTTTTATTTTTAATGAATTGAAATTAAGCGATATTTTTATGAATGTCCCCGGCTCGACTGGCAATGGGAACAAATCCCATAATAGAAAACCTGGGTTTTGCTTACCCGGTGTCCATTGATGCTGGATTTATGCACATCCAAAGATTCTTCAACATCAAAAATATTTCCGCATTTTTCACACAGGAAATGATGATGCGGGCTGGTGTCGGGATCAAAATTCACCCGGTCTTCGGCAATAGACAGCTGCTGAATCTCCCCCACATCGTCTAAAACCTTTAATGTTTTATATACAGTGGAGAAAGACATCATGGGATATTTTTTTTTGGCTTCCTCATAAATGCTTTGAGCAGAGGGATGGGATTTGTTTCCTTCCAAAATCTCCACGACCGCCAAGCGCTGCGGCGTTATTTTCAATCCGGACTCTTTAAGTTTTTTAATGGTATTCTTTGTATTTTTCATCATAGCAAACGATTCCTATTCTAACATAATATTAATATTATTCCAAAAATATTTCTTAACAAAAATAATTATCATCCACTCTAATCCCATTTTTTTTATTTTCACTATTATATTATGATTTTCCTTTTAATAACAACCTTTTTTTAATCCTATTATTCGATTTTAATTATTGAGAATAATGTCAATTTACTTGACGAAGCAGAACAAGATTCTTACGGCCTGCTTTGCAGGCCTCAGGATAATATGGTATTGGCTGCGAGGCACGGGACGGCAGATATTCACTTCCCATCATCTCCGGCCTCCCGGCTGGCTTCCTTGCCCTTACGGGCATATTCCTGGGATTTGGCCATGTCCCCCTCTCTGTTGTAGAGGTCAGCCAGCAGAAAATAGCCCAGGGGCAGGTCTTTTTTTCCCGGATCCAGCTCAAGGCCCTTTTTGACCCATTCGATCGCTTCGGGATAATTTTCTCCACGGTTTAGATAAATACGGGCTTTATAAAAGTAACTCATCGGGAAACGCGGGTTGGTTTCAATCGTCTTTTCCAGGTATTCCAACTCCTTATCAGGGTCACCCTGCAGCCGGTACAGGCGCGAGAGATTGAAAATGGCCCGGAAGTTATGCGGGACATTCTCCAGTTCCTGATGGTAAGCCTCCTCGGCCTGTTCCATCTCACCTGATTCTTCATACAGCTGTGCATAATGATAAAACAGGTTAGGCAATTCCGGATTAATCTCTTGGGCCCTTTCCAGGAAGCGGCGGGCGTCCTCCAAATTCTGATGGGTGATATGTATACCGGCCATGGCATTGAAAGCAGAGGCGGAAGAGGGATTGATATCAACACATCTCTGATAAAACTCCAGAGCCCTGTCATCCTCATCCAGTGAATTATGGATATTTCCCAGAATGAGAAATATCTGGGAATCCGGATCTACTGTTTCCACGGCATTCAGCAGAAAGGTCTTGGCCTCTTCCAGCCGGTTGAGCTGGACATAGGAATTGGCGATATTGATCATGACAAAGGAATCATTGGGTTTGAGTTCCAACGCCTGATAGAAACAGTCCAGGGCATCCTCGAACTTGCCCCATTTGAAGTATAAATTTCCCAGAGTAAAATAGGCATCCACAACATTGGGATCGTCTTGAATAATATTTTCCACCATAGCCACGGCCTCATCAAATTGTTCCTGCAGCGACAGCTCCCGGGCATGGGACAGTTGATTGAAAACATCGATTTTATCCTTGGGGTCTCCCAGGTTGCGCCCGGATACGGACTCCGACGCACTGAAGGTCCCGATATATCCTAAAGCACTCAGTTTCTGCCGGGTCTCCTCATCCATTTTGGTATAATCCAGCTCATAGGCGCCCCGGCCGGAATCAGTTATGAAGCTCTCCAGCCGGTTCAAGAGCCGGCGGGCGTCGGCCGGCCGCTCATCCACCAAGTTCACCATTTCATCCGGATCAGCTTCCAGGTCATACAGCTCCAGCCGCGGCGCCCGAATCAGCTTGAAACGCCCATCCTGAACACTCTGCAGTTCGCTCCAGCCGTAATGGAACCGGGGGTAAAAAGTCTCGGCATAAGCTGTGCTCTCCACGGCGTTTTCACGAGTAAAATCCGGCACCAGGCTGCGGCCCTGGACTTCAGCCGGAATATCCATATCCGTCATCTCGAGAATGGTGGGCATCACATCCACCAGCGAAACCGGTGCTGCCCGGCTCAGTCCCTGAATTTTATCAAAAGGCGTCACAAAAATAAGCGGAACATGCACGCCTTCCTCATAAATAAAAAAGCCGTGGGCGCTTTCCTTGTGTTCGCCCAGGCTTTCGCCATGATCCGCCATGAAGATCAGCAGGGTATTGTCAGAGATGCCGCTGTTGTCTATGAATTCCCACAGCCGGCCAAGCTGGTAATCGGCAAAAGCGATTTCGCCTAAATAAGGCCGGTTGGGATACATCTCATCATAAGGCGCAGGAGGCTCATACGGGGTATGCGGATCATAGAGGTGAATCCAGGAGAAAAACTTGCTGTCTTTATGGTCTTCCAGCCACGGCAAAGCCTGGTCCATGACTTCATTGCCCGGCCGCTGCACATTGCCCAAAGAGATGGTCTTATATTTACTGAGATCGAAATGATCAAAATAATGATCAAATCCCTGATTGATCCCCCACTTGGAATCGAGCACATAGGAGGCAACAAAGGCGGACGTGGCATAATCCTGCTGCTGGAACAGCTCCGCCAGGGTCAGCATCGGATCCGGAACCAGAAAGCCGCCGTTATCCCGCACGCCGTGAAAGGTGGGATAGGTGCCGGTCAAAATCGAGGTGTGAGAGGGCAGGGTCAAAGGGGTTACCGCGGTGCAGTTGTCGAATTTGACTCCAAGGCGGGCAAACATGTCCATAGTCGGGGTTTCCACGCCGTCAAAACCGTAGCAGCCGATGCGGTCCGCCCGCAGGGTATCCACTGTGATCAGGACCACATTGAAATCACGGGCTTTGCGGGCCGCGTTGAATTCGCCCGGCGGCAAGACCAAAAAATACAGCAGCGCGGCCGCGGACAGCCCGGCCAGGATGATGCCGATAATCCACGCTTTTTTCATATCGCCATTTTAGCATAACCGGTTTTTTTCGTCAGCTTCATATAAGCCAAAAAAAAAAAGCGGCGCGCCGGAGCGCGCCGCCTTGAAATTTCTGTTGTTTTAACGGCTTAGAATGTCAAACGGATTCCTATCCGGGCCTGTCTTGCATCGAGAAAATTATACAGTTCGTGGCCGTCGGTGGAGGGATACTCCCCGGGAATCCAGTCGTACCCGATACGGGTTCCCCAGGAGGTGATGGTATTGGAATTGAACACGTTGAATACGTCGAACATCAGGCCCAAGCGGTATTTCTGCGCAAAGGTGAAAAACTTCTCCAGCCGGACATCCAGTATTTTAGCCATAGGATAATGGTTGGTGCCGCGGTCTTCGGCAAAAAATGTCACTCGTCCGCCGGGATTAAACCAGGAGGTTCGGTAGCGGGTGGTCCAGGCGTTGCCGGTGATAGCCCGGAAATGGGCGTTGAGCTGAATGCTCAGAGGCAGAATCACCGATCCCTGGATCTTGAGCATATGGGTGGGGTCATTGGTGCAGTTGCCGTCGGCGTTGATCCAGTAATTGGGACTTTCCGTATCTCCGCCCCAGCCAATATCATCGGCAAAGCCGTTATCAATCGTTCCCAGTGTTTGAGAGAAAATATACGATGCCACCAGCTGCCAGTTATTGGAAAAACGCTTGTTGAACATAAGCTCCAGGCCGGTGTAGTTCCGGTAAGGCTCCTGCCCGAAATAGGCGTGTTCGGATGTCAGGTTGGTCAGAAAATAGGTTGTATCGTCCGGGTTGACATGATTATACACTGTGAAGGCTTCCCCCAGTTCATCCACATACACATCAATCGGCTCAAACTGGGCATTGTCGCTGGTACGTCCGACGAAATTCTTCCAGTCACGGTAAATGAAAGTGGCCGAGATGGAGGCGTCTTTAAACAGCTCCCGCTCGATACCGACCACGAACTGGTTCATGAAAGGATGCTTGAGGTCTGGATCAAGCGAATAGAGATTTTCATGGGAAACCGTAAAAAACGGAACCCATTCCTGGCCGGGGACATCCCAGTATAAACCGGTATAGTCACTGTAAGCATCCGCCGGGTTGAGCCGGTCATGGTAGGAGGCAAGCATGGCTTCGGTGAACTGGCCGAAATGGGCCTTAAGAATGGTGGTTTTGTCGCCCAGCAGGTCAAAAGTGAAACCGATGCGGGGGGCGACCCGGAAATTGGTATACACCGAGCCGTCGATTCCCTTAACACTGCCCCAGACATGGGTGAAACGCAGGCCGGCATTGATGTTGAGCCGGTCGCTCACCTTCCAGGCATCCTGAGCGAACTCTTCCAGCCGGGTATATTTGGTGTTGGAGTCATAACCCTCGTACTGATAAGCCAGGTAATTGCCGGTATAATAGTAACCGAAAGGTCCATAGCCGGTATAATCCACATAATAACGGGCATTGGGTCCTGTGTAGCCGAAGCGGTTGCGGACCTTGCCGTATTCGAACTCGGCCCCGAACTTGAAGTCATGGTCGCCCTGGATAAAGTCTTCGGCATAATGGGTCAAACTGGTGTTGGCCTGCAGACGGTCACGGTCGGCATAATAAAACCATCCGGCACTGTCATAACGCATTCTGTCATTAATGTCCCAACGGCCGGGAATATCAGGGCCCACTTCAGGATCCAGATAATAATATCCGTGGAAAAACGATCCCTTGATGTCAAAGAAGGTCCGTTCGTTAATGATCTGGGTCAGCGCGAAATTCCCCACTATGTCCGGGGATTCCTGGTCCACGCACGCTTCCGGGGACACGTTGGAACCGGACGACCGGTTGACACCGTTGTAGGCATCGTATTCCAGGAAGGCGTTGAGATTGGTGGTCGGCGTGGCCTGGGCCGTGATCTTGAAAAAGGCCCGCGGCTGCTTGTAGTCGACCGCTTCGGGAAAGCCGGCGGGATAATTCTGCGAGCGGTAATACTGGGCTCCGGCAAAAAACCACACCTTATCCCGGACAATCGGTCCGCCCAAATTGATAGCGAAATCGGTGATGGCTTCCAGGGGCGATGTCATATCCGGATAATCGTCCAAGTACTCCTCGTTGTTATCCGCCTGCCAGAAGCCTTCGGGTGATGCATCCTTTTTACCCTGGTAAATGGCCTGCAGCATGCCGGAAAACTCATTCCCGCCCGACTTGGTGATGATGTTGAAAATAACCCCGGTGAAGTTGCCGTATTCAGCCGGCAGCCCGATCCCCATGACCTTGGCTTCTTCCACGATATTGGGATCGGAAAACACCCAGGCGGAACCGGCTTCCGGGTCGGACACGTCCACGCCGTCCATCTGGTAGGAAACCCCTGTGCTTGCCGAAGAGCCGAAGGCCACATTGCCGGTCACACCCGGCGCCAGGTTGACGATATCACTGGTGAAATTAGAAAAGGGCACATTGGAAATGATGTCCTTGCTCAGGGTCACGGACGCGGTTTCGGTTGATTTGACGTCCACAGTGGGTGACTGGCCCAGGACGGTGACTTCCTCGGCAATGGTTGAGGGTGTTAATGTCAAGTCCACGGTCAGCCGGACAGTGGTGGTCACGCGTATGTTTTCCTGGACCACGGTCCCGAAACCCTGCAGTTCAGCGCGCACGGAATACACACCGGGCGGAATAGCCGGGAAGCGGTAGGCTCCCTCTATATCGGTAATGGTGGTCCGTTCACCCAGCAGGTTGGGGCTGGTCAACGTCACCGACACTCCGGGCAGGGCTTCTCCGGTGTCATCGTACACCGTGCCGGTGATGGCGCCGGTCGCTTTCGACTGGGAAAACACCAGCGGCGACAGCACCAGCATCATAGCCGTCAATAAAATAAAAAATTTGGTTTTCATTGTACCTCCTGTTTTTTTCATATGCTAAAAATTTAAAAATAATTTCGTTGGAACAAACACTCCGTCTGCAATCACCTCCTTTAAATTAGAAATACCTTTCTCATATTCAAATTAAAATGCAATATTTGTACCAATAGCTTGAGCTTATCTAAACTTATTATTATTAGATATTTATTCTATTCTCCACCCTTGTTGGCATCCATATTTGATTCAAATTATTGAATACATCCAAATTCTTGAATTCTAATTAAAAGTGTATCATTCAGATTCGGGAATGTAAATATAAATCTCCGCTCGCTGCGCTCGCGTTCAAAGCGTTTTAAGGATTCGAAGCGTTCCAATCGTTCTAAGTGCTCTAAGCGTTCTAAGGGTTCATGGGTTCTTTTAGTCCAAATTGGTCTGCCTAGGTCTGTCTAGGTCTGTTTAGGTCTGTCTAGGTCTGTCTAGGGCTGAAAGTCTTTTCGGCCTGGTCGGCTGGTTTGTTTCGCTTGAGTTACTTGGTTACTAGAGTTAGAAAACTCATGTCATTCCCGAAGCGAAGCGACGGAAATCTTAGAGTGTATAGGCTGGTGAAACGGTAACGCCCAATAAGGCGAAGCCGTCTAAGATCCTCACGGCCTGCTTCGCAGACCTCAGGATGCCTCTGCTTTGTCATTTTTAATTTTTGATTTGTCTCTCTCTCCTCTTCACTCTTTACTCTTATTATCCGAGACGAAGCAGAATGAGGTCCTTCGGGCACGAGTGCGCCGTCAGGATAACAGCATCTGGTTCTTCACAGGTTTTGAGCGTTTTGCATTTTGCATTTTGCGTTTCGCGTTTTGCGTTTCGCGTTTTGCATTTCGCGTTTTGCGTTTTACGGTTTGCGGTTTGCGTTTTGCATTTTGCATTTTGCGTTTTGCGTTTTGCGTTTCGCGTTTTTTCCATTCACCACTCACCGGTCACGATTCGCGAGGCGATGCACTCTAAGGTCCTTCGCTCCGCTCAGGATGACATTGAATAAGTATAAGGTCGTCATTTTGCGGTTCACGTTTCGCGTTCCACGTTTTGCGTTTTACGTTTTGCGTTTTGCATTTTGCATTTCGCGTTTTGCGTTTTACGGTTTGCGGTTTGCGGTTTTCCAGATTGCAACTTTACGGCACTTTTGATAATTTAAGAAAGGTAAGAGGTGTATATATCCATGAAACAAATCCGCCCATATATAATTCTTATTTTATTATGCACAGCCGTGGCTGTTGTGCCGGGGCCTGCCCAGCAGCCTCAAACCCAGAATTACAAGGAATGGCTGGAGCTGGTGGACCCAATTATCACCAAGACGGAACGACAGGTCTTTCTGCAGCTTAAAAACGATTCTGAACGCAATAAATTCATCCACTCCTTCTGGAAGCGGCGCGACACCCGGCCCGACACGGAGCTTAATGAATTCTACCGCGAATATATGGAGCGGGTCCGTTTCGCCGACATGCATTTCGGACATGACGCCCCCGGACCCGGCCACCAGACCGAAAGGGGCCGCTTTTACCTGGCTTTAGGGCCTCCGCTTGAACGGCAGCGCTTCGCCACCGAATCCGATCTCTATCCCCTGGAGCTGTGGCATTACCGCGGAGACGCCAAGTACGGGCTGCCGCCCTTTTTCTACCTGATTTTTTATCAGCCGCGGGGAATCGGCGAATACCGGCTGTATTCTCCGGGCGTTGAAGGTCCGCAGCAGCTGGTCTCCCCCACTCTCATGGGAAAGACCATCAACCGCAACCGGGCCTATCAAATGATCCGCGGCATTTCCGGCGAACTGGCACGTGCATCCCTTTCTTATATCCCGGGAGATACGGTGATGGGAGAAACTTCGCTTTCGTCATCTTCCCTAATTGCAGCTGTCAATGACCTGCCGGAAAAGAAATTCTCAGACGCCTATGCCCGTCAATTTCTCTACTACAAAGATTTCGTCGAGACGGAATACTCGCATAAGTTTATTGAAAGCCGGCACCTGGTCAAAATTTTCTTTTATGATGACCAGCCTTTCCTGCACTGGTCGCTGGAACCATCTGAAGTTAATTTCGCCCAGGCGGAAGGGGCCACCTATGCCGCCTATCAGCTCAACCTGCGCGTTGAAGACCTTAACGGCAGCCGGGTGTTTGAGCGGGAAGAAGAAATCCCCCTGACCGTCACCCCGGAGGCGTATCAGCGGCATCAAAACCGCCTGTTTGCCTTCCAGGATATGGTTCCGGTCATTCCCGGGGAATTCCGGCTTAATTTCCTTCTCCGGAATAAGACCGGACAGGAATTCACGTCGTTTAACACGGCTCTCACCGTGCCGGATCCGGCATCCGGTCCCATCCTCAGCGATGTACTGGTGTATCAAAGCCGGCATCAGCTTGGTTCTGAGCAGGCCGGTCAATTAAAGGCCTTTGCCTTTAACGGCACTCAGTATCTGGGTAATGCTGCCGGCAACAGCCTGGAGACAATCAAAACCGGCGTTTTTGCCCAGGTATTAAACCTTCCTCCGGACAGATATACCGTCAAATGCGACATTATCCCGTCGGAATCGGAATCCGGGACACCCGTTGCCGGGATCGAAAAGTCATTGGATGAACTTTTGGGCCCGGACGGCTGCAGTATTGATATTTACCCTTTGCCTCTCGACAAGGTCAGCGCCGGTTATTATGATGTCAAACTTACTGTATCATCCGACCGGACCCGGGTTGAAAGCAAGGACAACCTCATTGTGCTCAACCAGCCGGTCCCGGTCATTCCCTGGGCTTACACCAAGCTTCACCCCGCTTTCCCCCATCCGGAATACCTGTATTTAACCGCCCTGCAGTACTTCCAGACCGGACAATATGCCTCCGCCCAAAACATTTTGGAAGGGGCACGGACCCTGCAGTCGTCGCCCCGGATGCAGATGCTGCTGGCTCGAGCACTGACAGCCCAGGAACAGTTCCAGGAATCCCTGAAGCTGGTCATGCCGCTTTATGAAGAAACGGGAGGCCGCGAACCGGCAAAAATCCTGGCCGCTAATTATACCGGCCTGGGACAGTGGGATAAAGCCCTGTTTCATCTGGAACGGCTGATGAAGGAAGCCTCGGAGCTGGAAGTCATCAATCTGGCCGCCCAGTGTTACATCAAACTCAACCAGCCGGACAAAGCCCGGCCGTTAATCCATAAATCTTTGCAAATTAACCCGGAACAGGAAAAGATCAAAGAACTGGCCCGGAAACTGGAGAAATAACTCAGGATAAGGAGCCTCTTATGAAAAAATACACAATTCTCGTCATGGTTTTAATGTTTTTTCTGCTGACGGCTATTCCGCTATCGGCCCAGCAGGGAAAAGTCGTCGGCACCATTACCGATACCGAGGACAATCCCCTCCCGGATGTGAACATCCGGATCGTTTCCATGAAATCCGCGGCCCAGCGGTTTACGACCGAAAGCAAGGATGACGGCAGTTTCACCCAAGTCGGCGTGTGGCCCGGCATGTACCAGATTTCCTTCAAAAAAGAAGGATACATGCCGGTGTCCATGGAAATCAAAGTCGGCATCACCGAGACCACCACGTTAAAGGTCACCATGAAGCCCGCCGATGATATGGTCCGTGAGAAGCTGTCCGAAGCGGATACTCAATTCGTCAAAGGCAATAAGGCGTACCAGGAAGAGAATTTCGATAAGGCTATCGAAGCCTATCAGGAAGCCATCGCTTTGAATGACGCCATGTGGGCTTATCATTTCAACCTGGGCCTGACTTATAAAAAAGCCGGCCAGGCAGACAAAGCATTGGAAGCATTCCGGCGGGCGGCGGAGCTGAATCCGGAAAGCTATTCCTGCAACAAAGAAATGGGCGAAGCCCTGGCCAAAAGGGACCAGAACGAGGAAGCGGCTCCCTTTTACCAAAAAGCAGTGGAACTCAATCCTGAAGACCCGGACACCCAGTACAATTACGGCATCGTTCTCTCCCAATTGGGACAAAACCAGGAAGCGCTGCTGCATTTCACCAAAGCAACGGAACTGGATCCGGAATACGCCGACGCCTATTATCAAGCCGGCACCATTCTGATCGGCCAGAATGAAAAAGACCGGGCGGTGGAAATGCTGGAAAAATTTCTGGAAATCGCACCCGACCATGAAAAGGCGGATATCGCCCGCCAGATGCTGGATTATTTGAAGTAAAGAGTTAAGAGTAAAGAGTGAGGAGTGAAGAGTCATTTAGTGAAAAGTTTTGACCGTATTATCAAAACCAAAGGACGGCGGTTTTTGCTGTTTGTGGAAACCAGCACCAAAGATGAAGACTATCAAAAATACGAAGACCTGAGGCAGCACATCTGGGAAGAGCCGGAGGACCACTTTTCCGGGCACCGCAACATGGCCGCGGAAAACTATTTCGCTTACGGCGGCAGCTTGTTCACCGGAGTATATGCGGATAACGGCTTTGGAAACATCATCCGCAGTCCGGAACACTTTGCCGGCTTCACCTACGGCTATGTCAGCCCGGTGGATAAAAAACTGGGTTACCGCCGGCAGGACAATCTCAGATTCTATTCCCAGTATGCCGCGGTAAGACCGGACCTGCAGCATTTCCGTCTGGGAACAGCGCTCAAACGCCACCAGGCCGAAGCCGTTGAGAACATCCTTGGAGTTCATGTGATTGCCTGCACGTTTGATCCTTTAACCGGAGTCAACGCCAACCGCAACATCCATAAACTGGGCATGCGGGTGGAAAAATACATCACGGCCTGCTACCAGAATTTCGGAGGCGTCCTCAACCGCACCGACGTGCCCGCCGACCGGTTCTTTTTGACCTGGAGCCTGCGTGCGAAACCGGATGCCGATCGCCCCCCTGTCATCCCTCAGCTTATATCCGAAGCGGGATGGGCCCTGCGCTCCCATTTAAAAAAGGTCCCGGGCCGCCGCGGTCCCACCGGCATAATTGTGCCCGCGGGAGAAATCGGGCATCCGGATGAATTAAAAACGGACTATGTACTGGTGGAAATTCCGGAAAATTTTTACCAGCTGCTTCAAGAAACCGGTGTGGATGATAAAGACATTCGCCGGATTCCCCTGGATTGGCGAATAGCCTCCCGCCGCGTTTTCACGATGCTGCTGAAAGCGGGCTTTGCTGTCACGGATTTTCAGCGTTTCACTTTAGACAACCGTCCCCGGAATGTGTATGTGCTGAAAAAAGCCGATTGATTCTTGTTTGATTTTCCATTAAAGTACTAAACTTGAACTATTACTTAACCTGAAGTATTCACGGGTCAAGATTGCCGCAGATGCGAGGCGCAGGGTATGAAGCTGCGGCACTTCACCGCAAATGCCCTGCAGTAAATTTTTATTGCTAAGCCTGCGGGGCAGGCCGTGAGGATCTTAGACTGCTTCGCCGAATTGGGCGTTACCGTTTCACCAGCCTATACACTCTAAGATTCCCGTCGCTTCGCTTCGGGAATGACACGGGTTGTCAAACCCGAGTAACCCAAGTAACCCGAGTAACGTGAGCGAAGCGAACCGACTGAACAGACGGAACCGACTGAATAGACCGAACAGACCGAACAGACTGAATCGACGGAATTGCCATAGACAGACATAGATGGACTTAGATAGACTAAAAGAACGCAATGAACGCTAAGACCGCAATAAACGCGACGAAAGCGAGCGCAGCGAGCATAAAATTATGAAATCGAAAGTCTTGACCAAAGGACCGCTGGCCCCCCGCCCTCCGGAATCCATACACAGCCTGCCTAACCTGATCACCTATATCCGGCTGGTTGTGTCCTTGGGCTTTTTCATCACGGCTATCCAAACCGGGGATCCCTTGTATAATTACATCGGACTCGGCGTTCACTGGGGGGGAGATGTGCTGGATGGTTTCATCGCCCGGACCTTCAAACAGGAAACCATCTTCGGTGCGGAAATCGATATCATCGCGGACCGCGTGGAAATCCTGTTCTTTTTCGTGATTTTTCTGTTCTTCCGTCCTTATCTTTTCCTTCCGGTTGTGCTCTACATCATTGACTTTGCTTTCATAGATTTCTATTTGAGCTATCAGTTCTTGAAATACGGACTTATCTCCCCGAATTATTTCCATAAAGTCGACAAGGGGGTTCATCTTTTAAACTATTCCCCCGGCGGAAAATTCTGCAATTCAACGGTGATCACCCTCTGGCTGATCTTTCTGCCACATCTTTGGGGTGCAGCCGCCGGCATGGCTGCTGTTTTGATCGGAGTCAAAATCTATTCCATCCGCCGGCTGACAAGAATCAATCAGGAGAATAGAAAATGACGATGCCAGGCTGGATTATTCCGAACCGCTGCAATGGAAGATGACATTGCCATGAAGCACCGGTTCGATGCATAATATGAGATTAAGAAAGGAGATTTGTTTATAATGACGACTCCCGGATACTACCTGTCCTTGGCCGGGCGGGGCATCGGCAATTATTTCACCTCCCGGCCCTTCTGTGTATCGTTTGAAATCACTTACGCCTGCAATGCCCGCTGCAGGCACTGCCACCTGGGGGGTCCCAACCCGGGTGAAAAACGGGCGGCTCCGGAAGAATACGCCGCCCGCTGCCGTGAAATCAAACCAGTCGTTGCCCAGGTCTCAGGAG
This sequence comes from uncultured Eubacteriales bacterium, assembly GCA_964505785.1. GTDB lineage: Bacteria > Acidobacteriota > Aminicenantia > Aminicenantales > Aminicenantaceae > CAYRTV01. Next base: position 68,900 of record CAZDJZ010000012.1, read on the forward strand.
GCGAACCCCTGCTTCGCAAGGACGTGGAAGAAATCGTCTCCGCGCTGAAAAGAAAGAATAAGGCTCCTTACATTGTCCTCACCACTAACGGCGCCTTGCTGACCCCGGAAAAATACCGCCGGCTGCGGGAAGCAGGCGTAGACGCTTTTTCTCTTTCTTTTGATTTCCCCGATGACCGCCACGATGAATTCAGAGGCATACCCGGCTTATTCAAAAGAATCGTTACACTCCTGGAAGCAGTAAAAAATGACGACGGCAATGGTATTGCGCTGAGCGGCGTAGTGCAGCGCAAAAACTTCCGCGATCTTCTGAACATGGCGGAATTTGCGCGTACCTGGAACGTGAAAATGAACTTCAGCACGTACACCTGGCTGCGCACTAAGAATATGGACTTCATGATCCCGGAAAAGGAAATTCCTGAACTGGAAGAAATGATCATGAAGCTCAAGGCACACAAATATAAATACGGCACGATTGTGGCCTCCGATTTTGTTTTTGATATGATGGTGAAATTTTTCCGCGATAAATCCATCGGAGGATGCCGGGCCGGCAAACGGTTTCTGGTCGTTAATCCGGATGCAACACTATCTCCCTGCGGTCTGATTATCCGGGATTACCCATCCCGCAAAGAATTGATGAAAGATTTCATCCCCACCAATACCTGTGCCGATTGCTATACCAGCATCCGGGCCAATACCGAAAAACCGGCCCGCTATCTGATCAAGGATTCACTGCGCGCCCGCTGATTCGGATATCCCCATGACTTCCTCTAAACCGCCGCGGGACAAAGTCAACACCGTCCGTCCCGCCCTAAACCAGCCGGCGCCTAAATCCCGGCGTCTGCGCCCCGTCATTTTCATCCTGCAGATAACATTTGTGGCCCTGCTTCTGGCCGGCTGGCTGTTCTCCTCCACTCTCCGGCAAAGCAAAAGCCTTTGGGTGTTGTTTTTTTACAGCTTCCCGGCGGAATTTTTAGTAGCGGTGGTTCCGCACGAACCGGTGCTGCTCTATTTCAGTAAGTTCTACCAGCCTCTGGTTGTCGCCTTGGTGGCCGGTTCCAGCACCTTATTGACGGAAGCATTGAATTATTCAACTTTCCGGTATATATCCGATCTCAGAGCTTTCAATAAAATTTACCAGCACAAATGGATCAAAAAGCTGGCGGCTCTGTTCAACCGGGCCCCATTCCTGGCACTTTGGATCGCCGCCCTGACCCCTATCCCTTTTTATCCCTTCCGTTTCCTGGTCGTTATCGCCCGGTATCCATTGTCAAAATATCTTCTGTCCAATGCAGCCGGCCGCTTTCCCCGGTTTTTCCTGCTGGCCTGGTTCGGCCATGCCATCCCCATTCCGGACAGTTGGCTGGCGATATTGTTTGTGGTTCTGCTGCTCTCCATCTATGCCCCAATTATTAAGAAATTGATAAAAAAGTAGGCTTACTCCGCATTCTAAATGTCTATTCAGTCTGTTCAGTCGGTTCGCTTCGCTCACGTTACTTGGGTTACTCGGGTTACTTGGGTTCGAAAACCCATGTCATTCCCGAAGCGAAGCGACGGGAATCTTAGCCGGCGCTTGCAAGAGAAGACGGGGCCGATTCATTGGGCGATGCAGACTAAGATCCCCTTCGCCGCTGCGCGGCTTGGGGATGACATGATGGTGCCATTTCTGTTTGCAGTTTTGAGATTTGAGATTTGAGATTTACGAAGCAGGCAAGATCCCCACGGCCTGCTTCTCTTCGCTCAGGATGACACCAAATTAAAGAAATACCATCAGTAATTCTTCACTTATCCTGGAAATTCTGATAAATATATACCTTAATCCTTTCACTTGGAGAATGAATGCAAAGATCCGGCCCTCCTGACAACAGGCGTGTTGCCTGTATTATCAATCCCTTCGCCGCCAATAAACGCTGGCAGCGCAACAAACTTCTTCGGAAATATATACAAAAACGGCTGCCTGGAAAGTATATCGACACCAAAAAAGACAAAAAATTCACGATCAATAAGGCCAAGGAATTATGCCGGGATTATAACGTGATCGTAGCAGCAGGCGGGGACGGCACTATCGCTGATGTCATACAAGGAATTATGGAATCCGGAAGATCGGATCAAGTGGCACTGGGGATTATTCCATTGGGAAGCGGCAATGCCTTCCGCATAAGCATGGATATTCCGCTCAGTGTTTCCCGTTCGCTCAAAATCATCGAAACCGGTAAAATCAAAAGAATCGACTTAATCCAGATTGAGGATAAAGCGGCCACCTTCGGCAGCGTCGGCGCAACCGCCCAAGTTTTGGTGGAAAAGCTGAAACATACCATTCCCGGTTTCCTGGGTCATATCCTGGCCTCCCGCATCATGACCCGGCTGTCCCGCAAGCAGCAGGAAGTGGACCTTTATGACGGAATCGATGATACCGGCAACAAATTCGAACACAAGCACCTGCGGATGAAGGTCTTTGATTGCTTCATCGGCAAAAGCCGGCACTTCGGATATGGATGGAAGATGGCGCCCGAAGCCCGTATCGATGACGGCTATGTCGACGCAACGTTTTTTGAGATCAGCAGCCTGAAATTTATGCTTTATTTCCCCGGCATCTATTTTGGGACCTTTCAAAAAACCCAGCGCCATTTTAAAACAAAGCGCATGGTGATCAAAGGAACCCATCTGCCGGTGCAGTACAATGGAGAACTCCTGGGTAAACGCGACCAGGTCGAAATCAAGATCCTGCCCAAAGCCCTCAAAATCATTTGCCCTTTATGAATCCGCAAAATGCGAAACACAAAACGCCTAAAACCGGTGCATAAAGTCGTCCATCAGGTCCATCTGCGTCTGTCTATGTCTGTCCAGGTCTATTCAGTTTGTTCCGTCTGTTCGGTCCGTCCCGCTTCGCTCAACAACCTCAATGTCATTCCCGGAGCGAAGCGGCGGGAATCTTAAAAAGCGCTTGCACGAGGAGACGGGACCGATTCATTCGGCGAAGCCGCATAAGATCCCCTTCGCCGCTGCGCGGCTTGGGGATGACATGACGGTGCCATTTCTGTTTGCGGTTTTGAGATTGGAATCCTTCGTCGCTATGCTCCTCAGGATAACAGAATGTATTTACTCTTTACCGCTCCTCGCCTCCGCTACCATCTCCTTCACATCTTCCAGCAGAGTAGGCGCATGATAAACAATACCGTCCTTAATTGTCCATTCCACCCCGCCGGCCTGCACCAGCCGGCCCTCTTTCATTTCCAAGACTCCGGTGGGATAGAGGTATTTCATGTTTTCCTGAGGATTTCCCTTGACCAGAATCAGGTCTGCAAGGTAACCGTTGCGGACCCGTCCCAGTTTATCTTCCTGCCCCAGTATGCGCGCATTGTTAAAGGTGGCATGCTTGATAACGTCGATGGGATGGAATCCCGCCTCCTGGTGCAGCTCAAGCTCCCGGATCAGGCTGAATCCGTACATCATATAGATATACCCGGCATCCTCTCCGCATCCCACAACCCCGCCCATGTCGGCGAACTTCCATACTGCGTCCATCCAAATCTTGTAATTATCTTTCCAGTATACCTCGTCTTCCGTGGTCCACTTCCAGAAATAAGATCCATGTTTGGCAGGATCAGGTACAAAATAATCTTCCAAAACGGGATGCAGATAGTCTTTGAACCAGGGTTGGTTGCGGGCGCGCAGCAAATCGCGGTTGGCCTCATAGATGACAAAAGTCGGACACCAGTTCACTTCCTTTTCCACCATTGTCTGCAAGACCTGAAGCAGAATATCCGGGTCCGCCTCCCGCCACAGCCGTCCGGCGTAACGGAAACGCTCATTCTCATTATTGTAGTTGTATTCAGGCGGAAAATTCTGGGAACCGTGCAAGGCGGCATCCGGAACACCGTACCAATGCTCAATCGATGTCACACCGAATTCTGCATCCTCCCAAGCATCGGTTTCCTCTACACCTACGTGGTGGGCGATCCGCAGACCAAGCTTATGGGCCTCATCTGCTGCCGCCTGCATGATATCCCGGTCCATTCCAAAAATTTTGATACCGTCAGCTCCGGCCTCTTGGGCCCGGCGAACACTGGTGCGGGCCTCTTCCGGCGTCCGGCCGCCGACCCGCATATAAAGAAATATCCGCGGAGCCGCAATTGTTCCTTTCCGGCTTTTTTCTCTCTCCGCCATGGTTTTCCGGGTATCGCTGCCCACATCCCTGACCGTTGTTATGCCGCAGGACAACCAGAGCTTGTATAAATATTCAAAGGGAATCGGAACCCCGTTACGGGAATCATGAATATGAGCATGGATATTGATCAGTCCGGGCAGGCAGTAAAGACCGGATCCATCGATAACATGTGCTTCTTCCTGATAAAAAGCATCCGAATGGGTCCGACGGACAGCGGAAATGGCGCTTCCTTCCAGGATGATGTCGACTGGGCCTTTGACCGGCGTGCCGTTTCCGTCCTGCAGCATCACTCCCCGGATCACCAGGCGGTCATAACGCTTTCCGTTTTCTATTCCCTTATCGGCCGAAAAGGCATTCAGGCATAAACAGAAAATACAGGTGCAAAATAAAACTGATTTGATGCGAAAGTGAATCATATTTTTCTCCTGAATATAATATTTTTCCTATTACGGGATTATTCATATCTGGGGTACCCGGGAGGTTGAGACCACCAGCATCAAGGCATTGACGGCGGATTCATGAAAAGTGCTTCCCGCCAATTCCTTTACCCTGGAAAGCTCACTGAATTCCGGGCGGTTTTGAAAAGGCTGGGCGCCAGTCTGGATTTTGTCGTAAATATTCGCCAAGGCAATTACCGCACTCCCAAAGGGAATTTCATGCAAATCCTTTACCATTTTTTCGGACTCTTTAACGTAATGGAGATAATATCCATCTACCAGGGGTTTGACTTCCGTCAGCAGAGAAGTCGTGCTGTTCAGCATGACTTTTTCCCGGTCCAGCAGCGATGACCGGGAAAGTTCTTTGCGGACAAAATCCGTCATGGCCATAAACAAGGGTATATTTTCCCGCAGATTGCCGATCTCACACAAAAGCGCGGCGGATTTGATGTTTTCTACCTGCCGGGTATCCAATCCGGCTGTGACAGCGATCCGCCCCGCCTTATGGGCGATACGCACGGATTCCGGTTTGGTTTCATCCCCAAATTGCAGGTATTTAAATAGTATTTCCAGTAAACCTACATAGGTCCGGTTTAAACTCTCAAGCCGTTTCTGCCTCTGTTCAGAAGCCGCACCCAAAATCGCCCCGGTTAAAATAAGAAAACCGGCCCATGCAGTCAGTGAAATGATTTCATCCGAACTTAAAACATCGCTTGGGCCGGAAACCATGCCGAAGAGCAAGAGATAAAAAATGACCACCAGCACACATAATACCGCCGTCAGTACACCCCTGTCTTTACCTAAAAAGTAAGCAGAGAGAATAACCGGAAGAAAGAAAAAATTCAAAAAGGCCAGTTTGTAATGAACTAAGAAAGCGATGGCCAGGATTCCCAGGATAATGAGGACAATCAAGGCCGGCTCAAAATGTTCTTGAATGAAACGGTTCAATTTCTTCATAAGCATGCGTCTCTGCATCAATCCCCGCTTCATTTCCTTTTCCGGTTTTTTATATCACGGCCTTTGCATTGAGTCAATATGATTGCATAATTAGTTCGAAAATGACCACCAGGGTCATCCTGAGCGAAGCGAAGGATCTTATTCTGCCCCGCCGGATCAAATATCAGCTTCTTCATATAAAAGCTTTTTCCACCTGGCAATGGATAAGGGTCATATCCCGCCGCCACGCGTCTGTCCCCAGCGGGGACATCCGCTCCAATTCCGGCCTCGCTCTCCTCTCCCGGGGAGAGGAACCGTGCCCGCTCGTCCTTTATACGGGCCGGATTGTATATGACCCTTATCCATTGCGGCCGTTCACTGAGTGAATTTCATCGGCCGGGGAACTGCAAGAACACATCGAACACTTGGAATACGAGCGCAGCAAGCAAGAACCCTAAGTAACACGAGCAAAGCGAGCCGTGCCGCCTAAAATGACCTTGGGGGCATTCCTTAAGCGGAAAAGACCTGTTGTGCTATAATAAGAATTATCCCAACAAAGTCCGAGGAGGACCCGCATGCAATACCGCTGGTTGACTGTTTTAGTGCTTATTTTATGCATAACCGCCTGCTCTCCTCATTTTCACATCGACTTTTTTGGGGAAGACGAAATAAAAGAAGTTGAACTCGTTCCGGCTGCGTCAAAAAACAAAATTCTGCTGATAGATATCACCGGAGTGATCCACAATGCGGCAGACACCGGTTTTTTGAAAAAAGAAGGCGATCTCCTGTCCCAAGTCAAAGTCCGCTTACAGAAAGCAAGGCAGGACCCCAGAGTCAAAGGAATTATTGTGCGGCTTGATACTCCCGGAGGCGGGGTAACAGCCAGTGATATCCTGTATCATGAAATCCTGTCCTTCCGGAAAGATACCGGTATTCCGGTCACTGCTTTGATGATGGGAATAGCGGCATCCGGCGGATATTATATCGCCGCTGCATGCAACAGAATTATCGCCCATCCTTCCACTTTGACCGGCAGCATCGGAGTCATATCCGTTTTTCCTGATGTAAAAGGATTGATGAATAAAGTCGGAGTTGAAGTCAATATCATCAAAACCGGAGACATGAAAGACGCCGGAAGCCCTTTCAGGAATATGAACGAAAAAGACCGGATCTATTTTCATTCCCTTATCCAAGACTTTTACGGTCAATTTTTAGATGTGGTTCACCAAGCCCGGCAGGACCATATATCCAGGAGTGCGCTGGAAAAGCTTGCCGACGGACGCGTATTTACCGCCCGGCAGGCATTAGAGAATGGACTTATCGATGAGATCGGCTATTTCGACCAGGCATATCAACGGGTTCAGGAACTTTCCGGCGTCCGGAACGCCGGAGTCATTGCCTATACATATTTTCCCGGCCGAAAAACCAACATCTATGCCCAAACCGCCCTTTCAGGGAATGAACCGTCTTTTCCGGAGCTTCAGACATTGCTGCCGTCATTAAAAGCGGGATTTTATTATCTCTGGCTCCCCCAAACCAATTAGCCTGACAGACTCTGCAGCCTGGCTCTTTTCTTTATTAACCTGAGCTATTAGTTCGAAAACAGTGAAAAGTAAAAAGAGACCTGGGGAGCGAAGCGAGACGGACCGAACAGACCTAGATAGACTAAGATGGACTCGAAGAACGCTTTAAACGCAAGCGCAATAAGCTGGAGGCTTCGCAGCGTTCAGGCCCGAGTGCGGCCCTATGACTGGCAGCTATACAATCTGAACTTTAAAATCCGGCGGATTTTCCATCAGCTTTTTGACGGCACAGCCGTTAACGGATTTGATCACGGCGTTATGGTATTTTTCCGGAAAACCCGGCGGAACTTGGATATCAAAACTGATAGTCTTTATCTTTTTAGTTTCCTGATCCAATTCGGTCCGCATGATTAAACTGAGATCATCCGCCGGAATATGCCGCTGCTGTAAAAAGGACAGCACATAAATACCGGAACAGGTTGCCAGTGAGGCTAAAAAGAGATCGAATGGTGCCGGAGCGGAACCGTCTCCACCCTGATAAACCGGTTGATCAGTCTGAATGGAGAATTCTTTGACTTTTGCATCCACGCGTTTCCCTCCAGGGAAACTCAATTTGATATCTTGGGCCATAAGGAAACTCCTCTTGTTGATTTGTCCATTATTTTCATTCGTTTTTATCTTATCCGATGATCCTCGAAATAGCCAACCCGCCTCAAATGTCAAGGTTTGAAAACACAGCCAGCAATAATCTCCGGTCAGCTTCGGTCATAGTCAGGCGTCCAAACAAATCGTGAATCCTGTCGCTGATATGATCTTTATTGCCCGGGTGAATGAAATCAGCCTGATCAAGTTTATGCAATATCAAATGAATACATTCCTCTTGTTCCCGGCGTGGCAGCGGAGACAGCCGGCGTGAAAAACAGGGGCTTTCATCTTGATGGAACAAAAGATGGAATAAAATCAACAGCACAGCTGCCGACAGATTATAAGACGGCTGGGCAGCGGCCTGCGGCAGGGCAACCCGGAAATTGGAATAACGCAGTTCCTGTGTCGTTAATCCGGTCCTTTCATTGCCGAACAGCAGCCCAATCCGGGTGCTGGGAGAAAAGGACGCAATTTTCGGAATCAGGCCGGAAAGAGGCAGGCTGGGAAAATTCTTCCGGGACCGGGCGGCAGCAGCGAATACGACATCCATATCAGCCAGGGCTAGAGACAAATCAGGGTAAGATTCCGACGTTTCCAGAATATCATGCGCATGGACTGCGGTTATATAAGCCCCGGAACGCAAAGGTTTATCTATAATTAACCGCAGATGAGAAAATCCGGTGTTTTTCATTGCCCGGGCCGCCAGCCCGATATTTTCCGGGGAATCAGGCCGGGACAAAATAACATAAAAGCGGTCCGGATTTATCATTCCACTGAATCAGGTTAAAACCGGCCCGTGCTTCCGAAGCCGTTTTCACCCCGGACGGTTTGATCCAAATCCTCCGTTTCTTCCACCGTCATGGCCAGCACCGGCTGAATCAGCATCTGAGCGATTTTCATGCCTTTTTCGACAGCAATGGTGCCGCGGCTTAAATTTATCAGCACGACTTTGACTTCACCCCTGTAGCCGGAATCAACGACTCCGGCTAACCGGTGGACTCCTTGAAGAGATAATCCGCTTTTATCCCAAATCAATCCCACATGGTTTTCCGGGACCGCGATTTGAATTCCAGTCGGCACCGTCGCTGGTTCCAGGGGGAGCAGATCCACATGCGCACAAGCAAACAAGTCCAGCCCGGCATCTCCTTTGTGTCCGTAAACCGGCAGTTTTGCATCCTTATGAATTTTTTTTACTTTTAATTTCATGGCTAAATCCCTTCCACCCGGACTTCTGAAAAATACTTTTCAGCGGCAGAGGCCATTTCCCGCAAACGGCTGGGAGGATAAGGTGCTATCTTTCCAAAATCCGGCTTTAAGGTGTTCCCTGGAGAAAATTGCTGCAATTGAAACACAACATTATGCGGAAGCCACTCTCCCATATCAATAATGGTTTCCTCGTCGATAATACCTGGAACAACCGTGGTCCGGAACATCGCCTCCAAAGACGATTGAGCGATTAAATCAATGCTGTGCTGAATATCATTCAAGTTGACTTTGATTCCGCATGCCCGGCTGTAAAGGGATTTTGAGGCCTTTATATCCATCGCCACGGCATCCGCCAGCCCTCTGTCCAACACTTCATGCAGCCGCCCGGGGAAAGAGCCGTTTGTATCCAGTTTAATTTTCAATCCCCGCTCTCTGATCAATTGCAGCAGTACATCCAGATCTTTATGTATCAGCGGCTCTCCTCCGGTAATACAGACTGCTTCCAGCCATCCTTCCCGGGAATCCAGAAAGCTGGTGAAATAATCGAGAGGAAAAGCTTCCAGTTTATCCGGATGAAGAACCAATTCCCGGTTGTGACAAAAAGGACAGCGAAAATTACACCCCCCCACAAAAACAGTGGCGGAAATATGACCGGGAAAATCTTTGGAAGCAAGCTTTTCTAGTCCTTTGATTTCAACCATTCTTCGAGCTCCCCGGAATTGTTGATGACAGCCCGGACATCTCCTCCCTCAAGCACCAGCAGGGTAGGAATAACCACCGAACCTTTGTCATCCCGCTTAATGTTTTTTATATACTCACGCAGTTTTTTCTTTCCCTCCGGCTTTACCAGGCTGAATTCTTCAACAGTTAATTCATTTTCTTTCAGGCTTTTTTTCAGCGATTCGCACTGGGAACAATTGGGTAATGTGAAAAGCATGCAGTTCACGGTGTGCTCCCTTCCTGAAAATTTTGAAATGTCTTCCGGTTTTTGAATTCTTCCTGTTTGCCGTCATTCCAAGTAGCCACCGGTCGTAAATAGCCTACAATCCGGGAATAGACTTCAGTTGACTCCCCGCATTCCGGGCAGGTTTTGACCTCACCGCGGATATACCCGTGATTGGGGCATACGGAAAATGTCGGGGTCACGCTGAAATAGGGCAGCCGGCTCTCTGCGATCTTGCGGACTAGTTTGCGGCAGGTATCCCGGTCGGTGGATTCCGGTAAAAAGGCATGAAAGATGGTACCTCCGGTATAGAGCGCCTGGATATCCTGCTGATGTTGGAGCGCTTCAAAGATATCGCGGGTGGCATCCACATTCAGTTGGGTTGAATTGGTCAGAAAGGGGTGCTTGTCCGTCCCTGACGTGACGATTCCGTTATATTTTTGACGGTCAAGCCGGGCCAGGCGATAGGACGTCGATTCGGCCGGAGTCGCCTCAAGATTGAAAAGATTCCCGGTCTCGGTCTGGAATTCCCGCAGCCTGTCCCGCATAAAAGCCAAAGTTTTGGCGGCAAAATCCTTTCCCTGAGAGGACTGAATACCATCGCCCAGAAAGTTCAAGCATGCTTCATGCATCCCCACAATACCGATGGTCGAAAAATGATTTTCAAAGTGGCCCAGGTAGGCCTTTGTATAAGGAACCAGTCCTATTTCCAGCATGTTATTGATGATTTCCCGCTTGGTTTCCAAAGATTCCTTGGCCAAGGTCATCAAATGCTGCAAACGGTCAAAAAAATCTTTTTCCGACTCGGCGATATAACCAATGCGGTTGAGGTTGATGGTCACAACCCCGATAGAACCGGTTGAATCCCCGGGACCCCAGATGCTGCCCGGGCGATGGAGAAGTTCTCTCTGGTCCAAATTCAAGCGGCAGCACATTGCCCGTATATCTCCCGGGTCCATGTTCGTGCCAATATAATTTTGAAAATAAGGAATTCCATATTTCGCGGTGGCTTCAAACAAGACGTCGGCATTGGGTGAATCCCACTCAAAATCTTTGGTTAAATTGTAAGTAGGAATTGGGAAAGTAAACACTCTTCCCTTTTGGTCCCCCTCTACCATGAGCTCGAGAAAAGCCCGGTTGATCATGTCCATTTCTTTTTGATATTCACCATAAGTCGAATCTTTTTCTTCGCCTCCGATGATGACCTTCTTGTCTTTCATATCCTCCGGAACCGTCCAATCGAAGGTCAGATTGGAAAAAGGTGTCTGCCATCCCCACCGGGAAGGCACATTTAATCCGAAAATGAGTTTTTGCAGGTCCTGTTTGATCGAGTCGAAACTTAAATTATCCTCCCGCGCAAATGGCGCCAGGTAGGTATCGACGCTGGAAAATGCCTGCGCCCCCGCGAATTCTCCCTGCATGGTCCCGATAAAGTTGACCATGTGCAGGGTGGCGGTTTCCATATGGCGGGCAGGAAAAGAATGGACCTGGTTGGAAACATGACCGAAACCCCTCTTTAAGAGATTTTCCAAAGACCACCCGGCGCAATAACCAACAAGAGGATAAGAGAGGTCATGAATATGAAAATCCCCATCCACGTGGCATTTTTTCACGTTCTCAGAATAGATTTGATTCATGGCGAAGTTGGCCAAAACTTCCCCGGAAATCCGGGCGTTCAGGCCGGAAAAACTCATCACACCCTCGTTGCTGTTCTCGCGGACTTTCCAATCCATATCATTGATATAATCCTGAATCAAGCGTTCCAGATTTATCCCGATCTTTTTCGCTTCCCGGATATCTTTATGCCTGTCCCTGTATAGAATATAGGACTTGGCAACGTCATGATAACCCTGCTTCATCAGTACCATCTCGACAATATCCTGAATCTGCTCCACGGAAGGAACCGTATAGCCGCCGAATCTTTCCTCTAATACGAAAGTTACGATGTCTGAAACGCTTTGGGCCGCCCGGTCATCGGTCAAGCTCTGAGATTCCATGGCCTTTTGAATGGCCTTGGTGATTTTGTCCTGAACGAAATCAGTGATGACTCCGTCCCTTTTTTTGATTCTCGAGATGGCTCTTGGCATAAGATTCTCCTTTCCCCGGGATAATGAATCCCTCATTTTTTTTACTAAAAAATATTCACGCCACTAACTATATATTGTGTTATCCCTGCTGATTTGATACCAAATGTTGTATCAAAGCGTTATTCAATGTATACCCGTTTCGCCTCCTTGTCAAGTGGTTTTCCCAACTTTTTGAAAATAAATTTTTAACAATACAGTAACCTCCGCTCCACTCGAGGAATGTCACGGAAGTCACTTTCAATTGCCAAAGGCGGCGAAGCCGCAATAATTCATTACTCCCCTCCTTTACTCTTTACTCTTTACTCTTTACTATATTAAAGAGAAAGGAAAAGATATGATTCGAACGATTATTTCAGATATGGGCAACGTGGTGTTGTTTTTCGACCACATGATTTTCATTCACAAAATCTCTGAATTCACGCCGTATTCCCCGGAAAAAACATGGGATATATTGAAAGATAATATTGAATTGATACAAAATTTCAGCAGGGGTCAATTGGAACCGGAAGCGTATGTCGACGAAATGATACGGCTTATAGCAGCGGACATTGGAAAACAGGACTTCATGGTTCTATACCGGGATATTTTTTCTTTAAACCGGAATGTTCTGGACACTCTGCATGAATGGAAGGACATCAAGAAGTTGGTTCTCCTCTCCAATACGGATTTCATTCACTTTGAATACATTAAAAAGAATTTTCCGGAAATGTTTATCTTCGACGAATATGTGCTTTCCTATGAGACAGGGACCCTTAAACCTGAAATTGAAATTTACAAAACAGCACTGGAGAAAGCCGGCATATCAGCTGGGGAAGCTGTGTTTATTGATGACTTGGAAGACAATGTAGAGGCTGCGGCTGGTCTGGGAATGCAGGGAATTGTCTACCGTGAAGGGCTGGACCTCCGGAGGAAATTAGCCAGCTTGATCAGCCGGCCTGGGAAATGATTCCGATATGGTATTTTCGGCTGCGCGGACCATCGAATTCACAGAAGAAAATCCCCTGCCAGGTTCCCAGCTGAAGCTGATTGTCTTCTATTAAAACCTGGCTGGAGCATCCCACCAAGCTGGATTTGACATGGCCGGGAGAATTTCCTTCTGCATGAGAATACGGTAAAGAATCCGGAACGGCTTGGCGCAGAGCCGTCAAAATGTCCTCTTGTACGGAAGGATCGGCATTTTCATTGATGGTCACGCCGGCTGTAGTATGCGGAACATAGACCACACAAATTCCGCTTTCCGCTCCGGATTCGCTCACAGCCCCCTGAACCTGGGATGTAATGTCTATGAACTCGTTGTGTGAATGGGTTTTTATATTGATTATCTTCATGCTATGATTTTATCATAACTCTCTCTTATGAAAAAACCACCATATCCTAACCTGAATTATTCATAAAAAAATTGCGGTGTTTTTGCAAATTCTTTTTTATCAGCGATTAACATGATTTTTATTAAAAGTTCAAATGGAAAGTTTTTCATTTGCCTATTTATATTATAAACGCAATTTTTCACCCCTTCAGGCGGGCAGAATCTCACCGCATCTTCCGGCTTGCAGCTCGTCGTAGTGAAGTGACGACCTTGATTGAATCAATGTCATCCTGAGGCCTGCGCCGGCAGGCCGTGAGGATCTTAGACTTTTTCGCTGAATGAAGCGTAATCGTCTTCTCGTGCAAGAGCTGTCTAATATCCTTTGTCGTTATGCTCCTCAGGACGACAATAAATGAACGTATTGTCGTCGTCTGCGGCAATCTCGACCCATGAATAATTCAGGCTAAGCAATAAATTCTTAGACCGGTCTCTTTCTCCCTTGCCTGTTTTTTAGTAAAGAGTAAGGAATGAAGAGAAAACTAGTGAAAAATGCGAAGAAAACAGTCAAAAGCTGCAGTGAGCGCAAGCGAATCGACCCGACTCAACAGTCCGAACATATTGAATAGACAGAAATAGACCTAGATAGACTTAGAGAGACTTAGATAGACTTAGAGAGACTTAGATAGACTTAGAGGGACATAGATGGACCAGAGGAGAAAAACGAAGCAGGACAACCCTTTCTAGTCACTTGTAGCAGCAACGTGATAATTTCCGGTTTTAGCAAAGTAAAAATTTCCGGTTAA
>CAZDJZ010000013.1:0-82327 GCA_964505785.1 uncultured Eubacteriales bacterium
ACCCCGATTCCATGATCCAGAGTCATGTGTCCTACCATTGGACGACTTCCCAGCTCTGTGAAACACATAATATTAAAATTCGGCTATAATTTCAAGTGTTGATGGGAGGATTGCTGCATTCTTAGATACACAACAATATTTAGGATCTTATGCGGCTCTGCCTGATGAGACAGTGCCGGTTCTTTTGGCGAAGTACTCTAAGATCCCCACGGCCGCTGAGGCGGCCTGGGGATGACATTTTTTTCGCTGACGCGGCCTGGGGATGACATTTTTATGCTTACGCAGGCCGCAGGGTGACATTTTTATGTTGCCGCAGGCCTCAGGATGATAATAGGGGGGAGCGAAGCAGAATAAGATTCCCGTCGCTTCGCTCCGGGAATGACATGAGGGGTGCTCCGGGAATGACATGGAGGATACGTCGGGAATAACATGGAGGAGGAAACGAGGCCGATCGGGATCCTTTGCTTTGCTCAGGATGACATGGGAGGCAGAATGAAAAGTCTTTCCATTGACAGGGGAAAATGATGATGATAGACTTTTGCATCGATTATGAAAAAAACATGGGTTCGCATCGGGCTGATTCTCCTTCTTACAGGGGGGCTTCTCTTTTTTTTCTTCCGGTCTGTAGAGTCCTGGAGTGAAGTGCTCCGTTACCTTACGGATGTGAATGTCTTTTTTGCGGTGCTGATGGTGCTTGCCGTGCCGATGCATTTTGTCACCCGTGCCTGGCGCTGGAACCTGCTTCTCAAACATGAAAAACAAGGGATCTCCTTCTATAACCGTTTTGCCGGAAATGCCATCGGCTTCACGGTTTCCATGATATTTCCCGGACGATTGGGTGAAATCGCGCGGCCATTCTATGTGGCCAAAAAGGAAGACATGCCGAAAGGATTCGTCCTCGGGACCATTGTAGTGGAACGAATCTTTGATATTTTCACCATGTGTATCCTCCTTGGGCTTTTCCTGATTTCTCAGCCGTTGTATGCTTCCATTTTTCATGTTAACCAGGAAATGCATGCCCGGCTTTATTTTTGGGGTTTTATGGGACTGGGTGCGGCCACGGCCTTGCTTTTGATTTCGCTGTCCTTATACTTTTTTCGTGACAAGACATTGAAAATCATTAATTTTTTTCTTAGGCCTTTTCCGGATAAATGGACAATTAAGATCATTATGCTGGTTGAAGAATTTATTCAAGGTCTTAAATTTTTCCATTCAATGAAAAATTTACTGGCATATATCGGATTGTCATTTGTGGTGTGGCTGGGAATCATTCTTTATTACTGGATATGTTTTTTGGCCTATAATATTGAGATTTCATTCTTTTTTCTATTCCCTTATGTTTTCATGCTCATGGTGGGGGCGTCCATTCCTACGCCGGGGATGGTAGGCGGCTTTCATTATTTCAGCAAGGTCGGCTTGACATCTTTCTACGGCCTTGACCCTAACTTGGCCGTTGGTATGACCTTAGTGATTCATACGGTCCAGGTCGTCGTGACTTGTCTCATGGGATATGCTATATTATGGAAAGAAGGGATTTCCCTCTTCCAGGTGAAGAACCTCGGTGAGACAAATAATTCATGAAATGTCCATATTGTGACCATGAGGAGACGAAGGTCATTGACTCCAGGGAAAGCCAAAACGGATTGACCATCCGCCGAAGACGGGAATGTTTGGCCTGCGCCAAACGCTTCACAACCTATGAAAGAATTGAAGAAATTCCTTATATGGTGGTTAAAAAGGACGGCCGCCGCCAGAGTTTTGATGCTCAAAAGCTGCTTCGCGGACTTTTAAAAGCTTGTGAAAAACGTCCGGTGCCCGTATCCGCCTTAGAAGATATTGTCGTCGAAATTGAAAGCATGCTGCAGGACCGGCCGGAGAAGGAAATCCGGGCGGATGAAATAGGCCGCTTCATTATGGAGCATCTTAAAGAGCTGGACAAAGTGGCTTATGTCCGGTTTGCATCCGTATATAGAGAATTTAAAGATGTTCATGAGTTCAAGCAGGAACTCGAATCTCTATTAAAAGAGTGATTTTCACACCGCCAAAAGGGGAATCCTTTGATTTCTTTCTTATTTATTAATTATGTGCATAAAAGATTATGAAAACAGCAGGAAGAAACAGGCAGGTGTGTTTCTTCATTTTCAAGTGATTCAACTGGCTATAGGCTGAATAACAATGGCAAAGAAAATAAAACCGGTATCCAGAATCATACGCATGGAGACCCGGGTGATTCGGAAGGATGGAAGATTTTTTATCAATAGCCGGAAAAAATACGGCTTTGAAGAAAATTGGGCTCCTGCACTCGATATGTCAGAAGTTGACGG
This sequence comes from uncultured Eubacteriales bacterium, assembly GCA_964505785.1. Lineage (GTDB taxonomy): Bacteria > Acidobacteriota > Aminicenantia > Aminicenantales > Aminicenantaceae > CAYRTV01. Next base: position 2,325 of record CAZDJZ010000013.1, read on the forward strand.
TAAAATTATCCTGACGGTTGAGGTTCCCGGAGTTTCAGATGAAGATATGACTGTTATGGTTCATACCAACCTGGTAGAAATCAGAGGTGTAAAAAAAGAAAAACTTCCCAATAAACGAGTTCGATTTTTTCGTATGGAAAGAGAGCATGGAAACTTTCAGAGGTCTATTTTTCTACCCGGCCTGGTTAATCCTGAGAAAACCAGAGCGATTTTGGAAAACGGAATTTTGATAATAACATTAACTAAAATATAGAAGACCATTTCAGATGAAAGAAGAGAAGATGGCGGAGGCAAAGAATGGCAAAAAAAGATAATGATTCTAATAGTCAATTAGAAGATTTAATTGAAGAACAGGAACAGAAGCTTGATATTCCGAATAAACTTCCAGTGCTTATGCTGCGGGATATTGTGGTTTTTCCTTATATGGTGATCCCTCTGTTCGTTGGGCGTGAAAAATCAAAAAAAGCGGTTGATGAGGCATTGGCCGAAAACCGGATGATCTTTTTGGTGACCCAGAAGGATATAGAGATAGAAGAGCCGAAAAATGATGACGTTTATACCATGGGGACAGTGGCTCTGGTTATGCGCATGCTGAAGCTTCCGGATGGACGGATTCGCATTCTGGCTCAGGGATTGATTCGGGCCCGTTTAAAGGATTTAAAGGACACGATGCCTTTTTATTCGGCTGAAATCGAGGTTATGCGGGAGCCGGATATTGATGCCGGCGCTATTGAAATCGAAGCATTGATACGCAACGTCCGGGACGGTCTGGAGCGGGCATCCACCCTGGGAAAAAACATCCCGCCGGAAATTTTAATTTTAGCTACAAATGTGGATGAGCCCGGCCGCTTGGCTGATCTGACTGCCGCTCACCTGGATTTAGAGATGGAAGAAGCCCAGAATTTATTGGAAATGGAAGATCCGTTTTTGCGATTGAAAAAAGTATATGAGCTTTTGACGAAAGAAATTGAGCTTTTGGATGTGCAATCCAAAATCAGCAGTGAAGCCAAAGGTGAAATGGATAAGCTGCAAAAGAAGTATTTTCTGCGCCAGCAGATGAAAGCGATTCAAAAGGAATTAGGTGAAGGCAGCGAAATCCAGGAAGAGATCAATGCGTATCAGGAAAAATTAGACAAGCTGAAAGTCAAGGATGAAGTTCGGGAGGAGTTGGAAAAGCAGATCAGCCGTCTCGCCCAGATGCACCCGGAATCGGCCGAAACAGCTGTAGTCAGGAATTACTTGGACTGGATGTTTGCCATTCCCTGGAATAAAGGCACTAAGGATAATCAGAACCTGATAAAAGCGAAAGGAATACTGGACGAAGACCACTATGGACTGGAAAAAGTAAAAGAACGGATCGTGGAATACTTAGGTGTAAAAAAACTATCCCAAAAAATCAAAGGCCCGATCCTCTGTTTTGTGGGCCCTCCCGGAGTAGGGAAGACATCGCTGGGACGGTCTATAGCCCGGGCCCTGGGAAGGGAATTTGTCAGAATGTCATTAGGCGGAATTCGAGATGAAGCAGAGATCCGCGGGCATCGCAGGACTTATGTAGGTGCGATGCCGGGGAGAATTATCCAAGGAATCCGGCGGGCCGGATCCAACAATCCCGTTTTCATGATGGATGAAGTGGATAAAATCGGAGCGGATTTTCGCGGTGATCCCTCTTCAGCGCTTTTAGAAGTGCTGGATCCCGAACAGAACGACACTTTCCGTGATCATTATCTCGGTGTTCCTTATGACTTGTCTAAAGTGATGTTTATCACCACAGCAAACCTATTGGATCCCATTCAGCCTGCTTTCCGGGACAGGATGGAGATCATTCGCATCGCCGGTTATACGGAAGAAGAGAAGCTCCAGATTGCCCAGCGTTATCTGGTTCCAAAGCAAATCCAACAGAATGCCCTGAACGAGAAGCGCATTAAGATAACCCGCGGCGCTATTAAAAAAATCATTTCTTTCTACACGCGGGAAGCCGGAGTCCGCAATCTTGAACGAGAAATCGCAACGGTCTGCCGGAAGGTCGCCCGCAAGGTCGCAGAAGGAAAGAAATCCCAAACTATAATCAATACCAGGAATTTGGAAAGATACCTGGGCCCTCATAAGGTATTCAAAGATCAATTGCTGACAGACGATCAAATCGGAGTCACAACCGGTGTGGCCTGGACGGCTTCCGGAGGCGAGATCCTGTTCGTGGAAGCTATCCGGGTTTCCGGAAAGGGAAATTTATCTTTGACCGGCTCGTTAGGCGATGTTATGAAAGAATCCGCTCAAGCCGCGCTTTCCTTTGCCCGTGCGCACACTAAAGATTTCAATATCGACGAGAAGCTTTTTTCAAAAAATGATTTTCATATCCATGTGCCCGAAGGAGCGATTCCCAAGGACGGACCTTCCGCCGGAGTGACGATGGCCACATCACTGATTTCCGTGTGTACAGACCGGAAGATCAAGCGGGACGTAGCGATGACCGGAGAGATAACCCTGAGAGGGAATGTGCTTCCAGTCGGAGGGATCAAGGAAAAAGTCCTGGCCGCCCGCAGGGCCGGAGTAAAAACAGTCATTCTTCCCAAAGCCAATCAAAAAGATTTGATAGATATTCCAAAGCAGGTGCGCAAAGAGCTGAAATTCGTCTTTGTCGATCACATCAGTGAAGTTTTGGATTATGCCCTGGTTGGAACAGCACAAGGAATCAAAAAAACGGAGAAGCAAACGCAATCGTAAAGAGCTGCGGATGAGACTCAAAAAACTGGACGAAAATAATCTGGTTGATGAAATCATTCGGGAATTCAGCCGAAATAATTCCAGGCTGGAAGGCGGAATCGGAGATGACGCCGCAGTGATACGCAGCGGCCGGAAACGGAATCTTTTAACCAAAGACCTTTTGATAGAAGAAGTCCATTTTTCAAGAGATATTCATCCTCCCGAGTTATTAGGCAGAAAAAGCCTTTCAGTCAACATCAGTGATATCGCAGCGATGGGGGGGCGCCCTGAGTACGCCCTTTTGGGATTGGGAATTCCGCCGGATCTTGAAACTGATTGGATTGAACGTTTTTTTTCCGGATTCCGGTCTTGCGCAAATGAGAATGCAGCCGATTTGATCGGCGGGGATATTTCCCGGTCCGGGAACATTGTGATTTCCGTGACTGTTTTGGGGCAAGCGAGCCGGGTTATCCGAAGAAGCGGAGCTTCACCCGGGGACTTGATTTACGTATCCGGAAGTTTAGGAGATGCTTCCTTCGGGCTGGAATTATTGCAGTCCGGAGAAAAACCGGAGGAAAACCCGCGAAAGTCCAGGCTGTACCAGGCTTTCTTCGATCCTAAGTCCCGGGTTGAATTAGGGGTGTTCCTTGCCCGGAACAATTTGGCTACGGCAATGATGGACCTGAGTGACGGAATATCGTGTGATCTCCCCCGTTTGTGCCGCATGAGCGGAACCGGTGCGGAAATACGTGAAGTCGAATTGCCGGTATCAGCAGTCTTAAGGGAGTCCAGCTCCCGTTTCTCTTATTATGCTTTGCATGGAGGAGAGGACTATGAGCTGATATTCACGGTTTCTCCCGGACGGGAGAGTTCCATATTGGAGATTAGAGACAAGTTCAATCTTTCCCGTGTCGGCTGCATGACCGCTTCCAAAGACATTATTTTGGTCAAAGGGGACGGAACACGCAGCTATCTAAAGCACAGGGGCTTCGATCATTTCGGTTAGTAAGATAAAAAATCTCCATGGAATACAACTTGGGACGGTCCGGTTTGATATACTTTTTGTTCACTCCATTCCACGGTAGTGATTCCCATGCTGGTTTTTACATTCACAGTCCGTTCTGTTTTGTCCTGCATGATGGCGGCTACAGCGGCTGCGCAGGACCCGCTTCCGGAAGAGAGGGTTTCTCCTACTCCACGTTCCCAAAAAATAACTTCAATTTCATTACGGTTTATCACCCGGATGAACTCAATATTTATTTTTTTGGGGAAAAAGGGATGGAATTCAATTTCATAGGCCAGCTGCTGCCATTCGAGACGTGCGGGGAAGCGGTCAAAAAAGAGAGCACAGTGTGGATTTCCTAAAGACAATAAAGTGATAGGATAAACCTTTTTCTGAATGGACAGGGGGTAATCAATAATCTTATTGTGATAACTGCTGTCGTTAAAAGGGATGTCTTCCGAAGTAAAGAGAGGAATTCCCATTTCTATTTTAATTTGATACCAGTTATTTTTATTGCTGATAAATTCACATTCCCGGCTGCCGGCGGTCGTGTTGAATAAAATTCGTTTTGGTGCAATTTTTTTTTGATGATAGAGATAGGCGGCTGCGCAGCGTAAGCCGTTGCCGGATATCGCCGGTTCGGTTCCATCTGCATTAAAGATACGAAAGTCCACCAGCCCTTTGGCTTTATCCTTGATATTGATGACCAGAAGGCCGTCAGCGCCTATTCCTGTATGCCGTTTGCATATTTGCCGGGCCAGAACTTCTTTCTCAGCAATTCCGGGAGTTTCACCTTCATCGATGATGATAAAATCGTTGCCGAGGGAATGAATTTTGGTTATTTTCATTCAGGTATCCTAACCGTGACAAAAAAGTCTTGGCTGGGACGGCTGCGGTATTCTCTGCGAACCATCATTAATAAAGGATCGCCGGGATCGGATCCCTTTAAAATTTTATCCAGGTCATCCAGAGAATCGACTTTCTGCCGGTTGATTTCGATAACCACATCACCTCGCTGTAATCCTGCATTTTCTGCGACACTGAACTCTTTCACCCCGGTAACCAAAAGGCCTTCTTCAGTCTCATAACCCATCTGTCTGGCCAGGGTGGGACTCATTTCCCGGACCTTTAATCCAATATCTTTTCCTGAATCAGATGTATCCTGGGTTTCTGAAGAAGAAGGTTTTTCTCCGATTTCAACAGTTACCGTTTCTTCTTCACCATTGCGGATTATGGTCATTTTGGTTTTGGTGCCGGGTTCGATGTCTGCGATTTTGTATTGAAGGTCCCGCCCGTCTTCAACCGGCTCGCTTCCGATAGCTGTGATGACATCGTACCGTTTTAATCCGGCTTCTTCCGCAGGTGAGCCCGGAGTTACTTCTGCAACCATGGCGCCGTCTTTATTTTTCAAGTCCAGGAGTTTGATGTGATCCTCTGTAATTTCATAAACACTGACTCCTAAATACCCCCGAACAACCCGGCCTTTTTCTTTTAATTGATCGACGACGGATTTGGCCAGCTTGGAAGAAATAGCGAATCCAATGCCGATGTTGCCTCCTGAAGGAGAATAGATGATACTGTTGATCCCGATCACTTTTCCATCCATATTGATCAAGGGGCCGCCGCTGTTCCCGCGGTTAATGGCGGCATCGGTTTGGATGAAATCTTGATACTCCAGGTCCTGTGTTAAACGGAAGCGGCCTTTGGCACTGACTATCCCTGAGGTTACGGTATGAGATAATCCGAGGGGATTTCCTACAGCCAGCACCCATTCTCCGACCTTAAGGGCCTCTGAATTTCCGAGAACGGCGAAGGGATGGTTGTCGGCTTCAACCTTTAACAGCGCCAGGTCTGTCTCCGGGTCGGTCCCGATGACTTTTGCCTGGTATTCCTTTTCCTGCATGGTCGTGACCGTCACTTTTATCGCGTTTTCCACAATATGGTTGTTAGTCAGAATATATCCGTCATCACTGATAAAAAATCCGGTTCCGCCGGCCCGGCTGCGGTACTCTCTTTCTCTGTCTTGGGGAATTCCGAAAAATCTATCCCAAAAGTCATCAAAGGGAGCATCGAATCCAACCACTTTTCTGCGTTCGACTCTTTCGGCGAGGATGCTCACAACGGCAGGACTGATCTTTTCCGCGATCGAAACGAAATCCGGGTTCTGAATGCCTTGCACCGGTGGAGGCGATGCATACAATTGGGAAGTCATTTCAGATGAATTAAGTTCGGGTATCGAACTGCCGGTATCGGTTTCCGGGAGATAGAAGAAAAGAAATCCCGTTACAATCATCCCTGCTAAAAAACTTAAAGCTGCAATAATGGTTATTTTTTTCATGGAAATAATCCTCCTCTGATGAGTTTTTAAGTTATCATATCTTACTAAAAAATTCAATCTCATGGGCCGTTTCCAGCCCCGGACTTATTTATAACGCACATCAAGTATAATCGTTGCATTCGCGGGAAACCGGTGAATGGTGAAATCCGCGAAACGCAAAACGCGAAACGCAAAACGCGAAACGCAAAACGCGAAATGCAAAACGCAAAACGCGAAATGCAAAACGCAAAATGCAAAACGCGAAATGCAAAACGCAAAACGCAAAATGACGACCTTATACTTATTCAATGTCATCCTGAGCGAAGCGAACGACCTTAGACTGCTTCGTCTCGTAAATCGTAAACCGGTGAATGGTGAATGGATTGGGAATGACGAATCGTGGTGTTTCTACGCTGTAATGTCTGTTTTAGACAACAAGATACTCAAGGCCCGGTTACCACAGGACTAAAAATCATACATGGAAGGCCCGAACACATGTCATTCTGAGGGTTGCGGAGCAGCCCGAAGAATCCCCAGGTGCTTCGCAGAATAGAGAAATTCCGATCATTAGATGCAGGCAGCTGGAATCTTTTGCTTCGCCCAGGATGACCCTTTTTGGTTTATTTTTGATTTAAATAGGATAACTTTTTACTTTTCACTTTTTGCTTTTCCCTAACCTGGATTATTCACGGGCCGAGATTGCCGCAGATTTCGGTTTGCGGCGAGGAAGTCGTGGTACTTCACTACGACGAGCTGCAAGCCGGAAGATGCGGTGAGATTCGGCCCGCCTGAAGGGGTGAAAAATTGCGATTATAATATAAAGGTGCAAATGAAAAACTTTCAATTTGAACTTTCAATAAAGATCATGTTAATCGCTGATAAAAAAGAAATTGCAAAAACACCGCAATTTTTTTATAAATAATTCAGGCTAATAATAAATAACTATTGCCTTGATGACATCCCAAAGTTATCATATTCCCGTTATGAATGAGCGGAAAGGTTTCCTTATTGTTTTCGAAGGGATTGACGGCAGCGGTAAATCCACTCAGGCTAAGATACTTGCGGAAAGGCTGGACAAAAGGAATTACGAAGCTGTTCTGTTGCGGGAACCTTCCAACAGCGTTTGGGGCCGGACACTTCGCGAAAAAGCCCTCCGTGATCATTCCTTGACTCCGGAAGAAGAATTGGAGCTCTTCCAAAAGGACAGGCAGGAAAATGTCAGCAAAAATATAAAGCCGGCGATGGATGAAAACCGGGCAGTGATTCTGGACCGCTACTATTTTTCCACTATGGCATATCAAGGGGCCAAAGGGATTGAGGTAGAGCGAATACGCCGGCTGAACCGGCGTTTTGCGGTGCCTGCCGATCTGGTATTTATTTTGGACATCGATCCGGCGCTGGGGTTGAAGCGGATTCAGGATCGCAAAATAAAGAATCCTTTATTCGAACGGGAAGATTATCTCCAGAAAGTGTCCCGGCTGTTCCGCAGTTTTAAGGGACCGAATATCATCCATTTGGATGCAGAACTGCCGGCGGACGAATTGGCTGATACAATAGAAAATACCGTTTTAGTTAAACTGAAAGCGGCTGTTTCTTAAACGTAAATTTCGGGCGTAGACCAAAATGACTAATTTTGCTATATTGAGTTCTTATGTTTGAAGAAGAACCAAGAAAATTTACCATAAAAATCCAGCGCATCGGCCCCTGGATTAAGGAAAGATCTAAAAAATCCCTGAAGAAATGGAAGCAGCCGAAACGGAAAAAATTTCTGCGCATCAGCAGTTTTACCCTCCTCGTTCTTTTTATGCTTGGTTTAGGGACAGGGATTGGTGTTTACCGCGCTATTCTGCAGAATTTGCCTGATATTTCCGCTCTGGAGAAATATGAGCCAAGTATTGTAACCTACGTCTACGCGGATAACGAAGAAGTTATTGGGGAATACGCTTTTCAGAAACGAATCGAAGTGGTCTATGAACAGCTTCCTCAGTTCCTGGTAGATGCTATTATCGCCACGGAAGACCCTCGTTTTTACAAGCATAACGGGATTGATTTTTTAGGGATATTGCGGGCCGTAAAGGAAGACCTAAAACTGATCTTCACTCCCCGGAAACTGCATGGGGGAAGCACGATCAGTCAGCAATTGATCACCGGTTTGATGCTTCACAGAAGGCAAACTCTGAGAAGAAAGCTGAAAGAGGTCATTCTGGCCCTGCAGCTGGAACGCAAGTATTCCAAAAAAGAAATTTTGGCTATGTACTGCAATCAGTTCAATCTGGGGCATGGCGCATACGGGGTGGAAGCGGCGGCTCAGCTGTATTTTGACAAAACTGTATCTGAATTAACATTGCCGGAAGCCGCTATGATTGCCGGTATTTTCCGCAGCCCGGCTAATTATTCCCCATACCGTTATTATGACCGCACTCTGAGGCGGCGGAACCATGTGCTCAACCGGATGCGCAATGAGGGATACTTATCCAGAGAGAAATTTGAGGAGCTTAAACAAAGCGATCTGGGGGTTTATCCCTTACACCGGACGGATTCGGAATTCGCTGCTTACTTCCGGGAAGAAGTCCGGCGTTATCTTTATAAAAATTATGGAGAGGATATGCTCTACGGCAAAGGCCTTCGCGTATATACCACTTTGGATACCCGGCTTCAGAGGTATGCCGAGCAATCCGTGCGGAATCAGCTCCGGGTCCTGGATAAGCGGCAGGGATGGCGGGATGATAAAGAGAATATACTGGAAAAGGGAATCGAGGATTTATCAAAACTGGAAGATCCCTTCGCGCTTGAGGATGGCAAGCGCTACCTTAAGGGTTGGGGCAAGCCGGGTGTGGAAGAAAAGGACCTGGTTGAAGCTGTCGTAATCGATGTTGAACCCGGAAAAGCCGAAGTCAGGTTTCAAGATTACTCCGGCAGTCTTTCCAATAAGAATATTGCATGGACCGGAACCCGGAACCTGGACAGCTTATTAGATGCGGGAGATATCATCCATGTAGAGATAAAATCCATTTCAGAAGAAGAAGCCACTTTTACGGCTGAGCTAGACCAGGAGCCGGCTTTGGATGGCGCCATGCTGGCTATAGACCCCGGGGGCGGGCAAATCAAAGTTATGGTTGGAGGCTATTCTTTCCAAAGGAGTGAATGGAATAACGCCACTCAGGCGATGCGCCAGGTGGGTTCTGTGATTAAACCGTTCCTATATACGGCCGGTTTGGAATATGGGTTAACTCCCGCCTCAACATTTATCGATGAACCAACTGAATTTGAAGACAAATGGTCGGGTGAAATATGGGATCCGCCGAATTATGATGAGATGTTTAAAGGCAGAATGACCCTCAGGCGGGGTATCGAACAGTCCCGGAATATCATCACCGCCAAACTCCTGGACCACATTTCTCCTCAATTAGGTGTGGAGTACTGTAAGAAATTCGGGATTACTTCCTCCATTTATCCTTATCTTTCATTATCCCTGGGAGCGTTTGAGGTCACCTTGTTAGAAATGGTTTCCGCTTTTACCACCTTTCCCAATCACGGGGTTCGGATTAAACCCTATTTCATTAAACGGATTGAAGACAGGGCAGGCAATGTGCTGGAAGAAAACCAGTTTGAATCTGAAGAGGTGATATCTCCGCAGATCGCGTATTTGATGACCTCGCTCTTGCAGGGGGTTGTCCAGCGCGGGACAGCTCAGATCGCAAGGGGATTGGAAATTCCTCTGGCCGGAAAGACCGGCACAACGGACGATCATACCGATGCCTGGTTTATCGGTTTTTCTCCTGAGCTTTGCGCAGGGGTTTGGGTTGGTCATCCTGAAGGAAAAATCACAATCGGCCCCAGGCAGTCTGGAGCTGTTGCAGCGCTTCCGGCCTGGATAGACTTTTTTTCTCACATAATTGGAGACGCAAAAGCCGCCGCAGAAGAAAATGAAGAGGATTGGGAACCGCCCGAGTTCCATGTTCCCCCTGGTCTTTCTTTTGTGAATATCGATTTTAAGACCGGATTGCTGCCTACACCGGTCTGTTCGCCCCAGTTCATTTTCAAAGAAGTGTTTCTGCCTGGAACTGAACCCAACCGCTTCTGTTCTCATGAAGACCACATGATGACCTATGATTATTACGATGTGGTAAAGAATGAGAAACGATAGCGTGAGTGTCCCTCGTCTCACTTATTTTTTCTCACCAGGGTCCTTTTTTGTCGGGGGGCGGATTTTTTGGGGAGGATTAATGGATTGTTCCGGCAGAATAACCGAGTAATTTTTCTTCTCTATGGATTTGCTCTTGTTTCCCGAAATATATTTATATAAGCGGTTGACCGGATATGCCGGATGAATTCGCTGTAAGGTCATTTGGTTTATTCGGTTAGGCGGTAAATGCTTTCTCTTGGGCCTGACAGAGGTCCCTCGTCCCTTGCTTTTCGTCATAATAACGTGATGGTTCCGGCGGGAGAACTGCCTGCGGATTTGTTCTTCTCTCTCCTTATTCCAGTTAAAAAAATCATCTTTCATTCCAACTGGAAAAGCAGGGTGAGGGGTGCGCCCCTGTACAGCTGAAGCGCTTTGTGATTTTTTAAGAAGGATAGAATCGAATTCTCCGGCTGCTTCCAGCAAGCCGCTAAATACATGGATCTGTGTTTTCTTATCTTCCTCGACGTCCAAGCGGTACATCCCCCGGTCTAAAAAATACGCCGTCACATCCGGTGTGCTGATTTCCAGGTTTTTTTCGTTCTCCAGGAAGCCCAAACGGATGATTGCACTCCCGGACCATAGTCTTATTTGGGTAAAGCGGCTGGCACTCCGGGGAAGACGGGTGAAATCAATTTTTGTATTCCGGTCGAGGCGAATACAATTACCGTTTCCGAGATCGATTTCCATCCGCCCGTCCGTTGTTCCGATTCGGTCACCTTCCATGAGCTGCATGCCCTCACCGGCTTCTTCATTGAGCAGGCTGGAAGCATGCTGAATAAGGCTTTTTCCCGACAAGTAACTGATTCTAGCTTGAGAAATCATTTGTTTTTGGGTTTGGCTGATTCCTTCCAAGTTTAAAAGGATAAGAACCGCCAGTATCAATATCAACAAGCGGCATATTTTCCAGATGACTTTCATTTTTTTATTCCGTCAATCAAATAATTCATTTCAATCGCAATTTTCATCCCCTTCTGACGGGCCTGATTTTACCGTATTCGCGGCAATCCCGGCCCGTGAATAATTCAGGCTAAATAGAATAAATGCAATCTATGTGCCAAATTGTGTCAGGAGGAAAAGAACAAGCCGGGTGGGAATAAATGTCTGAATTTGATGACGGATGTAGTGTGCCGGCGACACCAAATGGCAGCCGATATCCTTACGGAAGCTGAGGTTGTGGAGACAAGGCTGCCGGGTAAGTGAAAAGTGAAAAGTTATCCTATTTAAATCAAAAATCAAAAATCAAAAATAAACCAAAGTCGGATATGGAAAAATGCAACTCGATTCTTAGATGCTTTTCCTGAATGGATTTAAAGCGTTTTGCGTTTTGCGAATTCTCCAGCATCCGATTACAGCGTCTCAATAACCGCATACGATTACACGACCGATTCACCATTCACAATTCACCGTTTACATCAAGGGGTTTCTTGGTCTCCTTAAAAAAAGGCTTCCACTTTTCCGGAGACGGCTTTGGAGTCATCAAGCTGACCGCAACAAGCAGGGTTATGGAAACCAGAAGGGCCGGATAAACCGAAGGCAGCCCCAGAGGGAAATTACCGAGCACCTTATTGAGAATCTCCCATATGAGAGTAGTGGCCATTCCGCCCATTATGGATAGGACACCGCCCTTGACAGTGGCACGCTTCCAGAAGAAGACAGCCATCAGGGCTGGTGTTAAACCGGCGCCGTATACGGTGTAAGCGGCATAAGCGGCATCCAGAACCCGCGGATAAAAACTGATCAAGCCGTAAGCGATCAGACCGAGGACAATCACAATTAAGCGGGAAAGCAGAATGGTCTTTTTATCCGAAAGATTTGGATTGATGAAACGCTGATAGATATCCCTGACCACGTTGGTGGCCGGAACCAGCAAAAAACCATTGGCGGTGGAGATGATGATGGCGACAATTGCAGCCATAAGCAGGCAGCCGACCACAACCGGAACGCCCTTATGTGCAACCAGGACAATGATTTTTCCGGCATCTGCCTTGGATAAACCCTGGAAATAGCTGCTGCCGATAACCGCCAGGCTCTGCATTCCGATTCCCAAGATGATCACGCCTATGACCCATCCGACAACGGATTTGCGGGCTTCCTTCTCATTTTTTGCCGAGAAAAACCGCTGATACATATTTCCGTTTCCGAGGGCCAGGAGAAGAGTGGGAATAAAGTATCCCATTGCTTGAATCCAGTCCATATTTCCCAAAAAGGGATGTTCACGGGCGGTTACGTTGGCGACAACATGATCCATGCCGCCGACATGACTGATAAGAAAAGGTATGGCCAGGAAAACGCCTGTGATCATGATCAGCCCGTTGAAAATATCCAAATATGCAACCGACAGCATACCTGCAAGCATTGTATAGACAATAACAAATGCCGCCACAAGCATGATCCCTTCTCTTTCACTGATTTTTCCTTCCGTGATGATGTTTAAAACCCAGCCGCCGCCGCGGAATTGATAACTGACAATTGTTACGTAAGCGATGATAGTTGTGGCGGTGGCGAGAATTCGGGCCCAGTGATTGTAGCGGGCTTCAAGGATATCCGGAACCGTAAACTGACCGAAGCGGCGGACCCGGCCGGCAATAAAAAAAATGATGATGATACCCACCCAGCCTCCGGCACTTCCAATAAGAGAGGAGTAGCCGTGGTGGTAACTTAGGTCGGATACGCTGAAAATATCCCCGGATCCGATCCACGAGGCAAGCAGTGTTCCCACCAGGATGGGGGCGGTCAGACTTCTTCCCGCTACCAGAAAATCATCTTTTTCCTTGAGCCGGCGGCGGGCGATTCTCAACCCGAAAACAAACATGATAACCAGATAAACGATGATAGTGATCAAGTAGGTCACGTCGCACTCTCCTCAATGTCAATTCTGGTTTGTTATTTTAACCTTAATATTTCCGCTATTTCAAATGTTTTATCCTGCTTTTCCTAAAAGAGTGCATTTGTTACAATAGAGAGCCGGAAAAATGAAAATTCAATTATTTGTCCCTCCCAGGGGATATATCGCCCGCAGGTGGGAAGAAGAAAAGAGCTCTATGCCCCCGTTGGGGATTCTGTTTTTAGCTGCTGTTTTGGAAAAAAAAGGGGTGGAGGTTGACGTTGTTCCCGCGGATGTTCTCGGCTTCACCCGGCCGGACATTGAGGATCGTATCAGCACGTTTAAACCTGATATTGTCGGGGTTACAACCACCACTGAAAACCGCTTCGACAGTTTTGAGCTGGTACGGACAGCAAAAAAAATCCGGCCGCAGGCTGTAACGATTATGGGAGGCCCCCATATTTCCATGGCCCGGGAAGACACCATGCAATTCATTGCGGAATTGGATATCGCTGTTATCGGAGAAGCAGAAAACACCGTATCCGAACTGGTGGATGCTTTGGAAACCGGAGATGATCGGGGTAAAGTGAAGGGAATCATTTACCGGGAAGACGGACGTATTATTTATTCCGGAAACCGTCCTCATATCCATGATCTGGATGAACTTTCTTTTCCCGCAAGGCATTTGGTTCCCATGGACAAATATAATTTCATGGTTGACGCAAAAAACGGACGCCGGCTGAAGGCCCAGAATATCATGACTTCGCGGGGATGCCCATTCAACTGCTATTTTTGCGCGACGCCCGTCAATTGGGGCCGGAAAATGCGGGGCCATTCACCTGAGCGGGTCCTTGATGAAATCGAACACTTGATTGAAAATTATGGTGCGGAATATATCTGGTTTTATGATGATACGCTCAATTACAATCCTGCCCGGGTTCATAAAATCATGGATATGATCATTGAGCGAAGGCTGAAGATCAAATTCTGCAATGAATTTCGAATCGACCTGGTGGATAAGCCGCTTTTGGAAAAAATGGTGCATGCCGGACTTGTCTGGGGCCATTTCGGTATTGAAGCCGGCAGCGAGAGAATCAGAAGAGATGTTGTTCAAAAAAAAATCGACCTGAAACAGGCGTATCAATTTGTCCGCTGGGCCGGTGAGTTGGGATTTGTTCCGGATGCATTTTTGATTTTTTCGCATTACACTGAAACTTGGGAAGAGGCGCAGGAAACAATAGCGGTCATGGAAGCCATGAAGGCCATCAATCCCCGGACTGAATTCGCCACCGCAATCCTGCATGTGTATCCCGGAACCCCCCTGGAAAAACTGGCTCGGGAAGAAGGGATTATCCCGAAGAATTTTTCCTGGTCCCGCAAGAAGGACCTTCGTAAGGTACCCACATTGCCGGCGGCGCAAGGCTATGTTCCCTTGTTTAAACACCGGCTGAGCTGGTTTCAAATCGCCACTCTGGTCATGCAGCTGCCGGGGCAGGATACCAAAGCCCTCTCAGGCTCAACCTTAAAATCAGCCGTTCGGACCTTGACATCATGGCGGGATCTCTGGGCTTACTTTGTGTTTTTTCTCTGCTGGATGCAGGCCCGTTTTACTAAATTATTAGTTCGAAAGAACCGCAAAACAAAAAAAAACCGGTGAATGATCAATGGGAAATGGTGAATGGATTGGGGGATGCGTCGTTTAGGTTTCTCTGATCGCTTTGCCCGCCTTCAGCTTCACGGAATACACGTTAGTGATATTTGGTTCAGACATGGTGGTTCCATAGATGAAGTCTGCGACTTCCATGGTTTTGAAATTATGAGTTACGATAATGAACTGAGTGCGGTGCTTGATTTTTTTCATCAGGTTAAGAAACCGCATCAGGTTGTTCTCATCCAGGGCGGCATCCACTTCATCCAAAATACAGAAGGGAGCCGGCTTATACCGGAACAGCGCAAAGAAAAAGGCAAGACTGGTCAGGGTTTTTTCTCCCCCTGAGAGCAGGGCCAGGTTTTGAACCCGTTTTCCCGGAGGCTGGGCGATTACTTCGATACCGCTTTCCAGGGGATCGTTTTCATCCGAGAGTTTAATCTGGGCGGAACCGCCTTCGAATAGAATGGAAAATATATCTTGAAAATTTTGATTGACGAAGGTGAGGGCTTTTAAAAACTGGGCTTTGCTTTCCTGGTCGATTTTACGGATGGCTTCCTTAGTGGAAGCGATGGAATCGATCAAGTCTTGTTTTTGCTCCAAGAGAAAATCGAAGCGTTCTTTTTGAGTCTGGTACTCCTCTTCCGCCATTAAATTAACCGAACCGATCCGCTGCAGTTTATCCTTTGCTTCCTCCAGAGCGGTCTCAACCTCGCTGATGGTGGAGTCATCAAGTTCAACCTCTTTTTTGATTTCATCGATACCCTTTTTCAATTCCTGCCAGCAAGACTCTTCACAGTTGACCAGGTCCCGTTCCTTTTCTGCTTTTTTGATTTCCCACTTGATCCGTTCTTCTTTGGCACTTTCAAGTTTTTCCCGGAGTGATTCCAGTTTTTTCTCCTGCATTTGCTGATCCTGCTGCAGATGATGAAATTTGCTTTCTTCCTGATTCAGGCGGGTTTCCTGATTTTCAACTTCCTGATTGATTTTCCGCAGCTGTTCCCCCATGTTATGGACTTTTTCCTTTAAGCTGTCTTTTTCTTTTTTCGATCTGTCAATTTCCCGCTCCAGTTCTTCAATTTTTTTCAGAGACAGTTGTTCCTGGTTTTCTGAATCCTGAATATGCTGCGTCAGATTATTGAGTCTTTCCCTGAGAACATCCAGGCCGGATCGGAGCTCAAAATAGTGCTGGCGTTTTTGCTCGCTTTCTCTCTGCTGGGCTCCAAGTTTTTCCTCCGCTTCTTTGACTTTCTCTTTCAGGGATTCTTCTTCCCGGCCGAGGTCCTGAATGGAAGCATCCAGCCGGTCTTTCTTCTGGATAATCCGCAGCTCCTCTTCGGCCATAAGATCTTTTTCCTGAGTGAGAATATCGATGTGGGAGCGGATTTTTTTTGCTTCGTTTTCAGTAAAAGATAATTCTTTTTCCGCAGCATCGTTTTCCCTGGTTAATTGGGCAAGTGATTGCTCCTCCTCCCGTATCCGGGTTTCCATTTCCTGCTTTAAGGACTGCGTTTCATTCCGCCGGCTTTGCAGCGGTTTCATCTTCTCTTCAATTCCGGCAATGCTTTCTTTGAGAGCCTTAATGTCCTGTGTCAGGGCAAACAATCCTTCTTTTTTATCTCCGGCTATAAGCATTCCGGAAGAGAGCAGGGTATCGCCGCTCATTGTTACATAATTAAAATCCGGGTGTTGTATCCATAGGTCCACCGCGTCCTTGATTCCGGATACGATCACCGCATCCGGCAATTGATGGAAAGAATTTTCCAGGTTTTTCCCAGGGCGGATATGAGCTTTAAGAAAACCGCGTACCCGCGGCTCTTTGAAAACAGGATTTGCTGGAAACTTCTTTCCGTCCGGATGCTGCAGAAAGAATCGGCCTTTTAGATTTTTCTTTTCCAGGTTCTGGAGGAATTTCTCCGGGGAAACCAGTCGGGAGCGGGTCTCTTCCTTTAGGAATATATCCACCAGGCGGGCATGGTCCCGGTCGGAATCCATTAATTCTGCCAGCAGCCCTGGAGAATCCGGGAGTGCGGTATCTTGCTGCTGAAGCTTCTCTTTTTGGACCAGTTTTTCCAAAGTATGCAAATGGTGGGAATGTCCATCCCGGTTGTTTTGAAGTGTGAGCAGTTGTTTATTCAGATCGTCAAGAGATGCAGAGGCCCGGCTGTGTTTTTTACGCAGACGGTCCAGCTCTTTCTGCTTGGATTCTCGGTTTTGCTCGATTTGCATAAGCTGTTTATGCAGACGTTCTGAATCGGTTCCATTTTCCTGCAGCCGTATTTTTTCCGTTTTCAGCTCGCGCTGTGTTTTTTCAACCTGTTTACGGTTAAGTTCCAGTTCCTTTTCCAGACGGGCTTCCTGGTTTTTGATTTCTGTTTGAGAAGAAACCTTTTGGTAGTATTCATCCCGCATTCGTTCGATGGCCTTTTGATTTTGGCTCAGCTCTTCCCGTGCCCGGCGTTGAGATTGGTCCACTTTTTCAAGTTTTTCCTGTTTGCGGACCTTTTCTTTTTTCAGCGATTCGACTTGGGTCTTATTTTCAGTCCGGGTTTTTTTCAGCTCATCCAGTTCCTTTTCCAGGCTCTCGCGGTTTTGCATCGATTTGCGGCGGTTGTCTTCGAAAAATTCGATCCGCCGTTCTTCCCGCTCTTTTTCCGCCTCCAGCCGCGAGTAATGGGATTTTTGTGCGTATAATTGTTCCTGATCCTGCTTCAGATTTTTTTCAAAGGCCCAAACCTGTTTGCGTTTTTCCGCTAAAACCTTGTCTTCCGCTTTGATACGGCTGAGAAATTCACTTTCAATATCCCGGCTTTTTTGAAAGTGTCCGGTGATGTCCTGCATGCTTGTTTCCAGGCTGGAAATTTTGCGGCGGTATAAAGCCAATGTCAATTCTCGAATTTCGCCTCTGAGTTTACGGTAGCGGTTGGCGGCTTGAGCCTGACGCTGCAGTGAATTTTTACTTTTAGTGACTTCACTTATGATGTCTTCCAAACGGGTCAAGTTTTGTTCAGAGTTATTCAGCTTGTTCTCCGCCTGACGGCGTTTGTCCTTATAAAAGGCGGTCCCGGCGGCTTCCTCTAAAAGGGCCCGTTTGTCCAGGGGTTTAGACGAAAGAAAGTCACCGATGCTTCCCTGTTCCACAACAAAGTATTCGGTTTCACCTATGGCGTTTTTCCATAAGGCATCCTGGATATCCATCAACCGGACTGTTTTTCCATCCATCCGGTATTCATTTTCACCGGAACGGAAAACCCGATGATTGATATTCAATTCTTCCTCGCCGTTACTGAGGATCAGACTGACATCGGCCATACCCATGGGAGCCCGTTCGGAATTGCCATTAAAGATAACATCACCGCTGCGGTCTCCGCGCAATGCCTTGACGCGGCGGCCCCGCAAGACCCAGAGCAATGCATCCACAATATTGCTTTTTCCGGTTCCATTTGGCCCTATGACAGCGGTTATGCCCGGATGAAAAGCCAGTTTTATCCGGTCGGAAAAGGACTTGAAGCCGTGAAGTTCGAGTCGCTTGATGATCATATCTTGACTATTTCACCCTTTTTTATTAATCTGAATTGTTCATAAATTGAAGTTTTACCGCTGCTTTATGAATGAAAACTGTAAATGGTCATTTTATAGATATTTTTTTTCTTGTCAATCACCGGGCCAGCGTAGCTCAGTCGGCAGAGCGACTGATTCGTAATCAGTAGGTCGGAGGTTCGATTCCTCTCGCTGGCTTTCTTTTTTACTTAATATAGCCCAGAGAACGCAGCTCTTCGATGGTATTTTTATCCAGCCGCTGCCGGCAATATTTTTCTCTTCTCTAGGATCACGGACCAAATCATAAAGCGCATGCGGCTGGGATTGGAAAATGCTGCGCCAGATATAGAGAAAGCGGTTTAAATCAAACAGATTTTCTCCCAAGGGAGGATATTTATTATAAAGATAGGCATAACCATCTTTTATGATACATTTTTGATTCTTAAGATGAGACGCTTCCGCAATTAAACTTCTGCCGGGGTAAGAACCGCCCTGCAGCATGGAAACAAGCGACAAGCCCTGGAGTTCATGCGGGACCGGCATCCCTAAGCTGTCCAGCAGAGTGGGATAAATATCTATCAGGCCGGCGGGCTGGAAAATTTTTCGGCCGGTTTTTGTGAACACAGGTGACTTCCAGATAAGCGGAACTCTCAGTTGATGCTGATGCAGGGACCAGCCATGTCCGGTTCCGCCATGCTCCCAAAATTCTTCACCATGATCGGATGTCACAATGATGACAGCATCCCGGTATAAATCCCTGGACTTCAAAAAACTTAAAATTTTCCCAAATTCCCGGTCGGTATGATAGATCTCCGCATTGTAAAGTCCCCTGAGAAACGCGATGTCCTCTTGGGATAAATGTGAAAATGCATTTGCTGTAATGCGGCGAGGCAATGATTTTCCTTTCCTGCGGTATTTTAGCCTGAATTATTCACGGGTCGAGATTGCCGCAGATGCGAGGCGCAGGGTATGAAGCTGTGGCACTTCACCGCGAATGCCCTGCAACAAAGCAGATGCGGTGAGATTCGGCCCGCCCAAAGGGGTAAAAAATTGCGATTATAATATAAATATGAAAATGAAAAACTTTCCATTTGAACTTTCAATGAAAATCATGTTAATCGTTGATAAAAATGGAATTACAAAAATAGCGCAATATTTTTATGAATAATTCAGGTTAGTAATTGTCCTTGGTATCCGGTCATAAACTTTTTTTCAAATTCCTCCGGCGGCATGTAATTATGAACATCATAACAGTGAAGAAAAAGGAAAAAAGGAGAGTCATTCCGCCGGTTTTTCATCCACGCAATGGCTTTTTGGGCAATTTTTTGAATACCGCCCCCGGAATCATCACATACATCAAATCCCTGGTCGAAATTAAATTTCGGCCCTAATAGCGACCCATCGGTGAAGGCAGCGGTTTGATATCCCCAATTTTTCAAGACTTCCGCGAGAGTAACCCAATAATCATCCAGCCTTTCAAAATCCTGTGTCCATATGGGAGAAGTGGTGCATCCGTGGGAAGAAGGATACAGGGAGCTTATCATCGTCATATGGGAAGGAAGCGTCCATGATGACTGGCTGTAGGCTTGATGGAAAAGGAGAGAATCGGGTATCAGAGAATCAATTTGAGGACTGGTGTCATAGGGGTTGCCGTAGCCGCTCAAGCCATCCTCTCTCAAGGTATCGATCGAAAACAGAATTATATTGAGTTTAGTCGTGGCAGATGGCGGTGAAGCATGTAAATAGAGGCCGGAGGCGTCATAATTCCGCGGCTTTGTTACTGAAGCCAAAGCGGAAAGGGATTTGTATGCAAACGGATTTTTCCAGAAAGAAAAAAATATTAAAATAATCAATCCGGTGATGATAATGACAGTATTAAATTTAGAATGTTCGTTCTGAAAATGCCGGGAAAAAATTTTATTCAACAGGAAAAAGATAATGACGCCGATGCAGAGCAGGAAGATATTAACCGTGTAGCTTATTATATCCCTGGAATAGCGGAGAACATTGAAATTGGCAAACAAGCCCAGCCCCAGGGTTATATAAAGTGATAACAGCCCGGCGGTATAAAATCCGGTATCTCTGGTGTGAAACAGGGAGCGCCCTGAAATTTTTGAAATGAAATAAAAAAAAGGAAAGGCCGCTCCTGCAGCAGCAAGAGAAAACAACCCCAGTTTTCCTGCCAGGTAGGGGGCCAGATTCAGGAGGGATAAAGGCTGAAACTGCAGAGGATAATAGAAAGTGAAAAATATTCCTGCCAGGAATCCGATAACAATTCCTGCTGTGACCCCTGCCTGCACAGCTGACAAAAATTCTTCTTTCATCCCGTTTGCAATAAGTGTATATTTTTTTTTCATATAAGGGGTATTTTTGAACTAATAGAAAGCTATATGGATGAAAATAGGATGACAGCCGCGCAAATAAAAGAATTAATGGGCCGGTCTATGCTGACAGACAGGGACTGGGCCATACGGCGGCTCCAGATGCTGAATCAACTGAAGCCCCGCAGAAAAAAATCCTCATATGACCTGCAAGTCAAACAAATTGTGTCCAGACTGGAAAAGTCATCTGGAATCAGGAGACAGCGGAGTCAGCGAAAACCAAAAGTTTCGTATCCAGCCAATCTTCCCATTACAGGAAAAGCCAGAGAGATCATCCATGCGGTAAAAAACAATCAGGTGGTGATTATTTCCGGGGAAACCGGGTGCGGCAAGTCCACGCAAATCCCGAAGATGTGTCTGGCGGCGGGCAGAGGCATTGCCGGAAAAATCGCCTGTACCCAGCCGCGGCGGATCGCAGCTGTGACCATTGCACAGCGAATAGCTGAAGAGTTGGGGGAATCTCTCGGCCATTCCGTGGGTTACAAAATCCGCTTCAAAGACCGTACGCCGCACCGGGCCTATATCAAGATCATGACCGACGGCATGCTGCTGGCTGAAACACAGTCTGATTCCGGCTTGTATCGATATGACACACTGATCATCGATGAAGCGCATGAACGGACAGTAAATATTGATTTTTTACTGGGAATTGCAAAAAACCTTCTGGAAAAAAGGCCTGAGCTTAAGCTGATCATCACATCCGCGACCCTGGATACGGAAAAATTTTCCCGGGCATTCCGGAATGCGCCTGTCATTCAAGTCGGCGGGCGGCTTTTCCCGGTGGATGTTGAATACCGGCCTCCCCGGAAAAAGAGCGATGATGATTATGTTGAGCAGGCTGTTCGCACAGTGGAGATGATCAAACGGAAATATCCGCCGGGAGATATTCTGGTTTTTATGCCGACCGAACAAGATATCCTTGAAACATGCGCCGCTTTAGAAGGACCCGGCTTCAGCGGGACATCCATTCTTCCCCTTTTCGCCCGGCTGCCGGGACGAAGTCAACGGAGAGTTTTTAAGGTATCCGGACAGAAAATTGTTGTGGCCACCAATGTCGCAGAAACCTCATTGACAATTCCCGGAATCCGGTATGTGGTTGATACCGGGCTGGCCCGGATCGCCCAGTATCAGCCGGGAACCCGGACCAACAGTCTTCCTGTCCAGCCCATTTCCCAAGCGTCAGCCGATCAGAGGAAAGGACGCTGCGGCCGGGTCCGGGAAGGGGTGTGTATCCGCTTGTATTCGGAAGATGATTATCTGGCACGCGACAAGTTCACTCCGCCTGAAATCATGCGCTCGAATCTATCCGAGATCATCCTGCGGATGGTGGATTTGAAATTGGGACATCCTTCCCGTTTTCCCTTTGTGGATCCTCCGAAACCCAAACACATCAAGGACGGATATGAAACCTTGATTGAACTGGGTGCTCTGAGGCGTGAGGGAACCCGGGCTGAGCTGACGGACACAGGCCGGAAGATGGCCCGAATGCCGCTGGATCCCCGGATTTCCCGGATACTGCTGCAGGCGGGAAAAGAGCAGTGTCTGGTGGAGACCGCGGTCATTGCTTCCGCGCTGAGCATCCGGGATCCCCGGGAGCGTCCTCCTGATAAACAAGGCCAAGCGGACCAGATGCATACCCCTTTCCGCAATCCGGATTCGGATTTCCTGACTTTATACAACATCTGGAAACAATATCACAGCGACTGGGAAAAACTGGATTCACAGCGAAAAAAGCGGCGCTTCTGCCGGGACCATTTCCTGTCCTTTCCCCGCATGCGGGAATGGGCGGATGTTCATCGGCAAATTCTGTCTATTTTGAACGAGTTGGGGTTATCCTCTGAATGCAGGAGCCGCGGCCCGCTTTCAAAAAATACAGCCGACGGCATTCACCGCTCGGTATGCAGCGGATATCTATCCAATATCGCGGTGCATAAAGAAAAGCGCTTTTATCAATCAGCCCGAGGAGGAACAGCGATGCTGTTTCCCGGATCTTCGCTTTTCGATAAAGCTCCTTCCTGGATCGTAGCGGCTGAAATGATCCGCACCAGCCGGCTGTTTGCCCGGACAGCCGCGAAAATTAATCCGGCCTGGCTGGAAGAGCTCGGCGGGGACTTGTGCCGGCGTTCCTATTCCAGCCCGCAATGGGACCGGAAGCGGGGTGAAGTCAGGGCTGACGAATCTGTAACTCTTTATGGACTGGAAATTGTTTCTGAAAGAAAAGTATCCTATGGCCGGATTAATCCTGAGGAAGCACATGATATATTCATTATGTCAGCCTTGGTCGAAGGAGACATGGACGCAAGGCCCGGTTTTCTGCAGCATAATTTAGATCTTTACAGCCGCATGATCAAAATGGAGGACAAACTGCGCCGGAGGGGGATAGGTGTCAGTGAACGCGAGATCTTTGATTTTTATTCCCGCAGGCTGAAAGGAATCACCAACCGCCGCAGCCTTGAAACATGCATTAAGGAACGCGGTGACGATTTCTTGAGAATGAAGGAACAAGACGTGCTGCGTTCGCAGCCGGATGCGGAAGAACTGCGTAAATTTCCGGATGCACTCAATATTGGAGGGCGCTGTTTTCCCACCGCTTATAAATTTATTCCGGGGGAAAAAAAGGATGGAGTTACTTTAAAGGTGCCTTCCGACCAGTTGGAAGAAATCCCCAGAGAATCCATCGATTGGGGGGTTGCCGGCCAGCTTCAGGAAAGAATCGCAGCTTTGATCAAGGGGCTGCCTAAGCGTTATCGCAAGCAGTTGGTTCCAGTCCCGGATACGTCCCGCATTATTGCACGCGAAATTGAGATGGAGGCGGGTTCAATTTTTCAAGCGCTGTCCCGTTTTGTCCGGAAAAAATTCAACGCCGATATTCCGCCGAAAGTCTGGGAACAGTCCCGGATCCCGCTTCATTTAAAAATGAGGATTGCGGTTACGGATCATACCGGCCGCGAAATAAAGGCCGGCCGGGACCTGGACACCCTGAAGAAAACCGTTTCCGTGCCTTCAGCACCGGACAGTTCTCCGGCCTGGAATAAAGCCCGGGAAAAATGGGAACAGACCGGATTGACGGAATGGAATTTCGGCGATCTCCCAAAGTGTATTCAGCTCGGCCCATTCCTTAATGCCTATCCCGGCCTGGAACCGGCGGGAAATGGAGTGAATCTTCGACTGTACCGCGACCCGGAAACGGCCCGCAGAATGCATCTCAGAGGAGTTGAAGCCCTATTGCGACGGCAGCGGAAAGGAGAATTGGAATTCACCGGGAAATACCTGCAAATCCCGGAAGAATATCATTCTGCCGCTCTTTTTTTCGGAGGCGAAAAGGCCCTGATCGATCAAATGAAAAAAGCCTTGATTAAGAAAGTGTTTCGGCGTGAAATCCGGGAAGAAGCCGAATTCAAAGCTCACACATATCATGCCGATAGAATTCTGCTTGAGGAGGGCCATGCTCTGCGGGATAAAATAATACGCATTTTAGGGGAATATTTAAAAACACGTAAATTAATCAAAGAAGAAAAAGAAAAACGCGGCCCTAAAAGCCCTGTGCGTGACTTTGTGCAGGAGATACTGGATGATCTGCAATTCCTGGTACCGGAACATTTTATTGAGGCCTATCCGCCGGACCGTTTGACGCACCTATCCCGCTATATGGAAGCCATGCGGGTGCGGTTGGAACGGGGAATTAATAATTTGGAAAAGGACCGGCAAAAAGTCTCTCAGATGGCTGGTTTTCAAAAGGCTTTACTCAAATTTCAAGAGAAAGAAATGACAGCAGAGTGGAAAGATAAATCAGGGGAAATCGAAAAATTCCGATGGCTTCTGGAAGAGTTTAAAGTGGCTTTATTCGCTCCGGAATTGGGGACGGCGGTCACGGTTTCACCTAAGCGGCTGCTGGAAAAGATAAAGCAGATACAAGCGTAAATCAAATATCAAAAATCAAAAATGAGCCGGAAGGGTCATCCTGAGCAGCGAACCGGCGATGGGGATTTTAGACTGCTTCGTAACAAAGAATGGTGAATGGTGAATGGATTGGGGATGCGTATACTGCAGTTGAATACTCTTTAATAGGATGTTGGAGAATCCGCAAACCGTAAAAAGCAAACCGCTAAACGCAAACCGCAATACGCTTAAAACCGGCTTCTATCCGGCTTTGGTTTATTTTTGATATTTGATTTTTGATTTAAAAAGATAACTTTTCACTTCTCACTAAACGAGGCAGTTTGGGATCCTCCGCTTCGCTCAGGATGACATCCCTCTATGTCATTCCCGGAGCGAAGCGACGGGAATCTTAGACGGTGCTTGCACGAGGAAATAAGGCGAATTATCCGGCGAGGCAGTCTGAGATCCCCACTGACGCCGACGACATGGTGGAGAAGGATGAGACAAGTCTTTGTGAGAATAAAAAAAAGGGTGGTGCTGGCTGATGAGGCGCCAAGGTATGGAAAAGGAAGCGGGGCTAAGGAGGATTCCTCTCCAGCCAGCATACCATCGTTACGTTGAGTCGTCTCAACGTGTTAAAAATTGAAAAAAGACTTAGCAATTTCATTATAGCATAATTGCACATAAAGCAAGAAATACTAATCGCACCAAAACCAATGACCTTCCTTTGCCCGGCGAGACGACTTCTTCATGTTCGCTGTTTGCGTCTATCTAGGTCTGTCTAGGTCTGTCTAGGTCTATCTAGGTCTGTCTAGGTCTGTTCAGTCTGTTCACTTCACTCGTGCTTGTCGCGTTCATAGCGTTCTTTGCGTTTTTCGTGTTCTTTACTTTTTACTTTTCATTTTACCTCTGGCGAAGCAAGTACAAGATCCTCACGGCCGGCTTCGCCGGCCTCAGGATGACAGCTTTGCTGTCACTATTCACTCTTTTTCTCTTCTTTCTTCGGATCGATTTCTTTGATTTTCTTCTCAACCGCTTCTACGACGGGGCGGGTGCGTTTTTCGATATGATCTTCCAGGTCTAAGTGAGAAACGCCTTCCTTCCACCATTCAGGGGCCGGTTCTCCGCGGAGATGGTGATCGAAAAACTCCATCATCCGGATATAATAATCCTTTTGGTTTGCCGGTTTGCGCAGGCCGTGATTTTCTCCTTTGAATTGAAGCATGACCACAGGTTTTTGCAGCCGGCGAAGGGTGTTGAAGTATTCGATACCCTGATTCCAATCCACGGCCCCGTCTTTATCATTGTGAAGAATAATCAGGGGTGTGGTCACATTATCGGCATGATAAACCGGCGAGTTTCGTGTGTAGGCATCTATATTTTCCAGGAAAATTCCTTTAAACCGCCCTTGGCTGGATTCAAAAATGGGCTGATTGGCGGAGCCTGTATTCCAGTATATGGAGCTGTACATGCTGATCATATTGGTCAGAGGCGCGCCGGCAACCGCCGCCTTAAAAGCATCGGTTTGAGTGACAAGAAAAGCAGTCTGATAACCGCCCCAGGAATGACCGTGAATGCCGATCCGCTCCGGATCCACCACCCCGGTTTCAACGGCTGCTTCAACCGCCGGCAAAACACACCACACCGCGGACATGCCGGGATCATTGACGGTATAGGTGATATCCGGCATCAAGACGGCATATCCCCGGCTGGTGTAAACACTTTTATTAAAACCGCTGGCATGGGGTGCATAATACCGGTTTAGGCTTTGCGACATTTTCTCATAATAATAGATGATCGTGGGATAGCGTTTGCCTTTTTCATAATTCGCCGGTAAAAACAAAGCACCCTGAAGCCGGTCACCCTTTTTGCTTTCATAATCGATGAGAAGTGATCCGTCCGACCAGAGGAAATTGTCCTGCTGCGGATTGGCTTGTGTGAGGCGCTGTCCTTTTTTCAGTGTGCGATCGGTTACATAATAATCGGGATAGTCTTTATACGTCTGCCGAGTGTAAAGATATGTATCCGTACCTTCGGCTTTCATCAGGGAGTAAAAGGCATCATCCCAAAGAAGCATCTTTGCGCCTGGTTTTTGGACATCAACAACTGCGATACCGGCCTTCTTGGTCCATTCTCCATATGTGGAAATGTACAGGGGGCGGCTCAAATCAATCCCTTCTTCTTCAGGGTCCAATCGAATATATCTTTGGTAACGAATGGCGTCTTCTTTGCCGTTGCCGGTGAGGTTAACACCGGTTCCGCCATTGACCGGGATTTTCCAAATATCCCAGTTGTCCGAGAGCAGCATGAACTGTCCGTCTTTCGACCATCCTAAAGGCCGGATAGGCGGGTCGACAACATTGTGGTCATCTTCCTCGTCGATAAATGAAGCGGGTGTGTCTTTGGTCACATTGATGCTTTGTCCGGAAGAAAATTCATACGAGAAAAAATCACCATCCTGATAGTAAGCCAGATGCGTTCCGTCAGGAGAAGGTGTAAAAGGCCAGCGGCATTTTTCCAGAGCCAGTTTTTTTTCTCCCGTATGCAGGTCGATAACGTAAATATCCTGATACCGGCGTCCCTCCAAATTGGAGGACAGAAGATATTCCTGGTTGTCATAGCCAAGGGCCCAGCGGTGTTTGGGAGCGGGAGACACATCACGGACCTGATCATCCGCGAGGCGGATGAAATTTTTCTCTTTTATACGGTATAAGCTCAAATAGCTGTAGTTTTCATCCCTTCGGGACTGGACCTGCTGCATGGACTGCAGGCGTTTGTCTTTCCAGTGCCAGATCACAACGTCCGGCAGATCCTGAGGGGCCAGTTCTTTTTCGGCAGGTGCAGCTTTTTCTTTTTCATTATTTTCTTCTTTTTCTTCTTTCTGTTCTTTTTTTTCAACTGCATGAATGCCGAAGAGGATTGCGTCCAGATTGTCTGTCCACTGCGGATCCTGGTTCGGGCTTATTGTCATCCCAGGAGGGAATGTTTTATCCTGCATGGGATTATAGACGGTTTTTGCAGGGCCGGATGCACCAAAATCTGAAAACCCGATCACGCAATGCAGAGGTTCTTCATAATCATCATGTTCCGTCGCTTTGATAACAGCCAGGGCGTTTCCTTCTTTTGTCCAATTGAGGCGGCTGTATTCTGCCTTGTCATTGTCTAAGGATTGCACGACACCGGAACTCATACTTCGCAGCTGCATACCGTTGCGGCTTTTATCCCGGGCATCCACAATCCAGACCAGCCAATCACCTTTTTTATTAAAACCAAATTCAGATACATTCCCGAAATTCAGCTGCTGCGGGCCGGTCAAATCTCGAAGCATTAAATCCGACCCGTTCCATTTTTCGTCGCCTTTGGATTGTTCTTCGGCCGGATAGGAATGCAGGGCCAGCCACCCTGGATTTTCTCCGGAAAAGCTGAAGGCCTTGATACTCTCAAAATCCCGCTTATCGCCGGAATTAAGGTTGAGCAAAGAGACATTATTATGAGCCGGTTTTTTTTGTTTTTCCGCTTGCCTGGATTCCTGGCGGGTGGGGAAGACTGTCCAGGCGGCCCATTTGCTGTCGTGAGAGAAGAAAATAGCGTTTGAGAAGTAACGCGGGGTTTC
Source organism: uncultured Eubacteriales bacterium (assembly GCA_964505785.1). Taxonomy (GTDB): domain Bacteria; phylum Acidobacteriota; class Aminicenantia; order Aminicenantales; family Aminicenantaceae; genus CAYRTV01. The sequence continues at coordinate 30,416 of CAZDJZ010000013.1, forward strand.
TCCAATAGGGAATTGAAATTCTTTGTCTCCCTTTGTTTTACGTATGATCACCTCGCCGTTTCCTTCCTGCGGAGCAAGATAATAGGCGAACCATTGTCCATCCCGGGACACCACAGCGCCCTGTATGGATTTCCAGGCAATAATATCTGCGATATCATCGATTGGCTCTTTGGCCGCCTCTTGAGTATACGCAGTCATTGCGAATACAAAAGCAAAAAATATAACAAAAATAATTCCATTGGCTCTTTTCATCCGATTCTCCTTATCTAAACTTGAAGTTCGAAAATGACATTTCCGCTGTCATCCTGAGCAAAGCGAAGGATTTCCAGGTGCTTCGTCTCTTATTCATAATGTAAACTTGGGTGAATGTCAAAATACGGCGTGGCGAACGAGAAGCTGAAACAGTTACTGTAAGGAACATTGCGGTGGAAGATCCAGAGGTCTTAAAAAAGTCTGTTTAGGATAGGGACGAATAGAAGATAAAGTTCAAGTTAGCAGACGGTGAGCGAAAGATCGTGCGGAAATAATACCGGTCTCTTGATCCAAGTCGGAGTAATCCAGTTCCGACCCCATCAGGCTGTGAGGGATCATAAAGACAACCAGCATCAGGATGGCCGCGGCCAGAGCCCAGCGGCGGGCTGATTTGCCTTGTTTTCCTCTGATTAAAGCCGCAGCCCATCCCACAAGCGCCACTAGGGTTTTGGTATCGGTCAGATCGCTGCCGATAGGAAAACCGGTCCAAAAAGCATCAAAGGCGTATTTCTGCATAATAGGACCGAGAATAAATCCGCCTAAAATCAAAAAAGCCACAGTCCAGTAAGCCAGCTTTCGAGGGTTTCCTTCTTTCCGGAGAGCTTCCAAACCGGTACGGGTTGAGAGAAGAAAAGCCATGAAAATAGCGATGATATGCAGAATGACTACGATATCCGGGACTTCACCTTTAAACCGGATGATCACCGGATCTTCTCCGTTTAAAGAAACCTGCGTATTCCCGGATTGAAGATACACTTTATACATCAGTTTGCCTGCAGGCGGCTGCGCGGGAAGGCGTCCGGTCAAAGTTCCGTTTTCGCGATGGAGGGGCACGTCTGTCCAGGGATCATCGGTTTTGTAGCGTTTATATATGACTTTGCCGGTTAGGTCTTCCGGAGCTTCTATCTGAATTAAGCAGTCTTCACTTGTGACATGGCTTCTTTCAAGAGTATAGGAAATTTTATGTCCGGCCAGTTCCACCGAGTCCCGGATGGGGTATGTCGGCCCGGTCAGTCTTTGAAAAACAAGAACAAATATAGTGACGAGAAAAGCCAGCAGCCATAATAAAACTTTTTTCATGCACTTTCTCCGGATATGGATTGTGAGTCATTATTCCGAAATCCACTCATAAAGTCAATTCGCAATCCGCAAAACGCAAAACGCAAAACGCTTGAAACCGTCTCCTATCCGGCTTTGGTTTATTTTTGAGATTTGATTTTTGATTTTTGATTTAAACCAGATAAATCTTCACTCGCAGTCTATGATTCCTGTCGTTCGGCTCCTCAGGATGTCAGCTTCGCTGTCACTTTTTACTAAACGAAGCAGTCTTAGATTCCCGTCGCATCGCTCCGGGAATGACATGGGGAAAAGACCTAGATAGACTTAGACAGACCTAGACGGACCAGAATGGCTATGCAGATGATGAATTTTTTGGTAAAATGGGCACCGGATAGGGAATAAGACAATAAACTCCATTAGGGAGGAAATTATTATGAAACATCATGTGTCTCGAATTATAATCATGGGCTTGGCTGTAGTGATCTTATTGCCGGCTGCTTGGGCTAAAGATGAAGCGGCCAGTCAATGGATCAATACGCCTATTCAGGTGGACGGTTTGGAACAGGAGTGGGAGGCTGATGATCTGATCAACCAAAAAAAGCTCAGTGTGGATTATGGGTTTAAAAACGACGGCAGTTATCTTTATTCGGTGTTTATTTTCAATGACCTTGAATATCTCAGCACCATTGGGCAAACCGGTATGACTTTGTGGCTGAACCCGGAAGGAAAAAAGAAAAAAAACTACGGCATCCGGTTTCAGCAATTGACTGTTCCCGCGGAAAAATATATTCAGTTACTGGAAAACCAGGGGGGGGCTTTAACCGATATTCAAAAACAGCAAATCCGGTCCAAACCTCAGCACTTGGTTCCTAATGTGTTTATAATCAATAAAGACGAAGAAACCATCCGCTCTTCCGCTGAACATAAACCTGCGGTATTCAAATCAGCCCGGTATGAGGACCGAATGGTATATGAATTCGCTGTCCCTTTGGAAAAGCCTGCAGACAATGCTTTCGGCATCGGCACTCAGCCCGGACAGAGCTTTAAAATGGCGTTTGAATGGGGAGGAATGACCGAAGAAATGAAGCAGGCCAGGCTGTCCCGGATGGCCCAGATGAGCACCCGGGGAGGTTCCAGTGCAGGGGGCGTAGGCGATATGACTGGTGAAAGACGAGTCAGTTCGGGGTCGGCTGACATGGCCTCCCTGCGGCGGAATGCACCCAAGCAGTATTCCATCTGGGTGGATGTCACAACCGCGGGAAAATAGTCAGAAAACCTAGTAAGAAGTGAAAAGTAAAAAGTTATCTGATTTAAATCAAAAATCAAAAATCAAATCTCAAAAATAATCCAAAGCCGGATAGGAGACGGTTTCAAGCGTTTTGCGTTTTGCGGATTTTCCAACATCCTATTAAAGAGTATCCAGCGGCTGTATACGCATCCCCAATCCATTCACGATTTACGATTCACGATTCACGATTTACGATTCACGATTAACGATTCACGATTAACGATTCACGGTTCACGATTTACGATTTACGATTTTGACAGCGAAGCAGCACAAGATCCTCACGGCCTGCTTTGCAGGCCTCAGGATGACATTGAATAGTTCAGGTTAAAAAAAGACGACCAAAACAACCCCGGTCGCTGCCAGAATAAAGGCGGCGGCTTTTTTGGGGGTGAGCTTCTCTTTAAGAAAAATAATACCCAGAATAAAGATAAAAATTGTATTCATCTGGTTAAGTACCGAGGCTTCTGAGGCCTGAGCGTATTTCATCCCGGCCATCCAGGCGATTAAAGACAAATATCCTCCCAAAAAAGAGCCGCTGAGCATGGGTTTCCAGCTTTCCCGGGAAAAGATGGATTGCCACATGCGTTTTCCGGCTGGATGAAAGAAAACGACAGCGGTTAAAAAAACACCGCCTCCTATGATACGTGTTATCGTAGCCCATAAAAGTGATGTCTGGCTTAGAACAGGCTTCATGATGACAATACTGAGGGCCATGGACAGCATGGCGGATAGACCCAGAAAGATGCCGCTGAGAAGCTGTTTGCGGGAGAGGGAATTTATTCCGTCTGTTTTTAAAGAAATGGTGGAAACCGCAGATATGATAAATATTACGCCGGCAATCTGCCAGGGACTCATGCGTTCGCCGATAAAGAGCGCTGCCAGAATAATAACGAAAGGACTGTAACTGCAGGTCACTATTGCGGTCAAGCTGGCACCCAGCTTGTTGAGTCCGGCAAAAAGAAGTGTGTCGGATACGCCGATACCTATAATCCCGCTGAGAAGCAGTATGACATAATAAGTCAAGGGAACCGCAGGAAACAGCGGCTGATGAAATATCCCAAGGGTCATGATCATTAAAATCCCGGATAAAAGGGATTTAAACAGGTTCAGACCAATAGGGTGAACGTTTTTTCCGCTGATTCGAAAGAGAATGACGGCCATTGCCCAGGAAAGAGCGGAGGCCAGGGCCAGTGATTTTCCAAGGTAAACTAAATTTTGTGCATCCGTTGCAGTGATCATGCTGAAAGGTATGAGTTAATGAAGCGGGACTAATCAGATAATCAGCCCTGATTTTCTTTGTTTTCTTCTTCCTGTCCGGAATCTTCCTCTGGAGGTTTCTGCATGATATGTTCTTCTTCTTCCTCCTCCATTTCAACCTCTATGCCGAGCAGGCGGGCCGCCCCTTCGTAGAGCTGGCGGAAGGATTGTTTGGACTCCTGCAGCTTGGCCAATCGTTCCCGGGCACGCTGCAGCTCTTTTTCCATCTCGTCATCTATAGATTCTAATTGGGATTTGGCTTCTTCCATGGTTTTCCGGTATAGTTCTTCTTGCTGTTTGCTTAAGGCCATCGCACTCTCCTAACCCAGAAATCCGAGCTTTTATTTCACTAAATATATTATGTCATCTTTGCGGCAAATTACAACTACCTTTTGAGATGAATTTAATCCACCACCCGGACCTTGGCATCATGGGCCAGGGTGAAATGTCCTTCCACAATGACTTTTTCACCTGCCTGGACTCCATCCAGGACTTCTACGAATTGGTCGTTTTCGAGGCCGGCTTCAATATAGCGCCATTTAGCAAGGTTTCCCTCTACGACGAATGCCAATTTTCTTCCTTGGCGAACGAGAACGGCGTCTTGGGGAATAAGAAGCCGGTCCTTATGTATTTCCGCCGGAATTTCCATTTGGGCGTGCATACCCGGCTTGATTTTTTCATCCCGGTTGGAAACTTTGACGATGACATTGCAGGTGTTGTCAGAAGGATTGACCACGGGGCTGATGGCTTTCACTTCGCCTTTGAAAATTTCCTCCGGGTAAGCGGAAAATTTTATTTCCACATCCCGGCCCTCTTTCATGCGTCCGACTTCGCTTTCCAGGACTTTGGCATGGACTTCGATTTGCTGGATGTTGACAAGATTGAACAGTTCCTGTCCGGAGTTTATATGTTCCCGGGGAGAAATTTGGATGTTGTGGATTATTCCGGAAAAGGGCGCCCGGATTTGAGTTTTTTCCAGGTCCAGTTCCGCCTTCTGCACGTTGACATAGGCCTGGGTGACTCCCTTTGCGGCTTCCCTGATTTCTTCTTTTTTGCCACCGGATTCAATCAATGCAAGTTCGTAGGCCTGTCTTTTTTCCTCAACTTCCCTGCGGGCTAGAAGACCCTTCGCATAAAGGGCCTGGGCGTCTTTCAGTTCTTTTTCCAACCGTTCCAATTCACGGATTGTTTCCGGCGGAGTTACGGATTCGGGTTCTGTAGAAAATTGTTCCTCAAGGAGGAGTTCGGATAAGGCTTGGAGATATTGGGCCCGGGCATTCTCCAGGTCCAGCAGATATTTCCGGTTATCCAGCTCCATGAGCAGATCATCCTGATTGACATGCCGGCCTTCATCGATATAAAGGTTTCGGATAAGTCCGGGCACCTCGGCTTTTAAGGTGATATTTCTGCGGGTAAAGGCTTCACCCGGGCTGCGCAGTTTTATGACCAGATCGTCGATCCGGGCTTCATCCACCTTGACTGTGATGGGCGTCTCAGCGGGCTGGTTATTATCCTCCGTTCCCTCTTCCCCGGCACCGGATTCTTCGGCGGGGGATTGCAGAAACAGAAAATAAACGGAAACTGCGCAGAAAATAATAATCAAGACGGCGATCAGTATTTTTTTGGAAAAGAGTGTGTTTTCCATTATGAACTCCTATTTTTGAAAATTTCTCCAGGCTTGTCCCGTAAGTCCGGATTTTCGGGTGAACCAGGCTTTTACATTGTCTCCGTAAAAATAAAGAATGGGAATCACGACCAGGATAAAAAGCGCAGATGTCGCAAGTCCCCCGACGGCGGACAGAGCCAGGGATGCCCAGATTTTTCTCTGGCCCACCTCAACTTGGATCAGCACCATGGGAAGCATCCCCAATATAGTTGTGCTCGTGGTCATGAAAATGGGCCGGACCCGTTCGTGTGCTCCTTCAATCACGGATTCAAGCAGCGGCAGACCTTCCTTGCGCTTATAATTGATGTGGTCGACCAATAAAATGGAATTGTTGACGACAATACCGCCTAGGAGAATCACCCCCACATAGGCGGATGAATCAAAGGGGAAATCTGCTACAACGAAAGCAACAAACACACCTATCAATGCCAGGGGGACGGCCAATAATATAAAAAACGGCTGAATCAGAGATTCATAGAGTGATGCCAGGATCATAAAGATTATCACCAAGGAAAAAATAACAGCAAAAGATATCTGTCCTTTCTCTTCCTCGGTCATGAAGCGGTCATCTTCCCGGGTGGCGGAAAATCCGGCCGGAAGCTCCAGTTTTTCATACACCGCTTCTTCATAGCGGTCAGCCGCTTTATAAGGCCCCCGGAATTCCCACATCACGGTTTGCTGAAACTGCTGGTTTTCCCGGTCAATGGACCCGGCGATGGGGGTTTCCGTGACAGTCGTGATATCACCCAGCCGCAGATACTCGCCGTTCTGGGTCCGAATGAGTTCATCTTGCAGTTCTTTCATATCCAGAGTGCTGGCTTTGGGGAATTTGACAGTCAGTTCCAGCTCCTGGCCGTTCATGGTCACTTTCATTGGGGCCGAAACCCGGCCCTGGATCACTGAGCTGATGTGGGCATATAAATAATTGGGATCAAGCGCATAGCCCTTGACCGCATGCCGGTCGATTTTCATAACGTATTCAAATGAATCTAATCGCCACCACCCACGGCGGCTGGAAATAATTTTAACATCATTGATGCGCGGGTTGCGCTTAAGTGTCCGCTCCAGGTCTGCAGTGATGATGGATAATTTTTTTAAATTATAGCCAAGAAATTTGATCCGGGAGCCGTAATAGGTATTAGTTCCCATACTCGAGTAGTATGCCTGGGGATCAAATCCTGAAATGCTTACACTGATTCCGGCGAAGTTGGTTGCCAGCTGCACTAATTCCTCTTTTAGAAGGTAAGGCCGGTAGGAATTTTCGATTTCCGGCGGGAAAGTGATTTGAAGATAAGCCATTTCCGCCATGGTGGTGGTGTTCATGGTCTTTTCATAGGCTTTTTCCAGGACTTTTTCTTCAAATTGGTGAATGACCTCATCGGTTTGTTCGATTTCCGTACCCGGAGGCATGGAAATGCGCACGGACAGGATTTGGCGGTTATACCAGCGGAAGAATTCTCCCAGTGAAACTTCGGATTTAAACCAGCTGTAGGACCCGTAGAAAAGAGCCGCCACGATCAGTAAAACTTCCAGGGGGCGGCGCAAAACAAAGCGCAGAAGTTTCGGATAGAAGCGTCCCGGCTTTTTTTTGCGCCGCCGCTTGATCAGCAGCTTAGGGCTTAAGGCCGGAATGAGGGTAAACGACACCAGCAGGGACGCGGTCAGAGCGGCGGCAATGACCACCGCTACCGGGAGATAAAATATTTTAAGACGGCCCTGAAAATAAGCAAAGGAAAAAAAAACGCTGATCGTAGTCAGTGTGGAAGCCAGGACCGGCATAAACACATCTTTGGAACCGGCTGCAGCTGCTTCTAAAGCCGCCATGCCTTTTTCTTTTTTACGAAGGATGTTTTCAAATACCACGATGGAATTATCTACAAACAGACCGAAGCCCAGGGCCAGCCCCCCTAGGGTCAGCATGTTCAGGGACACATCAAAAAGATAAATCAGATTAAATGTGATCAGAACCGAAAAGAAAATCGAGGACAGTACCAGCAGGGACGGCTGGACGCTCCGCAAAATAATAAAGATGAGCAGAAATATAACCGCGACAATAATTCCAACCAGCAAATAAAGTTCTTTCAGGTTTTTATCGATCTCTTCGCTCTCATCATTGACCGAGCGGAAAACGAGATCAGGCGGGAGTTCCTGTTTGATCTCATCCAGCTTTTGTTTGACCTGGCGGGCCAGCTTGAGGGTGCTGGTGCCTTTTTCCTTGTGAATGGTCATGCTGATTGTGGGCTGACCGTTGATCCGGTTTATATAATAAACTTCACCGTAATCCGGTTGGACGGCGGCGATATCCCGCAGCCGGATGGGATTGATTCCGGAGCGGGTGATGAGGGTTTCTCCCAGATTGCGGAGCCCTGTGACTGAGTGTGTCACTTTAAAAATATATTCCTGATGATCCTCATAAATTTTGCCGGCCGGAAAGGATTGAATGCGTTCCCGCAGCCGGTTTTGAACCAGGTAGGGGTGGATATTGAGGGATTTGAGTTTTTCCTTATCCAGAATGATTTGAATTTCCGAATCGGCTCCTCCGGTCACCGCAACTTGTGCGATATCCTGAATGGAGCCTATGCCGATTTCCAGCTTGTCTTTGACCAGTTCCCGAAGCTTGTTTAAAGAATAATCGCCGGAAATAGTGTACTGGAGAAAGGGGTCGGTTTGAAATTCTTCAGGCACATAAGGCTCAACCAGGGGTTTGACCTGATCGGGAAAAAATTCTTCCAGGCTGGAGAGTTTTTCCTTAAGCGCCAAATGGGCGAACTCCATATTGGTGCCCGGTTCAAACTCAAGGGTGATGACAGACCGGCCGATGGATGATGAGGATGTGATTTTTTTTATGCCTTTGACGGTGGATACCTGTTCCTCGATGGGTGCCGTGATTTGAGTCTGAATGATTCGCGGAGGCACGGAAGGCCAGGATGTATTGATGTTAAGCTGAGGATATTCTTCCTTAGGGGCTAACTCAATCGGAATATTCAGAAAAGAATAGATGCCCAGCACCATCAAAGCCAGATACAGCATGGCGGTGGCGATGGGCCGTTCAATAAAAATTTTCATACTTGTCTCTTATCCTTGGCCTTTTCCACCAGTTCATAACCCAGAGGAATCAAAATCAGCGTTAAAAAGGTCGCCAGCAGCAGGCCTCCTATGACAGAAATTGCAAGCGGCTGCTGCAGCTCCGCTCCGCGGCCCAGCCCAAGAGACATGGGGAATAGACCGAATGCGGTGGTGACGGTTGTCATCAGAATGGGCCGCAGCCTGACTCGTCCGGCTTCCATCACGGCAGCCCGCAGCCCCATGCCTTTCCGCCTGAGCTGGTTGGTGTAATCGATTTTGACAATGGCGTCATTGACCACAATGCCGGCCAGCACCACCATACCGATGATAGAGATAACATTCAGTGATTGGCCGGTGATAAACAGCGCCCAAATGGCTCCGGTCAATCCCATGGGAAGGGTAAAAAGGATGATAAAAGGATGCAGCAGCGATTCAAATTGGGCGGACATGATCATATACACCAGAAGTACGGCAAGAAGAAATGCAAGGGTCAGACTGCGGAAAGATTTCTGCATTTCTTCCTGTTCCCCGCTGAAGACCACCCGGTAATCCGCGGGCAAATTCAGGGCGTCGATTTCCTTTTGGATCAGCGGGACCACCTGACTGATTTTGGCGCCGCTGAGGTTGGCGGCCACCACAACTTCCCGCTCCTGGTTTTCCCGGCGGATTTCTTTTGGTCCCCGGGCGATCTCGTAAGTGATTAATTCCCGAAGCGGTATCACATTGCCCTGATGCTGAATTTGTTCATTTATCAATGCGTCCATATCCCGGCGGATTTCATCCTGGAACTGAACCCGGATATCGTATTTCTTTTCCAATTCTTTCAGCTGAGTATCCACCCGTCCCCGAACGGCGTCCACTAAAAATTGTCCGATCTGGTAGGTGGATATATTGAATTTTTCCAGGGCGTCCCGTTTGACATGGATCAGGAATTCCGGTTTGCCTTCGGCGATATTGGTGTTAACATCAGCAATACCGTTGACTTTCTGCAGGCGCTGAGCCAATTCATCCGCAAGGTTTTTTAATACGTCCAGATTATCCCCCTTTATTTTCAGTCCGATTTCAGAAGAGGAAAAGGCCAGAAACTGAGCCATGGTGGATTGTTCCGGAACAATGGAATGCTGAACGCCCGGAAACCGGGATAAATAATCCCGCAGTTCCGATGTCACCTGGTCCATTTTCTTGAACGATACTGTGTCGACATGGATTTTAGCGGAGTTGAGTGACACATCGGGATTCATGGATTCCATGCCGCTGACGACTCCGATTTGAGAAAAAGTATTCTTAATATCCTTATGCCGCTCCATCCAGTTTTCCACCCTTTCCACCACCTCAGAGGTTTGTTCCAGAGCGAAATCCACCGGGGTTTTAAGGTGAAGTTCAAAAGAAGAGGCTTCAGGTTTGGGCATCAATTCCCGGGGGACCTGGGTTGCGGCGAGGAAGGTAATCAGGAAAAAAAAGAAGGAACCGAAGAGGACTTTGCCTTTGCGGTCCAATGACCATACCAGGAAATTGTGATAAAAACCGGAAAATGAGTTGTATGCAGCATTGAATCCTTTAAAGATTATTCGCCCCAAGGGCTTGATCGGCAGGCTGATGAAGTGAAATAAAAAGGCCATGAGTTGGATAATAAAGGAAACCATGAAGCTTATCAGCTTAAAAATGAGTTTCAGGACGGCATAGAGAAGCTGCTGGATAAACCAAAGCGGATAAATCAGCAGGAAGGGAAAGGCTCTCCGGGGAGGATTACGGAACAGATTTAAACCGGAGGAACCTTTTTTTTCGACAGAAGCATTTTCAGGAAAAGAAAACTTCCGGGAGGCCAGCATTGGGAGAAGGGTCAATGCGACAATCAATGATGACAGCATAGCAAAGGTGACGGTCAGCGCCTGGTCTTTGAATAATTGGCCGGCTATACCGTGAACATATATGACCGGGAGGAAGACTGAGATGGTGGTGAAAGTGGAAGCGGTGACAGCCATTCCCACTTCCTTGGTTCCGGTAAAAGCCGCATCTTTAAAAGAGTTTCCCCGGCTTTGGTGACGGAAAATACTCTCGGAAACGACGACGGAATTATCCACCAGCATTCCGATACCCAGGGCCAATCCGCCCAGTGACATGATGTTGACAGTGATATCCATAAAAAACATCAGGTTAAATGTGGCTACAACTGCAATCGGAATGGCCGCCGCAATGATCAATGGGGTTTTGAAATCCTGCAGAAACAGGACCAAAATAAAAAAGGCAAGGATCGCGCCGTAAAGAATGGCGCTCAGGACTGAATTTATGGCGTTTTGAATATATTCTGCTTGTTCGGAAACCGTAAAAATATTGAGACCGGGATTTGTATCAATGATTTCCCTGATCACGCCGTTAGCCAGGGCGGTGGCTTCAACGGTATTGGCACCGGATTCTTTGCGCACCAGGATGCCGATACTTTCACGGCCGTTCAGCCGGGTGATTCCTTCCCGCTCTTTGATGCTGTCAGTGATGCGGGCTACATCCTTCAGCCGGATAATCCCCCCGTTTTCCGTGGTTTTTAAGCTGACTTCTGCGATTTCTTCCAGGTCCTCGAATTCCCCCTGGATTCTTAAGGCATATTTAAACCGGCCCTTACGGATGGTCCCGCCCTGAAGGTTTTGGTTAAAGGCCTCAATCCTTTGGGAAACGTTTTGGATATCAAGGCCGTAAAGAGTTATCAGACGGGGGTTCAATTTTACCTGAATTTCCCGCTCAACCCCGCCGGCGATTTCAGCCGAACCTATCCCTTCTATCTGCTCAAGGCGGGGTTTGATAAGTTCTTCAGAAAATTCCCGCAGCTCTAAAAGCGACCGGTCGCCGGATACCGAGAGCACCATGATAGGCTGGCTTTGTGGATCCAGGGGGATGATGGAGGGGTCTTCGACTTCATCAGGAAGCTGAACACTGTCAAGTTTTTCACGTGTATGCAGCATGGCGAAATCCATATTCGTACCCCATGCGAATTCCAAGTTCATATAAACGCCGCCTTCTTCGGAAACGGATTCCACCCGGCGAATTCCGGGTATCCGCAGCAGGGAGGATTCCAGCCTCCGGGTCACCAGGGTTTCGATTTCTTCCGGAGCAACCCCGGGATATCTGGCCATGATGGAAAGCCGGGGATAACTGATATTCGGGAGTAAATCCACACTTAATTCTCGAAGCGAAACCAGCCCCAGCAGAATGACGGCCAGAAAAAACATAAATGTGGTTACAGGGCGATTAATGGTGATTTTAGTGATTTTCATGATTGATTTTCTTTCAGCCCCCCCCAAAGTCTCATCATCACAAATAGACTAATCAAATAAGCGGTTTTGTCAAGGAAATTTTGTAAATTTTCAATACACTCTTTTTTTCTAATCCAGCAGCTCTCCATTTTCTTTGTTACGTACCAGAAGCCTGAAGAACGCAACACCGTTCATCATATATATAATACGATAGATACGTCTATTTAGTGTCAAAGTTTAAAAAAATGGGTCATTTCCAAGTCTATTCGGTCTGTTCAGTCTATTCAGTCAATTCAGTCGAATCGCAGCGGCCGCTGCTTTTGCCATTTGTTTCGATATATTTCTCGGATTAGGGTTTTGGGTTCCGGGATATGTTCTCTGGGTTTAGTTATATATATTTTATGCTCAATTTTAAAAAACCGACATTGGTTTATTTTGGATATTTGATTTTTGATTTATTAATCCGGCTCGCCGGGCTATTCACCGATGCGGACAAGCAGCCCCCGCTTCTTGATGTATGAAAAGCTCCAGGAAAAGAAAAAAAAGACGGATGTCAGGGCGGCGGCATTCAAACCGGTCGCCCATAGCAAGTGAGTGACAGGAATTTGCCCGGTCTGCAGCACCGCCCGCATTCCTTCGAATACATGTGCGGAGGGAATGAATTGAGCCACTGCCTGCAAAAAAGGAGGAAGAACGGAAACCGGATAGAACACAGCCGATAAAGGCATAAATAGAAAGCCTAGTGCCCAGGCTAGAACCTCGGCTTCCTGTCCAAAGCGAAGAATCAAAGCCACCGTGACGATACCGATAACCCAGCCCATGACGATTAAATTGATCACGAAAGGCAGCAGCGAGAAGCCGATGATGAGGATATTAAAGGAATACAGAACCCAGGCTAAAAATGCCAGCACCACAGTCGTTATCATGAGTTTGGCCGTACTGACCAGCATCAGGGAGATTATGTATTCCGCACCGAGAAGGGGACTTGTGAAAAGATTAAGCAGGTTTTTAGACCATAAGTCTTCCAGGAATGATACCGCGATGCCGGAATGGGCGCGGAACAGTATATCCCAGAAAATTAAAGCGCCGATAAAAAAAGTGATAAACTGCGGCAGGGATTCCTGGTACCGGCCCAGATACACAGTCAGGAATCCCCAGACCAGCAGATCAACCAGCGGCCAGTAAAATATTTCTAAAAGCCGCGGAAAACTGCGCTTCAGTAAATAGGCATGGCGGAAAAACAAGGCCAGGATCCGCTGAAAGCTCATACCTGTTCTCCCCGCGCGACATGGAGAAAAGCTTCTTCCAGGTCTTTGCGCTGGAAATGCTGTATTAGCTCATCCGGAGAGCCCTGTGCAATGATCTTTCCGCGGTGAAGAAACAGCAGCCGGTCGGACAGTTCCTGCATTTCTTTCATGTTATGCGACGTATAGAGAATGGCCATGCGGCGGTTTTGTTTGATGTTTTTCAGAAGCCGCCGGGTTTTGTCCGCTATATCGGGGTCCAAGCTGGAGGTGGGTTCATCCAGGAATAAAATTTTCGGCTTATTGATAAAAGCCTTGGCCAGGATAACCCGGGTCATCTGTCCGGAAGAAAGACCGCGGACCATTTTATCCTTTAGGCCGGCAATCTCGAACATGGCCAGCACTTCATCAATCCGGTGTTTTCGGTCCGGGACCTGATACAGGCGAGCGAAGACCTGCAGGCATTCCCCGACTTTCAGTGAATTGGGCATGGAGGCATAGGTGGACATGAAATTGATATCTCCCATGATATGCCTGCGGTGTCTGTCCAGGTCTTTTCCAAAGATGGTGATGGTCCCGGAATCCGGAGTGGTCAATCCCAATAATAAATGAATAATAGTGGTTTTGCCGGCCCCGTTAGGTCCCAGAAGACCCAATATCTCCCCTTCATTCAGAACAAAAGAGACATCATCCACAGCTTTGAGGGATTTAAACGAGCGGGACAAGTGCTCCACCCGCATGACCTGTTTCGTCATTGAGTTATTCGTATTTCCAGGCGTCCGTGTCTTCACCTTCCGGTGCGTACTTAATAATATGGTTCGCCATCTTCTGCAGCAGTTCCACGGATGAAAACGGCCGAAAACCATGTCCGCCGTGGCCATAGGTAAAGGAGCCGAACCGGTAGGGGTTTTCCGGTCCCGTTAAGAACTCTTCCATGTAATAGACGCCGATATTCAGGAAAAAATTATCCATATGCCCGCAAATAACATGCAGTTTATCGGCAAGCTTGGGCCCGAGCTCATCCCAGCTGGACTGCATAATATGGCGCAGGTCGTAATTTTCTTTCCAGTATTGGGCGACCTCATGGTCGATAACGCCGGTGTGTTTGTCAAACAGAGGCTTGGTGTATCCGTCTTCGCCGACCGGCCCGAAAACGGAACTCCAGACATCCAATTGCTGGCCTGAACGGCCGCGAGTACCGTTGACCAGCTCCATGGTGATTCGCTGTTGCGATGTCAGGCGGATTTCACCGGTTTGGGAATTGCGGGTGTTGATGATCGGGACACGGTACCAGTCGTATTCTTTATAAAAGGCGTTTTTATATTCATAGATATTGATGCCTTCCACATTGCGGAAATCCAGGGGATCCGGAGCGAATGACCAGGTCCCTCCGTAAAAATCCGGATAAAAGACCTGCAGCGCAAAAGACTCCCATCCGCCGGTGGAGCCTCCGGTAAGAACCCGGGCATAACTTTTGGGAATACAGCGAAAGCGGTTTTCAATTTCCGGTATCAGCTCTTGATGGATAGCATCCCCGTATGGGCCGTTATTAGCGGAATTGACTGCATACGAGTCGTCAAAATAGGGAGTGGGATGCTGAATGGTGACGGCGATGAACCGCGGAAAACGGCGGGACTTCCAGGCGCCGGAAAATTCATTGTCAAGATCTTCTGAAAAGCGGAATGGGGGCCTCAGAGAAAAATGGCCGTGCTGATAAATCGTCGGATAGTAGACATCCGGGTGCTCGGTATAGTCTTTGGGAAGCAGGATGGTGGCTCCGATATAAATAGGCCGGCCCCAGAATTCGGAAAGCAGCCGGCTTTGCATTTTGATGCGTTTGACCCAGGCGGTGTCTTCCGGCACGTCAATGGGAGGGATGTCTTCAGTTGTGATGAGAGTAACAGTTCCTTCTTTGGCCGGGCCAATGGTGATTTTCTTTGGCTGACTGAAAGCATTGCCGGGGGAACGGGTCCAGCGCTGGCCTTCCCATTGGTCCATGTGCATCCATACTGTATGTCCGTCCGCCCGGTCAAAACGCGTATACTTATTAAGCACTGCTTGGATATAGTATTCCCCAGGTTCCAAATTCATAATCCGGTTGACAGGGTAGCCCAAGGTGCTTTGATCGATAACAACTGTTTCTCCCGGCTGGAGTCCCGAAAAGTCTTTGCCGAAAAGCTGAACGCCGTAACGGCCCACCTGCTCTCTCGGCTCTCTCTCGTCCTCCCGGGCGAGAATCACAAACATCCGTCCGGTTAATTCATTTTGAGAATAGGATTCGGGAAAAGAGATTTCAAAGCGAAGAGGATTTTCCTGCCCGCCGGCAAGGACCGGCAAATGACAGAGAAATAGGAAGAGGATAAAAAATATGAAGCCCTGTCTTGAATTCGGCTTAAAAGTCATTGACCCATCTCTTTTACTTCCCAGCCGTAATCGATATATTCCCATGTGAAGGAATCATCTTTGACTTTGATTAAAGCAAAGCCTTCCTCTGTTCCGTCACGCGGCCCTTCCCACCAGTTGGCGGACACGGCGCCGGCTGTAATGAAACGAATGCCGCCGACAGAAATATCTTCAACGTAATGGAGGTGGCCCTGCAGGACAAGCTTGAGATTGTGGTTTTTGAATAAGGTTAGAACCTCCCGGGCATTATTGACAACCAGGGCGCTCTTTTTGTCCCCAATGGGATTACCTCTTAACTGCGGAAAAACAGAGAGAAAGGGGATATGGGTGCTGATAACGATAGGTGTTTCCGGAAGGACTTGTTTCAGGTCTTCCTTGATCCATTCCATTTGCTCTTCATCGATCCATCCGATATAGGAATAATCTGCAGTGGGAATGATGGAATCCAGCAGCATAAAATGCCAGCCTTTGTAATCAAAAGAAGAGTAGCGGTCGCCGATTCGCTGCTCAAACATGCCTTCTTCATACTCCGGATGTTCACGGTCTATTCCCGCCTCCATGGCGACGCCGTAATTTTCATGGTTTCCCATGGTGTTATAAACCGGCATTTTAAAAAGATCCATGTTCTTTATATACATCGTGTAAAGCATATCTGCCCGCTCATAAGGCTGATTCATAACATCCATCACCAGATCACCGCCGGTGATCACAAAATCCGGGCCAAGCTGGTTGGCTTTCTCAACTGCCTGCTGAAATCCCTGTTCTGCATTCAGCTCCGGTTGGATATGGATATCCGTCATAAACACGAAACTGAAATCTGTTGTTTCTCCCTGGCAGCCATATAGAATAAATACACAAATACATAAAACCGGCACCAGGAAAATTAATCCTTTTCTTCTGGATAAAGGCATTTTTTCTCCTTTCTCATAAATTAGAATTCATGATTCACTTAAATTTATACAATATACATCTGATTTTGAAATATCAATAAAAATTGGATGAATATTGCTGCTTGACAAAAAAAAGGCTGAGGGCAATATTTAAATAAACGGCTTCGTTAGAAAAATTAATTTAAAAGGAGGTTAGTGTGGTCAAATCGAGATTAAAGTATTGGATTCTGGGAATGGCCTTATTATCTATATGCTTTTATATGCCGGCTTATTCTGAAAGCCGAACAGATGTGAAGCCTGCAGGATTTATTCCTAGTGATGATATTATTATTCCGGAAGCAATCTGGGCGCCCGCATCAGGCGGGGGAGAATGGAAAACCGAACTGATCATCACCGATGTAGATTCAAGTACAGGGGTGGATGTATCCGTGAATTTCAATTCCGGAACGGATACATATCCGTTTATGAGCCTTTGGCTCAGCCCGGGTGCCGGGAGTTCAATCAAGTTTTCTAACATACTGGAAATCCTGCAGGGTCTTGATACTGAAAACACCTATTATGGGAAAATTGGTGCCTTGTGGCTCTATTGTGAAGATCCTGATAACACTATTATGGCATCGGCTAGAATTTATAATGGGGATTACGGCAAGTCTTATCCAGGCATGGCCTGGACGGATGAGAATACGGTGAATGTTGGATTCGGCATGGCCTTACACAACCTCAGTCATAACGCAAATGTCCGGTCCGCAGTTGGTGTTTTCAACGCTGCTGCCGGCGGATACAGCATGACTGCGGATTTTATTTTGGTTGATTCGGGCGCAAACGAGATCGGGTCTTTTTCCAAATCTTTTAGCCCGTGGGAATCCAAAGCGTTTGATCCGTTTATTGAAGCCGGCCTTGGAGCCGGGACATATGATAATTGCGCTCTTCTCATCATTCCTACCTATACCGGCCAATCAACACCGGACAGAGGATTGTATGTCATTGGGTCCTCTGCTGTAGCCAGCACGAACGATTCCTATCCGCATTTTCCGGTCAGAGAGGAGATCACAATATCCTCTTCGTTATTAAAATACTACTAATGCGAAGCAGTATAAGATTTTCACAACTTGCTGCCATGGGCCTCATTTTCCGGTTAAAGTTAACTACATATTGAAATGATGATATTTTGATTGAATGAAAACGGGCGGGGTGAGTGAGGGGTCTCGAACCCCCAACCTCCGGATCCACAGTCCGGTGCTCTAGCCAGTTGAGCTACACTCACCACAGGAAAGAACCAAATTGTCGCAAATTCCAACCCATATGTCAATCTGAACCATCTGCTTCCTTTAATAAATAGTAAAGAGTAAAACGTTAGACCCGGATAAAGAGGAGGAGGGACTCCAAACTCGCGATGCAAGCAAGAACCCAAGTAACCATGGTAACTCAAGTAACGCGAGCGGAACAAGCCTGACTATGCAGCATAAGATCCTTACGGCCTGCTGACGCTGGCCTCAGGATGACATGGAGAATACGCATGAAGCGATTCGACCGAACTGACAGAAAAGACAGAAAAGACAGAATAGACTGAATAGACTTAAACCATTACTGCTGCTCAATCAGATCGAGCACATTGGCAGCGTCGCGCCATTTAGATTTTACCTGAACCTGCAGGTCAAGATAGATACGGGTGTCAAAGATTTTTTCGATTTCTTTCCTGGCCTCACTGCCGATGGTTTTAATCATTCGCCCGCGCCGGCCGAGAATGATTTTTTTGTGGGTTTCCCGTTCTACGATAATAGAAGCGCGGATATAGCGGACAGGGTTTTTTCCTTCTTCTCCGGGACGTGGGTCCCGTTCTTCCATCCTGTCAATGATAACCGCAGTGACATAGGGAAGCTCCTGTTCCGTATGATTCAGCACTTTTTCCCGAATGATTTCAGAAAGTTGGAACCGCCGGCTCTGTGTGGAAATTTCTTTATCAGAATAGATTTTTTCTGCTTCCGGAAGTTCATGAAAAATTTGCTTCTCCAGCACGTCCAGGTTGGTGCCTTTTAGCGCTGATACGGGGATAATCTGTTTAAAGGGCAGAAGGTCTTTGTAGTGATCGATCAAGGGAAGGATTTTTTCCTTGCTGATTTTATCTATTTTATTGGTCAGTAAAAATATGGGCGTATTAACCTTCTTTAGGGTCTCGATCACAAATTCATCGCCATGTCCGAATTTTTGAGTGGCGTCGATCATGAGACACAGCAGGTCTGCCGTCTCCAAGGCGGAATAGACAAAATTCATCATTCTGCGGTTGAGCCGGTGAAGCGGTTTATGAATGCCTGGATTATCGATAAAGATAATCTGGCCTTGCTCAGTTGTCTTGATTCCAAGAATGCTTATCCGGGTGGTCTGAGGCTTATCAGAGATGATGGCGATTTTTTGTCCCAGCAAGTGATTCAGAAGTGTTGATTTCCCCACATTGGGGCGGCCGATTAATGCGACATATCCGACTTTATAGCTCATATGGCCTCCTAGCATTATTATACTCAATAGTGGAAAGCAGTCTAATTAAAATCAAAAATTAAAAATCAAAAGTCAATAACAAACCAAATCTGAATATGAACCGTAGAGCACTCTGCTAACCAAAATGAATCGAACAAGACTAATATAATAGAAAAGATTATAAAAGACCAAAATAGACCTAGACAGACCTAGACAGACGGAGATGATCCATATGGATGCGGACACAGCTTATTGGAATCATTCTTGCTTTGATTTTTTTATTTTTTTTATGCGCAATTTTTTGATCTTTTTTTGACTGACATCCAAAATGCTTATTATGAGGTTGCCGAAATGGATTTTTTCTCCTTTTTGAGGAAGGCGCCCAAGGTGATGGGTGATAAAACCTCCTACGGTCACATAGCTGTCTTCAGCCAGGTTGGATCCGATCATTTCATCTAATTCATCGATCTCTGCGTCCCCGAAAACAATGTAATCCTGGGGGCCTTCTTCAAGAATCATCACTTCCTCATGATCATATTCATCCTGGATTTCCCCAACGATTTCTTCCATGAGATCTTCCATGGTGACCAGGCCGGAAACACCGCCGTGCTCATCAACAACAATAGCTAATTTTTGACGGCGCCGCTGGAATTCTTTTAGAAGTTCAGAGACTTTCATTGTCTCAGGAACGAAATAGGTCTCACGGATAAGCGGGTCCAGGGAATGATTTTTGTATTCATCTGCGGAAAATTCCAACAAGTCCTTTGCGATAACAACGCCTTCGATATTATCCACCCGGTCCCTGAAAACCGGAATCCGGGAGTGTTTTTCGTTTATAACCAGGCTCCGCAGCTTCTGAATATCGGCATTGCGGGAAATGCAGATCATTTCCAC
This sequence comes from uncultured Eubacteriales bacterium, assembly GCA_964505785.1. Taxonomy (GTDB): domain Bacteria; phylum Acidobacteriota; class Aminicenantia; order Aminicenantales; family Aminicenantaceae; genus CAYRTV01. The sequence continues at coordinate 50,152 of CAZDJZ010000013.1, forward strand.
CCGGGGTGTCATGATTTCCCGGACGGTGGTATCTCCGAATTCCATTACACTTTTTATCAAGGGGCCTTCTTCTTTCTCAATGATCCCTTCATCCCGGGCCTCCTCGATGAGTGCTTGGATTTCTTCATCGGAGGCCTCATGTTCGATATCCGCTTTGCGCTGAAAGAATTTGGCTTTAGTGAAAAAAGAAAGCGGCTTAGTCAGCCATAACAGATATTTCATTCTGAAAAAAAAGAGCCCCAAGACTTTATTGTTGTCCAGGGAAGTAATAAATTGTGGAATAAGTTCGAGCAGAATAAGAAAAATGCCGAATCCGGTGAAAAAAAGCCAGAAAGGCCTATATTGAAAATGCGGGAAAACCAAATATAAAAACAGCATAAAAAGAAGAAGAAAGAAAATTCGCATTATGCCGGCTGAGATCTTCAAATCTTCATAGATATTCATGATCCTTGTTCTGAAAGTCTTTTCCCGGTTTTCCAGTAAGCGGCTGAGTGAGATACGGTTCGAGGTGCTTAATGAAATATCAAAGAGAGAAAAGAGGAAAGCCAAACCCAAGCTCAGGATAAATCCCATCCAGTGCAGCCAGTTAATTTCCATGGTATCCTTTCAGCATCTGTATCCTCAGCTTTTCTTCCTCTTCTTCCAATCCTGCGGCATGTTCGAATCCGCAAAGATGCAGAAAACCATGAATCGTAAGAAGTTCCAGCTCTCTTTCCAGGCCATGCTCCAAACGGCGGCATTGGGCAAAGGCATAGGGAACGGAGATGATGATATCTCCTAAATAGAAACGGCCGTCCGGACTCTTATCCCGGATAGGGAAACTGAGGACATCAGTGGCGGAATTTTTATTTAGAAACTCCTGATTAAGTTTTTTTATTTTTCGGTTATTAACCAGGACCAGGGTCATTTCAGAGAGGGCATGTCCATAAGCAGCGGCGCATTTTTCCAGAAGCCGGAAAAGATTTTTTGTGTTGATCCAATACTTATTTTGCTGATTGAATACGCTTATCATTTTTTGATTTGTTTTGATTGGAATTTTTCCATTTAGTCCGCTCAAAGTCGAATCCCGGATATTCTACTCGAGGATGATATATCGTGTCCAGGGTATGGAGAAATGAATCCGCGATTATTTTTAGTTCTTTAATGGATAATCCGCTTCTGTCAATCTGTCCATCTAAAAGATAATTATTGAAAATATCATTGATTAAATGCCGAAGGTTGGTTTCAGTGGGGTTTTTTAAACTTCGCGAAGCGGCTTCGACTGAGTCAGCCAGCATGACAAGGGCGGCTTCTTTGCTTTTAGGTTTAGGGCCGGCATAACGGTAGCTTTCTTCGCCGATTTTATGCATTTCCGGATCGTATTCTTCCTTGGCTTTTTCAAAGAAATAACGAATCAAGGAATCACCATGGTGCTGGGCTACGATCTCTTTAATTTTTTTTGGAAGTCTCAAGCGTCCAGCTTGCTCAACGCCTTCTTTAACATGATTGACAATGACCAAGGTACTCATGCTGGGTTTTAAGCTTTTATGCCGGTCCGCGCTTCGGGCGCGGTTTTCAATAAAATATTCAGGCCGCTTAATTTTGCCGATGTCATGGTACATGGCTCCGGCCTTAACCAGCAGCGGATTCAGATTCATCTTATCTGCGGCGTTTTCCGCCAAGGAGGCTACGATTAGGGAATGATGATAAGAACCCGGTGCTTCCATCGCCATTTTTCTGAAAATGGGGAGATCGGAGTTTGTCAAATCCTGAAGCCTCGCTGGGGTGAGGACTTCGAAAACACTTTCATACAGTGGGATAAGAATAAAAGCGACGGCTCCGCTCATGACCGCCCCTAGTCCCGCCATGAGAATTTCGCTTCCAAAGATTTCAAAGGAGCTCCATTGCTCACGAATAATATGAAAAGTAAAAATGAGAAATATATTGAGGGGTAAAAGCACGGCTAAAGCCGCCTGGAGCGCTGAGTTGCGGGATTTGCCGTAATAACGGACACCAGCTAAAGCCCCGATTCCGCCGAGTAGAGAAAAAAGCGTTAAATAAAAATTGGCTTGGAAGAGATGGCCGACCATCACGGCATTAATGATCATGACAACCAGGCCCATAGGAATTCCGTTTAAATAAGTGAAAAGCAAAGGGCCGATTTGAAAAGGCACGAAATAGTTGTAACTGCGCGCAAATTCGAGAATACGGATATTGGTGTTTTGGCTCAATAAATCCGAAAGAACCATGGTAAGCTTATATACCAGCAAGCTGAATATAAGGGTGGTTCCGGTCATAAGTATTTTTTTCAATCCAGCTTCCTTAAGATGATGCCTGAAATAAAGAAGCGCCGCGGACAGCAGGATGCCGAAGAGCAAAAATGAACCGATAAAATTTAACAGCCAGCTGGGCTTGTTGCTGAGATTCTGATTGATAATATTGATTTGCTTGATGTCTTCAAGGGTGACTTCATCTCCCTTGCGCAGAATTACTTTCCCTTCCTTTATTGTGTAAAAAACCGTTTCAACGCTTAAACCGGCCCTGCGTTTTCGGAATTCGGTTTCGGTGGGATTGTAGGTGATGTTTTCTTTTATAAATGCATGCCCCAGGGATTCCAGTAAAGATTTTTTTCTCTGATCGAGTTTGAGTCCCTCAAGTTCCCGGGAAATTTTTCCCCGGGCTTCATCGATGTCCAGAATATTTTCTATTTGAATGGATTTTTCGTTTTCCGGGGTGCGGATAAGAACCAGCCCTTTTTCCTGTTCTCCATGAATGAAGAGGTTTTTTGTTAAAATGATTCCCTGTTGAGATACAGTTCCAATCAAATTTATCAATTGCTCTTCTAGTTGAGAGGAAAAATCATTTCTAATAAGGTTAGTCAATGTGTTTTGCGTGATCTCAAGCCTGTATTTTTCATTCGCGGATTGCATGAATTCTTTCAAGCGGCTGGATGGTGCCCCTGATTGGAGCATATCCCGGCCGGATTTGAAAAATTCTCTTATTTTTTCTTCCGTATTCAAGAAAACATTGTTATCCAGAATATATACCGGCAATACGGCTTCCACCGCTTCCCTTCGCCTGTTTTCAGTCGTCTCTTGATCTTCAATAGTCAAATTTGAAGGGGCGACAATATTGACGGGAGCAATTTCTCCTTCTTCCAATTCAGGCAGTGATCGCGAAGGCGTATAGGATGTCAGATAGGCGATGGCTGCTGCAAAGAGAAAAACATATATCCAGGGATTTGTTATCAATTTTTTCCGGAAAACTGGTTGCCGGGGAGGCGGAGCAGGCTTCCCGTTTTTTTTTCCGTTACGGGAGGACACCGGGGTTTTCTTTTTAAAAAACATGAATGAATTGGGAGAGAATGTGTTCATGATGGATGGTTTTTCTCCGCCTTGCTGTATGCCATAATGATTTTTTGGACCAGGTAATGTCGAACCACATCCTTTTCATCAAAATGAATAAATGAAATCTCTTTGATTTTGCTCAATATATTCATGGCGTTTAAAACACCTGATTTTTCCGGCTGAGGGAGGTCGATTTGAGTGATATCGGCTGTAACAACCAGCTTAGAATCAAATCCGGTTCGGGTCAATATCATTTTCATCTGTTCTTTGGTGGTGTTTTGGGCTTCATCCAATATGATAAAAGCACTATTCAGTGTCCGTCCCCGCATATATGCCAGGGGGGCGATCTCTATAGTCCCATTTTCGATCCAGCGGTTGGCTTGATCCGCAAGGGCCAGGTCGAATAAAGCATCATAAAGGGGGCGCAGATAAGGATTGACTTTTTGCTGCAGGTCGCCGGGAAGAAATCCCAGCTTTTCGCCGGCTTCGACCGCCGGCCTGGTTAGTATGATCCGGTTAACCTTTTTATTTTGGAGATAGGATAAGGCCATCGCCATAGCCAGATAAGTTTTTCCGGTCCCGGCCGGTCCGATTCCAAAGACCAGATCATTTTCGTGCATGGCTTGGATATAATCTTTTTGGTTCAGAGATTTTGGGGTAACGGATTTCCGGGATAAAGCCAGGGCTTCGGCTGGAAAAAAATTCTCCATCCAATTGGACCGGTCCGCTTCCAATAAGTCGAGGGCGATGTGGTAATCTTCCGATTTAAGAGAATGGCCTTTTTCTTGAAGTCTTTTTATCTGGTCGAAGTAATATTTAGCAAAATTAACTTTATTATCCGGTCCGGAAATCATAAGACTGGTTCCGCGGATGGATAAATTGACGTCTAATCGTTTTCCAAGTTTTTTTAAATTTTTTCCCATTACGCCGGTAAAGGCACTATTCCCGGAATAAGGCAATTCAATTTTTTCCATGTTTTTAATACGATTCAGGCAGGATTTTTTACATTTAAAGCATACTAAACACCAATTCATAAAATTTGTCAAGGGTCATGAATGATCCAGGCTGAGCAGTATTCCGGAATTGAATCAGGCCTTGACCCGGACCCCGGCGGAGCCGGAGGCAGGGTGTGAATGGTTTTTGCTTGCAGATTGATAGATTATAAATTAATATATGAAGACTATGAAATTAACAAACGATATCAATTATATTGTATCCGGTCTTGAGCGGTCCGGCACATCTATGCTGATGCAGATACTTAAAGCCGGCGGGCTTCCTCTGGCCTTTGATACGGATTCCCGTCCTCCTGATGAAAATAATCCCAAGGGTTATTTTGAGTTGGAAGGCGGAAAAGTCATCAATAAGCTGATGGATGGAGATTTTTCACTTGATAAATACAAGGGCCGTTTCGTTAAGATAACGGCCTTTGGTTTAAAATTTCTTCCCCCGGGAGATTATAAAATTATTTATTCTGTCCGGGACATGGAAGAAATTCTGGATTCCATGGAAAAGATGGCAAGAATCCAGGACAAGGACCGGGATGCGACCCGTAATGCTTTTGTCAAACTGGATAAAATGATACGAAATCTTATTTCAGAGAGGGAAGACATTGATGTTTTGTTTTTCGATTATAATCAAACCCTGAAAGATCCCGCCGGAAGTGTGGCGGAGATCGATGCGTTCTTGAGTGCAGGCGGGCTGGATACCAATAAAATGACAGCCGCTGTAGATAAAAAGCTGTATCGAAACAGAAAAGTTGGAAAGGAAAATAAGGATGGGTAAAAAAAACACCAAAATCACCATTCCGGCAGAGCTTTGTAATAAACTTAAAAAACCGGCGGAAGAAGCGGGATTTAAATCAGTGAATGATTACATTCTCAAAGTTTTGGAGGACAAAGCTTCTTCGTCTGATTTCAGCGATGAGGATGAAGAAAAAGTCAAAGAGAGATTGAAGGCTCTCGGATATATGGATTGATCTGAACATGAATATTGGGGTCATAGGTACGGGATATGTAGGGCTGGTTACAGCTGTAGGTTTAGCTGAGTTGGGGCACAATGTTACTGGAACCGATAAGGATAAGGATAAAATCAACAAGGCTTCACAGGGGATTGTTCCCATTTATGAACCCGGCTTGGACGGCCTTTTGAAGGCTAATCTGAAGAAAGGAAATTTGAAGTTCAGCCACGACCTTGAAGATACTATTCGTGAATCCGATGTGATTTTTGTTTGCGTCAACACTCCGCCCCGCAAAGACGGCAGTGCGGATATGTCATATGTCGAAGGGGTATCCCGTAAAATCGCGGAAAATCTAAACAAGTATAAACTGGTCGTTGAAAAAAGCACCGTTCCGGTCCGGACTTCTATGTGGATTAAAAGGACTTTACGCTTATACAGGAAAGGAAACAGCGAATATGATGTTGCCTCTAATCCTGAGTTTCTCAGGGAAGGCTGCGCTGTTCATGATTTCCTGAATCCAGACCGTGTTGTAATTGGTGTTGAATCGGATAAAGCCCGTGAGATCATGCAGACAATCTACAGGAAATATGAAGACCGTGTTCATATCACGAATATTGATACCGCAGAGTTGATTAAGCATGCTTCCAATTCTTTTTTAGCTATGAAAATTTCTTTTATCAATCTTATGTCCGAGTTATGTGAGCGGACCGAAGCTGATATTGAAAAAGTTGCTGAAGGTATGGGGCTGGATAAGCGGATTGGAAAGCAGTTTCTGCGGGCTGGTATCGGCTACGGGGGGTCATGCTTTCCCAAAGATGTCCGGGCTTTGGTCCGTATTGGTGAAGATATGGGAGTGGATATGGACTTGCTGCGGCAGGTTGAAAAGATCAATCAAGACCGCATCCAGTTTGTTATCAACAAGGTGAAAAACGCGTTATGGATCCTGAAAGGCAAAACGATTGCCTTGCTCGGCCTTTCTTTTAAACCGGAAACGGATGATATCCGGAATGCTCCCAGTGTCAGCATTATTAGAGAGTTGATGAATGAGGAAGCCATTCTTCATCTTTATGATCCCAAAGCCGCTGAAAACATCCAGGCTGTAATCCCTTCCCGTGACGGGGTTGTTTATTGCGATTCCGTGTACCAGGCTCTTAAGGGAGCCAACGCTGCGGTGCTGGTGACGGAATGGGATGAGTTCGTCCGGATGGATTTGGAAAAGGCAAAGGCCTTGATGGAAAACCCTATTCTTATCGACGGACGTAATACTTTCGATCCGCAAAAAGCCAAAGCCGCCGGCTTCGAATACTATTCCATCGGCAGAAAGTAGTAATAAAATATCTCAAATCTCAAATCTCAAATCTCAAAACTGACAATGAAGCAGGACGGAAGATTCTTGGACTGTCATGCCTAGTAAAAAGTGAGGAGTGAAGAGAAATCAAAAATAAACCAAAGCCAGGCCCTAAATCAATAACCCATCGTATATGTATTCTTAGAATGAGTGAAGAAGCGGTTTCAGATCTTAGGCTATTCACGGGCCGAGATTGCTGTAGATGCCGGAGTACGGCGATGAAGGCGTGGTGCTTCACGTCGAAGAGCCGTACACCGGCAGATGCAGTGAGATTCGGCTCGCCCGAAGGGTAAAAAAACGGCGATTATAATGATTTTCTGGATGTATCTGAACGATTTGCAATTTGTAAAGTAATTATTTGATCATGAAAATCTAATGAGGAAAAAGAAAAGGCATATATCGCCGTTTTTTTATGAATAGCCTAAGATCAGTAGGCGCCTTTGCGGCTGAGAAAAACCGGAATGGACTTGAGCAGAATCACAATATCCATCCAAAGGGACCAGTTGCGGATGTAATACTCGTCGATTTTCAATCTTTTGTTGAAAGAGACTTGAGATCGGCCGCTGACCTGCCAAAGACCTGTAATGCCGGGTTTTACTCTAGTGATCGATTTGATAAACGGATCTTTGTCTTCCACTTCTTCCGGCAGATAGGGCCTGGGGCCGACCAGGTTCATGTTTCCCGCCAGCACATTCAGAAGCTGCGGCAGTTCATCAAGGCTGAATTTGCGCAGACATTTGCCGACCCGGGTGATCCGGGGATCGTTTCCTCTGATTTTCCGGTATTTTTCCCATTCGTAACGGACATGCGGATTGGATTTCATATATTCCTGCAGGCGGCTGTCATTGTCCAAGTACATGGAACGGAATTTCAGCAAGTTGAATAATCTATTATCCTTTCCCACTCTCTTTTGAATGAACAAAACCGGGCCGGGCGAATCCAATTTGATGAGTATGGCGATTAAAAGAAACAAGGGGAGCAAGATAATGAAAATAATGAGTGTCAATATTTTTTCATATATGGTTTTGATCATAATATTCCATGGTTTGATTAAGTTTCTTTTAATATTCAAGGTGAGAATATCACCTAAAACCTCGATATTAACTCCCTCAGTGATAAAATCACCGCTGCGGGGAATCAACCACATGGATTCACTGTGCTGCTCGCAAAAAGTCAGCACCTCTTTTAACTTCTTCCGGGATAAATGAGGTGTCGCTATCATAATATCTCTGGATTTAAAAGATTTCGTGACTTCCTTCAAACGGTTTAAAGGGCCGAAAACAGTAATCCCTTGATACATTTTGCCTATTTTGTCTGGTGAATCATCAACCAGGGCAACGACTTCATAACCCATAGTCTTATTATTTTTAATGTTTTTTACAGCATGGAGGCTGGTTTCATGAACCCCGATGACGATCAGTTTCTTTTTCCAAATATTGAATTTAAATAAAAGCAATTTAATGAAAAGGCGGGAAACAGGAAAAAGAAAAAGGCTGCACAGCCAAGCTGAAATTATAATTGTCCGCGAAAATTGTTCTTCGGACCGGGTAAGAAAAATAATGATAATTATGAAAAGGGATGCAAGCGTGGAGCTTTTCAGGAGAGTTTTGGTTTCTTCCCAAAAGGGATATCTTTTGATATATAGTTTTTCATGGGCAAAAACAAACACCCAGATGAGGAGAAAATATGCATTTTCCAAGAACAAGGAAAAAGGGAGCAGGTTAATCTCTTGATATACAGGGAAAAGGGTAGGCAGAATTTCACTCCGAATAAAATATGCGGCAAGAAAAGAAAAAAAAATGACGGCAATGTCGGATAAAATTAATAATAAAAATGCGACAACCTTTTTTTTCATCTTTTATTCTTCAATCAGCATATCCGCGGCAGCAGCTCAGAAGTCAACGGTTCAAGCAGCCGGGTTCCTCCTGAGATTGTGGACATAAGCAGCTCTCCGGGGCGGCCGGTTTGATCATCGACTCGACCGATGACCGCTGCATTTTTTCCTGCAGGATGGCGGCGGATTTCCTCCAAGATTTCATCTGAGTTTTCCTGCGGAATCACCAAAAGAGCTCTTCCTTCGCATGCCAGGTAAAGAGGATCAATACCTAAGAGTTCACTGGCCCCCCGCACGGCATCGGACAGAGGTATATTTTCCTCATCAATGAGGACCGGATACTGAATCTTTTCAGTCAGCTCTGAAAGGACGGTTGCCAACCCCCCCCGAGTGATATCCCGCATCCAAAGGACTCCTTTTTCCCAAAGCGGGAGCAGAAAACGGAGAGGGGCACAATCGGATTGCGCTTCTGTTTCCAACCCGAATTCTTCCCTGGCTGTCATGACCGCCAGGCTGTGCTCGCCCAGGGTTCCGGTTGTCAAAATTGAATCCCCCGGTTTAATCCGGCGCAATCCGGGTTCAGCTATAATCCGGCCGATTCCAGCTGTATTGATAAAGATCTTATCGCCCTGGCCTTGTTTGACTACTTTGGTATCCCCGGTTGCAATCGTAACTCCGGCTTCTTCTGCTGATGTCTTTATGGAAATCAATATGGTCTTTAGATCGTTTACGGGAAGTCCTTCCTCTAATATCAAAGCCAAGGACAGAAATTGGGGTTCTGCTCCGGATACAACCAGGTCGTTGACGGTCCCGTTCACACAAAGAGTTCCGATATCTCCGCCGGGAAAGAATATGGGGTCCACCACATAACTGTCGGTAGTGAAGGCTATTTTCCCTGGGAGATGTGCCGAATCGGGCAGTCCCTTTAAAAGCGGGTTTGTAAATGTCCCCATGATATAGGTATCAATGAAATCCCGCATGAGTTTTCCGCCGCTGCCGACTTCAAGAGTAATTTTGTCCATGCCTGTATTTACCTCGAAATTTTTAAAAAATATTATAACACTATCCCGGGAAAACCGAAAACTCCCTCATTCCAAAAAATCCATGTTAACCTGAATTATTCATAAAAAAATTGCGATGTTTTTGCAATTTCTTTTTTATCAGCGATTAACATGATTTTTATTGAAAGTTCAAATGGAAAGTTTTTCATTTGCACATTTATATTATAATCGCAATTTTTTTACCCTTTGGGCGGGCCGACTCTCACCGCATCTGCTTTGTTGCAGGGCATTCGCGGTGAAGTACCACAGCTTCATGCACTGCGCCTCGCATCTGCGGAAATCTCGACCCGTGAATAATTCAGGTTAAGCAATAATCCAGGTTATTTATACTTATAATGTGCCAGACATGCCCCTTCAAAAGAAACCATGCATGGGCCGCGGGGGGAATCAGGTGTACAGTCTTTTCCGAAAAGCGGGCACTGAGGAGGACTTGATTTTCCCTGGAGAACTTCTCCGCAGCGGCAGCCGGGCAAATCCGAACTTCCCGGCTTAATCGTTAATCCGAACTTATTCTTTGCATCGAACTGAATAAATTTCTTTTTGAGTCTCAGCCCGCTCTGAGGAATCATACCAAGGCCTCTCCAATGACTGTCCTCCTGTTCCAGCATTTGTTCCATCACAGCACGGGCAAATGGATTGCCTTCCGGCCTGACAACCCGTTTATAGGCATTACGGACTTCAGCTTTTCCAGCAATTATCTGCTCTGCAACAGATGCAATTCCTAAAAGAATATCACCGGGTTCAAATCCGGTCACAGCTCCGGGGATTCCAAATTCATCGGCAATAAATTGATAGGGATTTATTCCGATTATAGCGCTGACATGACCCGGATACAGGAATCCTTGAATGCGCAGGTCTTCAGTCGATACCAAAGCCCTGAGGGGAGGCGGGATAAGCCACAAGGCAGACAGTAAAGAGAAATTCATGAGCTTTTTTTTTGCAGCCGTTTGGACCGTCAATGCAATGGCTGGAATCGTGGTTTCAAACCCGACTCCAAAAAAAACCACTTCATGTCCGGGATTCTTTTCCGCCAATTTCAAAGCTTCCTCAGGGGAGTAGACAATCCTGACTTGAGAGCCTGGGGCCGGCACCGTGGTTTGCAATGAGCCGCGCCGAGTGGGAACCCGGGTCATGTCTCCAAAGGATGTTAAGATGAAATCCTGGTTTTCCGTGACCAATTGGATGGCGGTCTCATGAAATTCGTTGGGTGTTATGCAGACCGGGCAGCCGGGTCCGGAAAGCATTTCCACGCCCGCTTCAGCCAACCGGATTTTTAATCCCGATCTGTGAAGGGCCATGGTATGGGTACCGCATACTTCCATGAGCCGCAACGGCCTGTTCATGGAGGCTGTTTTTTCCCGGATAACAGAAAGCAGACTTTGAATAGTCGCCTTTTTTTTCAGTTCGTCCATACCGGTCAATTCTGGGTTTTTCGCTTGATGTTTTCAGAAAATTCCGTGTATTCCCGAATCAGAGAGAGGGTTTCCTGGGCTTCCTCTTCATTGAGTTTGGATATAGCAAAACCGGCATGAACAATAACCCAATCGCCGATCTTCACTTCCTCCAGAAGAGTGAAATTGGTGCTGACTTTTGTTCCCAGGTAATCAATACGCCCCTGTTTATTTTCATCCACTGAAATGACTTTAGCTGGTATTCCTAAACACATATTTGTCCTCGGCCGGATATTTTTACACTGCCCGGCAGTTAAGATTCACCACTATTATACAGGATAAGACAAAATCTTTGAATGTTATTTATCCTGAATTAATAATCCAGGCCGGTCATTTTGACAATAAATGAGAGTGTACCTATAATTGGTCTATGCAAAAAAATCTGGAAGGATTCATCAAGCCCGGAACGCCCGAAGAGAAATTGGTGAATCAACTGGACTTTTCCAAGCTGCCTGAACATGTTGCGGTGATTATGGACGGAAATGGACGATGGGCAAAAAAAAGAAAACTGCCGCGTATCGAAGGCCATCGCAGCGGGGCGGAATCCGTACAGGAGGTGGTAGAGACATCCGCGCGCTTGGGCATCAAATATCTCACTCTTTATGCCTTTTCAAAAGAAAATTGGAAGCGCCCAAAAACTGAAGTTGCGACCTTGTGGAAACTCCTGCTGGAATACTTGAAAAAAGAAGATAAAGTGTTAATGGAAAATCAGTTTAAACTTAATGTGATTGGACAAATAAGCGAAATTCCACAGAATACCCGAAAAGAACTGGAACGAGTGATGGAAATAACAAAAGATAACGGTCGATTGGTTGTCACTCTGGCTCTTAATTACAGCGGCCGGCAGGAAATATTGGATGCAGTAAAGAGAATTGGTTCGGATAAAATCAAAGCCGAAAATTTAAATGAAGATTTATTTTCGCGATATTTATATACATCAAAGATTCCGGACCCCGATCTTCTTATCCGGACAAGCGGAGAATTCAGAGTATCCAATTTTTTGCTTTGGCAGATCGCCTATTCAGAGATTTGGATCACTTCGGTGTTATGGCCGGATTTCCGACGTGAACACATGCTTCAGGCTTTGGTGGATTTTCAGAAACGGGAGAGACGTTTCGGAGATGTCCGTGAACACTGAAAAGCCGGAGATCTAAATCGAAAATATCATAAAATAATTTAACCTGGAACTTAAAAAATGAACTTTGTCAAAAGAACATTAACTGCAATTGTTTTACTTCCGCTTTTGTACGTGTGTATTCTTTATTTTTCCGATGCCGTTTTTTTTGGGATTGTTCAAGTCATTATCCTGCTGGCTTTGATTGAGTTTTATCAACTACCGCGAAAAAAATTCATTTTCCCGGAAAAATTTTTGGGAGTGGTCATCGCCTTTTGTATAAGCGCCACGTTTATTTTGCAGGACTTTCCCTTGGGAGCCGGACTGGCTTCCGCTTTTTTGATTTTGATTGTATATTTTGTACTGATTACTAATTCTCTGGAAAAACTGATGGCTTATCCGGTTTCCGCTGCATTGACATTTTTCGGGCCTTTGTATCTGGGGTTTACCTTAAATCACATCTTTCTCCTTAGAAAGGATTACGGACCGAATATTATTTTTTTCGTCCTGACAGTTGTTTTCGTCGGTGATACCGGTGCCTATCTGATAGGAAAGTTTTGGGGTAAACATAAACTGGCCCCTTTATCCAGCCCAAAAAAAACCTGGGAGGGCAGTGCAGCCGGCATCATAACAGGTATCCTGGGTGGAGGTGTTATCCACCATGTATTTTTCCCTGAACTGATGTCTCTGCCGGGTGTTATATTTTTTTCTATCGCCATTCAAGTGGCGGCTCAGTTCAGCGATTTGGGGGAATCCATGTTTAAAAGAGCCGCCGGGGTCAAAGATTCATCCAATCTTCTTCCCGGGCACGGAGGGTTTTTTGACAGAGTGGACAGCTTGATCCTGGTTTTACCCGTCTTTTATTATTTGATCAAGTATGCAGGAATGAATTGATCGTCATGAAAAATGTTTCGATTCTCGGTTCGACAGGCTCCATAGGACGGAACACGTTAAAGGTCATCTCCAGATTGTCCGGCCGGTTTAAAGTAACAGGGCTTTCGGCCGGAACCAACCTTGAACTTTTTATTAAACAAATAGAAATGCATAAACCCGGAATTGTTTCAGTAAAAAATAAAAATGATGCGGAAATATTGCGCAGCCGCTTCAGGGGAAACGGTTTGCAAATCACATATGGAGCTGAGGGAAATGAAGAAGTTGCCGGCTTTTCAAGCAATGACATCATTGTTTTGGCCATTACGGGAATAAGCGGCTTAAGGCCGACCATGACAGCGGTGAAAACCGGAAAAAGAGTGGCATTGGCCAATAAAGAAGCGATGGTGACAGCCGGCGCCCTGCTTCGAAAATCCGCGGAAGAAACAGGTGCGGAAATCATTCCGGTCGACAGCGAACACAGCGGGATCTTCCAGTGTATCCGGAAAGAAAAGAATGCAGATGTTAACCGGGTTATTTTGACGGCATCCGGCGGCCCGTTTTTTGAGATGAGGATGGATGAAATCAAGAATCAAAGCGTAAAAAATGCATTGAATCATCCCCGGTGGAAAATGGGAAGAAAAATTTCAATCGATTCCGCTACTATGATGAATAAGGGATTGGAAATCATCGAAGCCAAATGGCTTTTTGATTTAAATCCTGACCAACTGGATATTCTTATCCATCCGCAAAGTATTATTCATGCGTTGGTGGAAATGAACGACGGATCGGTTTTAGCCCAGCTGAGCCGGACGGATATGAAAATTCCCATCCAATATGCGCTGACCTACCCGGAAAGAACTCCATCCACGCTCCCGTATTTGGATTTGAAAAAATCCGGCCATCTCGAGTTTTATGAGGCGGATCAAAGACAATTTCCTTTAGTCGCCTTGGCCTTTCGGGCCTTAAGGGAAAAACCGTATTTTTCCATTGCTATGAATGCCGCAAATGAAATTGCGGTCCAGGAATTCTTATCAGAAAACCTGAATTTTTCCGGGATTTGGGAAACCATTATCGATGTCATGAATAAGCTCACGCCGCAGGAGATATATACTCTTGAAGATATTTTGACGCTTGACCGGGAGATTAGAGAAATAACCCGGAATATTATCAAACAAAGGGATTAAAATGGGATCTTTATTAGGAACATTATTAGCATTTGCTATCGTATTTGGGATTTTAGTTTTTGTCCATGAATTCGGTCATTTTTTCATGGCCAAACTTGTGGGAATCCGGGTGGAAACATTTTCGTTTGGTTACGGGAAACGCTTATTCGGTATAAAAAAAGGAGAAACCGATTACCGGGTCAGTTTGATTCCAATGGGTGGTTATGTGAAATTCGGCGGGGAAGAAGCCCTGGAAGGATTGAAACAAGGAGAGGAACCGAAGCCGGGAGACTTCATGGCCGCAAAAAGGTGGCAGCGGTTTTTAGTCATTTTTATGGGACCGGTTATGAACCTGATTCTGGCTGTGGTGGTTATGGCGTTCATCAACATGAATGGCGTTCAGGTTCCGGAATATCAGGACAAAATTCCAGAAATCGGCTGGATAGCCCCTGATTCTCCGGCGAAACGCGCCGGTTTGCAGCCGGGAGATGTGATATTAAGTATAAATGATAAGAAAACCAATAACTGGAATGATGTCGAATTAGCAGTCGGGACAAGGCCGGATAAAGAAATCGATATCCGGATCAAACGGAATGGTCAAATTGAAAATGTGGATCTGACCACTGAAAGCAAGACCCGCTATAACATGGGCTATGCCGGATTTTTCGGAAAAATCAAAACTCAGGTAACCATGGTTTCCCCGGGTTCGCCTGCGCAGGAAGCAGGCCTTGAACCTGGAGATGTCATACTGAGGATAAACGGCGAACCGGTTTATTTTTACCGTTTTGTGGAGGTCATTGAAAGTAACCCCGGGAATACACTTGATTTTTTAGTTAAGAGGGACGGAAAAGAAATTCATATAGATGTTACCCCAAGAAAAGAAGGGGAGGTTGGTAAAATCGGCATCACGCAGACGCCCGAATCCGAAGCAAAAAAATACGGTTTTTTTAAATCATTCGGCCGCAGTGTAAATGAAAATATTAAGCTGGTCGGTTTGGTAGTGGATTTCATTCGCAATCTCATTGTGGGGGAAGCCTCTACCAGCCAACTCGGCGGGCCGATTGAAATTGCTAATTTTTCCTATGCCGCCATGCGGATGGGAGCTATGGCTCTTTTCAGCTGGATCGCATTCATCAGCCTTCAGCTGGGGATCATCAATCTTGTTCCGGTTCCAGTATTTGACGGCGGCCAGATGCTGGTTTTGTCGCTGGAAGGCCTCTTCCGCAAGGATTTCAGCCCGAAAGTCAAGCAGGTCATCATGCAGATCGGCTTTGCTATTTTTATTTTTCTTATTGTTTTCGTTATTCTCAATGATGTGGCCAAACGGCTGCCGAATGGATGGGACAGCCTGATACCGTGGTGAAAAAGTCAGTAAAGAGGGAAGAAGAAGACCCGGAAATCTAAAATGAAAGGTCCGTTAACTGATATAAAATTGGAATTTCCGCGCAGGAAGACAAAGAAGCTGCGAATTGGAAACGTGCTTGTAGGGGGAGGGGCACCGATAACGGTCCAATCCATGACCAAAACCGATACCAGGGACATAGAAGCGACGTCACAGCAAATAATACGGCTGGAAGAGGCTGGATGCGAAATAATCAGGCTTGCGGTACCGGACTTGGACGCAGCTGCATCATTATCCTCGATCAAGAAGAATGTAACCATTCCCATAGTTGCGGATATTCATTTTGATTATCGTCTTGCCTTAGCTTCGATGCGGGCTGGAGTGAACGGGCTTCGAATCAATCCGGGCAACATTGGATCCCGAAACAAAGTAAAAGAAATCGCAGTTATGGCAAAAGACATGCATATTCCTATTCGCATCGGAGTCAATGCGGGATCTCTTGAAAAAGAATTGCTGGAAAAATATGGAGAAGCTTGTCCGGAAGCCATGGTTGAAAGTGCGCTGCGGCATATCCGTATTTTAGAAGACATGGATTTCGATTTAATAAAGGTGTCTTTAAAAGCCTCGGATATCTACCGTACTCTGGAAGCAAGCCGGCTGTTAGCGGATAAGACCTCATACCCCTTCCATGCGGGAATCACTGAATCCGGCGGTTTTCTTTCCGGTTCAGTTAAATCAGCGTCCGGAGTGACTCTTTTGCTCAGGGAGGGGTTAGCCGATACAATCCGTGTATCCCTTACAGCAGACCCCGCGGAAGAAGTACGCGTTGCCTACCTTATTCTTTCCGGTCTTGGGATAAGGCAGCATGGCCCGGTTACTATATCTTGTCCGGTTTGCGGACGTTGTGAAGTGGACCTGGCGGCTGTTGCGGAAGAAGTGGAAAAGCGTTTGCTCCCCCTGAAGAAAAACATAACCGTGGCTGTCATGGGCTGTATGGTCAATGGCCCGGGAGAAGCCAGGGAAGCAGACATTGGAGTGGCTTGCGGGCGGGGAATCGGTGTTATTTTTCGCAAAGGGCGGATTCTGCGAAAAGTAAAAGAAGCCGCCATTGTGGACGAACTGATGAAAGAAATTGAATTTCTGTCGTCCTAAGGAGCGAAGCGCGAAATCTTGATTAGATCAAGATAGGGATTCGTTGAGGCTGCCGGTACGATAGCCGGTCAAATCTAATGCAATCCACGTGAATCCGATTTTTTTTAAGCGGCTGCTGATTTTTTCTCGAAAATCGATGTTTTCAAGAAGTTTAAATTCAGAAGGAGGAATTTCCAGCCGGGCCAGCCGGCCGTGATGACGCACCCGGACCTGGGTTATTCCCAATTCTTTCAGATATTTTTCTGCTTCTTCAATTTGTTTCAATTCTTTCTCTTTAATTGGCTGTCCATAGGGAAGCCTTGATGCGAGACAAGCTTGCGATGGTTTGTTCCAAGTATCCAACCCCAGAATCCTGGATAGTTCCCGAATGTCTTTCTTGGTCAGTCCGGCTTCTTTCAAAGGAGACCGGATCCCCAATTCCCGGGCCGCTTTGGCCCCAGGCCGGTAATCCTCATGATCGTCCGCATTTTCACCATCAAGGACATACGGAATATTTTTGCGTGAGGCCATATCTTTGAGCTGGCGAAAAAGGTTTTTCTTGCAGATATAACAACGCTGCGGAGAATTGCATGTGAAAGCAGGATCATTCCAGCCTTGAAAGTCAACAATCTCCAAGAGTACGCCGAATTTACGTGCTTCATGCACAGCAAAAAGCCGTTCATCCTCCGGATGAATGGGGGAGCGGGCTGTAACGGCCAGGACTCGCTTATTAATCGCGTCTGATGCTGATTGCAACAGCAGCGTGCTGTCCACTCCGCCCGAATAAGCTATGAGCACTGATCCCATATCAGAAAGGATTTCTTTCAAACGGTTATACTTATGCAAAAGCTCACTGTTTATTCTGTTCATAAAAGCATTCCTCGTCTCATTTTTTTATCCATCCCGGCCTATTAGTTCGAAAATGACAGTTCCGCTATTGATTCTCTTTTGGAAGCAATTTCCATAATAATAGGTCATATCAGAAAACAGGGTTTTCCGGGGGACTTCCGGTGACAACCTTAACTAAATTAACTGCTGCCATCCGGGCCATCTTTAAACGGGTCTCATATGTTGCACTGCCTATATGGGGAAGAAGCACGACATTGTCCAGAGAGAGTAATTTTTCTTCTATTTCCGGTTCCCGTTCATATACATCCAAACCAGCTGCACGTATACGCTTTTCTTCCAGCGCTTCAGCCAAGGCTTTTTCATCTATTACCGCACCGCGAGAGGCATTGATAAGAATAGCATCCCGCTTTATCAGCTCTATTTTTGAACGGGATATAAGGTGCCGGGTTTGAGAATTAAGGGACGTATGCAGAGTAATGATATCTGCTGTTTTCAAGAGGGCATCTAAGGGCAGATACGCGGATTTATGATGGGTTTCTTCTTCCGGGGTCAAGCGGTGTGGGTCATAATAGACGATGTGCATTTGGAAGGGATGGGCCCGTAAAGCCACGGCCTGGCCGATCCGGCCCATTCCGATGATGCCCAGGCGTTTTTCGGTCAAATCCATGCCCATCAAAAGATCAATCTTCCATCCCTTGTATTTTAACTGCCGTGTGAAACGGTCGGCTTCAGGGATGCGGCGGGCTGTTGATAAAATAAGGGCCCAGGTTAAGTCAGCTGTTGTGTTTGTCAATACATCTGGTGTATTCGTTACGATGATTCCTTTTTCCCTTGCATATGCCGTGTTGATATTATTATATCCCACTGCACAATTCGCGATGATTTTCAGGTTAGGAGCAGCGTCCATAATCTCTTTATCAATTTTTTCAGTTAAAAGACATAAAATACCCTGCTTGTCTTTAACTTTGGCTATTATGTCTTCGCGGCTTGGGAAACCTTCTTTGGCAGCGAGTTCAAAATCAACATGATTATTTAAGTAAGCCATGGCTTCCGGAAGGATTTTTTGAGTCAATAATACTTTAGGCGGCATGATGATACTCCTGATTATAATTGATCCATGCTATTATAAAAATTATTATTCTTTTCAATAAAGGGAAAAAAATAGGAGCGGATTGAATTATCCAAGCTGTGAAACTGTTTTTTGTGACCTTTGCCGCTTAATTTATCGCTTATAAGCACCAAAGCAGCCGATTTAATGTGATAATATTCGGATAAAGCAAAAACAGCCGAAATTTCCATGTCAACCAGTGCACAACCCTGATTGACCTGATGTGATATCCATTCCGGAGTTTCACGGTATGGTGCATCCGTTGAAACCGCAGATCCTGTTGTATAGGGAAGGTGATTCAGCTCTAAAAAAGCCTTAATCTGTGTATTCATTTCCGGAGAAGAGGAAAAGGTTTTTTTATGCGGAAAATAATGCCGGGATGTTCCTTCTTCCGACAGAGCGGACTCGACCACAACGGCAGATTTCAGGGCTAAATGGGGAATGAGAGAACCTGCCAGACCCAGAAAAACGACCCGCTTGATTCCGGAAACCAGAATGGGCTCTAATAACAGAATCATTCCAGGAGCTCCTATTCCCCCGTACAAAACCACGTGGTTATTAAAATAGAAAAGGCGGGAAAAAAGCAAGCTCCGTGATTTATCAGCTTGCCGGATGAGATTTTTTTCCAATATACGCGAAGGTACATCGGCAGGGATGACGACCAAGTCTTGATAAGAAAACCCAGGAATGGGATTCGGTTTGAATATGGAAATATTCCGCACGTATAAACTTCCTCCGGTTTGACAAACGATAATAAAAAACAGGTTTAATGTAAAGAGTAAATCCATATATAAAAACATTCTATTTGTGCTTTTACCTCGAATCATGCATAGTGTGGATAAAGTTCAGGCTAGGAATATTAATAGAATGGAAAAAGAATTAAAATTAACTACAGTGCAATTAAGCGAAATTGATTTTTCTGAAAGCAGATTTAAAATTTCTCCGGAGATCCGGGCTGATTCAATGCTGGAATCAATCCGAAAAAGCGGATTGCTCAATCCGCCTGTTTTAATAAAACGTGACGGTAAGCTTATCATTCTTTCAGGATGGAAACGGATTAAAGCAGCCCGAATACTTGATATTGAACGGATCACTGTTTTTATATTAAGAGAAAAACATGATCAAATCGCCTTTGAACTGCCGGTTTATGAAAATCTTTCGCTCCGCGAATTTATTTCTATTGAAAAAGCGGAGATCATCGCAAAATTCAAGAAATTCGGGGCGGATGACAGGACAATATGTGAAAAATACTTAACTCTTTTGAACCTTCCTCCCAAGGCCCAAATTATCGAAGATTGCATAAAGATTCATAATTTCAAGCTTCAGTTAAGACAAGCCGCCTTCAGAGAGGATTTTTCCTTTCCGGTGCTGCAAAAATCAGCTCAATTCAAACCAGAGGAAAGAAATCATTTGTTCCCGGTTTTAAATGGAATGAGCAGGAGCAGCCAAATGGAAGTTTTGGAAAACATTATGGATATTCAAGGCAGGGACAAATGCCGGTTGCGCCAAATCTTTGATAAGATGAAAATCCCGGCTATTTTAGAGTCGGATACTTTGTCAGCTCCTCAGAAAAAAGAAAAAATCCGCCGGCTTATCCACAAAGAACGCTATCCGGTTTTGAGTTCCCGGCAGGATCATTTTAAAGATGCGATGAAGGCATTGGGGCTTCCTGAAAACTTTACAATATTAACGACGAAAAACTTTGAAGAAGAAGGATTTCGGCTGCAGATGCAGTGCCGCACTCCGGAAGAATTCAAAAACAATATTGAGGAAATGAAACGGATGGTCCAGGAGAGGGGAATCACCATTCTTTTTGATGTATTAAACCATGATTAAACTGGAAAAATATATAAAATCAATCTACCTCCTGAAATCCGCACGGCCATATCCTCTTACACAAAAAATTTTGAAAAAACTTCCCAGCGTTCCGGTAGAAATGATATCCACTGAACAGGAGCTGCAGGAAATTATTGCAGTTCAAAAAGATCCTGTAGGATTCGGAAAAAGTCATTTAGTCCTTAAACCGCTGAAGGGAGATTTTGTGAAGCCGTGCCCGTGTACCCCGTGTTACTTGGGATGCCGTTATTATGTTATTCATGCAGATTTGAATTGCCCGATGGACTGTACGTATTGCATTCTTCAGCTGTATCTGAATCAGCCTTGGTTGACCGTCCATGTCAATACGAATGATATGTGGTCGCAGCTGGACTCTTTCCTCAGGAAAAATGACCGGTTTCTTCGCATTGGGACGGGAGAATTAGGGGATTCCTTAGCTTTGGACAATTTAACAGGCCGCTCCATGGAATTAATAGATTTTTTTAGGAGTCGGCCGAAGGCGTTTTTTGAACTGAAGACCAAAACAATCCATATCGATAATATTCTCAATATCCCTGCGGCGGACAATATAGTTATCGCATGGTCGCTTAATTCATTTGATGCGGCAAGAAGAGAAGAGAAACGGGCACCGAATGTTTATGCCCGTATTCAGGCGGCTGAGGAAGTTATCCGGGCGGGATACCGGGTAGCTTTTCATTTCGATCCCCTCATTATCTATCCTGGCTGGGAGGAAGGATACAGGGAAGTTATTGAAATATTGATGGCCCGGGTGGATATAAAAAAAATCGCATGGATCAGTTTAGGCAGTCTGAGGTTTCCGCCTGCTCTCAAACCTGTGATTCAGAGCAGATTTCCTGATTCGGAGATTGTATATCAGGAAATGATCAAAGGAAAAGATGGAAAACTAAGGTATTTCAAGCCGAAGAGAATAGAAATATACAGAAAAATTGTCTCTTGCTTTGGAGAAAAGGGACGTTGCATCCCTATTTACTTTTGTATGGAAAGTGAGGAAATTTGGAGGAAAGTTTTAAGAAAAAAAATGGGAAGCGAGGATGAAATCGAACGATTTTTAACCTCGCTTCCCAGATTAATCAATCAATGAGAGTCGATTATCTGACTCTTTCAGCTTTTTGTTCAGCTATGATTCCGATGTCTTCAACGCCAGCGTCCTTTAAAGTAGCAACGAGATCAATAAGGACTCCGTACTCCAGATCCTGGTCGGCCTTGAGATAGAGTTTTTTATCAGTAGCGGTCATCAATGCGTCTTCCAGCGTGATGTAGAGTGCATTTTCTTCAACTTGCTGTTCATTGAGATACAAGGTCCCGTCTTCTTTTATGTAGAGGACAACATCAGGATCTTCAGGCATTTCAATTCGGTTTGAAGCGGTAGGGAGCTTGACATCAACTCCTTTCTGGACCAGGGGGGTCATAACCATGAAAATGATGAGAAGTACAAGTAGAACATCGCAAAGGGGAACAACATTAGGCTCTGCGTTGACATCGCCTTCTTTTTTGCCGACTGTAAAACCCATTTTTTTTACCTCTTTCCTGTATAATTTACGATAATGGCTTTAAAGAATTAGGCTTCTTTCTTTCTTGAGAAGAAGTCGACAACTTCAGATGCGGTGTTAGACATTTCTGCGCTGAAAATTTCAACTCTGTTATTAAGGGTATTGAAGCACCATAAGGCCATAATCGCAACGCCGATTCCAAAGGCTGTGGCAACAAGAGCTTCGGCGATACCAGCGGCGACGGCACCGATTCCGCCTGAGCCAGTCAAAGCCATTCCACGGAAAGCATTGATAATACCAAGAATGGTTCCGAAAAGACCAATGAAGGGGGAAGATGTGGCGATTGTCGCCATTACGCTTAATCCCCTTTTGAGTTCTTGGGTGAACATGACAGATGCCCGGTCACAGCCTCTCTCGGCTGTTAAAATTTGCTGTTCCATACTCAGCCCGGCTTCCCGGCCTTCCATGAATTCTCTGATTCCTGCAGCGGAAATGCGGGCCACATGGCTTCCCTTGTATTCTTTTTTGCTGGCAAGGTTAAAAGCTTCCTGGTGCTTGCCGGCTTTGAGAAGTTCCGCAATCTTTGGCGCGATCTGTTTGGATTTTTTCTTTGAGCGGGAGAATATGATCAGCCGTTCAATGAAAATGTAAATGGTGAGGACAGAGAGAAACATAAGGAGACCTGCTACGAATTTAACAGGTAAGCCCATTGAGTGCCATATTTCTACGAGTCCAAATTGCATTTTAAGTACCTCCTTTTAATTATCGAAAGCCATCATCGTAGCTTTTCTTACTTAAGTTTGAATGTTACCGTTACGGTAAAGATAACGCCGCGGGGGCGTCCATTGATAACCATGGGTTCATAAACCCATTGACGGACCGCATCGATTGCAGCATTGTCGAGCAAAGGAATGGATCTGAGAATTTTTACATTCTGCACCCGGCCGTAGATGTCGGTTGTCGCTTCCAGGATAACGATTCCTTCAACACGGGCCTGACGTGCGATTTCAGGATAGAGTGGATCCACGCGCTTAATAAGTTTGGGGGGTTTGATTTCTCCGGCGGCACGAACAGGGGCTTCAACTTCACCGACGACTCCGCCGAGGACTCCACCGACGACTCCGCCGAGGACTCCACCAACGACTCCGCCTTCCACTCCGCCTTCCACTCCGCCTTCGATTCCAATGTCGGAAAGTTCTTCTTCAGCCACTTCATCTGGAATTTCAACAGGGGCAACTAATTGACCAGGTTCGATGTTGGATTGGGCTTGAACAGGTTTAATACGTTTAGCTGATTTTGAGCTGGAAGATTTTTTGGCCGGAGGCGGCGGTGGTGGGGGAGGAGGAGGAGGAGGGGCGAGAAATGCGCTGTACACTTCAACTTGGGGAAGATCTCCAGGATTCATAAGAGGCACTACCAGAGCGGCGAGAACAAGAACAGCATGGAGAAAAAATGCGATGGGGAATGCAATCGCTTTGCGTCCTCTTCCTTTGTCCGTCTGAAAGAAAGATTCGCTGAACATGGATTTGTTTGCAATGTTTTTTTTAGGCGTTTTTTCAGGCATTTTTTACCTCTTTAAAAATTTATTACCTTCTATATTTTACCAAAAAATATAAACAAAAGTATAAATGAAAAACAATCTTTTTACAAGTCCAAATATTATGTGCCCAAGCCTTTTTTAGGTTTGAACAATTTTTTCCAGAAATAGAGCATGGAACAGGACAAATAGATGGATGAAAATGTCCCGATTATAACGCCGATCATCATGGTGAAAGCAAAGTCATTGATAACTTCTCCGCCGAATAAAAACAGGGTGAAAACAGTCATGAAAGTGGTTCCGGACGTGATAACCGTCCGGCTTATTGTCTGGTTGATACTGGTGTTGATAAGATGAATGAAATTCGCTTTCCGCATCAGCTTGAGATTGTCACGTACACGGTCGAAAATAACAATAGTGTCATTCAAAGAGTACCCGACAAGGGTTAAAATTGCAGCGATAACCGGAAGATTGAGTTCGCGGTTAGTTAGGGAAAAAATACCGACTGTGATCAGCACATCATGAGCCAGAGTCAAAATGGCGGATACACCATAAGCGTATTTGAACCGGATCCCGATATATATAAGCATCCCGAATAAGGCCCAAATTGTGGCTTGGGTGGCCTTGCGCCGCAGGTCGTGACCGATTTGAGGACCGACGGTCTCTTTGCTTAAAACGGCAAAATGACTGAGGAATGTTTCCTTTTCGAGAAAATTGACCAATTCCGGGCTCAAGCCGGCCAATTCACTGAGTTGAGGGTATTCCCGAATGATTCCGTCCAATTCCTGGGAATTCCGAAGCGCAATAATCCTCTGGGACAGTTCTTCCGCCTGGTCAGGGTATTCAGGCAGGAGCAGCTCCGCAAGAAAATTTTCATCGATACTGTTGAGGTCAGGAAGGCCCTGGGCAAGGGCGCTTTTTTCTTCTTCCGTACGCAAGGCATCCACTACCAATTGAGCCACATATTCGTGGGCTTCCATTTCTTCTCCGGATTGCTCTTCTGCTTTTTCCTCGAAAGTCCGGATGATATATTCACGTCCGCTGTCGCCTATTTCCTGAATACGGCTGTTTTCGATTCCGACATTCCGGAGGTCCTGGCGGATATCCGATACAGATGTTTGACTCTGGAAAATAACCCGTACCAGGGTTCCGCCTGCGAAATCGATTCCATAATTAATACCCGTGCCGACGGTGATATTGATTAGCCCGGTTAGAATGATTAAACCGGAAAAGGCAAGGGCGATATACTTGTATTTCATGAAGTTGAAGTTAGGGTTTTTGATGAACTGCATTTTAAATACTCAACTTTTGCTTTTTTTTGGTTCTCGGTATTGTCAACTCAAAGATCAAACGGGATACGAATACAGCCGTAAACATACTGGCTGTTATCCCGATAATCAGAGTAACGGCGAATCCCCGGATTGGGCCGGTACCAAATTGGAACAGAAATATTGCGGCGATGATGGTGGTTATATTGGCGTCCAGGATGGTTTTGAAGGCCCGGGAAAAACCGGAGGTAATTGAACTCCAAACACTTTTTCCCTGCGACAATTCCTCCCTTATCCGTTCAAACACAAGCACGTTCGCGTCCACCGCCATTCCAACGGTCAAAATAATACCCGCGATGCCGGGAAGGGTTAAACTGGCTTTAAAATATGCTAAAGCCCCCATCAGCAATAGAATATTGAGCAGCAGGGCGACAATCGCGTTGATTCCCGCCATATTGTAATAAACGCCCATAAACACCAGCACCAGGACAAGCGCGACCAGGATTGAAGTCAAGCCTTTGCGAATGGAATCGGCGCCCAGGGATGGTCCGATGGTCCGGTCTTCCAGGTAACGAATGCCGGCCGGCAGAGCGCCGGCTCTCAGGACCAGGGAGATATCTTCAGCCTCTTCCATGGTGTAGCTGCCGTGCAGAATAGTATCACCAGGCGGCGGAATGCGCTCCCGGATATTGGCGACCTGCTGAATCTGACCATCTAGAACGATGGCCAGTGGTTCACCGACATTTTCTTCCGTAAAGCTGGCAAACCGCCTTGCTCCGTCTGGATTCAAAGAAAAGGATACAGCCGGATTGTTCCATTCATCTGTGGTCCGGCGGGCATTTCTCAGGTCGCTTCCCACTATCGGAGCCACTTCGCTGACCAGGTAATATTCTCCCTGAGTCCGGGATGGATCTCCGCGCATCACTTCCGTGCCCGCAGGAACCTCTTCGCCCTCTTCAGTCAGGAGGGTTTCCCTGTCGGGTGCCGGGCCGTTCAGGACAAGACGGAATTCCAGTTTGGCTGTTGTCTTCAGAATGTCTTTCACGCGTTCCGGATCTTCGACCCCGGGAAGTTCCACAATGATCCGGTTTCCGGTCAGACCCTGTCTCTGGATAGTCGGCTCTGTCAGGCCGAGTTCATCAACACGGTTACCGATCGTTTGCAGGGACTGCCGTACAGCCTGTTCTCTTAAATAGGCTGTAACCCCAGGTTTCATGGTCAAGGTAATGCGGTCTGAAGACGGACGGTAATCCCATTGTTGGAATTTTTCCTCGATCAGTTCTCTTATCTGACCTTGCTTGTCCGAATCAAAGCCTTCAATATTAAACTGCCCGACCTGGCCGGAAGTCTTGGAGATGGTTTCAAAACTGATATCACTTTTGTTTAGTTCTTCTTTGAATCTGGCAATCTCCTGGTCGGTTTCCGTGATAACAGCATCCTCCGTTACCACTTCCAGGACCAGGTGCATGCCGCCCCTCAAATCCAACCCCAGATTGATTTTTTCTCCGGGAGGATATGCCAGGAAAACGGCCAGGGCGATAACAGCAATCACCAGAATTATTTTCCAGCGGATTTTTTTATTCATTTCTTTGCCCTTTATGTGTTGAATTGGAAAACGGAACCGGCCCTTTGCCGGGAATTATTGTTTTTCCGGTTTCTTGTTCGCAATGACGGCAACGGCGTTTTTGGAAATATCGATTTTTGTGTTAGCCGCTATTTTCAATTCGATCTTATCCGGTTCAACGCCCATGACGGTGCCATGGATTCCCCCGGTTGTGACGATTTTGTCTCCGGGTTTGAGCTGTTCCACCATTTCTTGATGTTTTTTCTGTTTTTTCCGTGAAGGCAAAATGATCAACAGGTAAAAAATGACGAAGACGAGAATAAAAGGGATCAGGGCGGTAATGAAGCTGCCTCCTCCAGCGGGAGAAGCACCCTGCCCCTGATCCAAGGAAATAAAAAGGCTTGCAATTAACATTTTTCTATATCCTCACTTTCTGTGTGGTTATGCATTAATGTATGGAACGATTGTGTTTGAATAGATTGCCTAATTTTCCTGAAGATGTCAAGGTAAAAATGGAGGTTATGGATGCTGTTCAATATGGCGGAACTGATTTCATTACGATCGTATAAATGCCGGAGATAAGCCCGGGAAAAACGGCGGCAGGTATAACAGGAGCAGTTTTCGTCCAAAGGGCGGGGATCTTTTTTATACTTTTGGTTTTTTATCACGATACGGCCACGGCTGGTGAAAAGAGTGCCGTTGCGGGCGTTGCGGGTGGGAAGAACGCAGTCAAACAGGTCAGCACCTCCGGCAACGGCTCGAAAAATATCACGGATATAACCGATACCCATAAGGTATCGGGGGGTTTCCTCCGGGAGCAGACCGCAGGATTTCTCAACGATTTCAAAGAATTTGGTTTTCGGTTCTCCGATACCCAAACCTCCTATTGCATATCCATCGAATTGGATATCCATCAAGTCTTCAATGCTCCGGCGGCGCAGGTCCCAGTGAATGCTTCCTTGACAGATACCGAACAGCAGCTGGGCTGTTTTCCTGGATGAAAAGTGAGCTTGGGAGCGCCGCGCCCAAGCAGTCGTTAAACTCACGGCTTCCTTTATTTTGTCCTTATCAGCCGGGTAAGGAAGAAAATAATCCAGGGGCATCATGATATCCGTCCCCATCTTCATTTGGATATCAACAATATTCTCAGGTGTGACAAAAATCTTGGTTCCGTCCAGGTGGGATGCGAACCGGACCCCGTTCTCCTTGACTTTAACCAGGGGGGATAGACTGTAGATTTGGAATCCGCCGCTGTCGGAAAGAATAGGCTTGTCCCAGGAAATAAATTTATGCAGCCCGCCCAGATCTTCGATAACTTCGGTGCCGGGGCGTAAAAAAAGATGATATGCATTCACCAGCATTAACTGGGCGCCTAATTCTGTCAGCAACTGATGTGGGAGTCCCTTTATGGTCCCCTGGCTTCCTACCGGAGCGAAAGCAGGAGTTTGTATGGTTCCATGCGGCGTCTCAAGTTCCCCGCACCGGGCGGCGGTTTCCGTATCCTTGTATTTGATTTTAAACATCGCCGTATTTATATCAAAAGACGGAGGGTTCGTAAACCGCAAACCGCAAACCGCAAAACGCGAAACGCAAACCGCAAAACGCAAACCGCAAACCGCGAAACGCAAACCGCGAAACGCAAACCGCAAAACGTAAAACGCGAAACGCAAAATGACGACCTTTATATTAATTCAATGTCATCCTGAGCGGAGCGAAGGACCTTAGAGTGCATCGCCTCGTAAATTGTGACCGGTGAATGATTGGCGGAACCGCCTGAATTTATTTCGAAAATCGAAAGTAGATCACATCTCCATCCTGAACCGTATACTCTTTCCCTTCCAGGCGGATATCGCCGCTGTCGCGGGCAGGCTGAAAACCTCCCTTCTCCATCAGCTTTTCCCAGAAAATCACTTCCGCACGGATGAAACCGGCTGCAATATCCGAATGAATCTGTCCGGCGGCTTGTAAAGCCGTGGATCCCCGGGGGATAGTCCAGGACTTGACTTCTTCTTTTCCGATAGTGAAATAAGTGATGACATTCATCAGTTCATAGGATGATTTTAGAAACCGCGAAACACTCAGTTCCCGGAGACCATATTCCTGCATGAAAATTGTTTTTTCTTTGTCATCCAATTCCGCGATTTCCAATTCTATTTTCCCGCAGAAAGCCATTATTTTTGTGTTCTTCCGGTTGGTTGCAGCGATTTTTTCCGGGGTTTTGATTAAATCAATATTTTCCTCGTCAACATTAATGACATGCAAAAGCGGTTTCTGACTGAGAAAGGCAAAACTGCGCACCAATTTATCCTCCGCTTCCGATAAATCGACTTCCCGGACGGCCTGGTCCTGTTCCAGGAGCTGTTTAAGTTTCTCCAGAAGTTCTTTTTCCTGGAGCCCTTCGGATGTTTTGCTGCGCTGAAGTTCCTTTTCCAGTTTTTCAAGGCGGTTTTCAATCAACATGAGATCAGCCAGGATCAATTCGGCTTCCATAGACCGGATATCGGCTTCTGGGGAAATTCTGTCTTTGGGATGGGGGATTTGCGGGTCATTAAAGGCCCGGACGACATGAACCAAGCCTTCGCTTTTGCGAAGGACGTTTAAAAAAGTGGTTTCTTTTATAGCTCCGTATGACGCGCCGGCCAAATCAATATAGTCCATAACCGCCGGTTTTTTTTTCTTGCCGGGATAAAGGCTGTGGATTTTTTCCAGGCGCCTGTCCGGAACGGGACAAGTTCTGAGATGGGGTTCCTCTTTAATTCCGGCATAACTTTTGATTTCCAATTTAGCGCCGGTGAGAAGATTGAAAAGTGTTGTCTTCCCTGTTTTGGGATATCCGAATAATGTGAACTTCACTTTGACCTCACTTGATTCTAACCTGTAACCGCCAAACGTGCAACACAAAACACGGCGGCTGAGATTCGGCCCGCCCAAAGGGGTAAAAAATTGCGATTATAATATAAATATGAAAATGAAAAACTTTCAATTTGAACTTTCAATAAAAATCATGTTAATCGTTGATAAAAATGGAACTACAAAAATATCGCAATATTTTCATGAATAATTCAGGCTAATTCAATGTCATCCTGCAGCGGAGCGAAGGACCTTAGAGTGCATCGCCTCGCGAATCGTGACCGGTGAATGGTGAATGGATTGGGAGAGACGAAGATCCGGCTGCGGGGTGGTTTGAGTTTTGAGGTTTGCGGATTGAGCTATGAAAATCGTTGATGAAATATGGATTTTGAGGTATATTAAGCCTTTTAAAGGAATGAAAATGCATAAGGAACAAATAGATAAGAAACAGGATCGGAAAAAAAACAAAAAAAAACAACGGGAAAAAGGTGTTTTCCGGGATTATTTTGAATTGATTGCGGAAACGGCGATCTTCGTCTTCTTTGTTATGACTTTCGTGGTCCAAGCCTTTCAAATACCGACCGGATCCATGGAAGATACCCTCCTCGTTGGTGATTTTTTACTGGTAAATAAATTTGCTTATGCAAATCCCGTACTTCCGCTGGAAAAATACATCCTTCCCAATAAAGAGCTGGGAAAAGGTGATATTGTGGTGTTTAAATACCCGAAGGAACTGTCTAAAGACTTTGTTAAACGCCTTATTGCGGAGGAGGGGGACAAAGTTGAGATTATTGATAAGCAGGTTTATGTCAATGACAGGCCGATCGAGGAAAAATACAAAATTCATAAGCATGCCCAGGTATACAGCCGGGATGATAATTTCCATTACGATGATTATATCCGCGATAACTTCGGACCGGTACAAGTTCCTCCTGGACATTGCTTTGTGATGGGTGATAACCGGGATAACAGCATGGACAGCCGCTACTGGGGTTTCCTTCCCCGTAAATATATTAAGGGCAGGCCCTGGGTTATTTATTTTTCTTATCATGCGGACCGGGATGCTTACCTCAAGACCACTTTGCGTGACCGCTTGGAAAAGCTCATTCAGTTCATTCCAAGAGCACGGTGGAACAGGATGCTCAAAATCATCAAATAAAAAAGAGTTCGCCGGTTTTTCCCGGATTACCAGAGAGGGACCGGAAGCAAAGGAAGATTTTCGCCGGTTGATTTATTGATAGGGATGATTTCCATCTCTTCATAAGAACTAATATAGATCACGGGATTTTCCATTTTGAAAGCCGAAAGGAAGATGGAACTATTGACGATACCGTCCATATCTTTTCCCAAGGGAAGCCCGAGATAATGCAGCAGCGTGGGGGCCATATCCACAATCTTCATGCTTTCGATATTCCGGCTGCGTGCGATCTCTTTGCCGTAAAAAAAGACCACTCCATCCGGCGAGTTCTCATGATATGCGGATATTTGGGGATCCCCTAAAATAAATTCAATGCCGCGTTTCCAAACCGGAAGGGGCTCAATACCATGGGATGAATAGATAACCAGCATCTCATTATCTTTTTTAGAAGCCAGGTATCGACCTAAAATCTCATCGTAAAATTGATAGTACCGTTCAATCACACTGCGGTATTTATTGATATCTTCCTGGTCAACCTCGCCGAATAATTCCGGAAAGCTGAATTTGTAAAAATATTTTTCAACCAGGTTTAATCCGCTGAGATTGAAGAGAACCAATTGAGGCTTGACCGATTCCTTTTCTGAACTGACCTGGTCCAGAATGAGGGCGTCGGAATAAAAAGCGCGCATGATAATATCGGAAAAATTGGAATCGTCCTCACGCAATTCGCGGTAATACCGGTTAAACATAGTTTGCCATTGTTCGGAAATTTCTTCTGGAGATTCAAGGGAAGCTTTGTCATT
Source organism: uncultured Eubacteriales bacterium (assembly GCA_964505785.1). GTDB lineage: Bacteria > Acidobacteriota > Aminicenantia > Aminicenantales > Aminicenantaceae > CAYRTV01. The sequence continues at coordinate 81,216 of CAZDJZ010000013.1, forward strand.
TACTACATAGGGGGTTTGATTGGCGGAAAATATATGCCAAATATTTTTGTTCGCCGGTTCTGCTTCATGCGGCGATATCTTTAAAAGACCAATCCGGGCGAGCTGGTGAAAAAAAATGTAGCGGGGTGCTATGGTAATGTTTATCTGGAAGGGGATTAATTGCAATTTTTCAGATGACAACCGTCCATGTTTATAGGGCCATTTTCCGGTATTAAAAGAGCCGTTTAGAAGAATGGGATCATTGGGAGTAAAACTCTCTAAGGTACCCCAACTGCCCTCATCCATCAGCCATGCAAAATTTGGGAGTTTTTCCTGATTGATCAGGGGAATAATAAAATCATAGCTCAAACCTTCCATCCCGATTATCGTGAATCTTTTTTGGATAGGTCCAAATTTTAGCTCAGCAGCTTTTTTTGCAGGTGATGGCTTAGGGTACGCCTTTCGTTGGGCGACGGCATAACCTGTACAGAAAATAAAAAACAAGAAAAACAAGATCAGCCAAAACGTGCTTTTTTTATATAAAAAATATCCAAGAAATAAAATAATCCCGGCGATGCAGAGAAAAAGAAGGGACAAAAACTGGTTGTGCTGCAGCCGGGCGGCTTCCGGGCTGAAAAGGGATTCGAAATGCCGGCGGTTTTGATAAAAAAGAATGAGGAAAAAAACCAATATGCATGTGAAGCTGGTTAACAGGAACACAGGAGAAACAGGCTTGATTTGGATATTTTTCCCGGAGAAGAACTGCACCACGAAAAATAAGACAACACACATCACAGTCACCAGCAGTCCGTATGAAATAAAAAGATAGAGTGCGGTTTGAAATAGGAACGGCAGTTCAAATGATTTTTGGATATCCAGGTCGAGGATAAGAAGAGCCAATAAAAGCGAGAAGAAAAATCCGCTTAAAAAAGAGTTAAGCAGGACTTTTATGAATTTCATATTTGAAGTATTAACATCTTTCCCCTGCAACGTCAATAATCTATAAAACGCAAAACGCAAAACGCAAAACGCAAAACGCAAAACGCAAAACGCGAAACGCAAAACGCGAAACGCAAACCGCGAAACGCAAAATGACGACCTTATTTAATTCAATGTCATCCTGAGCGGAGCGA